>JBGSIM010000028.1:0-109984 GCA_041742535.1 Cyclobacteriaceae bacterium | reverse complement strand
AAGCGAACGGTTTAATAGTTATATGCCACCTAATGAAATTGATTCAATCTGGATGAACACCAAAGATCAAACAAACGAGATTTATTTTGGACATATTTTTTTAATTGGTATTCAAAAACTACGGGTGCTGGCAAAACTATCTGGGTTTAAAATCAAGCACATTCAGTTTACACGAATTAAAACAACTTCATTACTACTTCTAATCATATTTTATCCGTTTATTCTTCTGTCAAATACTTATACTTATTTAAAGAATATTCGAAAAAAAAGAGGGGTTGATGCCTCCGTGCAAAAGAAAGTGTATCGCGAAATTCTTCTTCTAAGCATAAACCCTAAAATTCTTATTGATGGTCATCTCTTCGTAGAATTTGAAAAGGAAGCACATCACGATAGCATTTTCGGAAACACAGTGTTTACCAGAAGTTCTTCAGATTTAACCGGGGTTAGATAAGACCCTGATCAAGATGCCTTCAAAAGAAATTTGGTGAATTTCTTCCAGTTATGCAGCCACCGATGCCTGGGTGTGTTTGGAGATCAATAAGAAGTTACTGCCTTAAATAAGACTCTTATTTCAAAGTCTTTTTAAACTCCCTCAAAAGTTATTTTATGACTGAGTGCCTGTAGCAATTCTATTTTAGTGAGCAAAGAATCTTTATTAATAACTTTTGCCTCAATCTCTAAAATGCAGTCTTCTAGGTATTCCTGTTTTAGGATTTTTATATCAAATTCTTTCACCAATCGCATTACCTCCGAAGTCTCATCATATGGATACCGGATCAAAAATTTCTCCGTGACATCTTCTTCAATAATGATTGCATTATTCAATGCTTCTGCAGCTGCAAGTTTATACGCCTGAATTAATCCCCCAACCCCCAACTTTGTGCCACCAAAATATCGAACTACAACAACCAACACATTTGTTAGCTCTTTTGATCGAATCTGTCCGATAATGGGATCGCCAGCGGAATGATTTGGCTCGCCATCATCCACTGCGCGAAATTTAGCTTTATCAGCGCCAAGCACCCAGGCAAAACAATGATGAGTGGCATCAAAATATTTTTTCCTTAAGCCCTCAATTTTAGACCTAATCTCCTCTTCTGAAGTGACTGGATAGGCAAAAGCCAAAAATTTACTACCCGATTCCTTGTATAAACCTTCAGAATGTAGTTGAATCGTACGAAAAGAAAAGACTGCCATCTGCAACGTAAACTCTATTTTTTACGTCCTAAAGAAAGAAATAAGGTTTCAGATAAAAAATCTTAACAACGAGGCAACCTCAAGCCCATTTGGTAGTCTGTTAAACAGAAATAAATAATTATGAAAAAGATACTAACAACCTCACTTACGTTACTCTTTGCCTTCACATTAGTGTTGGCTCAAAACAAAGAAACCAGAAATGTTGACACCTTCACAAAGATTTCCTTTCGGGTTCCTGGCAAACTTTACATAAAGCAAGGATCCGTGCAGAAAGTTGAATTGCAAGGTGATAGTGACGTACTCTCAGAAATTGAAACGGAAGTTAGTGGCAGCCGCCTTAGTATTGGCCGTGAAGATGGTTGGAGAATTTGGAGAGATTGGGACAACAAAAAAATTACTGTCTATATCACCGTTAAGGATATTGAAGCGATTAGCGTAAGCGGATCGGGCGATTTAGTAAGTGATGGATTGCTCAAGACTGGTGATCTTGATTTGAATGTTAGTGGATCTGGCAACTTGCGTATAGAAGTAAATGCAAGTGGAATGATGGAGGCGAATGTATCAGGTTCAGGAGACATTGATGTGCAAGGAAATTGTAGATCGTTAGAAAGCAAAGTGAGTGGCTCAGGCAAAGTGAATTATGCTGGCAACATTGCCGATCGTGCCGATATTAACATTTCGGGTTCGGGTAAAATTGTAGCGAGCGGTACTGCCCGCATGATTAAAACAACGATTAGTGGTTCAGGTGAAGTGCGTGCTGCCAATTTAGAAGTTGAAAAATGCGAGGTTCGGATTTCAGGTTCAGGTGATGTTCAAATCAACGTAAAGAGTGAATTAGAAGCAAACATCTCCGGTAGTGGTAGTGTTTCCTACAAAGGCAGCCCAAGCCAGGTAAACAGTCATTCATCCGGAAGCGGAAAAGTGAGAAAGCTTAAAAGTGATTCAGGAGTTTAAATAGATAAAGACTATCTATAGATAAAAAGCAACTCAAAATCTGGGTTGCTTTTTATTTTTGATTAGTGTGAGCTATCACTCCCTCCACAATTAAATATTGGGCAACCATATAAGTTGTCATAATGTAAACAGAAGCGAACTGAATAGGCATCAGAAATTTATTAATGGCCAACAAAGAATCTGAAATCATAAAAAGAATGGCACCAACAAAAATCAGCGTAAAGCTTTTGTTACTTGTATACCCAAACCGAAAAAGTGCCTGCAACGCCATGACAGTAATCACCAATGCATAAATCATCACTGGAATTTTTAAGTTACCTAGCACCGGATACAACACAACAACCAATCCTGTTCCGGCCAACACAATAGGCAAGGCAAACCGAACTTTTTGAGGACCCAGTAAAATGTTAGGCGATGCATTAGATCGCATTTGTTGATAACACAAAATATAAAGTACATGACCAGTTAAAAAAGCAACGAGTCCACCCATAAAAAATAGTTCAGGCTTAAATAGTAGCATCACATCACCAACCCAACAAAAAAATATCGCAACCAGAAAAAGAGTACTTCGTTGTTTTGCGTTTACTAAATAATAAGCAGCCAATGAAATCATGATCATTGGCTTTACCACAAAATTGAGGGTCGACAAATTTAATGTGACAACACTAAGTTCTGCAGCAAACACAAGAGCAACCGCATATAATGTTACCTTCTTCATATTAATTTTTTTACAAGACGTGGTCTCATTAATAAATAAATCAGCGCCAGCAACCCTAATAAGCCACTTACTAGAAAGGTGATAAAAAATCGTGATGAATCATTTGCGTAAAGTAAACCGGAAAGAAATGCGCCTAATCCAATTCCTAATTCCATAAAGATATAAAGGGAGGCAATACCCCGTCCTTTGAATCCCTCATGACTTAAATCAGTAGCCCATGCCAGTAAGGTTGGCGATGTTGAGCCTTGAGCGAAGCCGTATAAGGTCACTCCAATTATCAATTGAAACGAGGTTGCTGCTGTACCAATCACTAACATAGACAACAAAACAAAAAATGTACTAATGCGAAGAACGGGTACACGTCCATATCGATCTGATGCTTTACCGGCTAATAAGCGAATGACTAAGGAAGCAACCGTCAGAAAAGTAAACAGCAATCCTTTATTCTTAATCCCAACAAATTGACCAAAGTCGGGAATGATAGTAAAGACAGCACCATATGAAAAAGCAGTGAGTACCATAACCAGGCAAGGCGCTAAAACGAGAGGTTCAAAAAAATCTTCCCTCTTTACTTTAAGATGAGTGATGGAAAATTTCTCTTTAGCTTTTAATGTCTCTCGTGTAGTAAGTAGAATGGTAATTGAAATAAATGCTAGAAATGATGAACAATAGAACATGGCATCCAATCCAAATTGATTTGCAATTAACCCACCAAGCGCAGGTCCACCGGCCATTCCCACGGCAGTGGCAGTTCCCAACAAACCCATTGCCTCTCCCCTTTTATATGCCGGAACAATGTCAGCTAAATATGCAGTAGTTCCGGTGGGTGTAAAGCCAGTCGAGAAACCATGAACAAGCCTTAGAAGAAAGAAACCTGCGAGTGTTGTAATAATTGGATAGAAGAGACTGCAAACCAAACAAACAACAGCACCAAAAATCATAACAGGCACACGACCTATTTTATCAGCAAGCTTGCCACTAAATGGTCGCGACACCATTGCCGTGATTGTAAATAATGAAATGATTAATCCCTTATACTCTGCTCCTCCCAGCAAAGTCAGGTATTCTGGTAACTCCGGAATAATCATATTGAAACTCGCAAAAAATAACAGCGCACTTACGCAAAGAAGCCAGAACGAGGATGTATAGATTTTTTGCAAAGTGTGAATAGTAATCGGTAGAATGGTATTGAGTGAATCGGTAATCAGTATTCGGTGGGCGGTCTTGTAGATTAAGTTAATTTTTTAAACTTTGGATTTACAGAAAGAAGCTGACTTTGTTATCATAGAATTAAGCATCTTGCCTATTGAACTACATTGCTTAAGAAGGCTTTCTGCAATCTCTACAGTCAAGTAGCCACAATCCAGAGCTGTTTCAATCCAATGTTGCGCTTCCTGTTGTTCGCCATCAGAATCAGTCAGTTTACTCACAAAATGCTTTTCATACCTTCTCTTTGCCCAAGCTTCAGCAACTTGTGCGCCCACTGAACGAGATGATCTTCTGATTTGATCTGTGAGAGAATACATTTCCTCTTTTGGAAAATTTTTGGTTAGAGAATAAATTTCTTTAGACAATTGTCTTGAAGCCTTGTAAACCTCCAACTCTTTATAACTGCCTACATATTCCATAATTCCTGATTTACCGAATACTGACTACTGAAAACCGATCACTGTTTAGCAGAAGAAGACTCCTGATCCTCCAATAAATACGCTTTAATAAATTCATCAAGATCTCCATCCAACACACTTTGTGCATCGTGGCTTTCAACCCCTGTGCGTGCATCTTTCACAAGCTTGTAGGGATGCAACACATAGTTTCTGATTTGTGAACCAAAGTCTATTCGCATTTTTCCGGCCTCCACTTTGTCGCGCGCAGCGTTGCGTTTTTCCATTTCGCGCTGATATAGTTTTGACTTTAGCATTTGCATTGCACGTTCGCGATTTGCATGCTGCGATCTTTCTACCTGACACACAATAACAATTCCACTGGGCTTGTGTGTTAGCTGAACTTTTGTTTCCACTTTGTTTACGTTCTGCCCACCGGCACCACCTGAACGTGAGGTTTGTATTTCTACATCAGCCGGGTTCACTTCAATTTGAATGGTATCGTCAACCTTTGGATAAACAAAAATAGAAGCGAACGAAGTATGTCTGCGTTGATTTGAATCGAACGGTGAAATACGCACCAGACGATGAACACCAATTTCAGATTTTAGTTTGCCATACGCGAAAGGACCTTCCACTTCTAATGTTGCAGATTTAATACCCGCTACTTCACCAGCCTGATAATCTATTTGTGAAACTTTATAGCCACTCTTCTCCCCCCACATGATATACATGCGGTTAAGCATATCAGCCCAATCATTACTTTCTGTACCCCCTGCACCCGGATTAATTTCAAGCACTGCGCTGAGTTGGTCTTCCTCTTTGCTCAGCATTTTCTTAAACTCAAGTTCCTCAACAGTCTTCGCAGCTTTAGCAAACTCTTTGTCAAGTTCTTCTTCCGATACATCGCCTGCTTCATGAAATTCATTGAGTACTTCCAAGTCCTCAACCAATTTATTGACCTGACTAAATGCGTCTGTCCAAATTTTCTTGGTACGAATGTTCTTTAGGATTACTTCCGCCTCTTTAGGCTTATTCCAGAAATAGGCTTGGTGGGTAATTCGTTCTTCGTCTTCTATTTCTACGATTTTGCGGTCGTAGTCAAAGATACCGCCTGAGGGCGGCAACACGGGCTTTTAGGTCCTTTAATTGTTCGATGGTCATACACTAAAAATAAATTCTGCGCGAAGTTAATAGGATAGACTGAAATATGATACCCTTACGGGCTCAATCATAGCGATAGTAGCGTGAACTCGGATCAATAGTCCGCAGTGATAAGCCACGCAACTTTTGATAAGGGCTTCGAATAAATCGAAGTGCAGCACCTGTAGTGACTAAGCTTATCGATGTTATCGCAACACCTTCATCAATTCCACTTTGTCCTTCTACAAAAAAAAGTGTGTTGACTTGGTCAATTACAAAATAACCAATGCCTGCGATCATAAGTACAGTACCCAACTTATTTAACCCACTTGGCTTCCGGTGACCTTTTGCATTGATCTTATAGATTGAAGAAAAAAGAATGGTATCGTTTAAAGTTATGATTGAAACATCTGTAAACTGAACAGCAAGACCTTCAGCAAACTTATTATTTTTAAGTTTAACCCGCATGTAATCACCCTCTGTAAAGCGAGTGACTACATCTCCACGCTTTAGCAGTACTAATTGCTTTTGCGCGCTCAACGAAGTTGCTGAAATAGTGAAGACTAACATCAGCAATACTCTTAAAAAAAAATTCAATTTACCCTTCATTTATCTGCAAGAAACAAAAAAGCGAGCAATGCTCGCTTTTGAAGTAAGGCTAAATTTTATAAATCCAATCAAAAGGATCAGGGGCATTGCCTCTTTTAATATTCTCCAATTCATTGAATACTTTATTTGCAAATTTTCTTTTCTCAATTGCAGGTAACGTGTAGTTCTTTCCTTCGAACCCAATTAATTCAATATGAGCAATAGTAGCTGCAGTTCCTGCACCAAACGCTTCTTGTACTTTGTTCTGCTCGAGTGCTGTAACTAATTCCTTCACCGAAATTTTTCGTTCCTCCACAGCAACACCCCAACTACGTGCTAATTCTAAAACACTCTTTCGGGTAATTCCTGCTAATATAGAATCACTCAACGGTGGTGTGATCAAAACATCATTAATCACAAACATGACGTTCATGGTTCCACTCTCTTCAATGTATTCGTGGGTTTTGCCATCCGTCCAAATCAGTTGATGATAACCTTCATCTTGTGCTAACTTAGCCGGATAAATTGCCCCACCATAGTTACCACCAGCTTTCGCATAGCCTGTTCCACCTTGCACTGCACGTGTGTAATGAGTTTCTATTTTCACCTTTACGGGAGCTGAGTAATAAGGCCCTGTTGGACTTAAGATTACCATGAATGTAAAATCTTCGGAAGGTCGAATGCCAATAAACTCATCGGCAGAAAACATAAACGGACGAATATATAACGAACTACCTTCTGCTTTTGGAATCCATGCCCGATCTAACTCAATAAGAGTCGAGATACTTTCCATAAATAAATCCTCTGGAATGTTCGGCATACACAAACGTTCAGCAGAAATATTCATTCGTTTCCAATTCTCAAGCGGTCTAAAAATCAGCGCTTCTTTTTCTGATGAAGATGCGTACGCTTTCATACCTTCAAAAATAGAATGACCATAATGCAGCGCTGGTGTTGCCGGACTTATCTGCATACTCCCATAAGGAACAATTCTAAAGTTTTGCCATTCACCTTTTTTATAATCAGCTAAAAACATGTGATCGGTATAAACCTTACCAAAAGGAAGATTAGAAAAATCTGTGTCCGCTAGCCGTGATTTTGCTACCTGAGTAATGGAAATTTTAAGTGTGTCGACCATGATTACCTATTAGTTTGAAATTCGAACCGCAAAGTTAACATTAAAATGAAAAATGGACTAACATCCGTTAGGCTAAAACTGAGGATTGTACTACATTCTTGGTTTCCAGGGAGTTTCTTCAGCTTTTAATTCGTGTGTCATCGTTCTGCACAGCACGAACAAATAATCGGACAGGCGATTCAGGTATTTTATTACTAACTCATTTACAGATTCCGACTGATTTAAAGCTATTGCCAAACGTTCGGCCCTTCTGCAAACAGTTCTAGCTACATGCCCGAATGATATTGCCTCATCGCCCCCAGGCAAAACAAAAAATCGCATGGGTTCCAAGGCCAACTCCATCTTATCCATTTGCTTTTCTAAAAATTCGATGTCGCCCTCTGTCAGCAATGGAATCTTCACTTTTGTATTTCCTGGTTCAGTCGCTAGTGTTGAGCCAATAGTAAAGAGTCGATCCTGAATCTCAATTAAGATTTCCTTTCGGGATCGATTAACTGATTGATCGCGCAATACTCCTATCCATGAATTTAATTCGTCAACAGTGCCGTAGGTATCGATGCGTAAATCTGCTTTGGAAACTCGCTTTCCACCAAAAAGTGAAGTGGTGCCGTCATCACCGGTCTTTGTATAAATCTTCATGACTTAAAATTCAAGATTAATATTCAAAATACCGAGGTACTTTGAATTTGATCTGAATTTTAATGGGCTTCTACAGGTTCGCCCCGGGTTACATTGTCGTTTTTATGATCCCACTCAACCAAACCATCTTTTAGGCGAATGATGCGGTGGGCATAGTGTGCAATATCATCCTCGTGAGTCACCATGATAATGGTATTGCCTTTATCATGTAATTCCTGAAAGAGATTCATGATATCATATGAAGTCTTGGAATCTAAGTTACCGGTTGGCTCATCGGCCAAAATGATGGATGGGTTATTTACGAGTGCTCTTGCAATGGCAACACGCTGACGCTGACCACCTGATAATTCATTTGGTTTATGGTGATAGCGATCACCCAGACTAACGCTTTCAAGTGCACCCATAGCCATTTCATCGCGTTCACTTTTACTATACCCAGCATAAATTAAAGGCAACGCCACATTTTCAAGGGCAGAGGCGCGAGGCAACAGGTTAAACGTTTGAAATACAAACCCAATTTCTTTATTCCGAACCATCGCCAATTCGTTCTCCGTCATATCACTCACCAACTGGTTGTTAAGTGAATATTCACCCGCTGTGGGTGTATCCAGACAGCCAACAATATTCATAAGTGTTGATTTTCCAGAGCCTGATGGACCCATAAACGCAACATATTCACCTTTTTCGATTGAGATTGACACATCCTGAAGGGCATTAACAATGTTATTACCCATTTTATACACTTTCTTAATGTTGGTTGTCTTAATGATATTAGGCATAGTGTCTTTTATTAACGATGTGAAAACGGGATTAAAGTTTATCCGTCCCCCTTTTTACTTGATATTCTAAATTAAGTTTCAAAAATCTAACTAAAAGTTGATTTTAACAGGATAAACGGCTAAAGATGTCAAATTCTTTTACTGAGACGTACTTAAAGAACATAAGTTACAGGTATTTGGTCAATTCCTGATAAAATCCAGACATGCAGAGATTACCTTATCATCCTTCAAAACCCGATTATGACCCAAACCATGGGTGGTAATTAACTTTCCTTTTGGATATACTTTTATTAGTTCTTCGGCCTGATTGATCAATACATCCTTATCATCTGCATCATGCACAAGCAATAGGTCAAGATCTTTAATTTCCTTAATGAAATGCATAGCCGTAAACTCCTCGAATGGTTTTCCATATTCCTTATGAATCAATTTTTTAAAGGCAATACCGGTTTTCCACGATCCGTCAATCGCATTCAAATAAGACTTTACTATTTCATCGGCTATTGTTGGGCTTGCAATATTTATTAGCTTCTTAACCGGCAATCCCTGCATAATTGCATACAATGCTGCACCGCCACCAAAAGAATGAGCGATTACTGCCACGGGTGCTCCTTTCATCTCAACGATTTTCTTAAGGACTTCTTCAAACTCGTATAGATTCGTTTTCTTTCCTTCTGATCTGCCATGGGCAGGACCATCAAAGCCAACAATACTATATCCGTCTTCAATTAATGCGGGTATAAATTTTCGAAACTGAGTTGCCCTGCCTGCCCATCCGTGAATTACCAAAACATAAGGTTTGGATGAATCACCCCATTCGTACCCTTGAATCCTTTGTTTCCAATCAATATCAAAGAGATGAGCAGAAGATTCAAATTCAATCTCTTTATAAGGAGTTTTATATCGAAGCGGTGTAAAAAATATCCTCTCAAAATAGCTTACTGCCAGTTTAGTGGAAACCAGTTCAAGCTTTGGAAAAATCCATCGAACAAGTTTTAGAAGAAAGGGTATTTTGTTAGTTCTCAATTTTTCTGTTAAAGTTTAAGTATCCAAAAAAAAGTACATGTTACAATACGTAATTGAGAGGTATAAAACCTTATTTTTGAGATGTTTAGTTAACCAGTTCATGAAAAAACTCTTACTTACTTACCTCCTATTCATTGCGGCACTTTCTTTAAGCCAAAACGCATTGGCGCAACGCTTCTGGGTTTCTGCCGTTCCCTCCAATTGGAATAATACTGCGAACTGGTCAACCACATCTGGCGGAGCAGGCGGAGCTTCTGTTCCTGGTGCTAGCGACCTTGTAACTTTCAACGCTTCTGGCCTTGGCAATTGTACGCTTGATGTTGCCCCTAATGTAGCTGGAATTACTGTAAATGGATATACAGGTATTATTAACATTAATGGATTTAATCTTACCACTACTGGAACTAACACCTTCGCCACCGGAACCATAAATAATGGAGGTGCTGCAGCTGCGGTAACACTAAACACAACAACAACTACAACATTCAGTGGCACAACCTTTGGCGCAGATGTAAATGGTTCAACGGGACGAATATTTTTTAATGGCTCTACCTTTAATGGAACCGTTACTGTTACAAAGACTGATAATAACAACGATAATAGCACCGGAAACAATATTTTCAATGGAGTAACAACGATCACAAATTTAGGGGGTGGCCAAATTTTATTAGGGAATGGCAATCGAGATCAATTCAATGCACAAACTACATTTAACAATAATGGAAGTTACAGATTCTATTTTGCACACAATCATTCAGGCCAAACAACCACATTTGCCTCAAACGTTATTTTAAACACAAACAAAACTGGCGGTGCAGACGGGTGGTCATTTTTTATTGCTGAATCAGCAAATACTAGTGTTTCCTTTGATGGAAGTCTTACTATCAATTGTGCTGGTACTCTTCAGAGTAATCATCGCATCCTGCAAGGAACTGGCTCGACTGCTACCTATGCAGGAACTGTAACTATCAACAGCACTAATTCAGATGCCAATACAACTATATCAATGGGTGTAAATGGAACATCAACGTATAACGGAAACATAATTGTTACCAATAGCGGAGGCTCTAATGGGATCTATTTTAATAGTAACACAAACTCAAGTTCCTCGTTAGCTGCTACACGAACCATTTCAATAAGTGGTGCTTATAGTTCTGGTATTTTAAGTTTACAGAGATTCACTCAGCTTGGTGCAACGTCACAAACACTGAATACATTAACCGGTACAGCAAGGTTAGACGTTGGGCCTGATGCTGCCTTTGGCGGGAATGTGAACTTCCGAGCACCAAGATTATTTATGAATGGAGGCACGTTTAGCGGAACAGCTACTCTTGAGAAAACAGGTGCCAATGGTGATAGTGGTAATGGCGGAAATACTTTTCAAGGCGTAACCACCATTACTAATAGTGGTTCTGATGAATTGGTATTAGCTAACACAAATCCTGATGTCTTTAATAGTGCAGTTACGCTAAACAACACGGGCACTTACCGTATTCAAATAGGAATAAATTCAACAGGAAATCTATTCAATAATGGACTTACTGTTAACCATGGTGGAACTGCTTCTGGTGCTGTAAATAATATAATTGCGAGAAACGCTGGATCATCAGCAACTATTAATGGAAATCTTATCCTCAATTGTACAAATGGCAATACTGCTTCTGGAATCATCATAGCAAATGATGGAGATGTGACAGTAAATGGGAATATCACTGTTAGTTCAACAAATGGTCGTGGAGTTTATTTTGGAAATTCAAATGGAACAGTAACTCAAGGGGCAGGTTTCTCAACTAGCAATGGTACTTTCAGCGATGGTACACTTTCTTTTAGTCGCTTTACTCAAAATGGATCATCCGCAAATACTCTAAACCTAACAGGATCATCAACATTGATTATGACAAATGGATCGGTGTTTGGTGGTAATGCAACTTTTACTTCACCAAGGCTTTATCTAAATGGCGTTTCTTTTAATGGTACTGCAACGCTTCAAAAAACTGGAGCTGGGGATGATGCAGGTTCAGGAGGAAATGTTTTTAGTGGAGTAACATCAATAACTAATAGTGGTAGTGGCTATTTAATGACCGGTAACGGGAGCAGCGATCAATTCAATGCCGCAACTACCTTTAATAATACGGGCAGTTACAGGATTTACTTTGCCCATAATCACTCTGGACAAACAACAACCTTTGCTTCAAGTTTAGTCTTAAATTCAAATAAGTCAGGCGGGGCTGATCAATGGTCTTATCTTATCGCTGAGAATGGAACAACTGCAATTTCTTTTGGTGGGACGGTAACAATCAATTGCAGTGGTAGTATTAGGAGTGATTTCAGGTTACTTAATGGAACGGGATCATCGGCAACCTATAGTAATACGACAAATGTAAGTATTACAAATTCTGATCCTTCAACAACAATTACAATGGGACAAAACGGAACCTCTACATACAATGGAAATATTACTGTTTCAAATACGGGAGGCGCTGGAGGTATAACATTTAACAACAATGCTGCAGCAAGCTCTACACTCAATGGATTACTTTCTATTGCTGGTGGATTCTCGAGTGGGTCGTTGAATTTATATCGCTTTACACAAATTGGAATTCTTGCACACAACTTATCACTTACAAATGGTTCGATACTACGCGTTGGTCCCGATTCATCTTTTGATGGTGATGTAACATTTAATTCTCCACAGATTTATTTAAACGGAGCAACGTATAAGCGCACAGCAACCATCGAGAAGACGGGAGCAACTGATAACAATAGTTTGGGTGGAAATATCTTTCAGGGAATAACAACAATTACGAATAGTGGTTCCGGAGAAATTTTCATGGGCAACACGAATGCTGATTCCTTTGGAGATGTTACTACCTTTAATAATACAGGAAGTTATCGAATCCGAATTGCATATAATCATGGTGGACAAGCAACAACTTTTGCCAACAATGTCACACTTAATTCAAACAAGAGTGGCGGAACCGATCCTTGGTCTTTCTTTGTATGTGATGGAACAAATACAGAAGTGATTTTTGGTGGAACGCTTACCCTAAATGTGGCCGGCACCCTCCGGAGTGATTTTAGATTTCTAAATGGAAATGGATCTCTTGCTACATTCAATGGGCCAGTAGTTATTAATATGACCAACACTGATCCATCCACAGTTGTTACGATGGGTCAAAATGGAGTCTCCACCTATAATGGAAATATTACGGTAACCAACACAGGAGGGGCTGCCGGAATTAATTTTAATAACACCGCCTCAGCAAGCTCAACATTGAATGGAAGCATCGCAATTGCTGGTGGTTTCTCCAGTGGATCTTTAAATTTATATCGATTCAATCAGGTTGGATCAATCAATCATAATCTAACACTTACAAATGGAGCTGCTTTACGAGTTGGACCAGACTCTGAATTTGATGGAAATGTTAATTTCATTGCGCCTCAACTTTATCTAAATGGCTGTGTCTATCAAGGCACTGGATCATTTGAAAAGACGGAAACTACCAACGATGTCGGAACTGGTGGAAATACATTTACAGGAGTAACCACAATTACAAATAGTGGTTCGGGCTACCTGCTATTAGGAAATGGAACACGTGATCAATTTTTAAGCTCTACCACATTTAATAACATAGGCAGTTATCGAATTTACTTTGCTCACAATCATCCAGGCCAAACTACAACTTTTGCATCCGATGTAATCTTAAATTCTGATAAATCATCCGGCACAGATGCTTATTCATTTTTTGTTGCAGATGCTGGAACTAATACTGGAGTTTCGTTTGGAGGGGCTTTGACTATTAATTGTGCCGGAACAATACGCAGTGACCATCAATTTTTAAATGGCTCAGGGTCATCCGCTGTGTATAGTGGCCCCGTTAATATAAACGTAACTAACTCAAATCCCTCCACAACCATTAATATGGGAATTAATGGAACCTCTACCTATAACGGAAACATAGCAGTTCTAAATAATGGAGGAGCTTCGGGAATAACTTTTAATAGCGGAGCTAGCTCAAGTTCAATCTTGAATGGGGCTATCACTTCAGGAGTATTTTCAAGTGGTTCTTTAAATCTCTATAGGTTTACTCAAGTTGGTGCGGTACCAGAGAATATCACTCTCACAAATGGTGCAATGCTGAGGCTAGGTCCAAACTCAAGTTTTGATGGCGATGTTAATTTCGTATCCCCTCGCCTTTTGCTGCAGGGTGCTACTTATAACGGAGCAACTTATTTAGAGAAAAATGGAACTGGAGATGATCAGGGCAATGGAGGAAATATTTTTAATGGAGCAACAACCCTGGTTGACTCAGGTAGTGGATATCTGATGACAGCCAATTCTTCACCTGATATTTTTAATGGTGCTCTCACAGTAACTAATTCAGGAAGCAATTGGATTTTCCTGGCTCACAATGTTACCGGTAATCAATTCAATAACAACATCACAGTTAATAACACCGGTAGTGGCAATGGAATTTTGTTTTCTAACAACGCCAGTGGTGCCGCAACTTTTACTAACGGTACTATAACAGTGGGTGGTTCTGGTTTCTCAGTCGGTGATCTTCGTTTACGCAGATTTACTCAAGTAGGAGCAATAGCACAAAATGTTTCACTTACTGGTTCTGCTCGACTTTGGATTGGTCCTGATTCTGGATTTGATGGTAATGTCAATTTTGTAGCGCCTCAACTACTATTGAACGGAGCTACCTATAACGGTACCGCTTACCTTGAAAAAAATGGAGCTACTAATGATGATGGTACAGGTCCAAATACTTTCAATCAGGCAACTACTATCGTAAATTCAGGAAGCAGTTATCTGCTTACAGCCTCTACCTCACCTGACATTTTTAATGGGAATCTTGTTGTTACCAACTCAGGATCTTCAACCATTCGTTTAGCCGATAACTCTGCAGGAAATCAATTCAATGGAAACATAGAAGTCAATTCTACATTTGGTGGAGGTATTTATTTTAGCAATAGTGGCAATGGAACTTCTACACTCGCTGCCGGAAGAACCATTGGAGTTGGAACAACTGGAGTAATTAGTGGGGACATACGCTTACAGCGTTTTACCCAAGTTGGTCCAACACCTCAAACATTAAATCTGTCAGGCATAGCAATTCTTACTTTAGGACCAACATCAAGCTTTGGTGGTAATGTGGATTTTCGTGCCCCTCAACTTTTATTAAATGGAACAACATATAGTGGAACTGCTTACCTTGAAAAAACAGGGGCTACAAGTAACTCTGGAACCGGAGGCAATATATTTAACAGCACTACTTCACTAGTAAACTCTGGTAGCGGTCATTTGCTTACTGCTAATAATTCACCTGATATCTTTAATGGAAATCTTATTGTTACAAACACAGGATCGAACGTGATTTATTTGGCTCATAATGTTACAGGTTCACAGTTCAATGGAAATATTACCTTCGAATCAACTTTGGGAAGTGGTGGAATTTATTTTGCTAACAATGCTACAGGTGATGCTACCTTGGCGAATGGGGTTTCGTTACTTACAGGGGGCTTAGGTTTTAGCAGTGGAGAATTGCGTTTTAGAAGATTAACTCAAATAGGAGCTGCCCCGCAAACTCTCTTGCTTACGGGAACATCGCTCTTACGCATTGGCCCTTCTACCACATTTAATGGTAATCTGGATTTTCGTTCCCCTCAGTTTGCGTTGGATGGATCTATCTACAATGGCATTACTTACCTCGAAAAGACAGGTGCCAGTAATAATGATAGTCCAGGAGGCAATACTTTTAATGGTGTAACAACCATTGCAAACTCAGGTAGCGGTTGGTTCCGTTTTGCATTAACTGGTCTAGATACATTTAATGGCGATCTTACTTTATCTAACACAGGTTCATCAACCATTCGTATGGCTGACAATACCCCTGGAACTGTTTTTAATGGCAACCTCATTGTAAACTCCACCTTTGGAGGCGGAATCTATTTCAGCGAAAGCGGAGGTGGAACTGCAACGCTCGCTTCTGGCAGAACTATTTCTGTAGGAGGTCTTGGTTTCTTTGATGGTGAATTGCGGATTAGAAGATTCACACAAAGTGGAGGAACATCTCAAAATTTAATATTAACTGGTACTGCTGCTTTACAAGTTGGGCCTTCCATAATCTTTAATGGGGCGGTGGATTTTCGTGCTCCTCAATTATTTATAAACGGAGGTTCATTTAATAGCTCCGCTATACTTGAAAAAACCGGGGCAACAGGCAATACAGGAACAGGTCTTACTACATTTAATTCTACAACCACCATACAAAACAGTGGTTCAGGATTTTTGAGAACCAATGGAAGCAATACATTTAATGGAGTAACAACATTAATCAATTCAGGTTCTGCCGATTTGCTTTTAGAACTTTCTTCAGGAAGTACTTATAATGGAAATTTAACTCTCACCAATACAGGTAGTTCAAATATTAGAATGACCTATCAGGGCTCCACTTCCTTTAATGGAAACATTCAGGTAAATAGTACAAGTGGCACAGGCATAATTTTTAGCGAAGCCGGAGCCGCTTTGGCAACATTGGCAGCCGGAAGAACAATTTCTGTTGGTGGAACTGGCTTTACTACTGGAGAATTAAGGTTACAGCGTTTCACACAAACAGGTGCTACTGCTCAAAATATTGTACTTACTGGTTCATCCACTTTTAGAAGTGGACCATCAGCTACCTGGAATGGTGCACTTATCGTTTCGTCACCAGCATTATTCCTAGATGGATCTATCCTGAACGGTGCAGCCAACTCATTAATAAAAACTGGAGCCTCAACCGACTCAAGCATTGGAGGAAACACCATTGGAGGAAATACAACCTTTACCAATTCAGGAACAGGTGTGTTCCGATTTGCAAATACAACTGCTGATGACTTTACAGGAAACATAACTTTCAATCAAGCAAGCGGAACAATACAACCTGCCTATAATGTTGCCAGTACATTTAACGGCAATGTAACGGTGGATGGTGCTTCTCCCATAACTTTCGGAGCCAACAACGGAACAATTACGTTTGCAGGAAGTTCAGCTCAAAATGTTATTAAGAGCGGAACTGCCTCCCCAGTATTCAGAAGATTGCTGATGAGCAAATCAGGTAATGCAGTGACTCTTGCTACAGATGCGAGTATAACTACCAGCGCAACTTTTACAACAGGTGTGCTTAACACAACAGCTACAAATATTATCAACTTTGTAAATGGCTCAACAGTAACCGGTGGTTCAAATGCAAGTCATATTGATGGTCCGGTTGTGAAAATTGGTAATGCGGCCTTCTCCTTCCCTACCGGTGACAATGGAATTTACAGACCGATTTCGATTTCTGCTCCCACAACAAATACACATGCATTCCGTGCTGAATACTTTAAGGCAGGTCAAGTATTTGGTGGACCAGCTACATATCCGGCCGGAATCCTAACAGTAAGCTCTTGCGAATACTGGTTATTAGATCGCACAATAGGAACTTCCAATGTAAATGTGACATTAAGCTGGAACTCACCAGACTGCACGGGTGCTTACATCACCAACTTGCCTACGCTTCGAGTTGTTAGATGGAATGGAGCTGCTTGGGTAGATCATGGAAATGGAGGAACTACAGGCAATGCAACTGCAGGTACATTGATCACTTCTGCCCCCATCACAAGTTTTAGTCCGATAACGCTCGGATCTACGACTACATCAAATCCATTACCAGTTGAATTGATAAGCTTTACCGGGCAGGTTTTAAATGAACAAGTAAAACTTAATTGGGTTACTGCTTCCGAATTAAACAATGACTTCTTCACACTGCAGCGTTCAGTTGATGGTGCCGAGTTTGAAAGCATTGCAGAGATTGATGGTGCAGGGACTATTCAAACAGCCACTGAGTATGAATTTATTGATACCAATCCACATCCAAATCTTTCTTATTATCGATTAAGACAAACGGATTTCGATAAGAAGTTTACGTATTCAAAAGTTATTGCTGTGAATGTTTCTCTTGGTGGAGAGCTATCGATGCATCCTAACCCAGTTAGCATTGGAACTCCACTAACCCTTAACCGAAAAGGCGATTATATCATTTTAAATAATCTTGGAGTTATAGTTTTAAAAGTAAACGGAGTAAATCAAATAGATATTTCTTCGTTAGCACCTGGCGTTTATACCTTGAGAAGTTCTAAGGGTGATATTAAGCGATTAGTTATTCAGTAATTTCAAACTCAACGGATTGTGTTTTGTGTTCGAAGGTCTCTACGTTGTAGACTCGTTCAGAATATGAAACACAATTTTTTTTATCTACCAGCACAACGGTTGAGCACCGTGTTCCATACCCTTGCATTTTAATAAACATAGCTGACAAGGCACGCTCACGGTCTATTCCAACACCTGTGTTTGGAAGTTGATTGTCTTTCGCTATTTGCTCATCACGCAAAAAATCAAATAATACTTCTGGCTCAAGAGTATCTGTTGAAATTGTCTCTCTGAATTTTCCTTTGCCACGCTCAACTTTTGGCCAGGGAGTATCCAACAAATGATTGCTTAATCCATAAATTCCTGCTTCTAATTTTTGAATGCTCTCTTTATAATTGGATAAGTACCACAATTCATCAGGAGAACCTACCAGCAGGTTAAATCCATTGTATTGTTTAGCAGTTGGTTCAAGAGCCATTAAATATTTTGATGGAGATTTGTCGTTAATTAAGTAATTAGAAACCAATTGACCGCGTGATGGTGCATTAGGGTTTATGTTAGCAGGATCGCGATAGTTCGTGACTAAACTAATCCTGCCATTTTTATTCATAGCCATCCACGTACCTGATGCTTCCAAATCACGACCCCCAATAATAGCTGGATAGTCCTTCCAAAAAGATGCAGGCGCAGTTTTGCGTGCATAAAACTCATCACGGTTTGCAGCAACAATAAGCTTATAGGTGGGGTGTTGATTAAGGGCAAAGAAGATTAAACACACGAGAAATTTGATTAATTATGTTGTCCAAACTGTAATGTAAAACAAAAGCATTCTGTACAAACTAACAGTCTCTCTAAAAACAAAAAGTAAAATAAGTGCTTTAGGAATTGCCCAAATCCATCTTTGTGTATAAAATGTTCTCTCCAACCGCACTAGAAAGTAAAATATAAGTCCACGAACTGGCCAACTGAAAATTTCATCAGTCATAAGGAATCTCCAATTTAAATTTAAGAACCCTGCTATTTTTATTATTAAAAAAAGAATGAATGGCAGTAAAAGCATATTGATTAACAAATGAAAACTATAAAATTCAAGTGAAATCAAAAGATGATCAAAAAAATAATTCCTTTTAGAATAGTTTATAATCATTAATATCGCAGTCATGGCTAGCACAAGGGTTATCAATAACAATTTTGATAGATTAGTCGATTGTGCCTGATATTTCTCTTGAAACTCCTCCATTGATATCTGCCTCTTTTCGATTTCAACCTTTACAATTTCTTTTGCGCGAACGCTATGACTACCCATTAAATTAAGCTGAGAGTAAAGAGATGAATTGAATGAATCAAAAAATGGGAAAAGGAAGTAAAAAAAATTAGCAACAAAAAAAAGGGAAATCATTTTCATGTAAGGCGCTCGTATACCATTAGCTATATTTCTAGACAATTGTCCCGGCCTAGTGATCAATAGTCTTAGGCTTCTAATAAACTTGCCATCAAGAAATGTAAAGGCATTAAGTAGATTTTCAAGAAAACCCAAAAAGGATCTTTCATAAGACTCAATTACTTTTTCTCCACACACGTTACAATACCTACCTTCAAAAACATTATCACAACACTTACATGTTCTTGACTCCTTGTAATCAAATTTATCCTCCTTAGGTTTAAAGAATTTAATTGCCATTTTACAAATTAATTAAATAACTCAAGTTGACTTGGTAAGAGTTGAAATGATCTTCTGTGATATGGAGTTATTCCCAATTCTCTTATTCCGTCTCGATGCTCTTCCGTTGGATAACCCACATTTGTGTCCCACCCATATCCGGGATGCGCGATCGATAATTTCTCCATCAATTCATCGCGATAATTCTTGGCCAACACAGAAGCCGCTGCAATCGATAGATATTTACCATCACCTTTAATCACACATTCAAATTTCAAATCCCGATAAGGAGTAAAGCGATTTCCGTCAATTAGAAGAAACTGAGGCTGAACCGAAAGTTTATCCAACGCCAAATGCATCGCTTTGAAAGAAGCATTTAAGATATTAATCTGATCTATCTCATCATTGCTAACTTCGGCAACAGCCCAAGCCAATGCATCTCGTATAATATCGTGTTCTAGGTTTTTCCGATCTTCTTTCTTCAATTGCTTTGAATCTGTTAGCAATTCGTGGGTATAATTTTTAGGAAGAATAACTGCCGCTGCAACTACCGGACCCGCCAAACACCCGCGACCCACTTCATCGCAGCCTGCTTCAATTAAATCCAAGGTAAAGGACGATAATAACATCGGAATCAAATTTGAATATTCATAACTCAAAATTCAAGTGCTTTGAGTTCGATTGTCGATAAAATTTTGAAACTTGAATTTTAATTCAATCATACTTATGGACAATCTCTGGAAAACGCTTTCCTCAAAAGAAATATACAACAACAAATGGATTCAGGTTATGGAGCATCAAGTGATTAATCCGGCTGGTGGAAATGGAATTTACGGCAAGGTTCATTTCAAAAACAACGCTATTGGTATTGTTGCCCTTGACCAAGATAACAATACATGGCTTGTAGGACAATGGCGATATACTCTTAATGAGTGGAGCTGGGAAATACCGGAAGGAGGTGGCCCGTTGCAGGATGATGTATTAGTATCTGCCAAGCGAGAACTAAAAGAAGAAACTGGGCTTGTCGCCAAGCAATGGACAATGATTCAGCGTACGTATCTCAGCAATTCAGTTTCTGATGAAGAAGGATTTCTTTTTTTAGCAGAGGATCTCACACAACATGAAAATGAATTGGAAGATACGGAGGCTGATATGAAAGTTTGGAAACTTCCATTCGCGGAAGCCTTACAAATGGTACTTGATGGAAAAATTACCGACAGTTTAACGGTGATGGGAATACTTAAAGTTGCTAGATTAAAAGGAATTTAGAAGTGATACTGGTTTCTTGATACTGGACTTATTCCACCGCATCAAGGATCGAGTATCCTGCATCAATTATGTCCACACTAAATAATTATTGCCCTCACATTCGCCCCAACTTCTTGCTCGCGTATCCTGTAATGTTGAGTATGCTCGGACAAGTAATGACGGGTGTAGCCGATAGTGTAATGATAGGCTGGACAGGAGCTACACCTCTTGCCGCTTCTTCCTTCGCAAATGTATTTTTTTCAATTCCACTTTTCTTCGGCATTGGGGTTTCGTATGCAATTACTCCCTTAGTTGCGCAAGCGGAAGGTGCACATGACGAAATAAAAATAATTAACACGTTAAAAAATGGTGCCTTAATAAATCTTATAACCGGTTTCATGTTGGTGCTACTTATTATTTCTATCATTCCATTCATGCACTCCATGGGTCAGCCCGAAGATGCAGTAACCTTAGCAATTCCTTACCTCAGCATTATTGCGATATCGATTATTCCTACTATGATCTTTCAAACCTATCGACAATTTGCCGAAGGTCTTCAACGCACGCGAGTTGCCATGATTATTGTAGTGGGATGTAACCTTGTTAATATCGTACTCAACTACGTGTTGATCTTTGGTCATTTCGGATTTCCCGAATTAGGGTTAAATGGCGCAGGGTGGGCTACCTTAATTGCGCGCTGCTTAATGGCACTTACTATGATGGGCTACGTTTATTTTGGAAAAAAATTCCAAGCTTATCAAGCCGGATTTTCAATCGGTAAATATTCACGATCGCTTATTTCCAAAATGCTCCACATCGGACTTCCTACCGGTTCGCAATTTATTTTTGAAGCAGGGGCATTTGGTTTCTCTGCTATCATGATGGGCTGGATAGGAACCACAGCATTAGCCGCACATCAAATCGCAATTAATTTAGCAACCATAAGTTACATGACTACCTCAGGTCTTGGTGCAGCCGCAGCTATTCGTGTGGGAAATTTCTTAGGTCAGAAGGATCTTGTGAACATGCGCAGCTCTGCATTCACTATGATCGGTATGAGTGTTGTGCTAATGATGGCCTGGGCATTACTATTTATTTTCGGAAGACATTTTTTACCAAGTCTGTACATCGAAGATCAATTTGTAATTGAATTAACTGCTACGCTATTAATTGTTGCTGCATTCTTTCAACTCTCTGATGGCATTCAGGTAGTGACGGCCGGAGCCCTACGTGGCCTCCAGGATGTAAAAATCCCTTCACTCTTAATTTTTGTTGCGTATTGGATTATTGCCTTACCATTGGGCTACTGGCTTGCCTTTCCCTTAAACATGGGAGCCAACGGCATTTGGATTGGTTTGTCGATTGGGTTAACCTTAACTGCTTCAGCTATGGTTGTGAGGTTTCACAGACTTTCGAAGTTGAAGGTGTAATTGGATTCTGGTTTCAAGGATACTCGATACAAGCTTGAATCAAGAATCTTGTACGTTCAAAGGAAGAAATAAAGCTTAGCGCACTTTGCGTCTTTGCGTGCATAACCTAACTTACTGATCAAACCCACTCCTATGCAAGAACAAGCAAGACCCGTTCGGTACTCACAAACCACAATTACTGAATTAATGATTCCTTCCTACGCCAATTTTGGTGGAAAAATACATGGTGGCACTCTCCTTTCGCTAATGGATAAAGTAGCTTATGCAGCAGCCAGCAAACATGCAGGTAATTATTGCGTAACGGTTACCGTTGATAGGGTGGAATTTCTTGAACCCGTTGAAGTGGGTGAATTAGTTTCCATGCATGCTTCTGTAAATTATGTGGGCCGCACTTCCCTGGTAGTAGGTATTCGGGTTGAATCTCAAAGCATAAAAACAGGAAAGGTAAAGCATACTAACTCCTCTTTCTTTACAATGGTGGCCAAAGGCGATGATGATAGGCCAACCTTAGTTCCAAAACTTATTTTAGAAAACCGGGAAGATGTAAAGCGTTTTATTGAAGCCATGAACATGAAAAAAATTCGCGCGGCTGTGCGCGAACAAATGGACGATGCAAAATCACACATTGAAGTGGACAGGGCTGCTCAACTTCTCAAGGATGAGCGTTGTATTCTTCAAAATAGTTAGGATCACTAACCAGCTGTGTAAATTTCAATTCAAACTCGTTTAGGATTCATTTACTTTCGGAAAATCAAAATTCTATGAAGCACTTTTTAGCATCACTTCTATTACTAATTTCTGTTGTCTCTTTCAGTCAATCTCCGCTTATTCTGACCCAACGTGATCAAGCAAAGGTAATTGACGATTTGCTGGAAGATCGCTTACGTACAGTTCTACCAGGTCTTATGCGCAGAGAAGGGTTTGATATATGGGTAATAATCTCGCGCGAATACAACGAAGACCCGGTTATCAGAACATTGCTGCCTGCCACCTGGCATGCTGCCCGAAGAACAACCATGCTTGTTGCGTTCGACCGTGGAACTGATAAAGAAATGGAATACCTGGCCGTAGCACGCTATGATGTTGGTAAAACTTTTAAACGTGCTTGGGATCCTGATGCGAACCCTGACCAGTGGGCACAGTTAGGAAAAATTATTGCAGAACGAAATCCTAAAAAAATTGGAGTAAACAAAGCACCTTCTTGGGGTCATGCCGATGGACTTACTTCAAATGATTATGATAATCTGATTAAAGTCCTTCCTAAAAATTTACAACCCAAAGTTGTTTCTGCTGAGAAGCTTGCTGTTAGTTGGCTGGAAACTCGTACCGAAAAAGAAATGGCAATCTATCAGCAAATTTGCCGCATCGCTCACGATATTATTCAAGAAGGTTTTTCTGATAAGGTTATTCAACCTGGCGTAACCACAACCGAAGATGTAGTGTGGTGGTACCGCGAACGCATCAAAGAATTGAAATTAGATACTTGGTTTCATCCTTCCGTTTCCGTGCAACGAAACGAGCCCGAGGCATTAATGGCGAAACGTCCACAACCCTTAGTAATTCAGCCCGGAGATTTTCTGCATGTAGATTTTGGCATCACTTATTTGAGATTAAATACTGACACACAGCAACACGCTTATATTTTGAAAGGTGGCGAAACAGAAGTTCCTAAATTTTTAAAGGATGCTTTTGTAAAAGGAAATCGGCTACAGGATATTCTTACAGGTAATTACAAAGAAGGTCGCACAGGCAATGAAATTCTAAAAGCCACTCGCCAACAAGCTATTGCGGAAGGAATCACACCTTCCATTTATACACACCCAATTGGCTTTCATGGTCACGCTGCAGGAACAACGGTGGGTATGTGGGACATGCAGGGTGGTGTGCCTTTTACTGGCGATTACCCGATGCATTATAAAACCGCATACTCGATAGAATTGAACTGCACCGTAAATATCCCCGAATGGAAAAAAGACATTCGCATTCAGTTAGAAGAAGATGGGTTTTTTGATGAAACTGGTTTTAGATACATTGATGGTCGTCAAAAGGAAATCATCACAATCCCAAAAATGGGTGGAATAAATAGACAATAATTAATTCTACTGCTCTTTAAAGTCCTCCAATGATCTGCTCTTAGGAGGACTTTTTATTTATCTTTGAGTGATAATATTTACCCCACAGGTATAGTCCAATATCGCTTATCTTGTTGAATGAAATTCTTTCGAATTCTTTACACCTCTTACAGCTTTATAATTTTCTCTCTTCTCTTCATAATTCTGCTTCCCTTTTTTCTGATTCCAATACTGTTTCCTAAACAATTTAAATTAGTGGGAGTGCTCAATCGTTGGTGGGCTTACCTTATGTTCAACATAATCCTCTTGCCCTATAAGATTGAGTGTCGATCAAAACTGGATAAGAAAAGACAATACATCTTTTGTCCTAATCACGCTTCGTATTTTGATATTGCTACCATGGGGTTCAATCCAATCAACTCGGTATTTGTCGGCAAAAACGACATGGAGCGGATTCCTCTTTTTGGCTTTATGTATCGCAAACTTCATATCACTTTGGATCGATCAAAATTAAAAAGCCGTGGCGACACAATCCACAAGGCTCTGAAAGCGATTGATGAAGGCAAAAGTCTTATTATTTTCCCGGAAGGTGGCATCTATAGCAATCATCCACCTCAAATGATTCCCTTTAAAGACGGAGCCTTTCGCGCGGCTATCGAAAAACAAATTCCAATAGTTCCCGTAACGATTCCCTTCAATTGGATAATTTTACCGGATGAAAAACCGTTGCTTTTATACCGGAGATTGATGAAAGTGATTTTTCACGAACCTATTGAAACCACAGGCTACACACTTGATTCGCTCGAAATCTTAAAAGAGTTAGTTTTTGAAACGATTAATAAAGAATTGAAGGCTCATGAACATCGATAAAGAAACATTAAACAAAATTGCTCACCTCGCCCGGCTCGAGTTTGATGAAAAGGATTCTGAAAAAATGCTTCAGGAAATGTCAAACATTATTTCATTTGTCGAGAAATTAAATGAAGTAGATACAGCGGGCGTTGAACCTCTTACCACGATGAGTCATGAAATAAATGCGTTACGAACTGATGAAGTAAAACCTCACCTTGATCATGACCTGGCATTAAAAAATGCTCCAAAAAAGGATGCTAACTATTTTCGGGTTCCCAAAGTATTGGAGTAATCGCATACTCCATCCATCTTTGCTATTCATTGTATTATCGGGTAAACTTGTTCCCGCTTTGTAAATAAGACAGCATGCATACAATTCAATTCTGGAAATCCTGGAATAAACCGAATCAATCCCTCTTTTGGCTATTAAGTCTGCTGCTCGTTCTTTCTATCGCATTCTTTTGGTACTCATACGCACAAAGTCCTGCACCTGTAATCTCGTGGGACAACTACCAGGAATTACAGACTGAAGAAATAACTACACGTTCCTTTCAGGTTGGGATAAATACAGTACCTGTAATGGCCGACAATTTCATGATTTTTGAAACGCTATTAGGAAGTCAACTACAACCCAATTTGCTCGCATCCTATTTTTTCATTTCAATCTTGTTGATTGCATTAGTTGTAATCCTTACCATCATCAGCACGCTAAAACGATTTTGGTTCTTGATTGGGATGGGGTTATTCTGCCTCTTTATAATTAGTCTACAACTAGAAGCGCTCGAAATTTTTGGCTTGATCAATAAAATACCCACAGGTGGAATAATTTTGTTGGTTGCAGCACTTGCCTATTACTTTCATGCATTTCGCAACGATGCAAGTTTTTTTATTAGACTTGTTTCATTCACAATTCTGTTCATTCTATTAGGAATAGGTATAGTATTTTTGAGCCAGACGCAAAGTCCAATTCTTTATCTTTCTACAACCGGATACTCTATTGGGTTTCTCATTACCCTCGTTTTCATTTTAATAGTTGGACCCGAAATTCCTGCTGCGTTTATCAATGTGCTAACGCAAGGAACCAAACAATCAAAAACATTAAGACATTTCTTAATCATCACCGGTATTTACTTTACCAATCTCATACTTGCTTACGCAACCAAAACAGGCTACCTGGAATTAAATATTTGGATCGTCAATTTCTTTTTCCTCTTTACGATCTCAGCCCTTCTTGGGATTTGGGGATTTCGTCAGCGAGAACCACAATACGAAACAATTCTTTCAGCCGATCCCTTTGGCGTTTATCTGATCGTTGCAATGGCTGCGATTTCATTTACCACAATTGGTTATTTCTTCTCTACAGCAAATGATCCGGTAATAGAAGTAATCCGCGATGTGATTATGTACAGTCATTTAGGGTACGGAATTATTTTCTTTGCCTATGTGCTGGCGAATTTCGGCTCTATGCTTTCGCAAAACCTACAAGTTTATAAGGTTTTATACAAGCCCAACACCATGCCCTACTTCACCTTTAGGTTGATGGGTTTAATTTGTACCATTGCGTTTCTTGTTTATGATACGAGTTATAAATCAGTTGTAAATCAGGTTTATTCAGCATACTATAATGGGCAGGGCGATTTGTATTATGGGCAAGGTGCCGATCAATTAGCCGAAGGATTCTATAATAAATCAATTTCATTTCGTAATCAGAATCATCATGCACACTATGCACTAGCATCCATACAGACTGCCCGCTACGAGCCTCAAAAAGAAAGAGAGGAATTAGTGAAAGCTACAAATGGCACACCTTCCGAATTCGCATTCGTCAACTTAAGTGATGCCTATCTACGCAGCGGAAACCCATTACAAGCTGCTGATTTATTAACACTTGCAAAAGTGCAATTTCCGGAAAGCGGTGAAATTGATAACGCATTTGGATTAGCCTATTTGAAATTACAGATGGTAGATTCTGCATTATTATCATTTCAACAAGCCAGTAAACATTCAGGAACAAAAAACATAGCCGAAACAAATTTGCTTGGAGCCAGTGCCAAGTTCAAGATTAACTATCCCGCTGATTCGTTATTGCAATTAATTGGATCTAATAAAGCGGGACCGCGAGCGAATGCACTCGCATTAGCCAATTTACAAAATCTTCCCATTGACTTGAAGTTCTCACTTGGAACGGATACCCTGTTCTCGGCAACGAAGGCAACGTATCTCTGCAACTATCTGATTAATCAGCAAGGAAAAGTAGATACAACATTACTTTCCAACGTAGTCGCGCTGGCACGAAAGCCAAGCAATAGTTATTTTAAGGAAGTCATATTGGTGGCCGCTTCTCACTCTTATTACGCACAAGGCTCTGTACGAAAAGCATTCGATCTCACTCGCGAGATTGCCTATACATCCGGCAGAGGTAAATATTTTAATCTATTGGGGACATGGGCACTCGAACAAAATAATCCGCAGATTGCAGCCAACTACTTTGAGATCGCAAAAGGGAAAAATGTGCCCTCAGCATTGTTTCACGAAGCTCTTGCTAGCACGGAGTCAGATAGTATCCTCAATGCCCTTATTCTTTGGGATAGCGTGCGTCAATCTATTGACACCTCCCAAGTAAACTTTGCTAACCAAATTCTTAGCATTTTAAAATCTAACCCTGCTCAAGCGCTTGCCCTACAGGATATCGATAAATACAATTATTGTCGTTATAAAATTTTAATTTCAGATACTGTCTCATTCTGGAAAATAGTTTCCACGATGGAGAATGAAGAATTAAAGGCACGCGCAATTCTTGATCTTAGTAAGAAATGGTATCAGCAGGATGAAGCTCAAATTTCATTTGATATTATTAAACGTGTGAAGGGATTAAAGCTCACAGATAAAAATACCTACAACCAAATTCTTTTATTAAACATGATGCTTTTGGCAGAGTTGGATTCTGAAAGTTTTAGCTCTCAGCAGCTCGACAAAGCACTGCCCTTTGAAGGTGCTTATCCAAACGAGCTATTGTATCTTAAAGCATTGCAAGATGAGCAAATAGGAAACACAGAAGCTGCGAAATCAAAATTCGAATTCCTAAGCACAGCTAACATACACTTCGAGGAAGGACTAATCGCGTCAGCCCGATTCTTTTCTGCCGATACAACCGATAGACTTAAATCATACTCCATCATTGTCTCAGGAATTTTAGCAAGACCCAATTCCATAAAGCTCTTAAAAGCGTATGTAAAAGAAGCTGCCCTTATTGGATTTGATGAAGAGGCGAATGAAAGTCTTGAGAAGCTAAAACGCTTGCTGCCACCTCGGGCATTCAATACTTACGTTACCGAAAATCCTGATTTTTTCGACATAGAAAGATAGCATTAACGCCTATTCGATCGGGCTAAAATCAATATCAATCATTACTTTTACAGACTTTAAAAAAGGCTATGGATAAGAAAATACCACTCAACGATTTGCATGTAAAATTAGGTGGCAAAATGGTTCCCTTCGGAGGGTTCATTATGCCCGTTCGTTATTCTTCTGATATTGAAGAACACATGACCGTTCGCAATGGGGTGGGAGTTTTTGATGTGTCGCACATGGGTGAATTTAAAGTAGAAGGTCCAAATGCACTGGATTTAATTCAACGAATTACCAGCAATGATGCATCTAAACTCATCGATGGACAGGCTCAATACACGTGTCTCCCAAATGAACAAGGTGGCATTGTAGATGACTTGATTGTTTACAAGATTAAGGAGAACGATTACTTTATCGTTGTCAATGCCTCCAATATTGAGAAAGATTTCAACTGGTTTTCAACATACAATTCAAAGGGAGCTACATTAAAAAATATTTCTGATAGCATGTGTCTGTTTGCCGTGCAAGGCCCAAAAGCAACAGGCATACTTCAAAAGCTTACCAAGACTGATTTGAGTGTTATCAAATATTATCACTTCGCCATCGGTGAGTTTGCCGGTGTGCCTAATGTAATAATGAGTAATACCGGTTACACAGGTTCAGGTGGTTTCGAGATTTATGTTGATAATGCAAACGCTGAAAAAGTTTGGAATTCAATCTTTGAAGCTGGTGAATCTGAAAACATTAAGCCTATTGGACTGGGTGCGCGTGATACACTTCGGTTAGAAAAAGGCTTCTGCCTTTATGGAAATGATATTGATGATACTACTTCTCCGTTAGAAGCAGGGTTAAGCTGGATCACAAAGTTTACGAAAGACTTTACAAACTCAACTAATCTTAAGAAGCAAAAAGAAACTGGCGTTGAGAAAAAACTGGTTGGATTTAAAATGATTGACAAAGGAATTCCTCGTCATGATTATTTACTAAAAGATGCTTCAGGAAATACTATTGGTAAAGTTACCTCAGGAACTCAATCGCCCATGTTAAGTTTAGGGATTGGGTTAGGATATGTAACAAAAGAATTTTCAGCAATTGACTCAGAGATATTCGTTGATGTTAGAGGAAGGTCTCTGAAGGCGGTTGTCAGTAAACTTCCCTTTGTATGAAAACCATAGATGTTTGCCTAAGCCCAGAATTGTTGCCACTTTATAGTCTAGAAGATAAGACTGTTGTAGTGGTTGATATTTTACGCGCCACTTCCTGCATGGTTACTGCTTTCGCATTTGGCGCTGAGAGCATACAACCTATTGCAAACCTAGACGAGTGCAGAAAAATGAAAGAACGAGGTTACATCATTTCTGGCGAGCGGGATGGAAAAAAAGTGGATGGATTTGATAAAGGAAACTCACCATTCGAATATATGGGCGATCAGGTGCGTGGACAGAAAATTGCTTTTACCACGACTAATGGAACGCAGGCTATCGAAAAGTCGAAACAAGCAAGAGAAATTATTGTAGGCAGCTTTCTTAATCTTTCTTCAGTTGTTCGATACTTACTTTTCAGTCGTAATAATATTTTAATCGTTTGCGCTGGGTGGAAAGGAAAAGTAAATCTTGAGGATACACTATTTGCTGGCGCACTCGTAGAAAAACTTAAAAATCATATTGAACCTGATTGTGATGCCCCACTCATCGCACAACATTTATACAATCAATCGAAAAGTAACTTACTAGGTATTTTAGAAACATCGAGTCACGTGAAAAGATTGAACCGACTCAATATTCATAAAGACATTACTTTTTGTTTAACTGAGGATCAATACCAGGTAGTGCCTAAGTTGGTTAACAATAGCTTGGTGTGTTAATCCTTTAATTTAGGATTTTGATGATGGCGATCTTTATCGCGTTCAGTTTTCTTTTCTATATTTTTTTGAAAAGCAGTTGTTAGATCAACTCCTGTTTGATTAGCCAAACAAATCAACACCCACAGCACATCGGCCATTTCTTCACCTAAATCTTTATTCTTATCAGATTCTTTTTCAGATTGCTCTCCATATCGCCTGGCCATAATGCGAGCCACCTCACCTACTTCCTCTGTAAGCATTGCCATGTTGGTCATCTCGTTGAAATAACGAACGCCATGTAATTTTATCCATTGATCAACCTGAAGTTGAGCTTCCTGAAGAGTCATATCAATAAGTTTACCTTATAAAGGAATATTTCCATGTTTCTTCTTAGGCAGCTTTGCTGCTTTATTCTCCAACATGGCAAACGCACGAATTAGTTTCTCACGGGTTTGATCTGGATAAATCACTTCATCAATATATCCTCTAAATGCTGCTCGAAATGGATTCGCAAATTTTCGTGTGTACTCATCCACCTTTTCATTTAGTTTCGCTTCTGGATTTTCTGCTTCTGAAATTTCTTTCTTGAAAATAATCTCTGCTGCACCCTTTGCTCCCATCACAGCAATCTCGGCCGTTGGCCAGGCATAATTCAAATCAGCACCAATGTGTTTTGAGTTCATTACATCATAAGCCCCACCATACGCTTTGCGCGTGATTACCGTTACACGCGGAACAGTAGCTTCTGAAAATGCATATAACAGTTTTGCTCCGTTGGTGATAATTGCATTCCATTCCTGATCGGTGCCGGGTAAAAAACCAGGCACATCTTCAAACACCAATAGTGGAATATTAAAGCAATCGCAGAAGCGAACAAATCGAGCAGCCTTTACACTTGCATCAATATCCAACACTCCGGCCATCGATGCCGGTTGATTGCCTACAATACCAATACTTCTTCCGGCAAGGCGAGAAAACCCAACTACAATATTCTCAGCAAAATTTTTATGCACTTCAAAAAATGATTGCTCATCCACCACGCCATTAATCACATCACGAATATCATAAGGTTGGTTAGGGTTTGACGGTATTATCTCATTCAATGCTGGACGAGATTCATTACCCGATGTATAAGGAAGATGGGGAACACTATCTTCACAATTTTGAGGAACATAACTAAAGAGTTGTTTGATTTGATTAATACACTCCGCTTCATTCGCACAAGCAAAATGTGTTACACCGCTTTTTGTGCTATGCGCAGAAGCTCCTCCTAATTCTTCGGCCGTTACATTCTCGTGTGTTACGGTTTTTACAACGTTTGGTCCCGTTACAAACATGAACGAAGTATTCTCGACCATGAAAATAAAATCTGTCATAGCTGGTGAATACACTGCGCCTCCTGCACATGGACCCATAATAGCTGAGATTTGTGGCACTACTCCGGATGCCATTACATTTCTGTAAAAAATATCAGCATAGCCACCTAATGAAACAACTCCTTCCTGAATGCGCGCGCCACCCGAATCATTGAGACCTATCACAGGTGCACCATTCTTCATGGCCAGTTCCATAATCTTTACAATCTTCTCCGCATGAGTTTCGGAAAGAGAGCCTCCAAAAACGGTGAAGTCCTGTGAAAAGACATAAACTAATCTTCCATGTATTGTACCATAGCCGGTAATCACTCCATCACCCAGGTAATGTTCTTTTTCTAATCCAAAATCTTTACTGCGATGCATTACAAATTTTCCCAGCTCTTCGAAAGAACCTTCATCTAAAAGTAATTGCACACGTTCACGTGCCGTTAGCTTACCCTTCTTGTGCTGTTGTTCTATTCGTTTCTCACCGCCACCCAACAATGATTCCTGATTTTTCCTTTCCAGTTCATCAAACTTAGGTTGAAGAATTTCTGAGTTAACTTTTCGCTTTGTCATATCCCTTATTAGATCATTCAAATATAAGCATAGTTACGAGTGAAATTGTATCTTGTCAACGTGAAAACCCAACTAAGAAAAATTGCCATTATTGACATGGGCACAAACACGTTCCATCTATTGTTAGCAACGATCGATGAAGGTAAATTCAATATCACGCATCGCGAAAAAGTGGCGGTTAAAATTGGGGTTGGTGGAATAAACCAAAATTTGATAACTGATGAAGCTATCGCTCGGGCGTTAAGTACGATGACTGCATTTAAAGAAACAACGACAGAACAAGCCGTTGATACGATCTTAACCTTCGGCACTAGTGCTTTGCGCAACGCAACAAATGGCAAAGAAGTTGTCAAACGAATTGAGCAGGAAACCGGAATAAAAACATTGTTAATCTCCGGCTTGCAAGAAGCTGAATATATTTATAAAGGCGCGCGTGCTGCCATTGCCATGGGAGATGAGAAATCGGTAATCATGGACATTGGTGGTGGCAGTGTGGAATTTATTATTGGGAATGAGAAGGAAATATTCTGGAGCCATAGTTTTGAAATTGGCGGCCAACGTTTGCTAGAGAAATTTCACAAGCACGATCCTATTTTACCTAATGAGATAGAAAGTCTTTTCCAATTCTTTTCTAACGAACTAACCCTGCTTTTTGATGCACTCAAAATTCATCAGCCCAATCAACTGATTGGTTCATCGGGCACCTTTGATACGTTAAGTGATATCTATTGTATGCGTAACGATCTCCCTTTGCGGGATTCACCAGAAACTCCGCTAACATTTAAAGCATTTGAAGAAATCTATGAGGAGTTACTTGTAAAAGATCGGGCAGCCAGAATGCAAATTCAGGGGATGATTGAAATGCGTGTGGACATGATTGTTGTTGCTTGCTGTCTGATAAAATTTCTGCTGTCAAACTATTCTTTTCAAAAAATAAGAGTTTCATCTTATTCATTAAAGGAGGGTGTGTTGGCAAGTTTAGCAGAAGAATAAAAAGTCGTCCAAGTTAAAACCCAGACGACTTATAAATTTTATTTATTACAATCCCGAAATCTGCTTATCCTTAGGATACTTGACTTCAAACTTATAAGTAATTTTTCTGGTTTCATTGGGTTTCAACTCAACTTCCCACGTTAACTTACCAGTTTGCTTATTGTATTGAGCTCCACCATTATCCAACATAGCAACTTCAATTTGGGTATTCTGAGAAACCGGAATCTGATCTTCGACAATAATCTTAACCGCTTCTGATTTGGTATTGCGAATTGAAATCTCCCATGCATAGTTCTCCTTCTTGGTGGATCCAATAAAATTGCGTGATGTAAGGTCTTTCACTTTCTCTCTCTTCACCACAATTCGCTTATCGCGACCCAATGAAACTGAAAGCGTATCCTTAATATTATTTGGATCAATGAATGATTTTCCTACGAAAGTACCTTCAAAGAAAATGTTCGCTTCACCTGGCAATAAATTATACTCTTCCCAACCGGTAGCTTTGGCAATCAAAAATGCATCAGGATCTAACTTAGGCGCAACAGAATAAATATACTCCGACTTCATATCATATGTTTTGATATCCACTACAGTTGGCTTTGCCGAAGAAGAAACCGTATAAGGCAACGCAATATCAAACTCAGTATTTAAAGAGGTCTGTACGGTTGTTACATATTCGGCCAAACTTTTTGCTTCAACCATCTCTTCGCTATCCATGGCAACTTCACTAGGCGTGCTTCTCATAGCCGCTCCTGCATAGGATTTTTCTAATTTCCTTTTATCATACGCAATCGGATTATAGAAATCTAAATACCATGAATATAACTCAGGTTTTAATCCACTTTGGTTTGGATTTGCTGTAGATAATCTAAGTTTAACATTTTTCCATTCCTCGCCCGTACTTTGAAACACATTCGCCTTATAACTTAGCTCAACAGGATTCTTCGTGTTGATTGCGCGCAAATCATAAATCGCATTCCATCCAGCATTTGCTACCACATACTTGATTTGTAAATCGGCTGCAGTAGCTGCATCTGCTGAAACACTCACCACAATTTCGCTCGTGTTTCGCTGGTACAAATCGTTTTGCTCACTTAATTGAGTATTGAGCTTAACAATTCGCTCATTCATTTTTTTAATTTTCTCGTCTTGTTTCATCCGGTTTGTTACAATATCGCCCAAACGACTTCGATAAAAATCCGCCATGGCTTTTAACTCGGCTACCGTAAGGTTTTGATTAGTACCTCCTATTTTTTGGTTGCTCAGCAACATTTGCTCCTCCTTGTTCAAAATCTCTTTTTGACTTTGCTCAAGTAATATTTGTCGTTGAAGAGTTTCAATCGAATCTTTAAGTGCCTTTAATGATTTAGGCATATTAAACTCGTTCAGAAAATTTTGTTGATGGCTGATCCCAAGAATAACAAAGTTTCCCTTTCCAGAAACCTGAATGCTTTGTGGATCTAATGCAGAAGTAAGTCCTGTCACTATCAAATTGGTTTTACCACTTTCGATGCGTGTTTTTCCCTCTCGCGTTACCTGTGCTTTGTTTAAAAATACAGTTACATCGGTGATCTTGGAGTCAATCGGTTTATCCGGCTGACCGACCGCCATTAACGAACTGACTACTAATGCTGTTGATACAAGTTGATTTTTCATTGAATTTTAGATTTTGGTAGTAAGATGCATCTCATTGTAAATTTCCATAATTAGCATGGATAATTTTTAGTAAAATCTTGATTATTACCCACAAACGAAGACTTTTGTAGCATGAACGAACTCACGCTCCCCTACGATCAGCTAAAGCAATTTGCCATTGATATTTTTTTAAAAATAAATTGTTCAAAAACTGAAGCAACCTTGGCAGCTGAAGTTCTTTTGAATGCAGACCTACGAGGTATCGATTCACATGGTCTCGCTCGCTTATCAGGCTACGTTCGACTATGGGAAGCAAAACGAATTAACAGCACACCTAATGTTCAGGTAGTTCATGAAACACCCAGCACAGCAGTTGTTGATGGTGACGGTGGATTGGGTTTAGTGGTAGCGCCTAAAGCTATGCAAATAGCAATTGAGAAAGCTAAAAATGTAGGCACAGGTTGGGTAGCCGTAAAAAATTCAAATCACTTTGGTATTGCAGGACATCATGCAATGATGGCACTAGAGCATGATATGATTGGGATGGCTATGACGAATGCCAGTCCTCTCGTGGCTCCTACTTTTTCAGTTGAACGACTTTTAGGAACCAATCCGATTTGTGTTGCAATTCCTGCCGGAGAGCAACCCGCCTTTGTTGCTGACTTTGCTACAACTACTGCAGCCAATGGTAAACTTGAAATCTTACAACGCAAAAATCAGGATGCTCCGGAAGGATGGATACAAAAGAAAGATGGCAGCGTTTCAACCAACGCAAATGAACTTAAAGATGGAGGAGCATTGGTGCCGCTTGGAAGTGATCGTGAGCATGGAAGCCATAAAGGATTTTGTTTAGGTGCGTGGGTAGATATCTTTTCCGCTGTGCTAAGTGGCGCAAACTATGGTCCTTGGGTTCCACCCTTTGTAAGTTTCCTTGCACCGCCAGCTGATCCTGTTGGTGATGGCATAGGCCATTTCTTTGGCGCCATGCGTGTGGACGCGTTCCGGCCAACAAAAGATTTTAAACAACACATGGATAATTGGATCACCCGTTTCCGCTCTGCCAAAACAGTGGAAGGACAAGATCATTTAATTATTCCTGGCGACCCTGAAAGAGAAAGTGAAAAGATCAGACGTAAGTCTGGCATTCCTTTAAATGATAAAGTAGTGGAAGACCTAAAAGAATTAGGAAAGAAATTGAATGTTGCTTTCTAAAATCCTGCCGTGATTCCCACCCTCAACACAAAGGGGCTAGAGTAGGGGTAATAATCATTGGGGCCAGAAGGATTTCTATAAGAGAAATTATAAAGGGCCATCGCGAAAAATCCTGCACGCCTACCAATGGGTTGAAAAATTCCTCCACCTGCCATAAAGCTACTGAAGTTTTTACGTACTGACTGTCCACTGTACGTTACATACTCATTATTCAAATATTCATATTCAGCATGAAGAAATATTGGACCATGAATTTGATACCGAACAAAAGGACTTACCCCCCAATCATTTGTAGAAACATTAGGAGTTACATACTTATACTTTGTATATCTGTAGATAATACTAACCCCAGTGGCAAGTCGTTGATTAACCCGATAACCAATTATTGGCGACAGTGAAAAAAAATCATAGTTGCTGCTAAAGCTTAGACCAAAACCCCCACCTGTAAAGATTCGATCTTTAAAGGAAGGTTTTTGATCCATTTCCTCTTGACCCCACTGACCATAAGCAGTGAATGATCCAAAAAAAATAATTAAGAGAATTAACTTCTTCACACTACTCCTTTTCAATTATAAAAATATCTTCGGTTTCCTTTTTCATTAAATATTTCTCGCGGGCAAACTTCTCCAGCAACTCTTTATTCGTCATCAATTCAGTGCGATCTTTTTCAACTTCGTCAATCTTCTCCAGATAGAATTCTTTTTCATTTTCTAAGCTGCCTAACTTGGTAGTCATCTTAAAACGTGAAATCAAATCATTGGAATCCAGAAACATCATCCAAATAAAAAAACAGATGCCTGTAACAAAATAAAAGTTCTTGAGGATAGGTGGGAGCTTTTTGAACATACTAAGATTAAAAAATGGTTATACGAAGATAACACATTTTCTTAAGTCAAAAGTATAGACTCCTTAATTTTTAGCGACAAACACGAAATCACTGGCGCTGTCGTCTGTTCCAAAGCTTCCTGAACGGGGTTCTGTTGGGAGTTTTTGAAAGTACGTGTTCAATTCAAATAAGGTAAGAATTCTTCCACTTCCGCCACCTACTTCGCGCAAAGATTGAATAAACTTAGCAGCAAAAGGTGAGTGTCTCCCTGGTGCTCCATCCGGTACATATTGTTTGCTTCCGCTGGTTAAGTATTTGCGCGTCCGCTTGGTTAGCTTCCTTACTAAGTACTGAGTGTCTGTTGCCTCATCCATAGCCTCGCCCGCCCTTGCTTTAGCCAGGACAGGATCGAAGGTTCCTCCAAAGCAAACATCCATGGTAAGGAAAATATGTTCGCATTTTATGTTTTCCAATCGTTGCCTTAAAATACTGTGGGCGAGGTAACTATTTTTGCCCTTGTCATTCATCAACGAGTTGCTGGCTACTACATAACCCTCACCAAGCACTTCATCGTAATACCCGTGACCAGCAAAAAAGACAAAAAGTTGATCTTGCGGATTAAATCTTTTTGTGTTGTAGTCATACAGCTTTGCTGTCATTTCCTCCAGACTTGCATTAAGGATTATCTCGGTCTGAAATCCATACTTATCTTTTAAAATTCCTTCGATCGTTTTCGCATCATTTATCGGATTAACAAGGTCACTCCAATTTTCATAATTATCGGTAGCAAAGATCAAGGCATAATCTTTTCTATTAGCGTCTATCGCTATCGCTAACTCATCTGTACCAATTAAAACATTTCGTGTGCTACTAACTTTCCCACCTGTGCTATTGACAGCTACCAGTTGGATAATATTCTCACCCTTTAAAAAAGTAAATGCTTGCTTAATGAGTGCTTCCCGATCATTCTCGTTAAGGGTTATTCGTTTCTCTCTACTTTCAGTGCCATTCGTAATTATTAATTTAACTTCCTTTAGGGGGACATCAGATTTAATTCTAGCTTCAATAGTAATTGATTCTTCTGCACTCACCGAGGATTCCGTTCTTGGAGTAGTCCATGTAATATCAGGCAGCGTAGTGCTGCCTTGTGCAAGCGTGTAATCCAAGCTAATGGCATTCGTTTTTCCACTAAAACTTTGTGAAAATGAAAAATGAGATGCAAATAAGAGAACAATTATAATGGCGGTTTTCATACTTAATTTATTACAGTGTGTTTCCAATTTCTTAATTACTTGATCCTGGAGGGTCATTAGGCATTTCAAGTTCGTTTGGCCCATCTGAGCCGCCTAAGAAGGGAATAGCGGCACCAATTGCTACAAATGGCAAAAGCTTCAGCCCTAGTGGGACTTTTCTTTTTACTTTAAACGTATTTGTCTTCATCACCTGATCCTTATTCTTGGAGTCGGACACTAAAAAATAATATCCACTACCCGGCTTTACAGAAGTTGGTATAACCATATCATAGCTACCAGAGTTGGCTACATTGGGAATAACATCAATGTATTCATCACCCTTATAGAGAGAGAAGTTTAAAATATTTTGTCTTGTGCCCCCCGACCAGATCATGGTTCTGGGTTTTCCACGTTTAATCACCTGCTCATCTTGAAACCCATCAAATTTAATAAACGGAATATATGCCCGACCCCGAACCTCTAGCTCTATATCTCCACGATATGTGGCTCCTAGTTCTTCTTTGGAACTCCAAACAATTTTTTTGTTTACCCCCGGTCTTACCTCAAGCCCTGCATCACCTTTCACCTTTTGAAGAGGTGCCAAGTAGCTATCCTTTGAACTATACACATTTATCGTGTAAGTTCTTGCTCTTACTGTGTCGATTAAATCGTAATGAAGAATTACTGCTTCACTTGTTAGCTCAACCTTTTTTATAGAGAACTCCTGTGCGCTCACCATAAAGGGGGCACTTAACATTACTGCAACCGATAGTGATTTTAATGTTTGGTTAGATATAATAGCCATAGGACTTATGTGTTTCACATTTAATATTATTGTTTTATCAATCTTTTAGGAGGAGACAATATTCCTTTATCGCCTCGCAGTTGATAGAGGTATAAGCCACCATCAACCGCTGTGCCTTGTTCGTTGTTGCCATTCCATTCCATACTATGGATGCCTGCTTTGTTGTTTTGTTGGTTGAGCGTTTTAACTTTTCTTCCCAACAAATCATAGATACTAATCTCTACCCGTGTTTGATCTTCCTCTAATAAAAATGGAATGGTAGTGCCTGTAATAAATGGATTCGGATAGGCATTACCCAACATGGTTACACCCGGAAGCAATTCACCTTCTCTGCTATACAAGATCTTAAATTGTCTGCCTTCACTCCAATTGAATTGGTATGTATTGGTTGTCTTCATGTCAATCAAGGTCTGTTCTTGTAAATCGATCAACGCAATTTTAGATTGGTTGCCAAGCAGTGCTTGTTGATTCCATGTAAGTGTGGCTACTCCTTCTTTCTGATTGGACGAGACCGTAAACAACCAACTGGTTTCATTGGTTGTTGTAACCATGTCGGATGCAAAGTGATGTGCAAAGAATTCTTCATGGTAGGTATTCATCTCCAGGTAATCTATAAAACGTGGGATGGTGATTTCATCAAATTTATCTTTTGAGGCTCTCGCCTCAGGGTGCATTCCAACAGCACTGATTTGTTCCAGTCCATTTAAACTTAGTTTGATGGGCAATTGCCAGGCGGCTTCATCCAATGTTGGTGTGAGTTCTTCCTTTGCAGTGCGTCCGGGGGATGTTGTCTTTGCTGTTACCGGGAAACTTACTGAGCCTCCTGTATCGCTAAACACAAAGGCTCCCTTCCAGGTGGCGAGTACATCTTTCTTTAGATACTTACCACCTTCAAACAACCAAAGTGAATTTAAGCCTGCTGCAGTGTTTGCATTTTTCATAGCTTCCCAATCGATGTTAAATGGATAGGGATTACCAATCTGGTTCCAGCCTTGGGCAAAGGTTATCGTAAACGGTGATGTTTGGTTGGCGCTTGTTACTTTACCTTCTCCTGTTTTAATATCTACCTTCTGTAAAGCATTAAACCAGTATCCTTTTCCTATATCAAGGGTTGTAATGTTATCCGGGTACTCTATATACTTTCCCCCTTGATAGCGAAGCAAGCGCCACTGTGTCTTATCTGGTGCGCCAAGTTCATCAAAGTTACTGGCTATACTCTTTTCGGTAATCTCATAAGGCACTGAAAACATTTCATAGGTACTCGCGCTACCATTTAATCTTGTGCTAAACGGGATAGCGGAAAAGGTATTTAATCCTACGGTTTGATAAATATATCCATGTGCTGTTTCTATGGGTGTAGTAACGGAGCCATCAAAGGCGGTGAAATAATATTCTAGTCCAAGTTCATCAAAATTTGTTGTGCTTACTGTAGTCTCAAATGCATCTGTTGTTGCGGTTAACACCTTTTCAACAAATGAACTGGTGGATGCTGTTATTGTCTTGGAATAAAACTTAACTAAGCGCGTGCCTGAGCCGCCCGTAACATTCACTGAAATTTTTGAACTACTTACAACAGGTGCTGAAAGGGAAAGGGGATTACTATTTTGAACTTGCAATGTCTCAACGGATTTTTCATTTGAGTTTCCTGAAGCACCCGCTGAATTGACCGCCCGAACTCTGTATTTATAAACTGTCTTTGCCGTTAAATCTGTAACAACAAGATCCAAGGCTCCTCCTGTCACTGTTTTAGGATAATCAGGCAGGGTAGTAAATACTCCTGCCCCTTCCGATAATTCAAACTCATAGCTATCTGTGCCAACTGGAGCGGTCCACCCAGCTTTAAAACTTGTTACATCTATTTGTGCAGGATCTAACGCCACCGGATTAGCCGGCTTTGTTATCTGCGCAATCTCATCTGAATTAGAGGACTTGAAGGTTAAATGAACAGCCCGAACTCTAATTTTATAAATGATACCCGGGGTTAATCCTGCTACGGTGGCTGAGTTTCCACTTATCACTTTTGGATCATAGTCGGTTATAAAATCAGAAAAGTTACCAGTTGAAATTTCTAATTCATAAGTGGATGCACCTTCAATAGCTGCCCAACTCAATGTAAATCCTGTTTGGCTAATTAGACTAGGTAAGCTAAGTACAGGCTTTGTCAAGTCATTGAGATCAATAATCAAAATAGAAAATGATTTCTCGAAAGTCTGACCTTGTTGATCATTCGTTCTGATTCTTATTGAATACGAACTCTTAATTTCATAGTTGAATATTGCTTTAGACCTAAGCTTATTGCCGACTATTTCAAATTGCGAATTATCCGTACTTCCGGTTCCACTAACTAATGTAAAAAGATGAACATCTCCGGCATCAGGATCGTTATTCGTTATTGTGGCGATTTCAGAACCAATAGGTTTGTTCTCCTCAATACTTGTGGCGCTTAACAAAATATCCGTTGCAGCCTCTTGAACATTTGTAACTGTAATTGTAAATACTTTCTCAAAGAAACCCTGTCTGTTGTCAGTAGTCCGGATTCGTATTGAATAGGATGGTTTGGTTTCAAAATTAAGGGAGCTCGCTGTAAGGGCACTCAATGCATTCCCCGTTACTTTAAATAGTGTATTATCTGTGCTTCCCGTTCCTGTAACTAGCGAATAAGTAAATGTCTCGCCAGCATCCGGATCTGTTGTTGCAAATGTTCCTATAGCCGCTGCACTATTCTCAACAATTGTTGAATTGCTAAGCGCAATATTGGTGGGGTTGTTTGTGATGTATAAGGTCTGCTCAGGTGAAAAAGCTGAAGGCTTTAGGCCTTTATCAATGGTTTGAACGCCCCACTGATAGGTTCCCACGGGAAGCCCGGTTATTTTGAACAGTCTGGCTAACCCGGCATTTCCTTCATTTACAAGAATTCTTTTTCCATTTGGAATAATTGAATTTGAATTAACTATGGTTTGACTACCATTTTTTAAATAGACATTATAAGTTAAAGCTGATTGAGGCGTGTTGTTATCTGATGATTGATTCCAAGTTAAAGTTGTTGTGTTTCCTGATCTTGTTGCCGCCATTCCTGTTGGGACAGTTGGTGCCGGATTTGGAGTTGTTTGTTCGTTCTTCAAGAATAATATCTGATATGAGTCTACTATAGCAAAATCAAGGTCTCCATCATCATCAGTATCTCCAGGAAGAACTAATGGATTCAGACCAAATGAGCTTGGTACATAATAATCATAATTGACATTTGTATTGAAATTACCAGCTCCGTCATTAAAGTAAATGTAATAACCCTTCGGACCTGCTGCAGATAGGTCTGTTTTCCCATCGTTATTGATATCGCCTACAGCGGTTGGATTACTTAGATTAAGATTTTTATAAGTGAATGTGAGATTTCCATTGTTTATAAATGTATAATAGGTGCCATTTGTATATCCAATAAAATCAATCCATCCATCACCATTGAGTTCAACGGGAAAGGATGGCGTGTGTGTTAGCAGAGCAGCCTGCTTAGTAAAAGTCATATTCTGATTCAGATAAATGGCTTTACCTTGTTTGTCAATAACATCAACAAACCCATCGTTATTAATATCTATTAAAATTGGAGAGGATATTAATCCTGCAAATGTTGAACTAGTGTTAAGTCTTGAGAAGAAGTTTACAGCAGTTTGCAAATAAATCGCGTCTAGATTTATAAAGGCATCAAGGAGTCCATTATTATCAAAGTCAGCCCATTGAATATTTGAAAGTTGCTCAAAATTAATATCGGTTAGATTAGTGGTTTGCAAGGCCTGTACTCCTGTTGTTGGGTTTACATTTTGAGTTTTATTATTAAATAGTTCTAGGCTACCATCATTATCAAAGTCATCAAAATGAAAATTTGTTGGCAGGGGAGTTCCCCACCGATACTGAGTATCGGTGGCTCCAAGAATTTTATCAAATTGGCTACTTGTGTTTTTCAGATAACCAGTTAATGAGTTATAAGTATAACGTATATCATCTAGCCACTCTCCACTCTCATTTAAGGCTGATAGATATAGGTCCAATGAACCATTTTTATCTAAATCAGTAAATGAGCCATTCATATATTTCAATGTTCGGATTTTGGGGGTTTGATACGACACAGGTACGAGAAGTCCTGTCAAATAAAATAAATCAGAACTAACAAGCTTCCTAGAGTTCAATTTGATGAGACGAAAATCAGATCCTCCATAAATGATAAATCCCCCGTCACTTGTGGATTCAATTCCCAAATCAGCATAATCAGCAGTTTTCCAAACTCTTTCCAGATTATTATTTAACATTACTATTGAGTCACTTAACGCAACTAATAAATCACCACCTAGAGTAACTGAAACTGAGTTGATGGTGCCAGCAAACGTTGTGGATATATCTGAATAGTCCATATATTTTCCACCACCAATCCAAGATGTACCAGCAGATGTACCGACATAGACGTAATCATCAGAACCATATGATCTTGTGAAACCTTTCTTATTCTCGATGCTTGTTTCTCCAGGATAATGATTTACAATCTTGGAAGGATTAGCCATTATTGCTGAAATTGAGTTTGTTGTGGAACTATCCCATAATTTATTTCCGTTGATATCAATTGCAATTGTCCAGCCACCAACAACACTGCTGCTTTTATATGCACCTGCGGTTGAATTAGAGTTTCCTGTCATAACAAAACTTTGTCCGTCCAATCCAAGCGCAAGCCCCGTTGGTTCATCATCCCCACTCTCACCAAAAGTTTTGTCCCATATCTGACTTAGATTTTCATCTAGAAGTTTAAACCCATAATCATTGCCGCCATTGTTAGAAAGATAAGACAAATATAAAACCCCTATTTTTCCATCATTTAACTGTAGGTATCCTACAATTTCGCCATCTGCTACTATAGTCTCTAAAATAGTACCAGTTGAAGGATCGAGACTGTGCAACGCAAACCAATCTCCACGTACTAGATAGCCTGTATTATTTCTTAGCTCAAGAGGTTTACATAAAGTTGGGATATAATAATTTCGATCAAGAAGATTAGTTGACCAAAGTTGAGCACCCGTTGAACTAATTTTCTTGGCTAATACAGTTGAGTTCTTCATTAAAAAACCATATGAATCTGTAAATCTCCCTGCAATCACATACCCACCATCAGAAGTTTGAATGACTTGTTCAATTTGGTCAAAATAATCTTGATTTTGACTGAATTGCCACTCGACATCTGGCAACTGGCAGTAAACTGTAAACGATGTTAACAGGATAAGGGTCGCAACTATAAATGTTTTCATGAGCGAGCCTGTGTGATTAAACTTACAATTAACATGAGCAAGGCTTAATTGGCGTAATCGAATTAATAAAGGGAGTAGTGAAGTCCTCATATTATAATTTTAATAAAATCAAATTATACAGTATTTACCGTACTCTTATTTTCATTCCAACCCCACTCTTCAACTTTTGTAAAATTTGTTCTGAGAATTATTAACCGAACAGAACAATCATATGGTACAATCCTGATAAGGATCCCCGCGAAATCTTTGACCAATTAAATATAAACAAATTGTTCATAATTATTAACCTGAGTTTGCCAATTAATCTCAAATCATTTAAAATCAATTCTTAATTAACATTACAATTTCCATATCATTGGTTTATCAATCGTTTTGGAGGAGATAGCATTCTCTTGTCGCCTACCAGTTGATAGAGATATAAGCCACCATCAACCGCTGAGCCTTGTTCGTTGTTGTCATAGCATCCTATGGATTCCCACTTTGCTTTTAGGAGATCAGGAGTTTGTTTTTTCTTTAAATAAACTTAGATCTGTTCAATTAATTGGATGCAATTATAAGTAGCGAAGCAATAGATAAATGAATGCTTTTAGTTTGAAGAATAATTCCTTTATGGCACGAGAAAAAAAATCAGGCCTTTCGGCCTGATTTTACTAAGATTTAATCAATTTCCATTCTTGTGAAAAGACCTCATGGTGTGTTTCCTTATCGAAGGCGGTTAACTTCATAATCGTCTTTCCTTTGAGTTGTAACTTTACATCATACTCTTTTGAAGTTACAGGATCAACATAAGTTCCTTTACAAATTTTAAAGAATCCTATTCGAAGGTTTTCAACTACTCGCGTTCCAAGAATGGAGTTGTTGAGACTATCTGCCCACACCACCGAGCCCTGAAAAACAGAATCCACATCATACATCAGGATTCGCATATTAAGATGTTCGTTAAACCACACCCCCACCAGGCTATGCTGAAAGTCAGCATCAGAAAATTGTTCGCGCACGATGAAGAGGATTAAACCACCAGCAACAACTAGAATAAGCACAAACGAAATCATCATCATATTTCCTTCCATATTATCGAGACACTTCGTTTAGTCGAGCATCCCTCCCACTCTAATGGCAAGAATCAAACTGGTTTTATGATTGGATGTCCAACTCGCTGTAATCAGCGATTTTGAATAAAAAATGCGCTTTCATAAAGTTTATTGATTGGACTTAAGGCTCAAGACAGGCCGAATTGAGATTGTTTTTCCCAGAATAGGAATCCAATCATCCTTAAAAAACAAAAGGCCAGACAATGTCTGGCCTTTCAATCTTATACTTTAAAAAACTAGAAATTCTTTCCAGGAAAGTAAGCAGTTTCTCCTAGTTCTTCCTCAATGCGGATTAACTGATTGTATTTCGCCATCCTATCGGAGCGTGAAGCAGAACCTGTTTTGATTTGACCTGTGTTTAATGCAACCGCTAAGTCAGCGATAGTACTATCTTCCGTTTCGCCTGAACGATGCGACATGATGCTCTTGTAACTATTGCGCTTAGCTAAGTTAACCGCATTAATTGTTTCAGTAAGCGAGCCAATCTGATTTACTTTTACAAGGATTGAGTTGGCTACACCCATATCAATTCCTTTTTGCAAAAAATCAACATTGGTTACAAACAAATCATCACCTACTAACTGAACTTTATCTCCTATCTTATCAGTTAATCCTTTCCAGCCTGTCCAATCTTCTTCCGCCATACCATCTTCAATAGAAATAATTGGATATTTCTTAGCCCACTTAGCCCAATACTCTACCATCTCTTCAGACTTCAATTTCTTACCATCTGATTTTTTGAAGATGTAACTCTTTGATTTTGCATCATAGAATTCTGAGCTAGCCGCATCCATCGCAATGAAAACATCTACACCTGGCTTGAAGCCCGCCTTCTCAATTGCTTTTAATACAATCTCAATTGCTTCTTCATTCGATTTAATATTCGGTGCAAATCCACCTTCGTCACCTACGTTGGTAGAGAAACCTTTTTCATGAAGTACTTTCTTTAACGTATGGAATATTTCAGTACCCATGCGAAGTGATTCTGAAAATGTGTCGGCCTTCACAGGCATAACCATAAATTCCTGAAAGTCGATTGAGTTATCAGCATGGCTTCCACCATTCAAAATATTCATCATTGGCACAGGCAATGTATTTGCATTAACGCCACCAATATAGCGGTACAACGATTGGCCGGCTTCCATTGCTGCGGCTTTAGCTACGGCTAATGAAGTACCAAGAATCGCGTTCGCTCCTAACTTTCCTTTATTTGGAGTTCCGTCCAATTCAATCATAACCATATCAATCAGGTTTTGATCGAATACAGAAAGACCTACTACCTCTGAAGCAATTTTTGCGTTTACATTTTCAACAGCCTTGAGTACGCCTTTACCCATGTACTTTTTCTTGTCACCATCACGTAGCTCAACTGCCTCGTGAGTTCCTGTTGAGGCTCCTGAAGGAACAGCTGCACGCCCAAAGGCTCCACTTTCAGTAACTACATCAACTTCGATAGTTGGATTGCCACGGCTATCAAAAATTTGGCGGGCAAAAATTCCTTCAATTAAACTCATAATTATTTAGATTTTAGATGTACGAATTATTATTTCACTAGTTCTTCTTCTTTCACCATCTCAAGAAATTGATCAAACAAGTATCTTGAATCGTGTGGACCGGGTGAAGCTTCTGGATGGTACTGAACTGAAAAAGCCTTTTTGCTTTTCAAGCGAATTCCCATGATTGTAGTATCATTCAAGTGAATGTGTGTTACCTCAACATCCTCGTTTTTCTCAACATCCTTTTCGCTTACCGCGAAGCCATGATTCTGAGAAGTCATCTCACTCAATCCTGAAATTAAATTTTTCACCGGATGATTTAATCCTCGGTGCCCATGATGCATCTTATACGTTGATATGCCACATGCAAGCGCCAGTAATTGATGCCCTAAACAAATTCCAAAAACAGGCTTGTCGGCAGCAAGAATATCTTTAACAGTTTTAATCGCATACGCCATCACAGATGGATCGCCAGGCCCGTTGGAAATAAAATATCCGTGCGGTTCCCATTTATCCATTTCTGCGAATGTCGTTTTAGCAGGAAAAACCTGAACATAGCAATCACGGTTAGCAAGATTTTTTAAGATGCTCGTTTTAATACCAACATCCAACGCTGCAATTTTTATGGATGCATTAGGATTGCCAAAGAAATAAGGTTCCTTGGTGCTTACTACAGAAGATAACTCTAATCCATCCATAGAGGGAATCTTCGCTAACTCTGCCTTCATTTGATCAGGTGTAAGCTCAGAAGAAATCAACGCATTCATGGCGCCTTTGCTTCGGATATAACGCACCAATTTTCGTGTATCCAAATCGGCAATACCCACAACATTATGTTTCTCTAAATATTGTTGCAGGCTTTCAGTGGCTGTCTTGCGGCTAAACTCTTCCGAAAACTCATTCACTACAATCCCACTAATTTTTGGAGTGCTCGATTCTTGCTCCTCATCAAGTGTTCCATAGTTACCTATGTGGGCTGTGGTGTTAACAATGATTTGCCCGTAATACGATGGATCAGTATAAATCTCTTGATAGCCCGTCATTCCGGTATTAAAACAAATCTCGCCACCGGAGGTACCAATTTTACCAATGGCTTTGCCTTCAATCAGAAGTCCATCGGCAAGAAGTAAATATGCTTTTGTGCTCAAATTATATTGGTTAAATAGTTTGCAAAAATACCGTGTTTAAAAGGGTTGTACGCTACTTTCAAAGTTAAAATTTTAACAACCGATTCCGAAGGCGGAATAGCAATAAAAAAGGGATTGAACTTTCGCTCAATCCCTTCTATATATATTGAAAGATACACTTAGTCTTTCTTTTTAGCAGTTTTTTTAGCCGCCTTCTTTGGCTTCTTTTCAGTCTCTTCCGAAGCTGTTGCTTCAGCAACTTCTTCTACTCCTTCGCCTTCCTCTTTCTTGCTCTTCCGGCCTCTGCGAGTCTTAGCCTTCTTCTCAGCACCATCTTTCTTGTAGATGTCGTTGAAGTCAACCAATTCCATTAAGCACATTTCGGCAGCATCACCCAATCTGGCATCGCCAAATTTGATAATACGCGTGTAACCTCCTGGACGATCAGCCGTGCGACCAGCTACCTCACCAAATAAAGCCGTTACTGACTCTTTGTTTTGAAGATAAGCCATTACTGTTCTTCTTGAGTGTGTAGTGTTGTCCTTAGCTTTTGTAATCAAAGGCTCTACATACTTTCTCAAAGCTTTAGCTTTAGCTACTGTAGTTGTAATTCTCTTGTGAAGAATTAACGAAGATGCCATATTCGAAAGTAACGCATGACGATGCGCTGACTGTCTTCCGAGGTGATTTATTTTTTTACCGTGTCTCATGATTAATCTTCATCGAGTTTATACTTAGAAAGATCCATACCAAACGTAAGGTTCTTCTCTGCTACTAATTGCTCTAATTCTGCCAATGACTTCTTACCAAAGTTTCTGAACTTCATCATATCTGAAATGTCCAGTTGAACCAGGTCTCCTAATGACTTCACATCTGCTGACTTTAAGCAGTTGTAAGCTCTTACAGAAAGATCTAAGTCATGCAAAGAGGTTTTAAGAAGTTTGCGCATATGCAACATTTCTTCATCCACTTGCTCAACTTCGCTATCCTTACCAGTTTCAAGTTCAATTGACTTGTCAGAGAATAATCTGAAGTGTTGAATCAAGATGAAAGCTGCTCCTTCCAATGCCTTTTCAGGGTGAATTGAACCGTCAGTTTCGATATCGATCAACAACTTTTCGTAGTCAGTCTTTTGTTCAACGCGAGTATTCTCTACGCTGTATTTTACATTTTTAACTGGAGTGAAAATGGCATCGATTGGAATGAATCCAAAAACTTGCTCATTAGGCTTATTCTCCTCTGCAGGTAAATAACCTCTTCCCTTTTCAATAGTAAGTTCAATTTCGAACTGAGCAGCTTCATCTAAATTACAGATCACATGATCCGCATTTAAGATTTCAAATGCCGAAGTGAATTTTGCAATATCACCTGCTTTGAATTCCTTTTGCTTCTTAATCGTTACAACAATCTTGCTGTCAAAATTGTCAGACACTTTCTTGAAACGAACTTGCTTTAAGTTCAAGATGATTTCTGCTACATCTTCTACAACTCCTTCAATGGTAGAAAACTCATGCAACACACCAGGAACTTTAATTCCTGTAATGGCATAACCTTCCAACGAAGAAAGAAGAATTCTTCTTAACGCGTTTCCGATCGTAACACCATATCCTTTTTCCAAAGGTTTGAAGGTAAAAAGGCCATGGAAATCATCTGACTTCTCCATTACCACTTTTTCCGGCATTTGAAATGCTAATATTGACATAACGTTTTGATTAAAAGGTTAAGAATTACTTCGAGTACAATTCAACGATTAACTGCTCGTTGATATTTTCTGGAATATCCTGACGAAGTGGTAGGTTGATAATCTTCCCTTCCATTTCACCACTTTCCCACTCAAGCCAATTATATTTTTTCGCGCTTTGAATAGCTAATGAATTTGTGATTGTCTCTAATGATTTAGATTTTTCACGCACACCCACAACATCGCCAGCTTTTAAGTTCGCAGAAGGAATATTCAACACTTCTCCGTTTACAGTGATGTGCTTATGAACAACCAATTGACGAGCCGCTCTGCGTGTAGGAGCTACACCCAAACGATATACCATGTTATCAAGACGAGACTCAAGCATTTGTAACAATACTTCACCAGTCACACCTTTCTTACGCGTTGCTTTATCAAAAATATTCTCAAACTGGCGCTCTAATACACCATAGATATATTTTGCTTTCTGCTTCTCAGCCAACTGAATTGCGTATTCAGATTGCTTGCGTCTCTTTCCTTTACCGTGCATGCCCGGAGGATAGTTCTTCTTAAGAAGTGCCTTGCTATCACCCAGAATAGGTTCATTAAACCTTCTTGAGATTCTCGCTTTAGGGCCTGTGTATCTTGCCATGACTTATCTTTGACTTTATATTTTAAACTCTTCTTTTCTTAGGAGGACGACATCCGTTGTGCGGGATTGGAGTCATGTCTTTGATGATCATCACTTCAATGCCTGAAGCCTGAATGCTACGAATAGCAGACTCTCTTCCAGCACCTGGGCCGATTACAAAAACTTCTACCTTACGCAATCCCAATTCAAAGGCTTTAGTTGCACACTCCTGTGCTGCAACCTGAGCTGCATACGGAGTGTTCTTCTTGGATCCTTTGAATCCCATCTTTCCTGCAGACGCCCATGATATTACCTGACCAGTTGAATTAGTCATTGAGATGATAATATTATTAAACGTAGCTCGCACGTGTGCCTGGCCAATGGCCTCCACGGTTACAACGCGCTTCTTACTTTTATCTTTCTTCTTTTCAACGGGTGCTGCCATACAGAAAAGTTTATTATGCTTATTTAATTATTAACCTTTAGTCGCCTTCTTCTTATTCGCTACCGTCTTACGCTTTCCTTTACGTGTACGGGCATTGTTCTTAGTGGTCTGTCCACGCACAGGTAATCCTCTGCGATGACGTAATCCACGGTAACAACCAATATCCATCAAGCGTTTTACACTCAATTGAACCTCTGATTTCAAGGCACCTTCAATTTTGAATTGTTCCGCAATAGCGGCACGAATCGCATTTGATTCCTCATCATTCCATTCCTTGGCCTTCTTGTCCCAGGTTACTCCTACTTGTGTAAGAATTCTTTGAGCAGACCTACGGCCGATACCGTAAATGTATGTAAGGGCAATTTCGCCTCTTTTGTTATCGGGAATATCTACACCAGCAATACGTGCCATAATTATCCTTGTCTTTGTTTATACCTTGGATTCTTTTTGTTAATCACAAACAACTTGCCTTTGCGCCTGATGATCTTGCAATCGGCACTCCGTTTTTTTATTGATGCTCTTACTTTCATAACCTATTTATATCTAAAAGTTATTCTTCCTTTTGTTAAATCATAAGGCGACATTTCTAACCTTACTTTATCTCCTGGTAATATGCGGATGTAATGCATCCTCATCTTACCAGAAATATGAGACAATACCTCATGTCCATTCTCTAGTTGTACCCGAAACATTGCGTTTGACAATGCTTCCAAAATAGTACCGTCTTGCTCTATCGACTTTTGTTTCGCCACTTATACGAATAATTTAGTTCTATATACTCGTGAGTCGTTAAAACCTCCGTTCTCTCTTTGTGAACCACTACTGTATGCTCAAAGTGAGCAGACGGTTTGCGATCCGATGTGCGGATTGTCCACCCATCTTTTTCTTGCACTACGTTTTTCGTTCCCATGTTAATCATCGGTTCAATGGCAAACACCATCCCACCTGACAACTTCACTCCCTTACCCTTCTTACCATAATTGGGCACTTCAGGGTCTTCATGCAAATCTTTTCCTACCCCGTGACCAACCAGCTCCCTCACCACTCCGTATCCGAATTGCTCAACATAATTCTGTATCGCAAAACTTACATCTCCCATTCGGTTGCCAGCTTTCGCTTCTGCAATCCCCAACTCAAGAGACTCGTAGGTTCGGTTAAGAAGTTTCAACACCTCTTCACTTACTTTCGGAAGTGGATAGGTGTAGGCCGAATCACTATGGAAGCCTTTAAACTTCACACCGCAATCCACAGAAACGATATCAGTTTCTTTCAACTCATAGTCACCTGGAAACCCATGGACTACTGTTTCATTAACCGAAATACACAAGGCGGCTGGAAAACCGTGGTAATTCTTAAATGAAGGTAAACCTCCATGATCAAGAATAAACTCCTCGGCAACCTGATCCAGTTCTTTGGTTTTCACTCCCGGTTTTACCCGTTTAGCTACTTCTCCGTGTGCCTTTCCTAAAATCTGGGCACTCTCCCTAATAATCTGAATCTCCTCGTCCGTCTTGTAGCGAATCATTCAACTTCAAGCCGCAGCAAACTGAGAACGTCCTTTCACTCTACCTGATTTCATCATCCCTTCATAATGCCTCATCAACAAGTAGCTCTCTATTTGCTGGAGTGTGTCTAACACAACACCCACCAAAATCAATAGAGATGTACCACCATAGAATTGAGCAAAATTCTGTGTGATTCCCGCCTTCACTGCAAATGCAGGAAGAATGGCAACCGCAGCTAAGAAAATAGCACCTGGTAAAGTAATCTTTGATAAAATACTATCTATAAACTCAGCAGTTTGTTTACCTGGTTTAATACCGGGAACAAAACCACCGTTTCTTTTCAAGTTATCAGCAATGTCGTTTGATGGAACTGTAATCGCTGTGTAGAAAAATGTAAAGATCAAAATCAAGATGGCGAACAAAAGATTGTATTGCCATGATGTAAAATCTGCAAAGGTTGACCCTACGTAAGCACCCAAGTCGCTATCCTGCCAGATCTGAGCCAACAAGGGAGGAATAAACATTAATGCCTGAGCAAAGATGATTGGCATTACACCTGCTGAATTAAGTTTCAATGGTATGAAATCACGCTTGCCACCATACAATTTATTTCCAACAACCTGCTTAGCATATTGAACAGGAATTCTTCGTGTAGCTTGTGTAAGAGCAATAACCCCCACCACTACAAAGAACAAGGCTAGTACTTCTAATATGAAGAGCAACATTCCGTTCATTCCTTTCGCATCAATCTCCATCCAGATTGCCGCTGGGAAACGAGATACGATACCAATCATAATCAACATACTGATACCATTTCCAATCCCTTTGTCTGTAATTCTTTCGCCAAGCCACATACAAAACATGGTACCAGCAATCAAAATGATGATCGAAGAAACTGTAAAGAATAACCCAGGAGTCAATATAGCTTCTGGCGCAATGGTAGCACGGATGTAACCGTAAGATTGTGCTGCAGTAATAATGATTGTAAGAATACGGGTGAACTGATTTAACTTTTTACGACCGCTATCACCTTCCTTCTGAAGTTTTGTAAAATGAGGAACTGCAACCGTTAATAACTGTACAACGATAGATGCCGAGATATAAGGCATAATACCTAATGCAAAAATTGACGCTCTGCTAAATGATCCGCCAAGGAACGTATTTAATAAATCGAAAATACCACCTTGGTTTCCTCCAATTTGTTCTAGGATCACAGGATCAACACCTGGTAACACAATATAAGATCCCAATCTGAAAATGATTAGAAATCCAATTGTATTCAAGATGCGAACCCGAAGGTCTTCGATCGAAAAAATGTTCTTTATGGTTGTAAAGAAACGCTTCATTATTTCACAGTTGTTGCGGTACCGCCTACGTTTTCAATTGCCTTTGTAGCAGTAGTTGAAAATGCGTGAGCTTCTACACTTACTTTTGATTTCAATTCTCCTCTTCCCAAAATCTTCACGCTATCCTTCTTGCCAACAATTCCGTTGTCAACCATCACCTGAATAGTGATAGCAGGAGCTTTAGTTTTTTGAGCTAATTCTTCCAATGCATCTAAATTGATTGCCTTGAAATAAATCTTGTTATTGTTCTTAAAGCCAAACTTAGGAATTCGTCTTTGAAGTGGCATCTGACCTCCTTCAAATCCAAACTTCTTGGAATAACCAGAACGTGACTGAGCTCCCTTGTGTCCACGGCCCGCAGTGCTACCACCAGAACCTTGTCCTCTTCCGAGACGCTTATTATTTTTTACCGATCCTTCTGCCGGCTTGAGTGTGTGCAGCTTCATCTTATAATTCGGTTACGCTCACTAAATGCTTTACTTTATTTACCATTCCTTTAATCTGAGGAGTGTATTCTACTTCTACAGAACGGTGTACTCTTCCTAATCCCAATGATTGAATAGTTCTCAATTGAGTTTCAGGTCTTTTAATAGTACTGCGGGTTTGAGTAATTCTAACTTTTGCCATAACTCTTATCCGTTAAAAACTTTAGACAATGAAACACCACGGTTACGCGCAATAGTTTGAGGATCGCGCATCGTTGTCAATGCTTTAAAGGTTGCCTTCACCACGTTGTGTGGATTTGAAGATCCTTTTGATTTTGCTAACACGTTATGAATACCTGCACTTTCCAATACAGCGCGCATAGCACCACCTGCAATTACACCAGTACCTGGTGAAGCTGGCTTCAATAAAACAAAACCACCTCCAAATTTTCCAAGTGAATCATGAGGAACAGTTCCTTTGATAATAGGAACCTTAACCAAATGTTTCTTAGCATCATCAATTCCTTTAGTGATTGCGTCCGTTACTTCATTGGCTTTTCCCAATCCATATCCAACTACACCATTTCCATCTCCAACTACTACAATGGCAGCGAAACTAAATCTTCTACCACCTTTCACCACCTTGGCTACACGTTGGATGGCAACAACCTTTTCCTTTAGGTCGATTTCACTTGCCTTTACTGTGCTGACGTTACTTTGTGTCATGCTTTAAAATTTTAAGCCTCCTTCTCTGGCTCCTTCGGCCAAAGCTTTGATGTTACCATGATAAAGATATCCGTTGCGATCAAACACAACCTCCTGAACGCCACTCGCTACTGCCTTCTCAGCTACTTTCTTTCCAACGTTTTTAGAGATGGTCATGTTTACACCACCTTTCTTATCTAATTCAATAGATGATGAAGCGGTGATTGTTAGACCTTTTGAATCATCTATAAGTTGAGCATAGATAATTTTATTGCTGCGGAAAATTGACAAGCGCGGACGGCTACTAGTTCCTTCCAACTTCTTGCGAATTCCTTTTTTTATTCTGGTTCTTCTGTCCTTAATGTTTGCCATAATCAGTTATTATTTAGCAGCTGCTTTACCAGCTTTTCTACGAACAAACTCACCCACAAAACGAATACCCTTGCCTTTGTAAGGTTCAACGCTACGCAATGATTTAATCTTTGCAGCAACTTGTCCTATCAACTGCTTATCAATACCCTCTAAAGTAATAGTAGGGTTTTGACCTTTTTCCTGAACGGCTTGTACTTTAAGTTCTGGAGGAATACCTATAATCACACTGTGAGAATATCCCAAACTTAAATCAAGTACGTTGCCTTGTGCTACGGCTTTGTAACCAACACCGATTAACTCAAGTTGAGCCTTATAACCAGTACTAACTCCTTCCACCATATTAGCAATCAATGCGCGGTATAATCCGTGCATAGCCTTATGTCTTTTTTGCTCTGTCGGGCGTTGAACTACAATAGCACCTTCTTCAAGTACTATTTTGAAGTCAGCGTCAACCACTTGCTTCAATTCTCCCTTTGGACCTTTCACGGTCACTTTATGATCGCTATCCGAGAAGGTGAATGTTACACCTTTGGGAAGCTCTATTGGTAATCTACCTATTCGTGACATGACTGATCAATTAATAGATGTAACACAAAACCTCACCACCCACATTAAGAGCTTTCGCTTCTTTATCCGTAATCACACCTTTCGAAGTTGAAAGAATGGCTATACCTAAACCATTCAATACTTTAGGAAGGCTATCTGAGCCTTTGTATTGACGAAGTCCAGGCGAGCTAACGCGCTGAAGTTTCGTAATAGCCGACTCCTTGGTTTCCGGATTATACTTCAACGCAATTTTAATATTGCCTTGCTTGTTTGAGGTATCCTCAAACATATAATTCAGGATATACCCTTTATCAAAAAGAACCTTGGTAACCTCCTTCTTAATATTAGAAGCAGGAACCTCCACCACGCGGTGACGTGCCTTGATCGCGTTACGCAACCTGGTCAAATAATCTGCTATTGGATCCGTTGTTTTCATTTCACTTATTTAAAAAAGCAAACCCGTTTTTTTGAACGGGCTGCAAAGATATATAACAATTTCTGTTATTCAAACTGTTACTCGGTTTCGGTTTAGCCTGTTAAGGGTGCCCCGACCTGAATACTCAGCAACCAAATATGTTAGAAAGCCTTTTTTACCAGCTTGCCTTAGTTAATCCTGGGATTTTACCATCATTTGCCATCTGACGGAATTGATTCCGGCAAATACCAAATTTGCTCATGTAGCCTCTTGGGCGACCGGTTAACTTACAACGGCTACGTAAACGAACGGCCGAAGAACTTCTTGGTAGTTTATCTAATGCAGTCCAGTCTCCAGCTTCTTTCAAAGCCTTGCGCTTAGCTGCGTAGCGAGCCACCAACTTTTCCTTTTTCTTGTCTCTTGCGATGATTGATAATTTTGCCATCGAATTAATTAATTTTTAGCTACAAATGGCATACCCAACGACTTAAGCAACTCATAGCTTTCTTCATCAGAAGCTGCTGACGTTACAAACGTGATATCCATGCCGTTTATCTTATTTACCTTATCGATTGAAATCTCAGGGAAAATGATCTGCTCTTTTACTCCCAAAGTATAATTTCCACGTCCGTCAAATCCTTTGTCGCTCACACCTTTGAAATCACGTACACGTGGAAGTGCAACGTTCAACAAACGATCCATGAATTCATACATACGATCGCCACGAAGTGTAACCTTAACACCAATCGCCTGATTAGAGCGAAGCTTAAAGTTCGAGATATCTTTCTTCGAACGAGTAGCTACCGCCTTCTGACCAGAGATTGTTGTAATCTCTTCCAAACCAACATCAATTAGTTTCTTGTCTGCCACAGCAGCACCAAGTCCTTTGTTGATACAAATTTTTTCTACTTTGGGTACCTGCATTACTGACTGATACTGAAATTTGTCTTTCAGGCCAGGAACGATTTCCTTGAGGTACTTATCCTTTAATCTTGGAGTTGCCATTATTTAATAAATTCTCCTGTTTTCTTTGAATATCTCTGTAGCTTACCTTTTTCGTTAAGCTTTCTTCCTGTGCGTGTTGGCTTGTCGTTAGATGGCTCAACCAACATCAAATTACTGATGTGAATTGTTCCTTCCATTTTCTTAATGCCACCTTCAGGCTTTCCAGCAGAAGGCTTCTGGTGCTTAGTCACCATATTGATTCCTTCTACAATAGCGCGGCTTTTCTTAGTAAGAATTTCTAAAACTGTACCAGTCTTAGTTTTATCATTACCCGATAACACCACCACTTTATCTCCTTTTTTAATATGCAGTTTAGCCTGCTTGTTGAATTTCCTTTCCATAGCTTATAATACTTCAGGGGCTAATGAAATAATCTTCATGAACTGCTTCTCTCTTAGCTCGCGTGCTACGGGGCCGAAAATACGGGTACCACGTGGTTCGTCCTGAGCATTTAAAAGAACAGCTGCGTTATCTTCAAAGCGGATGTATGAACCATCCTTTCTTCTGATTTCTTTCTTAGTGCGTACAATCACCGCTTTTGAAACGGTTCCTTTTTTAATCTGGCTGGTAGGGATTGCTGACTTTACAGTAACAACAATTGTATCACCTACACTAGCTGAAGCTCTTCTTGTGCCTCCTAATACGTGAACGCAAAGAACTTCTTTTGCTCCACTATTATCTGCAACGGTAAGCCTACTTTCTGTTTGTATCATGGTTACTTCGCTTTTTCGATAATTTCAACCAATCTCCATCTCTTGTTCTTACTAGTGGGGCGTGTTTCCATGATACGAACTGTATCTCCGATACCTGCCTCATTTTTTTCGTCATGAGCCATGAACTTGGTTGTTTGGTTCATGAACTTACCATAGATAGGGTGTTTTACTTTGCGATCAATCGCGATAGTAATTGACTTAGTCATTTTGTTACTGACTACTTTCCCTACTTTCTCCTTTCTTAGGTTTCTTGTTGCTGTCTCCATGAGAAATTACTTCTGAGTTTCTTTTGCTTTCAATTCTGTTTTTAGACGAGCAATCAATCTGCGAGTCTCTTTTATTCTCATTGGGTTTTCGATAGCGGAAACCTGATGAGCAAATCTTAGTTTGCGCAATGCTTCGTTCTCGCTGCCAAGTTTCTCAGTAAGCTCCACCAAAGTCAATCCTTTAATCTCTGCGTTTTTCATTTTGATGCTTGTTCAACGTAATCTCTTCTTACTGTAAAGCGTGTTTTAATTGGCAACTTACCATCGGCCAAAGCCAACGCTTCTTTTGCTGTTGCCATGGTTACTCCACCCGCTTCAAACAGAATGGTGCCTGGCTTAATAACCGCTACCCAATATTCAGGAGCTCCCTTACCCTTACCCATCCGCACTTCAGCAGGCTTCTTGGTAATTGGCTTATCAGGGAAAATGCGAATCCACACCTGACCTTCACGCTTCATAGCGCGGGTAACAGCTACACGAGCTGCTTCTAACTGACGGGCTGTAATCCACCCTGGCTCCAGGGCTTTCAGTGCAAATGATCCGAAAGCAATAGAGTGACCACGTGTGGCCAAGCCCTTCACTTTTCCTTTTTGCATTTTTCTGAACTTCGTCCGCTTAGGCTGTAACATGATTTACTCCTTTTATAACTTTCTTTAAATTATTTTCTTGCACCTCTTCTATCGCCTCCTGCACCTTGCTCTCTTCTTGGGCCACGTTCGTTTCTTCCACCACGGTCACCACCGCCACCTCTTCTTCTATCTCCACCACCGCCTGGTTGGCCACCTTTGTTCTCTCCGGCTGCATTGCTTACGATGCCCACATTAGGAGACAAGTCGCGCTTGCCATATACTTCGCCTTTGAAAATCCATACTTTGATTCCAATCTTTCCATAGATAGTCTGAGCTTCAGAAATTGCATAATCAATATCTGCACGCAATGTGTGAAGTGGAATCCGTCCTTCTTTATATTGTTCAGTACGCGCCATTTCGGCACCAGCCAAACGACCTGACAATTTCACTTTGATTCCTTCGGCACCTACTCGCATTGTAGCAGCAATTGCTTGCTTCATTGCTCTGCGGTAAGAAATCCTTGCTTCCAATTGTTGAGCAATTGACTCACCTACTAATCTTGCATCCAATTCAGGGCGCTTTATTTCAAAGATGTTGATTTGAACATCCTTATTAGTAAGCTTCTTAAGCTCCTCTTTAATTTTATCAACTTCGTTTCCACCCTTTCCAATCACCACACCCGGACGGGCAGTATGAATAGTAAGAGTGATTCTCTTCAACGTGCGTTCAATTACAACTTTAGAGATACCCCCTTTTTGAATACGGGCATCAATATATTTTCTGATCTTTTGATCTTCAACCAATTTGTCAGCAAATGATTTTCCACCAAACCAACTAGAGTCCCATCCACGGACAATGCCTAATCTGAAACCAACCGGGTTAATCTTTTGTCCCATTATTCTTTTGTTTCTTTTGCGTTTGACTTCTTAGCCGCTTCAACCTTTGCAGGCATGCGATCTACTGTTAAGGTTACATGGTTTGATCTTTTTCTAATTCTGTGAGCACGGCCCTGGGGAGCTGGTCTCAAGCGCTTAAGCTGGCGACCGCCATCTACAAACACTTCCTTTACAAAAAGATCTGCCTCTTCCAACTTCACATCACTATTCTTAGATTCCCAGCTGCTGATTGCTGAAAGAAGAAGTTTCTCCATTTTAGCCGCTGCATGCTGAGCTTCATATTTCAAAATATTCAATGCACTATTCACCCGCTCGCCACGGATTAAATCTGCAACAAGGCGCATCTTACGAGGCGATGAAGGTACATTTTTAAGATACGTAGTAGCAGGACCTTGCTTAGCAGCATCTTTAACAGCCGCAAGCTTCTCTCTCTTTACTACTGATCTTTTCTTCTTTTTAACTATTTCTGTTTCCATGTCAGGAATCTTAATATGCTCTTAACTATTTGTTATTTCCTGAGTGTCCTTTAAACGTGCGGGTTGGAGCAAACTCGCCCAACTTATGACCCACCATGTTTTCAGTAACATACACTGGAATAAATTTATTTCCATTGTGCACGGCAAACGTATGCCCAATACAATCCGGAGTAATGGTTGATCTGCGAGACCAAGTTTTGATAACAGACTTTTTACCAGCCTGCTCCATTACCTGCACTTTCTTTTCCAAGCGTGCATCTAAATAAGGACCTTTCTTAACTGACCTTCCCATAATTATTTTTTCCTTCTAGCAATGATTAAACCATCAGAATACTTCTTCGGATGACGAGTCTTCTTACCTTTTGCAAGCAATCCGTTACGTGATCTCGGATGACCACCTGAAGCGCGACCTTCACCACCACCCATTGGGTGATCGACAGGGTTCATCGCTACCGGTCTTGTGCGAGGACGAACTCCTCTCCATCGGCTACGACCAGCCTTTCCAACTTTTTCGTTCATGTGCTCAGCATTAGAAACTGCACCTACCGTAGCAAGGCACTTCACCAATACATTACGCATTTCACCAGAAGGCATTTTTAGCGTTGCATAAACTGCTTCGCGAGCAACCAATTGAACAAATGATCCAGCACTGCGAGCAATAGATGCTCCGTTACCTGGCTTCACTTCCACATTATGAACAATTGTACCAATCGGAATCTTTGAAAGAGGAAGTGCATTACCAACTTCAGGAGCAATGTTGTCTCCAGAAATAACAGTTTGCCCTACTTTGATTCCTTGTGGTGCAATGATGTATGACTTCAGTCCATCCGCATAATACAATTTTGCAATGCGAGCTGTTCTTGTAGGATCATATTCGATTGACTTAACAACCGCAGGAATTCCAAAACGATCGCGTTTGAAATCTATCAAACGAGTCTTTTGCTTATGACCACCACCAATGTAGCGCATAGTCATACGACCTGAATTGTTACGACCACCCGTCTTCTTGATAGTAACTACCAAAGATTTCTCTGGTTTGGTTTCTGTAATATCCTCAAAACCGGGAGACAACCGGTGACGGGTGCCTGCAGTTATAGGTCTAAGTTTTCTCAACGCCATCGCTTATATATATTATACGTTGCTATAAAAATCAATTACCTCTCCTGAAGCCAGCGTAACGATGGCCTTCTTATAACTTGGCTTGCGGCCTGATAGCACACCAGCTTTAGTGAATCGTGATTTGAATTTACCAAGCACATTAATTGTGTTAACACGCTCTACATTCACGCCATACATTTTCTCTACGGCACTTTTTATCTCTACTTTATTAGCGGTTCCTTTCACCACAAAGCCATACTTACCCTTTTCATTCAAGGAAGAAACTTTCTCAGTAACCAGGGGTTTAATCAAGATGCTCATTGGATTACTGTTTATTTAAAATGTTATCAATCTTAGTTAGTGAACTCTCCACTAAAATCAATTGCTCAGCATTCATCACATCATATGTGTTGATCTGATCCGCTGTAATAATTTTAGAGTTTTGGAGATTTCTGCCAGATAGAACGATGTTCTTGTTGGCATCGGGAAGAACCATTAGGGTCTTCTTATCCTGTAAAGACAATGACTTAAGTAAGTCTTGAAAATGCTTGGTCTTTGGTGCTTCAAAGTTGAAGTCTTCAACCAACACAATCATGTTATCTTTAGCTTTGTATGTAAGAGCTGACTTACGTGCCAAATCTTTTACCTTTTTATTAAGCTTAAAAGAATAATCGCGCGGTGTAGGACCAAATACACGACCACCACCTTTAAACTGAGGGTTCTTAATGTTACCCGCACGGGCGCCACCAGTTCCTTTTTGTTTCTTCAATTTTTTGGATGATCCACTGATTTCTGCACGCTGCTTAGACTTGTGAGTTCCCTGGCGTTGGTTTGCCAAATAACTTTTTACATCTAACCAGATAGCATGATCGTTTGGTTCGATTCCGAAAACCTCACTGCCAAGGCTTATCTCGCGGCCGGTATTTTCACCGCTATATTTTACAACTGCTACGCTCATTACTTTTGCAGAATTATTGTTGAATTTTTTGCACCAGGAACGGAGCCGCTTACTAAAATTAGGTTTAAGTCAGCCATGATTTTTACCACCTTAAGGTTTATTACCTTAACACGGTCAGTACCCATGCGACCCGGCAAACGCTTTCCTTTGATTACACGGGATGCAAATGATGCATTACCCATTGAACCAGGAGCACGCAAACGGTTATGCTGTCCGTGTGTTTGGCCACCTACTCCGGCAAAGCCATAGCGTTTAACTACCCCTTGAAATCCTTTTCCCTTAGATGTGCCTACTGCATCAAGGAAATCTCCTTCCGCAAACACATCTTGTACTTTGATTTCTTTTCCCAATTCAACCATTCCATCAAACTCAGAGCGAAAATCTCTGAATTCAACTACTGATTTTTTAGGGCTGGTGTTGGCTTTTTTGAAATGACCAACCAGCGGCTTGGGGGTATTTTTTTCCTTTCTCTCTCCGAAAGAAAGTTGCACAGCCCTGTATCCGTCAGTCTCAGCGTTTTTAACCTGAGTGACTACACATGGGCCTGCTTCGATGACCGTAACCGTGATATTCTGGCCATCTGGCCCAAATACACTGGTCATTCCTACTTTACGTCCTATTATTCCAGGCATGGTTGAAACCTATTTTACTTGATTTTACCCTGTTTTGCGGGTTTTGTACCGCAAAAAGGACTGCAAAGATAGGAACTAATATTTAGCTACCAAGAGGGCGTTCAAAAAAATAAATAGGAACCTGATTCGGCTTTGTCATTGGTCAGTCGGCTAATAATTAAACACTTCATTTACAGCCACTTAAACATATTTAAACAAACAAATATTTAAACTTGGTAAAAGTTGGATGCACGATAATTTTAGCAACGCTCAAAAAGGACTTACTTTTCAAGATAAATCGATGCGGAATTAATGAGGCAAACTACTTTTTGGAGTGAGGGAATAACATTAGGAACTCTTTTGATAGTCTTGCTGATTCTAAATCTCTCTGTTGGAAGCGTTCGCATTCCAATTAGCAGCCTTATCAGTAGTTTGTTTTCAAGCGAAAATGGAGTTTATCAAACTATCCTTTGGCAGTTCAGAATCCCTAAAGCACTCACTTGTATTTTGGCAGGCAGCGCCTTGGCAACTGGGGGTCTTTTAATGCAGACTCTTTTCCGAAACCCCATGGCGGGCCCCGATGTGCTCGGACTTACTTCAGGGGCCAGTCTTTTAGTTGCCGCATTATTACTAGCTGGACAATTCAGTCCTGGTATTTCTGGAGCCATCTTTCAAAACCCGTGGAGCATTGCATTAGCAGCCAGCACGGGTGGAGCACTGGTTTTTATTTTAATAATCTCGATTGCCAATTATGTTAAAGACAATACATCCCTCTTAATAATAGGGTTGATGATTAGCGCAGCTACTTCATCCATTGTAAGTGTAATGCAATTCACCAGTCATGCCGATGACTTACAGGCATTCATGATCTGGACACTAGGGAGTGTTGGTGGTACCGGCTGGAAAGAACTTGGTGTGCTTTCGCTGATACTATTAATAGGGTTTATTATTAGCTACAGTTTGATAAAGCCTCTCAACAGTTGGCTTCTTGGTGAGAACTATGCCCGAAACCTTAATATCAACCTCGATCGCTCTCGCTTTTTTATTGTGATAGCAACCGGACTGCTTACGGGTGCAGTCACTGCTTTCTGTGGCCCGATAGCTTTTGTTGGTTTAGCTGTTCCTCATTTAGTTAGGCTGGTTATTCCCATCACTAATCACAAAATATTAATTCCAGCTGTAATGGTTGGCGGAGCAAGCTTGCTACTGCTGTGTGATCTGCTGGCACAAATTCCAGGAAGCACACAAGTACTACCCTTAAATGCTGTCACCTCCATGATTGGTGCCCCCGTTGTAATTTGGATGGTTATTAAATCGAAAAGAATAAGTGTCTGAATCCAACAATATAGTAATGAGTACAACCAATCTGGTTGTTGGTTATCGAACTGATAAAAAAGATCATACTCTCTTTGATAATCTTAACTTAAAGTTAAAGCAAGGAGAACTCATTTGCTTTATGGGTTCTAATGGCGTTGGCAAATCCACATTAATAAGAACACTTGCCGGACTTCAGAAGCCATTGACTGGAACGGTTGAAATTGTTAATGATCAGTCTGTAGCGGTTGTTCTTACGGATCGAATTAATTCTGCATTAATGACCGTGTATGATTTAATTACCTACGGTCGATATCCTTATCTAAATTGGAATGTCTCATTATCTAAATTTGATCATGAATTAATAGACAATGCGATTCAGCAAGTGCACCTTGAATCCATTGTGACAAAAAAACTTTTTGAATTGAGTGACGGGCAGCTTCAAATGGTTATGATTGCCAAAGCGCTTGCGCAGGATACTCCCATCCTTTTTTTGGATGAACCCACAGCTCACTTGGATTTAAATAATCGGGTGGAGATCATGAATATCCTCCGCACACTTTGTCGCACGGAAGGTAAATCTATTTTAGTCGCAACGCACGAACTTGATCTTGCCTTACAAACTGCTGATTCAATTTGGTTGGCAACACCTGATAAGAAAATAATTGAAGGGATTCCAGAAGACTTAGTATTAGACGGAACGTTTGATCAAGTCTTTCAATTTAAAGGCTTCGATCTCAAGACTGGAAAAATGACTCATGAAACTTTTCGCAAAACTTCCATTCATCTAAAGGGCGATGGTCATCATTATCTATGGACCAAAAATGCACTTGAACGAAATGGTTACGAGGTAAATGAAAAAGATCAACGCATAGTAACGATCACGGAAGAAAATGGTCAATCAATTTGGTCGATTGAAGATTCAACATTCAAAACGATTAAGGATTTGTTGGAAAACTTAAAGAAGACCTAATACTGGATGGCTTCATCACCTTCCTTATAATCCAGGTAGTAGATTACCAGATTACACATTTCGTCTGTTGAGTTCCATCCATAACCGATATCCTTGGCGGGATGATTTGGGTTAGCCGGGTTCTCGCTCGTGTTATCGTACTTCGCTTCAACAATAATCCGTGAGCCAGCAGGTATTTTCAACAAGTTTTTAAATTGATAGGTGGATTGCCAATTGAAATCCCAATTATCAATTTTTATTAGTGGAATCTTTTCACCCTCCGCTGTCATCGCATAAGCCAAAAAAGATTTACCAATAAAATGCATGTGTGGCATTACTGAGATTAGTGAAATATCTCTGTTTACAGGATAGCTAATATGAAATGTAGGCATCCGCTCGGCATCAATGTAAAAAGGTTGGTTGCGAATATCATTTTCGCGCAGTGTTAATGTATTTACTTCACGGGTTACAGGATTCTTTGCGTAGTAAAGATTGATCACCGACTTATCCTGTTGCGGTTTTGATGAGGGCGAATAATGAATATTTAAAATCAGATCAGAACCTTTACCAATTTTTTTTGCTGTACCAGGCGGAAAAAAAATCTTGGCATTGCCAGGAACCCAACCATATAAAAACTCATCAGCCAAAGGAATGGTTTGAAACTTTTTAATCTCAGGATCTAATTCACTCATTCCATCAATACCTCGAATACGCTGCGATGAGTCAACCATAATTCGGCTATGATGAACTTGCTTGCGGTTGCCAGGAATAAATTCCACGGCTGAGATATAGGTATCCTTAGGCAGATTGGTAGGCATTACAAAAAACCGAAAATCTTCCTCTGCCTTTTCTGAAAGTGTATATGTGCTAAGCATAGGAAGTGAAAGATCAGGCTCTATCAATTCTTTTGGGGGCGGATGCGCAGTTTTCGATTTAATCTTTTTCCCTTTAATCATTCCGGTTGCTATCCATTTTTGGATAACATCAATTTCTGACTGCTCTAATTTTCTTTCATTTCTAAAGGTTTGAAAAGCAGGATCTGCCTTCCATGGTGGCATGTAACGTGACTCGGTTACATGGCCAATAAAATTTCCTTTTGCTTTCACCTCATCGTAAGTCAACAAACTGAAGGGACCAATTCCTCCGGGCTTATGACAGGCCACACAGTTGCTTTTCAAAATGGGTTCGATGTCAGCGTAAAAGGTTGGCTTGGATTGACCAAATGCAAATCCTAACTGAAATGATATAAGTAATACAAGATTAAGTTTTTTCATCATTTCATCTCTCTAATGATGCTGATGCGCCCCCTTTTTTTCTGTGCGTTGGATAAAACAACCTAAAGCTTCTGTTTCATTTATAGAAGGTTTCACATTATTCAAACCAGCTTGAATAGCATCAATCAAATAATGAGCCGTAACTTCCTTTCGATAGCGCCCCAATTCATAAAACCAGTTATCGATTGCTCCTCTATATAAAACCTCCTTATCCTTAAGAACAAATACCTCTGGAGTCACTTTCGCATTAAGCACTTCGGTCCACTCATGTTTTTTGTCGTCCCTCAATTCAATCGAGTTGGGAATTTTATATTCATTCCGAAATAAAGTGGATTCTTTTTTTGTCAGTCCAACAGGAAAATACCCAACAAATTGGACAGACTTATCTGAATACTGACTTGCGATCTCTTTAATCGTATTCAAATACTTTTGAGTGATTGGGCAATCTACGGCCATAAAAATTGCGACCTGAATCTTTGGAGACTCTGATTGCCCATGAACAAGACTTGTACTTATTAATAGTATGAAGATAAGTTGCTTCATTACTTCCATTAAATTCTCTCCACCCCCAAACCTGGTTTATCCGAACAATACATTATTCCATCCTTCAAAATAAACCCACCCGTTACTTCATCTTTAGCTAAGTCAAGACTTCCATCAAGGTCGATATATTTTGTGTTTGCGCAAGCAAATGCTGTATGAAGCGCAGCCGTTATACTTACAATACTTTCATCATTGCACCCCCAGAAAAGATCAACCCCAGCTAAAGAACCAATATCTGCAATTTTTAGTGCCTGACTTACCCCTCCACACTTCATCAATTTTATATTAAAAATTCCGGCTGCGACTGGCGGTTTCACCAATTCGAAAGCATGTTGAGGTGTGAGTAACGACTCATCGGCAGCAATAATCTTACGAATTTCATCCGGTAATTTTTTCGATTCTTCAATTGCCTTGGCGGGAAGTGGCTGTTCAATCAATTCAATATCAAGTGCTTTTGTTCGATTGTAAAACTCAATTGTTTTAGCGGGTGTATAACCTTGGTTTGCATCAATTCGAATCACAAACTTCTTACCGAATTTCTCGCGCAACTTTACCATGCGTTCAATATCTTCTTCAAGATCGATACCTAATTTAACCTTTAGTACTGTAAAGCCACGCTCACCATATTCGGCAGCTTCCTTCAAGGTCTCATCAACATTTTTAATGCCAATCGTATTGGAGGTTGGAAGTGAATAAATTTTTTGACCCAGGTATTTTACCAGCGGAACTTTCAAATACTTTGTAAAGGCATCATACAAAGCAATGTCGAGTGCAGCGCGAGCAGCAGGATTTTTTGGCAACTTTTGCCACACTTCAAAAGTAAGTTGATGGATTTCGTTGATATCACGTCCTACCAAAAATTGGATGTTCTTTTCTTGAAGAGCCTGTTCACATTGTTCAAAGTTTTCCCCGGTAACATATTCACTTGGATTTGCCGCTCCTATACCTGTTACTCCATTCTCCAATGTAATCTCAACAAAAGCATTGAGCACTTCGTCAACCGTTTTGAAGGCGATGGTGTATGGTTTTGTGTTTACAAGGTCAGCTGACCAGACTTTAATAAATTTAATTTTCATTTGATTCGTTTACGAATAAGTTTTGGGTTTCTCCTATCGTGAATTACCCCGAAGATAGTTATTGAATGCTCTATGACTTTAAAGACAATAATGTATGGAAATCTATCTAGGTGTTTAAATCTTGCTCCTTTGAATCTCGAACGATAGATAAGCGGATTCGAGGCTAGTTGTATTGTTGCTATCTTGAGGCTTTCAACAAATTTTCGGTCAAGGTCAATTCCTTGATCTCCATACCAGTTAATTATTTCTTGAAGGTCAATCTCAAACTCTTCAGCATATTTAACTGAAAAGATCATTTAAATTTTAAACGCGATTCTATTTCCTTCCAAGTATAAGTTTTGCCTTCACCCCTCTCGTGCCTCTCTATCCTCCTGCTAATTTCTTCTTGTTGTTCCTTCGAAAGAAAATTCTCGTCCTGCGAATCTAAACTATCCCAAATTTTTTCTATGAGAAGAATTTTCTCGTCAGAACTCAACTTAAGTATTTCTTCTACTTTAACCATGGTAAAAAAGTTTAAAATAAAGTTACAAATACTTTTACACCTGCGCGATCGATTTATCAATCATATCCTTAAAAACAGCTACTAATCGATCTACTCCATCTTCCAATGGAAGAATAACCGGAATGCCAAGCTCTTTTTCTTTTTGCGTAGCGTACTCTCGTGCTTCTTGCTCAGTCATTTTTGCCGTATTGACGGTAATCGCTACTGTGGGGGCACCATAAATTTTTATCAACGCAATTTCATCTTGTATCTCTGGTATGTATGCCGGGTAGTATTCCATGTCTTTGTACTGCTTCCGTGACGGATTATGTTGAATGACAGCAGCATTCGCATCAGCTGAAACAATCCATTCGGCTCCAGCCGGACCACTGGGATTTCTTAAAGCAGATTGACCTTCAATAAAAATAATATCAGGCTTAGCTTCTTCCCAGCACTGAACAACTGCATGTTCCATTTCACCCGAAATAAAATCATTAAGTGTGCTATCAAACACAAATCCATACTTAGCACCTTGCATCCAACCGGTTTGCCCGGTGTAAATCATTTCGGCACGGAAGCCGGCTTTGCGCATAGCTTCAGTTAAAAAACGCGTGGTGGTTCTTTTACCCAAAGCACAATCGGTACCTAATACGGCAATCTTTGGGCAATGCACACTTTTTATTTTACCAGACCAAAAATGAAGGTCTTTAAATTTTTTGGGTTTGCGTACGTCAATGATTTCCAATCCTCGGGCACGGGCAAAATCAGCTAACTCAGGAATATCAGAAATGTATTCGTGTAGGCCATTGACCAAACTATATCCATGTACTAAGCCATCCTTTAATATAGCCCGAAGTGAATCGGGAATAACTCCCCCTTTCGTGGCAACACCAATAATACAATATTTGGCAACTTGCTTCGATGTTTTGGCAAACTCGTCAATAGTTGTATACACTGGAATGTTACGTTTCTTACCATCCAACACCTCTCCGGCATCTTTACCACCATGTTTGGGATCAATTACTCCAATAATATTATAGCGATCCGTGCCGCGAATCAATCCGTGTGCTGTTTTGCCGCTATTGCTATCCAGGTAGCCCGCGGTGATAATAATGGCATTACTTTTTTCCATAGATGTGTTTAGTGAAGGCGAAAATTACGGGGATTAATTACCAAACTCAAAGACTTTGGAAGGAATGAATTAAAGTTAGTGGTGCTCTGTTTTCAGAATCCAGAAAGCTGGGCTAATCCCATGTCCTACGATTTTAACTGGTAGCCAAATGAAGGCCGTAAAATAAATGTAATTTTGGCATAGGATATGGTAGTGTAACTTCCACCAATGAAATGAAATTATGAAACTACTTCTTGCTTTCGCATGTGTACTTGCACTCAGTCATTTATCACAAGGACAGTCCTTGTTAGGTACTTGGCAACTTACGGATGAGAAAACTTGCTTTCAAAGTAACATGGAAGAGAGTGATACCGAAATTGAACTAAAGGATGGCATGGGGGCTTCTAGACAATCTGTGGTGCGCATGCTAAGTTTTGGTAAAAAAGGAACCGGAGAAGAAGGGATTTTTACCCAAGGAAAAAAGAAAGGAAGTGATGTGACCAAATTTGATTATCGCCTTGCTGATCAGGAACTTCAATTTCTGGATAAGAAATCAGGAATGGCTACTAACCGCTTTATCATTGATGAACTTTCGGCCACTACCTTGCGCTTTCACAACGCAATAAAGGAGTGTGAAGTCAAAACATTTACACGCGTTGAATAATGAGTGAAACGGTAATTCCGAAAAGGGACATACGCAAACTGAAACTCGAAGAGTTAAAGGAGTTTTTTGTTTCGCAAGGCGAAAAGCCTTTTCGGGCGCAGCAAGTATATGAGTGGCTTTGGATGAAGTCGGCCAAGAGCATTGACCAAATGACCAACATCTCGCTCGAAACACGCAGCATGCTGAAGAATCATTTTGTGATCAATCACATTAAGGTTGACAACATGCAGCGCAGTGCAGACGGCACAATAAAGAATGCAGTTACTCTGCATGATGGGATGATTGTTGAGTCTGTTTTGATCCCAACCGAAAAAAGAATTACCGCATGCGTTTCGTCACAAGTGGGGTGTAGTTTGGCCTGTAAATTTTGTGCAACGGCACGTCTTAAACGACAGCGCAACTTAAGCCCAGATGAAATCTATGACCAAGTGGTTGCTATTAAAGAACAAGCCGAAGTTTTTTTTGGAAGGCCCCTAACCAACATCGTGTTTATGGGCATGGGCGAACCGCTTCTTAATTATGCAAACGTAACCACTGCCATTGAAAAGATTACTGCGCAAAAAGGACTTAACATGGCGAGCCGCAGAATTACCGTATCTACGGTTGGTGTTGCCAAAATGATTAAGAAGATGGCCGATGATCAGGTGAAATTTAACTTGGCGGTATCACTTCATTCGGCAATCAATAAAACACGATCTTCTATCATGCCTATTAATGATACCAATTCGCTTGAAGAACTGGGTGAAGCGTTGATCTATTGGTACCAGAAGACGAAAAATAAAGTAACGTACGAATACGTTGTGTGGAAAGGTATCAACGACACAATGGAGGATGCAGAGGCACTATTAAGGTTTTGCAAACTGGTGCCCTCCAAAGTAAACCTGATTGAATACAACCCAATCGATGATGGAGAATTTCAACAAGCAAGCGATAATGCACTGACTATGTATATGGATTTGCTTGAGAAAAATGGCATCACGACCCGCATCCGGAAAAGCAGAGGTAAAGATATAGATGCGGCCTGCGGACAATTGGCAAATAAAACATAAAACTAATTCCCCCCTGTTATAATCTTAGGTGAGTAGCCAATCCACAAAATTCAATGAAGTTGCCCCTTAAATTATTTTTTCTCATATTTTTTCTGCCATTCATAACAAAGGCGCAAACAGAAACTGTTAACCTGTCAGGAGTGGTGTTAGACTCGGCTACCCTTCAACCACTCCCTTTTGTTGCGATTCAAATTAAGAGCAAAAGCATCGGTTTATCCACCAAAGAGGATGGCACTTTCTCGATTGAGAAAAATACAGGAGATACACTTATATTTTCTCGGTTAGGTCACAAACCTCTTTTATTTATCTCAAGAAAAAACCAAAGCAACCTAAGAATCATACTGGCGGAAGACGCCCGAATGCTAAACGATGTTAGCGTATATGGTGACTATAATATTGATGGCGTGGATGACTGGAAGAAAAATCTGCCGGCCAACACACAAATAAAACTTAAGAACCAATCACTCACTCCAGAGCCCGGTAGTGTTGCCACGTTTGGTCCCGGCATCACCATTGGCTTTGGCGGAAAAGATAAAACCAAAAACAAGCGCGATGAACTTTCAAAAACCGAAGTGTATCGCAAAACAATCACTTCGCCAGAAGTAAAAAAACAAGTGATGGAACTTTATGGCATTTCTGAAGAAACCTACAATACCAAATTAGCTCGGTTTAATCTTCAATATCCTGAAGCACCTTACATCGACAGCGAGAAGGAAATTGTTAACCTGCTTATTCAATTCTTTGCACTGAAAGACGAACGGTAAAACAATATTATTAAATTAACTATTGAGATAACATTGAAATTTTTTCCTGTAAAAAAGTCAAGACCTAAATTCTAAAAATGAATTTCAAAAAAAAATTTGCATCACTTCTCATTATTTTTTCTGCAATTTTTTCTATTGGCTTTTTGCAATTCGATCCAATAAGTGAAAAAATAACTTCTGCTTTAAAAAAATATACAGAGGAATTCCCTCAAGAAAAAGCGTATCTGCACACCGATCGTCCCTATTACCTGGCAGGTGAAACGATTTGGTTCAAAGCCTACGTAACAGCAGGCTCGTTTAATCAACTTACTCCAATTAGTAAAACCCTATACGTTGAGTTAATCGATGACAAAAAGGAGTTGCTTAGTCAGCGGATGATTCGGTTGCCTGAAGGAACCGGTCATGGGGACATTCTTCTTCCTTCCAATTTAAAAAGCGGTAATTACCTATTACGGGCATACACCAATTGGATGCGAAACTTTGACGAAAACTTCTTTTACACGGAAGAAATTAAAGTATGGAACCTGGACGAAAAACAATCTACCACTGAGCAGTCAAGTTCAGAGGACATTGACTTACAGTTTTTCCCGGAAGGCGGAAATCTTGTTGCCAACCTAAAAAACAATCTTGCTTTTAAAGCCTTAGGTACCGATGGATTGAGTCGAAGAGTGAAAGGAAAAATTTTTTCAAGTAAAGGTGAAGTAGCGGAATTTGAAACCAGTCATCAGGGCATGGGGATAATTTTCTTTATGCCAGAAAAAGGAGAAACCTATATGGCTGAAATTGACGGAATGAATGATAAGAAGTATCCGCTTCCCAAGGTAGAAGAACAGGGTATGGCAATCACTGTTACTAACAAATCCGATCTGCAGGATGTAGTTGTTAAGATTCAATTGTCCGAATCGCTACCCCGACCTCAAGCCATTACCCTGGTGGCTCATCAACGGGGCGAACTTTCCTTTATGGCTCAGGCTACGATGGCTAACGTTATTTTTTTTATCAAGATTCCCAAAGCAAAATTAGTTAGTGGACTCACTCACATCACGTTATTTGATGCGACTGGAAAACCGATTTGCGAGCGACTTGTTTTTATTGAGAATTCCGAGAATTTACAGGTTACAATTGCCGGATTAAAAAATAAATATCAACCACGAGAGAAAATAGAATTTGAAATCGAAGTAAAGGATCGCATTGGAAATCCTGTTGTTATCGATCTCTCCTTAGCCGCTTTGAATACCAACGAAGTAGCATTGGATCCACATCGCAAAAACATCGAAAACTACTTATTCCTCCAATCTGATATTCGTGGCCATATTGAATCCCCGGGTTATTATTTTGACACTTCCATTGCCGATCGCGCAGCCAAACTAGATCTGCTTCTACTTACGCAGGGATGGTCGCGTTTTTCGTGGCAGAAAATCCTTAATGATGAATGGCCGGCAGCCCCAAATTATATTGAGCAAGGTGTAAATATTCAGGGTCAACTTGTAGATGAATTTAATGGTAACCCCATTGAAGGTGGCAAGGTCACATTTTTTACCACTGATAACCAATCAGACATTGTTGTTGCCGCTACTGGCAAAGAGGGAAGATTTATTTTTGATGATCTGGTGTTTTATGATTCCTCACAAGTGGTTTTGCAGGGCGAGAATAAAAAAGGTAAAAAGATTGTCAAGTTCAATCTTGATGCAATCTTACCCAAACAAGCAATAAATTATACGTTAGCTCCGCTCACCAAAGAGTTAACAAGTTTTGAACGTGCCCTAATAACGAAGGGTGAGGAAAGAAGAAAGATAGAAGCCTCCTATAATTTCGATGAAAAGGTAAGAGTGCTGGATGCCGTAGAAATTAAAGGCGAAAAGATTGATCCTGAAAAAGAAGCTCGGGTATACAAAGGTGCAAGCAAAACGGTTAAAGCCGAAAATGTTCCTGGCAGTGCATTTATGTGGCATCCGTTAGAACTTCTGCGTGGAGTTGCAGGTGTTCAACTTACACCGAATCCACCAGGCTATTCAGTACTCATCCGAGGTGTTGGCTCAATTTCAGGAGGTCTCGAACCCCTTGTCTTATTGGATAATGTTCCAATACAGATAAATTCATTAAATGCACTGCCTGCAAGTTCGATCGAGAGTGTTGATGTTTTTAAAGGACCGGATGCTGCTATTTTCGGATCGCAGGGTGCAAATGGAGTTATCGCATTTTTTACAAAAAAAGGTGGTTCGCAAAATGCATTGACTCAAGGTATCTATAACTATTCGATTAATGGATACAACGCCTCGCAGGAGTTCTATTCTCCTGTGTACGAAGTAGTAAAACCGGAGCATGTAAAACCTGATCGCAGGGTTACTGTGTATTGGAACCCAACAATAATAACCAATGAACAAGGCAAAGCCAAAGTTACCTTTTACAACCATGATCCCGAATCAACCATTCAGTTACATGTAGAGGGCATTACAAAAACCGGCCGTGTAGGTGTAGGTTCTGCCAAGTACGAAACAAAGTCTGATCAGTAGCATCTTCAAGATCAATGAATAAATACTAATTTCGCATTTGACATTTTCATGGGGGAAGAACATTTTCAAAGTTCAGAAAAGGTAAGAGACTTTGTGATTGGCATGAGTGATGGACTCACCGTGCCTTTTGCATTAGCAGCCGGATTAAGTGGTGCGGTTGATTCTACTGCTATTGTAATCACTGCCGGGCTCGCAGAAATTGCTGCGGGTTCCATTGCCATGGGATTGGGCGGCTACTTAGCCGGGCGCACAGAAATTGAACACTACGATTCAGAAGAAAAGCGCGAGTATGACGAAGTGGTTCACAAACATGAAATCGAAATTCAGGAAACCAAAGAGATTTTTGCTGAGTATGGAATAAGCGAAGACTTGCAGGAAAAAGTTGCTCGTGAAATGGCTCAAAACCCCAAGAAGTGGGTTGACTTTATGATGCGTTTTGAATTAGGATTGGAACGACCTCATAAACATCGCGCCCTTCAAAGTGCGCTAATCATTGGTCTATCATATGTTATTGGTGGACTAATTCCATTGAGTGCCTATTTCTTTACGGAATCTTCACAAGAAGGCCTTATCTATTCCTCTATCATCACACTGCTCTGCCTGATTGTATTTGGGCTGGTGAAAAGCAAGCTAACGGGTCAGCCTTTATTTAAAGGTGCACTGCGAGTTACTATCGTTGGTGCAGCAGCAGCGGCCGCTGCGTTTGCCATTGCTAAGGCAATTACATGAAATAAAGTAGAAAGGCAGAAGTACTAATTAATTCATTTATACTCTCCTTAGCGAGCTTTGCGACTTTGCGTGCAAAATTTTATTTCTTACTTGCGTTGAAAAGTTTTTCCTTTTCTTCTTTTGAAAGGCTCTCGTAACCCCGATCTGAGATTTTATCAAGAATTGTATCAATTTCATCTTGTGATGCCTTACTGGCTTTTGCAGTAGGCTGATGAACTTTAGGTTCTGTTTTACGATACGTAACTTTTACCTTGGGTTGCGATCCAAAAAGCCCTTTAAAAGAATCAAGTACTGTGGTAATCCAACCACCCCAGTTCACTCCAGCCTGCAATTGCTTGATGTAAATAAATCCCATTAATGTGCCGCCCAGGTGAGCAATGTTTCCGCCTGCATTTCCTCCTATCGATCCAATAAATGAAATCACGATATAAAACATCGCGATGTATTTAATTTTTATCGGACCAAGAAACATCAAAAAGAAAGTGTAATCAGGAAGTAGCACGGCTGTTGCAACCAGCACTGCATATACTGCAGCCGATGCACCCACCATTCCGTGAAGTGGAGTAAGCGCTTGGTAATAAGGGATTGTGTTATATACCAACAAGTAAGAAACACCACCGGCAATAAATCCTAAAATGTAGATCGCAATCAATTTATCACTCCCCAGATATTCAATAAAAAGTTTTCCAAACCAATAGAACACCAGCATATTGAAAAGAATATGAAAAATGTCACCCATGTCATGCACAAACGCATAGGTGATAATTGTCCAGGGTTTTGATAAAAAACTAAAGAACGGAGCCGGGATAGCAAGTTGGGCGTGGATCAATTCAAATATATCCGAATTGCCGGAAGCAGTAGAAAATACTTTAATAACAGCCAGCGCTAAAAACACAACCACGTTGATGATGATCAACTGCACATGTGCGTTGTTGGGTTTTTGAAATGCGTTTTTAAATTCGTTAAACATATAATTACTCACCACAGAGACACAGAGGACACTAACACTAGGTGTCTGTCACCTTAAAGGTTTCTTGACGCCTTCTAACATCAAGTTAGTGCTTTATGTCCAACTTCGCTTAAACAATTTACATCGCGTAAAGTTACCAACCTTTATCTCTCCCCTGGCTTTTCCAAATAGTAATAATAATAAAACCGACAAATGCACCTCCAAAGTGGGCAAGGTGAGCTACCGTACCACTACTATCAAGCGCATAGGTAATAAAACCAATAAGAAACACCATGTATTTAGCTTTTATTGGAATAGGCGGAAAAAGTAATGTGATTTCCATGTTTGGAAAAACCATCCCAAAAGCCATGAGTATCCCATATAAGGCACCAGATGCACCAAGCATGATTCCACCAGCACCTGAACCAAGTAATAAGTTTACAACTGCATAAATGACGCCCGCACCAAGTCCTGTAGCCAGATAATAGATTAAAAATTTCTTCTCACCCCAATAGGTTTCCAAAATAGGCGCAAAGGAAGCAAGCGCAATCATATTGAAAAATATGTGACCCATGCCACCATGTGCAAACATATAAGTGAAAAACTGATAAGGTTTAAAATAAGGCGAATGAATGCTCCATAGAGATAAATATTCAGTTAGATGTAGCTGACTAAGGAGATTCTGAGCTAAAAATATTACTACATTAATTATGATCAGATTTCTGACCAACGGGGTAAGTCTAAACATGCTATTGATTTAACGGGTAAAGTAACTTTCTATCTTAGACGTTTCAAAGGTAAAAAATGTTGGCCTCCCGTCTGGAGAAAAGTTGGGTTTTGAACAAGAAAACAATCCTTCTACAATTGATTTTATTTCTTCAGGTGCCAGTTTTTGTCCTGACTTAACGGAGGATCGTCTGGCCAGCGCCAAGGCCAGGTTATCCTGTAAAGGCAATTGCAATTCAGACTGATTTTTTTTGAACTGCTCCAGCAAGCCTTCAAATAATTCTTTTTCAGATGCCTCCACTCCGGCTGGAATGCCTGTAACTAAAAATGCATTTTTCCCAAATAGTTCAAACCGAAATCCCAAGGCTTGCAATTCCTGTTGCACTTCCAACACCAATGCAAAATCAGAAGCTGGTAACGTTACTGTTTGTGGAAAAAGACTCTGTTGGCTATTTCCAGGTGCGCCCTTCAAACGCGCTAGGTATTTCTCAAACAAAACTCGCTCATGCGCTGTCTGCTGATCGATAATCATCAGTCCTGTTTTGGAAGCACGGATAATGTATTTCAGTTGAAATTGAAAAACACCCGTCTCCTCTTTGGCTTGTTCCAACTCAGGTTGATTGAGTGAACTTTCAAACCGAAGTGTGGTGCTATCTATTTCTGATTTCTGAAATAATCGGGATTCAGGCATGTCTTGTTCAAAAGCTTTTTCCCAATTCTTCAAATTCGATTTATGCAAAGCCGTTGAAAATTGTTCGTCCATGTATTGCTCTTTCGTCAGCGCTTGATTGAGTTTACCAACAATATTTATATCAGATTTAAAATCTATGGCCGGGGCAAGATTGTGCGCTCCTAATGCTTGCTTCACTGCTGCCCACACTACTCCATACACAGCGCGTTCATCATCAAATTTAATTTCTGTTTTAGTGGGATGAACATTTACGTCTATGTGTTTAGGATCTATCTCTATAAAAAGAACATAAAACGGAAAATTACCATCGGGCAGCAAGCCTTCAAATGCACTGGTGACTGCATGATTGAGATAGTTGTTTCGGATGTATCGCTGATTCACAAAAATGAATTGCTCCCCACGCGTTTTCCGTGCCGACTCGGGCCTTCCTATGTAGCCAGTAATTTTTACAAGCGTGGTTTCCTCCTGACAAGGAGCCAGCTGACCTTGAAATGATTTTCCAAATAACGCTACTACGCGTTGACTTAGTTTTGAAGGAGTTAATTCATAAATCAATTCCTCATCATGATGTAAACTAAAAGCAATGCCAGGGTGCGCTAATGCCAACCGCTGAAACTCTTCAATGATGTGGCGCATCTCCACCGCATTTGATTTCAGAAAATTTCTGCGGGCAGGGATGTTATAAAATAAATTCTTTACACTGATGTTCGTTCCTTTCTCACAAGCCGTTGGTGATTGACTTTTAACTTCCGATGCCTCCACAATTAAATGAGTGCCCAAATCCGAATGCTCAGTGCGCGTCTTCATTTCAAATTGCGAGATTGCAGCAATGGAAGCAAGTGCTTCACCCCGAAACCCCATCGTGCGCAACCGAAATAAATCATCGGCTGTTTTTATTTTAGAAGTAGCGTGCCGTTCCAAACTCATACGCGCATCCGTCTCGCTCATACCCCAGCCATCATCCACCACTTGAATCAAAACTTTGCCTGCTTCTTTTACGATTAGTTTTATTGAACTGGCCCCTGCATCCAACGCATTCTCCATTAATTCTTTTATGGCAGAAGCCGGCCGTTGCACTACCTCACCGGCAGCAATCTGATTGGCAATAGAATCCGGAAGAAGATGAATAATGTCAGGCATGAATATGGTAGCTACTGCCTGTTTTTAAATCGGAAGTAAAAATAAATTGGTACTACAGCGAAAAGTGAATACAGTACGGGGCGACCAAATTCCAAATAGGCTATAAAAAAGACCACCATAAATAAAATAATTCCAAGACGTATCATCGTGGCACTGGTACCCGGCCCACCTTTGCTGCGCTTGCGTGCCGCATGAAATGAACCTGCAATGCGTGATCGGTGTTTACTTTCGTCTAATTCTTCACCACGTTCGCGCGCAAGTTCTTGCTTAATCCTGCTCTCGCGTTCTTCCAATTCTTCCTTAATAGGATCGTAGTATCGAGGTGCATATTTGAACCTTTGATGTTCGGGGGCTTTGGTGAATAAGGATAAAAACTTCATAGCTTTTCTTTCATTCTAATGTAGCTTCGCACTAATAACCTGTTCTTAAATTCGTTTTGAACAAAAGATCGGTAAAGTTATAAAAATCGAACGGCCTGATGTTGAAAAAAGTTTTCTTTAGTATTCTATTCATTCTCATTGAGTTATCGCTTTCCGGGCAGGATCTTAAAAAAAAGTGGGTTGACAGCGTTTTTCAAACCTTGAATATTCAGGAAAAAATTGGTCAACTTTTCATACTTTCTACTTCAACCTACCTCAATGAAGAACAGAATGATCAACTTACCGAACTTATCAAAGATTACCACCCCGGTGGCATCCTGATAACGCAAGGCGGCCCAAAGAGTCACGCCACATTAATAAATAAACTTCAGAGCAAATCGCAAGTGCCGATGTTGGTGGGCATTCGTGGCGAATGGGGCTTGCATCAAACGCTGGACAGTACCCTTAGTTTTCAAAAGCCATTATTACTTGGAGCTGTTGAAAATGATAATCTGGTTTTTGAACTAGGTGAAGAAATAGCCCGCGAGATGCATGCGTTGGGTATTCACATTAACTTTGCTCCCAATGTAAATTTTGAAATTCAACAACCCTATCCAAACTCCTTGCTGTATTTGAGTGATAGTCCATCACGAGCCAGTAACAAAGCATTAGCCTTTACCAATGGATTACAACAAAGTGGCATATTGGCCTGTGCCATGTATCTGCCTTTTATTAGAAGGGAAGAAATCCCTCAACGAATCGACTCATCATTATTTATTGATATCAATGTGGATTCTTTGGCGCTATCAGTTTTCAAAAACCTAGCAACAAAATTATCAAATGAAGGAATCGATGGGATTCTTACAACCAATCTTCAATTTATTAAAAAGGATCAAGCGAATAACTCCAAAGTCTTAGAGTTGTTTGTAAGTGATGTCTTAAAATCTAAATTAAACTATAAAGGACTCATCTTTGGCGAAATCCCACATCTTCAAAAAATAGTAGGTGATCAGCCTGATGGCGAAATTGAAAAACTTGCGCTTGAAATGGGGCATGATATGCTGATTGATCCTGAAGATATTGGGGATGCCATAAAAAGAATTGCCCGTGCTGTTCGAAGAGATAAAAAATTAGAAGCCCGATTGAATGATTCTGTGAAAAAAATATTGATTGCAAAATACAATGCAGGTTTAGCATCTGAACAAATCATTAACATGGATAATTTAATAAGTCGGTTAAATACACCAGCAGCCAAAGTAATCAAACATAAAATATCTGAGTTTGCTGTTACGCTATTGAGCAATTCAAAAAAAACAATTCCAGTCGCGTTCATTGAAGGAAAGAAATTTGCGTCCATTAGTATTGGCAAAGATGATCAAAATGAATTTACCCGTCACTTATCAAAATATGCAAAGGTTCAGCATTATGCACTTCGGCTAGCAACTGATACAATCGCCATTAAAAAAAATATCGCTAATGCGGATGTAATAATAGTAGGCGTGTTTCCTTTCTCTTCTTCTTTTATTAAAGATGTATCTCCGTTTATAAAAAGACTTGCATCCAAAAAAGAAATTATCATTTGTCATTTTGGAGATCCGCAAGAGCTCGTCTATTGGAACGGAATGTCCACAGTGCTTGTGGGTTATACCGATGAAGATTGGATGCCAAAAGTTACTGCACAAATTATTTTTGGCGGGTTGCCCGCTAAAGGTGTGCTTCCAGTAACAGTTGGTTCGTTTACCGAGGGTCAAGGAATAAAAACGGAAGCACTCAATCGTTTTTCATACGGCTTACCCGAAGAAGTTGGCATTGACAGTAAAATACTTGAACAAATTGATGCCATCGCACGCGAAGCGATTGATAGTGGTGCTACACCGGGCAGTCATGTGTTGGTAGCCAAAGATGGCAAAATAATTTATGAGCACTCCAATGGGTGGCTTACGTATGAAAATAAAATCGCGGTAACGGAAAACACGATTTACGATTTGGCCTCAGTCACGAAAGTTTCGGCAACACTACAAACCGTGATGTTCATGTATGAGAAAGGGCTGGTTGATGTGAATAAAAAAATCTCTGTCTATCTGCCGGAGCTAAAGAATTCGAACAAAAAAGATTATACGATCAAAGATATCTTAACTCATCAAGCCGGACTTTGGCCGTTTCTTCCCTTTTGGTCTGAGACCGTGAAGAACGGAGCATTATTGCCTGAATACTACAGTGATAAAAAAAGCAAAGACTACCCTTTTCCGGTGGCCGAAAATTTGTTTGCCTCGAAGGTTATGAAGGACAGCTTATGGCAGTGGATTATCAAAGCTAAAGTTAGAGAGAAGCCACCCCGCACTGTGTATGACTATCGCTATAGCGACATGGGTTTTTACATCTTACAACATCTGGCCGAAAAATTATTAAATCAACCCATGGAAGATTTTTTGGAACAAAATCTTTACGAGCCTTTGGGCGCATATACCTTGGGCTATCTTCCACTCGAAAAATTTCCTACAACGCAAATTGCCCCAACGGAAGATGACAAACTATTTAGAAAGAAATTATTAACGGGTTACGTACACGATCAGGGTGCGGCTATGCACGGAAATATTGCCGGCCATGCCGGCCTTTTTGGCAATGCGAATGATTTAGCCAAGCTTGGTCAAATGTTACTTCAAAATGGAAATTACGGAGGGCAACAATTTTATAAACCCGAAACGGTAGAATACTTCATTGGCAAACAATATGAGACCAGTAGACGCGGACTCGGTTGGGATAAACCTACCGTTAGTGATTGGGCGGGCCCTACAACGCTGTATGCGTCTCCAAAGACCTTCGGCCACACCGGGTTTACCGGCACCTGTATTTGGGTTGATCCTGAATTTAACCTTGTTTTTATTTATTTATCTAATCGGGTGTACCCGGATATGACAAATAATAAACTATTAACTGGCAATATTCGTCCTCGTATTCAGGAAGTTATCTACAAAGCAATGTTTAATTACCGCCAGTATTAAAAAACGGTTAATTACCTCGCTTTTAGATTATTTTCGAAACTAAAGAAGGTAAAAGCGGGTTTATGTTCAGATGCCTTTCTTTTGGCATTTGCTTAATATTAAAATTAGTACATGAAAATAGGTATTGTTTGTTATCCAACCTTTGGTGGTAGCGGTGTGGTGGCCACTGAATTAGGTAAGGCGTTGTCTCAGGAAGGGCATCAGGTTCACTTTATTACGTATAGTCAGCCGAGCCGATTGGACTTCCTAAATGAAAATTTGTTCTATCACGAGGTAGAGTTTCGCTCGTATCCACTTTTTGAATACCCACCGTATGAACTTGCACTGGCGAGCAAAATGGTGAGTGTGGTACAAAATGAAAAGCTAGATCTATTACATGTTCATTACGCTATTCCTCATGCCTCAGCTGCCTACATGGCCAAGCAGATTTTAAAGACGCACGGAGTTTATATTCCTGTTGTTACTACGTTGCACGGAACTGATATTACCCTTGTCGGGAAAGATGCTTCCTATGAGCCTGTAGTTACGTTTAGCATTAATCAATCAGATGGTGTTACGTCCGTTTCAGAAGATTTAAAACGTGAGACCTATCATTCATTCAAAATTACACGAGATATTGAAGTGATTCCGAACTTCATTGATTTGGAAAAATTCAAGAAGCAGAAAAAAGATCACTTCAAAAAAGCGATTTGTCCTAATGGCGAATCTCTTATTGTTCACACCTCTAACTTTAGAAAAGTGAAACGGGTGAATGATGTAATGTCAATCTTCAATAATATTCACAAAGAAATTCCTTCCAAGTTGTTGATGATTGGTGATGGGCCAGAGCGAACTTCAGCAGAAACAATGGCTCGCGAATTCGGCATTAATGATGCTGTTCGGTTTTTAGGAAAACAAGATGCCGTGGAAGAAGTATTATCAGTGGCTGATTTATTTTTAATGCCTTCTGAAAAGGAAAGCTTTGGATTAGCTGCTTTGGAAGCGATGGCTTGTGAGGTTCCTGTGATTTCATCTAATACCGGAGGAATCCCTGAATTAAATGTTCAGGGTGTTACAGGTTTTATGAGCAATGTTGGCGATGTAGAGGACATGACGCGCAATGCCATGTTTGTATTGGACCCAATTAATTTACCCAAATTCAAAGCAAACGCCTTAGCAAGAGCAAAAGAATTTGATATCACACGCATTTTGCCATTATACGAACGTTATTACGAAAGTGTAATCAAGAAAGCTGCTGCTGTGCAATCTTTAGAAATTGGAAACTAGAGACAATGCTTGGCAATCGATTTTCGAAATATACTCCCCCACCCGATAGCGAGAAAAGCAACTTCGAGAAGCTGCTTAAAATTTTCATGCAACTTATTCTCATTACTTCGGGCAATGTATCAGAAGCATTGCAATGGCTAACCGAGGTTGATAAACAATATAATCTTTCCAATAGTGATTATGGAATTGGTGATTTTATAGAAGATCTTAAAAAGAATGGTTACATCACCGATGAGGGGCCTGATGGAGAATTCAAATTAAAAGCAAAGAGCGAACAAAGCCTAAGGCAATCTGCCCTTGAAGAAATTTTTGGAAAATTAAAGAAGACAAAAGGCGGTGAGCACAAAACTCATCACAATGGTCGAGGGGATGAGCCCACCACCGACAGACGCGACTACGAGTTTGGCGATACATTGGAACAAATTTCCATGACCGATTCATTGCGCAATGCACAAATCAATCATGGGTTGGAGGACTTCTTTATGACCGAAAGTGATTTGGAAGTAATTGAAAGCGAATTCAAAACACAGACCTCTACCGTGTTGATGATTGATATTTCGCACTCCATGATTTTATATGGAGAGGATCGAATAACACCAGCAAAAAAAGTGGCGATGGCTTTGGCAGAATTAATTACTAAGAAATACCCTAAAGATACCTTGGACCTTTTGGTTTTTGGTGATGATGCCTGGCAAATTGAAATTAAGGATTTGCCTTACACCCAAGTAGGTCCATACCATACAAATACCGTTGCCGGGCTTGAACTGGCTATGGATATTCTAAGGCGCAGAAAAAATGCGAATAAACAGATCTTTATGATCACCGATGGTAAGCCTACGTGCATCAAACAAGGAATAAAATATTATAAGAATAGTTTTGGGCTTGATCATAAGATTCTGAATAAAACCCTTGACCTTGCCACTCAACTACGAAAACTGAAAATACCAGTTACTACGTTTATGATTGCAACGGATCCTTACCTAAAAGCTTTTGTAAGACAATTTACTAAAGCCAACAATGGCCAGGCATATTATAGTAGCTTACAAGGTTTGGGCAATTTAGTTTTCGAAGACTTTAAAAAGAATCGCACTAAAAACCTATAATACTTAGTGAACCCTTGTGCCATAGTGCCTTTGTGGTTCGTAATATTAGTACATAGATGAATAGAACCTATGTGCCTATGTGTTTAAAAAAAACTATATGGACTATAAGAAAATCAACACACTCGCTCAACTTAAAAGTGCAGGCTATAAATTCAAAACAATTAAAGAAGAACTTCGCGAAAATTTAATCGCAAAGCTTCGAAAAAAAGAAAAAGTCTTTGAAGGAATCTGGGGTTACGAAGAAACCGTTATCCCGGATTTGGAGCGTGCTATTTTAGCCGGCCACGATATAAATCTTCTGGGTTTGCGTGGGCAAGCAAAAACCCGCTTGGCGCGATTGATGATTAACCTGCTCGATGAGTATGTGCCCATCATTGAAGGTTCTGAATTAAATGATGATCCCCTTCATCCTATCTCTCGCTTTGGCCGCGATAAGGTTCTGGAACTTGGAGATAACACACCAGTTTCCTGGCTTCATCGCAATGATCGGTATTCAGAGAAATTAGCAACACCTGATGTATCGATTGCCGATTTGATTGGAGATGTTGACCCAATAAAAGCAGCCACGCTTAAATTACCTTACTCAGATGATCGTGTTATTCACTTCGGGTTGATTCCACGTTCGCACCGATGCTTGTTTGTGATTAACGAGCTCCCCGATTTACAAGCACGTATTCAGGTAGCATTGTTCAATATTTTACAGGAAGGCGATATTCAAATTCGTGGATTTAAAATTCGATTGCCGTTAGATATTCAATTTGTATTTACTGCCAATCCTGAAGATTATACCAATCGTGGAAGCATTGTTACTCCGTTAAAGGATCGCATCGATGCTCAGATTATTACGCACTATCCAAAATCAATGGATGTGAGTAAAAAAATTACACAACAGGAAGCCTACGTTCGCGATGAGCAAAAGAGCATGATTGCTGTTGCTGAGATTGCTAAAGATCTAGTTGAACAAATTGCATTCGAGGCTCGCAAAAGTGAATTCGTAGATGCCAAGAGTGGAGTTTCGGCTCGACTCACCATTTCGGCATACGAAAGTTTATTAGCAGCTGCTGAGCGCAGAGCGTTGATGAACAATGAAAAGAAAACCAATGTTCGCATTTCAGATTTCGTTGGGGTTGTTCCTTCCGTTACCGGGAAAGTAGAGTTGGTGTATGAAGGTCAGCAAGAAGGGCCCGGCATTGTAGCTCAAAATTTAGTAGGCAAAGCAATTCGCTCTCAGTTCGTAAATTATTTTCCTGATCCTGATAAATTCAGAAAACAGAAAGACAAGAGTCCATATAAAAAAATCAGCAACTGGTTTGGTGATGGCAATACAATCGATCTGCTGAACGACATGAGCGATGCTGATTACGAGAAGACATTAAAATCAGTTCCTGGCTTGCAAGATTTGATTGCTGAATTTCATAAAGGACAGGATAGTAGTTTAAAGTTATTCATGATGGAGTTCGCTTTGCATGGTCTGGCGGAATACAGTTTAATCAGTAAACACACACTTACTTCAGGGCTACAGTTCAAGGATTTACTCAGCAGTATGTTTAGCTTGCCTACTGATGAAGATGATCAATCGGATGATGACGAGACCTTTGGCAGCAGCAGGCGTTGAGTCCAATAATCTTCGTGAGTTAAAAAAATTAGTTGCCGAAGGGGAAGGGCTACAGCTTGAGTTTAAACGTAAGGCAGCACATCCCGAAAAGATTGTTCGTGAATTAATTGCGTTTGCTAATACCGAAGGAGGCACTCTGCTCATTGGTGTGGATGACAACAAGACTATTCCGGGCATTAAGCATCCTGAAGAAGAAGCTCATGTGGTTCGTGAAGCACTTATTCAATTTTGTCGGCCTTTATTAGCCTACAACGAATCTTGTATCTCCATTCCCGACAATCGATTTATTGTTCGTTTTGATGTTGGCCCAAGTTCTAAAAGGCCACACTTCTTGGTATTGAGCAAAGAGCCACGTTCAACCTTTGTGCGAGTAAAGGACATGAGCATAAAAGCTAGCCCTGAAATGGAAGAGATTATCCGGAGATCAAAAAAGAAAACCGGTATCAGGTTTACGTTTGGAGAAGCCGAGAAAAAACTCATGGAATACCTGGACAAGCAACCCGTTATCACCTTAATCGAATACCGAAATTTTTCAGGATTGAATCGGTTTCAGGCAAGCCGAAAATTGATTTTGCTGGTACTTGCCAACGTGCTCAAAATTGTAGCCTCCGAAAAAGGAGATTTATACTCAAGGGTTTAGCCCGGCCGAGTTGAATCAATAGATTATTGGTAATGAAAAGATTATTTAATCCATTGCATTTTTTGTTCACGTTTCATTAGATTTCGCCTATAGAATTGATGTCGCGAAGATACGTTTCATACCTGCCTGCCGGCAGGCAGGCTTGCAAAAGCCTTTGTGAGAAACGTGTCTTCGCTTTTTTTTAACCCAATCGTATGAGTAAGAAAGATAAGGAGAAGAAAATTTTTGTACTGGACACATCCGTTATTATTTACGAGCATAATAGCATCCTCAATTTTGATGAGCATGATATTGGTATCCCAATCACAGTATTAGAAGAACTCGACAACTTCAAAAAAGGTAATGACACCAAAAATTTTGAAGCGCGGGAGTTCATCCGACTGATCGATAAGCTTGCCAAAAATCAAATGCTCCATCAATGGAACCCAATCAATGGCAAAGGGAAAGGCAATTTTAGAGTGGTCATGGATACCGGAGGCAATGGATTGGTCGATGCCAATAAGGTTTTCAATGAAGATAAAGCTGATCATAGAATACTCAACTCAGCACTGCTACTTCAAAAAGAAGAGAAAGGAAGGAAAGTCATTTTAATTTCCAAGGACATTAACCTTCGCCTCAAGGCAAAGGCATTGGGCTTGCAAGCCGAAGACTACACGACTGGTAAAATTCAAAACATAAGTTCACTCCATACCGGCAATACCATCGTTGAAGAAGTTGACCCCAACATTATAAATCTGATTTACGAAAAGGGATATTGTCCACCCGAAGATGTACTTGGTAAGGATAAACCGATGAAGAACCATTACTATATTTTAAAGAGTGGCAAAAAATCGGTGCTGGCATTTTACAATTCTGCCAATGGAATGGTGGAACAGGTGGAGAAGAAAAATGCGTACGGCATAAAACCACGCAATGCAGAACAAGCATTTGCAATCCATGCGGTTCTGAAACCAGAAATCAAATTGGTTTCTATGCAAGGTGTGGCTGGTACGGGTAAAACATTGATCGCCTTAGCAGCGGCATTGGAACAGAAACGGGAGTACAAACAAATCTATTTGGCGCGCCCTATCGTACCGCTTAGTAATAAAGACATTGGTTTTTTACCGGGCGATATCAAATCAAAACTTAATCCCTACATGGAGCCGTTATGGGATAATTTGAAGTTTATTCAGAACCAATACAGTGAGTCAGATAAGGAGTATTCTAAGATTGCTGAAATGGTTACGAATGAAAAATTGGTGATCACACCGCTGGCCTACATTCGCGGCAGGAGTTTATCCAACATTTGTTTTATTGTTGATGAAGCCCAAAACCTGACTCCACATGAGGTGAAAACCATCATTACCCGTGCGGGTGAAAACACTAAAATCATTTTCACAGGTGATATTCACCAGATAGATACGCCTTATTTGGATTCGCAGAGTAACGGCTTGTCTTATTTGATTGACCGATTAAAAGATCATGAACTCTATGCTCACATTACGCTTGAAAAAGGTGAGCGGAGTGAGTTGGCCAACCTAGCTAACGAGTTGCTATAATTAACAAGCCACAGATTCACTGATTTATTCTGTGAATCTGTGGCTTAATTTTTTTGAGAATTTATTTTCCAAGTGCCTTCAACATGGTTTCTCCTATCAAAGCAGGAGATTCAACCACGTGAATACCACACTCGCGCATGATTTTCATTTTTGCTTCTGCTGTATCATCTGCACCGCCAATAATAGCTCCGGCATGACCCATTCTTCTTCCTGGAGGTGCTGTTTGGCCAGCTATAAATCCAACAACGGGTTTCTTATTTCCATTCTCTTTAATCCAACGGGCAGCTACTGGTTCATAGTTTCCACCAATCTCACCAATCATTACAATTGCTTCTGTCTCAGGGTCATTCATTAACAACTCAACAGCATCTTTAGTAGGAGTGCCTATGATAGGATCTCCACCAATTCCAATAGCAGTTGATATTCCAAGTCCGGCCTTCACAATCTGATCGGCAGCTTCGTAAGTTAATGTTCCAGATTTCGATACGATACCAATTTTCCCTTTCTTAAATACGAAGCCCGGCATAATACCCACCTTAGCTTCTCCCGGTGTAATAACTCCCGGACAATTTGGACCAACCAGCGTAGCTCCTTTTTCCTTTACATACTTTTTTGCAATCATCATATCCTTTACAGGAATGCCTTCTGTAATTGCCACAATTACTTTTATACCGCCTTCAGCTGCTTCCATAATGGAATCCGCTGCAAATGCAGGTGGAACGAATATGATAGATACATCCGCACCTGTTTTCTCAACCGCTTCTTTAACTGTATTAAACACAGGGCGACCTAAATGAACCTGGCCTCCTTTGGCAGGGGTAACGCCACCCACTACATTGGTTCCATACTCAATCATTTGACCCGCGTGGAAGGTACCTTCAGTACCCGTAAATCCCTGAACAATGATGCGTGAATCTTTATTAACTAAAACACTCATAAGAAAAAGGTTAGCTCACAAAATTAGGATAATATAATTGTCAGCCAAACCAGTTTGTTACTGACTATAAAACAAAAAACCCCACTTTACAGTGGGGTTAATTTTTACCTCGAAGAAGTAATTATTGAGTTATTCTTTTTTGAGTTTGTTTCTTAACATGAACTCTTCATAATACTCTTTATAAGTAGGATTATCAGGAGATAATTTGATTGATTGTTCGTAAGCCGTAATTGCATCAATAAACAACTTATTTTGTTCATAAAAGGAGGCAAGAACTACCTTATTCAAAGAAGTCTCCTCACCTAACTCTTTCATAATATCAGTATAGCTCGCATTTATTTTTTCACGCTCGCCTGGAGAAAGCTTTTTGATCAAATAACGCTCATCTGATTTTGTTCCAGTGGTTTTTGATTGAATCTCAACAAGTATAGCAGTTTCTCCTGCAAACTTAGGATCGTTCAAATCAACAGAAACTTTATTCTCAGGTGTTTCAACTTTCAACAACACATCGTCAAACATATTAAGGAATGAAACAGTGTATGGACCTTTTTCAGTACCATCCCAATTCACATAGACAATGTTGCTGAATACGCTTGCGTATTGGTTATTAGGAAGGAATACTTTGATTCCAAGGCCTCTGTGAACCGCCCCGGTAGCACTTAATCTGTTTTTCTTTGCTTCAGCGGAGTTACTACTCAAAATGAAGTCTGTGTATTTATTTAAAACACTTGAACCACCAGCAATCTGCGCAGCAAGGTCCGCTACTTTATAAGTACTCGCTTTCTTAACCTCTAAAGGTTTGCCTGAAGAATGGACTAGCCCAATAGATGCGTTTTCAGTTACACGTAGTTCATCTCCCATCTTAAGACTAGCTCCAGTTTTAACCGGTTGCCAGCCATCACCTGACTTTATTTCATTTGCACCTTTATTTGCCAGCACGCGGAAGGTGTAATCCTGAGCATAAGCAAAGGAGGTTGCAACTAAAAAGCCAACTAATACTAAAAATCTACCTTTTTTCATGTTTTTTGATGTTTTGCAATTCGAAAGTAATGAAAAATCGTGCCAATTTCGACTCATTCGTTTAATACTTCGGTTGGGGCTTTGGTAAGCCAAGCCCGGATCTGGTTTTCAAATCCTTTGTAAATATCGTAGGCAGGACCTACCAAAGCCGAAGCCGCCAGGGACAAACTCAAATCCCAGCTAACTGAAGATATTTTAAAGGCAAAAACAATAATACTTGAGATTAAAAGAATCTGAATAATCTGAATAGTTACTGATAGTGTATCGAACCACATTGGTAAACGTCTATCGATGATTATGAATAGGATAACTGTCAAAAAACAGACAATGATGGCAATTGCTATTTGGAGCCATTCAGCCATTTCATCTACGTAGTCCTCATTTAGAATCATGGCTACAATGTTGGCATGTACAACAACTCCAAACATATCCGGGTTTGCACGCCCAGCCACCTTCTTATTTAGTGGTGTAAAATATTTGTCGCTCCATGAAACATCACCGAAATACGAACCCAAGAACCCGACAATAACTATGCTATTCGTAAACAAATCTGGAAAAAATTCACCATTCATAAGCTGATCTGCATCTATAGCATAGAACATAAGTGGATACCGGGTACTGGCAGTCTCCTTTTGTCTTAAGGATTTAAGTCTGATGTCCTGAATTTCTACATTACCACGATAATTAATTATTTCCTCTTCTTTATTCCGTGCCAGAAATCGTTTAGTCTTTGCTGAATCATAGAGCATACACATTTGAACAGCAAAAGCATATCTATCCTCATTATCAACTGTATATTTAGGAATGAATGATCGACATTGTTTCACATCATCTTGAAAAACGGCTGGTGGATCTGTAACTAAATTAGCAAATCCATGTTTTGCATACATGCTAAAAGTAAGATCTGAATACTCTATCGAATCATAGTAATCAATCAAATTATCATCTAAGCCAGTTTTTGTTTTTTGAAGGAGTTTAGAAACTAACACTACATTTCCTGCTTCTTTAATTGCATTAGCAAGCAATAAATTACCGAGAGTATCTAATAACTGCGGACAGTTAACTGAATCTCTATAAGCACCTTCGCAATTAAAGTAACTATCAATGCCAATCACTTTTGGTTTAAATTGGTTAATAATAGCTATTTGTTGCGCAACATCTCTTCGGCTCAAATCACCAAGATTTACTATTACAACGCGTTGATCCACTAATGGATCTTGTCGAAGTTCAGAGAACACTATATCAGTTAACTTAAATTCCTTAAAGGCTTGAGACATTCCATCAAAAGCACTTATGCCCTTAAAATCCATAATCTTGTCTACTCCCCACATCATAACAAACACAAATGCGGTAATAGCAAGACCTTGCAACGAGAGTTTCTTCATAGGTGCGTTAAGTTCACAATAAATTTAGAAATTTAGGTCATCAATCTATAAAAGGTGAAGAACATCGGCTCAAATCGTCCGGATTTATTACGTTTTAGTACTGAAATCCCGAAAGGAAATCATGTACTGCTTGCACAAGCAATCACATTAACTGAAAGTGTGCTGCCGGATGATATAAACTTAGCCAATCAATTGATTGAAAAATTACTACCTCTTACTGGAAACTCGGTACGTATTGGAATAACAGGAGTACCCGGTGTTGGAAAGAGTACATTCATTGAAACCTTTGGCAAGCATCTCACTTCCTTATCAAAAAAAATTGCTGTGCTCGCAGTGGATCCATCCAGCACGAAAACGAAAGGAAGTATTCTGGGTGATAAAACCCGCATGGAAGAATTGTCAAAAGATACTTTTGCTTTCATTAGGCCCAGTGCTACACGAGCAGCATTAGGGGGTGTTGCCGATCGCACGCGTGAAGCCATCTTGTTATGCGAAGCTGCGGGTTTTGAAATTATTATTATTGAAACAGTAGGTGTTGGGCAATCCGAAACTACGGTACGTAATCTTGTTGATTTCTTTTTGCTGTTGATGTTGGCTGGAGCCGGAGATGAACTGCAGGGAATAAAGAAAGGAATTATGGAAATGGCTGATGGCATTGTAATAACAAAATCCGATGGCGACAATACAAAGAAAGCCAGTCAGGCAAAGGCTGATTTTGAATATGCACTTCATTTATTTTCTGAGTCAGATTCGGATTGGAAACCAAAAGTGATTACCTCTTCAGCACTGGAGAAAAAAGGAATAACTGAATCGTGGAGTTTAATTGAACAGTATGTTGTCTTCACGAAAGCCAACGGATATTTTGAAAGTAATAGAACTCAACAAAACCTGGTGTGGTTTCATGAACACATGCAGCTTTTGCTTCAGCAAAAGCTAGTTCAAGACACTGATCTAAATAGCAAGATAAAAAATTTCGAAAAAGAAATTACTGATAATAAAATCTTACCCTCACATGCCGCTCAACAAATCATTCAGGATTTTTTGAAGAGGTAGTTTTTTCACCAAGTCCATACGGACAATGGCGACATTTATTCTTGCAACAAGAACCTCGTTTAAGATGATAAGCAGAAGTGAACACCATCAAACCTCCTTCGAAGTAATAATCAACCTCACCCCCCGCCCCCCGCTCCTGAGGAGAGGGGGTGACTTCATCGCCATCTTTTTTAATTTTATTATCGCTCATGCAATTCGAATCTATAATCGAATGTTTATTCCTCCATTAACATTGATGCCCATCGTGTTGTAGCCATAAACTTCTTCATAATCCTGATCAAGTAAATTTCTAACATCAACAAAGAACGTTACTTTTTGATTCTTCAACTTATAATCTACGTGGAAATCCAGCAACGCATACCCCGAGAGCGTGGCGGATTGATTGGTGAATGTGTTCGTATCGAAATACAAATCGTTCCGCTCACCAAACGTTTTTAAGTTAAGACTCATAAACAACTGATTTGAAAACCGATAGCCCGCATTAACTCCAACCGTATTTTTTGGCCTGCGAATTAAGTTATTGAACACTGTGTCCTGATTGTTAGTTTTGGTTGTTACCTCACCAGTAACAAATGCGTAGAAAGCAGAAATCTTTAATCTGGATGTAACTTGCAATGATGATTCAACTTCTAGTCCTTTATCATCTTGTTGATCCAAATTTATATTAGTTGGGTAAGCGTAAATGATTACATCTTTTACTGATCTGGAAAAAACAATAGCACGCCATTCCAATTTTCTGTTTACAGATAGTCCTTGAACCCCACCTTCAAAACTTCGACTTCGTTCAGGTTTTAAATCGGGGTTAGCTCCGTATTGACCATAGAGTTGATACAAGGAAGGTGACTTGAATCCTGTTGATAAATTCAAAAATAATTTCAATCCATTTTGAAATCGATACGAAGGATTAATACTATAGGTTAATGCTTCACCAAATTTTGTGTGATTTGTATATCGACCGCCTACTTCGGCAGAGAAATTTCCAACATTCGCAAACACAGAGATGTAAGGACTTGTAAGAATGACAGAAGGATTTTTTTCAACTGATGCAGTATCTAACATTTTTAAATCCTGTCGGGTGATTCCCGCAAGGAGCTGAATTTGTTTACTCAACTCATAGTTCATAAAGACTTCGGCATGATTAAATTTTCCTGTGTATTCACTTTTACCATATGTACCATCAAAGCTGCGATCGGTTTGATCAAAGGAATACTGAGCATGAACAGATCCCTTATTAAGTATATAATTTGCATGAACTCCTGTATTTAAAAGTGTTCCTGCATATTCATTCAACACATCATCAGTAAACGCACCACCATCGTATTTTCCTTCAAACTGGTTGTAACGAATAAACGGTTTAATCACAAATTTTGAATTTACATTGAAGCCAAGATTTGTCTGGAAAGAATTCTGGGCAGCCCCATCTTTATCAAATCCTGTTGTACTTGCATCTGTTGCTTCACTAATTCCATCTGTGCTTATGCGCGAGAATTCAACAGAATAGTCCAGAGCCTTTGTGCTACCTCGCACTCCCACATTTCCGCGAAACGTATTATAACTTCCATAACTCAAGGTGCCTAAAAATTCCGCAGGCCTTTCTCCCCCACTTTTGGTAATAATATTGATCACTCCGGCAATCGCATCACTTCCATACAATGTAGACTGACTTCCTTTCAGGATCTCAATGCGTTCAACCTGATCAAGTGAAATCAACCTTAAGTCATACGCGCCACCTGAAATTCCGGAAGGATCGTTGAGCGGAACACCATCTAATAAAATAATGGTGTACTCATTCTTTGCTCCTTGCAAATAAACTGATTTGTCTTTACCCGGATTGCTATTCGCACCATTCACAACTAGACCTACTTGTCCGTTAAGCAGTTGTGTAATATCGCCAGTGCTACGCCTGATCTGATCTTCATCGATCACCGTTAGCACTTTACCAGTTTCACTTTGGCTCTTTGGAAATTTTGCGGCTGTAATGACAACTTCATTGAGTTGCCGAATGGAGTCTTGCTGGGCTTTAGTTAGGTTTGGTGCCAGCCACCAAAGGACAATTAGAGTGATTGCCCAGACTTTTCTCTCTTTTTTCATTTTTGAAAAAGTTTAAAGGTTTGAAAAAAGAGTAAAAGGCTGAATGAAACGATGACAATGAGTTTGAACTCATTCATCAAAAGAATCACAGTCGCTTTTTAACCGAAGCACTGAATTAATTTGTAGTGTGGCAGGTCTCCTGGCTCTTCTGATTTTATTCGCCTTCTCACCCCGATTTTTATCGGGGCAATGGACTCTGAATAAAATGTATTCCGCTTGCGCGAGAATCAGAATTACAGTTGCGGGAACAGCCCTCGCTTTTAACGAGGTTCCCTTTTAACCCCGAAACAATCGGGGACCGCAATACGGCAGCAAACATAATTAATTTATTAAACTTGCGACATGAAACTTCAAAGCCCCAGTATTTATATAAAAACCCATTTCATTGTTGCCTCTCTTACATTGCTTCTTGCACTTTCGTGTGATTCAAAAAAAGAAAAGAAAGAAGTTGATGCTATAAGAACAGATTTAAAGTATGCCGAAGGTTTTTCAATTCGTAAAGAAGGTAACTTGTCGTATGTAACCATTACTAATCCCTATCCTGGTGCAACAGAGGCCTATAATTATTTATTGATACCTGAAGGCGAAACGATTCCTTCACTTGATAGCAAGACTGAAGTGATTCATACTCCCATAAAAAAAATAGTATGCACCTCCACCACACATATTCCATTGCTTGATTACATAAATGAAACAGATGCACTCATTGGGTTTCCAACAACAGACTATATTAGTTCTGTAGAAATGAGAAAAAGAATTGATGACGGTTTAGTAACTGACTTGGGAATTGATAAGGGAATGAATGTGGAATTACTTTACTCACTAAGTCCTGAATTAGTAATGAGTTATACTATGACGAGTGACCTAGGTCAACTAAAAAAAATTAGAGAGCTTGGTATTCCTGTAGTTGTAAATGCTGAATTTTTAGAAAAGCATCCACTGGGCAGAGCGGAGTGGATAAAATTCATGGCGCTCTTCTTTAATAAGGAAAGGGAAGCTGATTCAGTATTTAATGAAATTGAAAAAGAATACCTGGCCGTTCAACAACTAGTAAGTAAAACTTCTGAAAGGCCTACCGTTATGAGTGGCATTGTATATGGCGATGCATGGTTTATGCCTGCCGGAAAAAATTATGCTGCTCATCTTTTAAAAGATGCAGGAACAACATACTTGTGGAATGATACCGAGTCGAATGGGTTTTTGGAATTGAGTTTTGAGAGTGTTTATGAAAAAGCACAAAATGCAGATCTTTGGATTGGAGTTGGTTCCTTTAACTCGCTCGAAGAAGTGAAAGCGGCAGAGTCAAGATATACATTGTTTAAACCCTTTCGCGAAAAGCAAGTGTATACTTACAATGCGCGAAAGGGTGCAAAAGGGGGAAGTGAATTTTTGGAACTTGGGTATTTACGTCCCGATTTGATTTTAAAAGATTTGGTGAAGATTGCTCACCCAGAGCTTTTGCCCAATTATGAATTGTTTTTTCATAAGCAGTTGGAGTGAGTGTAACCCTCGAGGTTAATGATTAGGGTAATTTTGAAATATTATGGTACATCAGTATCTTAGTCAAACTAACTCCTTATCCCCCACCCCTCATGTATGTTAAAGAAAGTATTCAAATGGATTGGAATCCTTATTGTAGGATTACTAATCGTTATCCTTGCGTTTTACACAACGGCTTATTTTAACACAGAAAGCCGAATGAATAAAACATATCAAGTAAATCTGCAACAACTCACCATACCCACTGATTCTGCTTCTTACGCTTTGGGTAAACATGTTGCTGAGATTCGAGGATGTATTGGCTGTCATCTCGCTACATTAGAAGGACACGCCTTTGCAGATGAAAAGTCACCGCTTGGAATTCTCTATTCATCTAACCTTACATCGGGTAAAGGAGGTATCAATTATACCAGCGATCAGGATTGGATTCGCGTAATGCGTCATGGGTTGAATCGTGAAAACAAATCTGTTTGGTTTATGCCATCGCATGAAGTATCCCATATTTCAAATCAGGAATTGGCTGCGCTAATTTGCTTTTTGAAAGCCCAACCTCCGGTAGACAAAGAACATCCTAAACATGAATTAAAACCAATTGGTAGAATTGTAACTTTTTTGGATGAGATACCCATGTTTCCTGCAGAACTAATTGATCATGATGCAACTTATCCTGATGTGGTGGCACTTACTACCGATGCTACATCTGGCGAATATTTGGCTACTTCATGTAAAGGGTGTCACGCAAATGACTTTAAAGGTGCTCCTGCTCACTCTCCGGAAGAGCCTCCAATTCCAAATATACCTTCATCTGGTAACTTAGGTAAGTGGACAGAGGCTGGGTTCGTTGAATTATTTCATACCGGCATAACTCCTGATGGAAAAGTTTTGAGCAAGTATATGCCAGTAAAAGATTTTCCTTATTCAGATGATGAACTAAAAGCAATTTTTTCTTATCTGCACGAACTTCATTAATAATTTATAACACCTTTCTCAAATATACATTCCCGTATTTCGATTCGAAGGAATACTTAGGACCCGTGCCGGGTTTCGCTGAAACAACAGTATGAAAATCTTTAAACTCCGAGCCCGTAAATTTCAAATCGAGATTAGAATAGATCTGGCCGTAGCTGGTTTCTGCTGTTAATTCACCGGTTGCTTTTTCTTGCACTGAAACATCTACACCTCCATAGGTTGCCTCTACCGAAAGCGGACCCGAAAAATTCTTTACCTCAGCCAATCCATATACACACTCCAACTTAGTCTCCATATTTCTGGGGACTTTTATTTCAAGCAAAATATCCATATCAACACCCCAGGACTTTACATTAAAATTACTGCCCATCTCTTTGCAATACTTTCTATAGTCTTCTTCCGATTTAAACGTAAGTTTTTCATTACCTCGATTTACAGTAATGCGCTTAGGTAGATTTTTTAGATTGTTAATCTTATTCTCAATATAAATTGTGTTACCTGAATTAGATTGAAGCAACTCAAACGCATCATCACTCTCGCCTGAATTAATACTAACTGATCCAACAATTGCAATCTCATTTTGATCCCATGTAGTGATTTTAACTAACTCGGGATAATCAAACCGGAAAGAAATCTTTTGACCAGCCGTTACCGGATACGTTTTATTTACCGGAGTCTGCGCAAGCAAAACTCCGGTGAATAAGGTTAGAAGAATTGAGCTAACTGCTTTCATTTCTTTCTAAGATAAATTTTGCTGTAGTCTGATCTGAAATCGACTTTCATACCACCACCATTTACCTTGCCGCTCACCCGGTCATTGTATTGAACAAACTCACCTTTCTTATCAATTTCTATTTTGAATTCTGGGGCAACCAAGATCTCACCATACGAAGTACTCATTTTCAAATCCGCCTTGATAGAAACCGGTAGCGTAACATCTACATATCCATAGATTGACACTATTGAAACCGGGCCTTTGACATTGGTACTTAAGTTTGCTTCCACGTGACCATACACTGTCTTAACTGTGAGAGGACCTGTTACATTTTCCATCTCAATGCTGTTATAATTCGCAGAGACTTCAATTTCATTCTCCATGTTTTTAAACACAGCTGTGCCACCATACTGAGACTGATGTGAGAAAGAAACGATTACTCCTTTTGGTACCAGAATTTTTACATCGGGTGAGTTCATCTTTTTCAATTGGCTGACTTCTACTACATCTCCGTTCTGTGTCACATTAACTCCAAGTCCAGTGTTATCCTCCAATCCGGAGCCATTAATCGCGCGGAGTCCTTCTGCCCGCTCATCCTTATGGTCTTTGTAATTACGGGATGAGAAAATTATTTCGTTTCCATTGTGGCCTTCAACAGTAACCCTACCAATATTTATTTCGAGGCGGCCCGAGCTTTTTGCCACTTTAAACTCCTGAGCCATGGCCGTGTTTACGGCAATCCAGGCTAATACAACAACAAGTACATTTTTCATGATCTTATTTTTTTAATTTTTCTTTCGTTTTGTTTATACCTCACCCCCAACCCCTCTCCAAAGGAGAGGGGGGCTTCTCTCCCTTTTGATTCATAAATAGTCATTCTCTCTGCAGTGAGAAATTCCATTATGAAAGTTTTAATATTCCTGTATAGGCTTCATCCTTTACTGCTTTCATGGTTGAAGCATCTTTTGTTAGTTTTTCCAATTGCTTCACAACTCTATCTTCTTTCAGCTTAACTAGCAATTGAATAAGCGCTATCTGAACAACCGGATCTTTTTGAGTGGTTAGAGAATTTATCAATGCCTGCCGAACATTATCTTCTGTATTGAATTTACTAAGTGCTTCTAATGCTGCCAGCCGCACATTAGTATTTGTATCTTCATTCATCGTCTTCACCAGTACATTTATAATCTTGGTATCTGCTGTTTCTAATTCATATGCTACTGATACCCCCACCATACGCTGACTTGCAGACTGCTGATCGCCTAACATGGCAAGCATCATTTGCCTGTTTTCTTCGAGCTGGGTCTTTAATTCAACCAATTGTCTCTCATGCTCATTATTTCTATTAATCCAATAACCAATTGCTGAGCCCATGATCATTAAGGCAAGAACTGCGGCCACTTTATAAATCATTGGTGAAAAGAAAATTGTTCGTGTTGCTTTCTTTTGATTGCTGATTTCCTGATGCAAAGCACTTTCAAATTTTGCTTTAAGCTTACCCGATGGCTCCAGAGTTACCACTTTATCCATCGACTGAATTACATCACGCAACTGCTCATACAACTTATAGCGTTCCTCATTACTCGCTAATTCCTTTTCAACCAAAGCACACTCTTCGGTTGTTCCTTTTCCATCGATGTAATCGATAATTCTGCTCTCCCACTTTTCAGTTTCCATACTCATAACTTTTCGAGTTCAAAATAATTTTGTCGCAACTGACCAATGGCGCGATGCACTTTTACTTTTACATTCGCTACGGTCATGTCTAAAAATCCTGCTACCTCTTCATATTTCAAATGTTGAAACCGGGTGAGGACTAACAACTCACGGTAATCATCCGGCAATTGGGCTAGTGCCCGAATCAGTTTCTTCTCGTTCTCTTCTTGCTCCAGTGAATCCATTCCTTCCGGCACATTATCCATCAACTTTTCCAATTCTATTTTCACAGGTGTTCGTTGTTTTTGCTGTTTATAATAATCCGCAAAACCGTTTCTAGCCATCTGGTATATCCACGATTGGAATTTCATTTCTGGATTGTACGTGTGGCGATACTTGAGCATGCGCAGGAAAACGTTCTGTGTTAAGTCTTCCGCTACCTCCCTATCCATTGCCATACGAGCCAAAAAATTAAAAATCCGTTTGTGGTACCGGTCAAAAAGCATGGCTGATTGCTGGAGATCCCCGTTTTTCACGGTCTCCATAATTTCTTCATCACTCATCAGGTCAATGCTTTTTGTCACAATTCGAGTTAGTTACCCTGGCACCTTAAAAAGGTTACAAAATGAAGTCTAAAAAGAAATTATCTCTTATTTTGATTCGATCGGAATTGGTCTGGCGTTAATCCATTATACTTTTTAAAGAATCGTCCGAAATACGAATTATCTTCAAAGCCCAGTTTAAAGGAAATTTCTGAAACCGAAAGTTTAGTATGAGCCAGCAATCGCTTTGCCTCTAATAGCACTCGTTGCCTGATTAACTCCCCTGCTGACTTACCTGATTTCTTTTTACACAGTGCATTAAGATAGTTAGGCGTTACATTCATCTTCTCGGCATACTGCTTAGGAGTTTTCAGGATGAGAAAATTCTCTTCAATCAATTCCTGAAAAGTGAAAAGAAAATCTTGTGTTACCAGGGTTCTCTTTCCTTGAGTCTTTTGGCTTAACCGGGTTGCCCGAACCAACAATAAACTTAGAGCATAAAAAATTGCGTCTCTTGAATAATCATCATTGCGCTCCCTTTCAAGTTCAATGTATTTAAATTCTTCCACCCACTTTGCGAGTTCAACTCCATCTAAATCAAAATAGGCTGGTTGGTTAGTTCTAAAGAGAGGCCAAGCCGACATCATCTTTCTCCCTTTTGATAAAGCCATGAAACTGTCATTGAACAACACCACAAACCCACTAACTTTTTTTAATTCATTCCATGCATGAACCTGGCCAGGTGCAATTAGAAAAAGTCTGCTGGCAATTAAACTGTGTTCCTGAAAATCGATAGCATGACTTCCCCCGCCCCCTGTAACTAATATGAACGTATAAAAATGATGTTGATGGGGCTCACGCAAATGCTCTATGTCTTTGGCAAAGTATTCAAACCGAAAGAAGTCAAAGTCCTTTTTTTCTGAATCTGTTGATTTAAGGGATTCAATAGTATAGACCGGAATTTGAGAAGACATAAATGCAAGATAAGTAAAAAGTGCCATATCCCTCTTCAATTGCACCACTCGAAATGGCCTATTCTGGGTAAATTTGTACAAATGATTCAGGTAACTGAATTCATACTTTAAAAAAGTACATAATCATGGAAACCTATAAAATAAAAAAAGTATTAGTGCCAATTGATTTTTCCACGGTGTCATTGAATGCCCTAGAAACAGCAATTGCAATTTGTAAGCGACAGTTAGCAACCCTCACGCTCATTCACGTTGTTGAAAACACGTATGTGTTATTTCCACCAGAAGCAGGCGGAGCAACAGGTGCTATTCTACCTGACTTAGTAAAAAATGCCAATGAAAATTTAAATGAGCTGGCAAAAAAATTAAGAACAAGACACGATCTCGTTATCAATCATATTATTCAATCGGGTAATCCTGCTGACGAAATTTGCAGATGGGCTCTTCATAAAGAATCCAACTTAATTGTGATGGGAACACATGGTGCATCCGGCTTGCGCGAATTCTTTTTAGGATCAAACGCATATCGGGTTGTTAAAAACTCACCCTGTCCCGTGTTAACGATACCTGGCAGCAATACCTGGATTGATTTCAAAAAGATTCTCTTTCCCATTCGAATGGTGCCCAATGCGTTGGATAAATATGATGTGGTGCGCCCCATCATTCAAAAGAATGGCTCGAGCATGACCATTGCTGGCATTGTAAAGAAAAATGATACAACAGGATTCATTGAAATGAAAGAATTACTAAACTCGGTGCATTCAAAAATTACTGAAGACAATGTTATCTATCAAAGTGAGATTCATTATTGTGAAGATGTTTCGAAGCAGGTGTTAACAATTTCAGAAACAGAGAAGCCTGATTTGATTGTAATTACTGCCACACTGGATTCATCCCTTAAGGATTTCTTTTTGGGACCTTACACACAAGACATTGTGAATCATGCTCACTATCCAGTGCTCAGCATCAGACCCGAAATTTCTGGCGATCCTGTAAAATCTTTATCAGCTATTATTAATCAAAACTCCAAAATAAAGGACAAGGCACACGCCATTTTGTAGGAAATCATTTAAAATAAATATCAAAAACAACTATATGAAAGTAGAAGTATCCCATTTAACCATAAACGATTATCTAGGTCTTAAAGAAAGTATGTTAGAATCATACGCTCTTTGGGGAGCCTATTGGCGTGATCATCAAATCGAACATTTGCTAAAACTTTTTCCTGAAGGACAACTTTGTATTAAAGTGGATGGGAAACTAGTTGGAGCGGCACTCTCGCTACTAATTGATTATAAAAGTTTAGGCGATAACCATACCTATAGAGATGCTACGGGTGATTATACATTTAAAAGTCATGACCCGGATGGAGATGTTTTATATGGTATTGAAATATTTATCAGCCCTGATCATCGCGGATTGCGATTAGGAAGGAGATTGTATGATGCGCGAAAAGAGCTTTGTGAAAAATTAAATCTTCGTGCCATTATTGCCGGAGCCCGGTTGCCAAGATATGGTGAACATGCGGAGAGTCTTACTCCGAAAGAATACATAGAAAAAGTAAAGCATAAAGAGTTGTATGACCCAACGCTCACCTTTCAAATCAGCAATGGTTTTCACGTAAGGAAAATATTAAAAGGCTACATGCCTGGCGATGTTGAATCGATGGACTATGCCGCGCTTATCGAATGGATAAATATCTATTACGAACCAAAGTTAAAATTGCTGAACGAGAAAAAGACGGATGTTCGATTAGGATTAGTACAATGGCAAATGCGACCGTTTAAAGATTTTGATGCGCTATGCGAACAAGTAGAATTTTTTGTAGATGCCGCATCAGGTTATAAAGCAGACTTTATTCTTTTCCCTGAATTCTTTCATGCACCACTGATGTCGGAGTATAATCACCTGACAGAAGCGGAAGCAATCAGAGGATTGGCTAAGTACACGAAGCCGCTAAAAGAAAAGTTTTCGCAATTGGCGATTGCCTACAATGCAAATATCATTACGGGTAGTTTCCCTGACTTGCGTGACGGAAAACTATATAACATAGGTTATCTGTGTCATCGCAATGGAACTACCGAAGAATATCAAAAAATACATATTACGCCAGGCGAACGTGAGTCGTGGGGAATGGTAGGTGGCGATTCGTTAAAAACGTTCGATACAGACTGCGGCAAAATTGGAATCTTAATTTGTTATGATGTTGAGTTCCCTGAATTATCAAGATTACTGGCCGATGATGGTATGGATATTTTGTTCGTTCCTTTCTTAACAGATACTCAAAACGCTTATGGGCGTGTTCGATACTGTTCGCAAGCAAGAGCTATTGAAAATGAATGTTTTGTTGCAATTGCAGGATGTGTGGGTAATCTACCGAAGGTGAATAACATGGATATTCAGTATGCTCAATCGGCAGTGTTTACTCCTTCCGACTTCGCCTTCCCAACCAATGGGGTAAAAGCAGAAGCTACACCTAATACAGAAATGACGTTAATTGTTGATGTTGATCTTGAGTTATTGAAAGATCTTAATCACAAAGGATCGGTAACCAACTTGCGCGACAGAAGAAAAGATTTATATAGAATTGAGGCGTTGAAGCCTAAGTCGATTGAAAGCAATCATGTAGAGTTTGCAATCGCATAACGGCACTGGTAATCTCCATTTCGCAACGAAATGTTGATGAAAAAAGAAAAAATCCTCACGGGAGGTAATCGAGTGCTCCGAAAGTTTCGGAGTTAGTTAACCATAAACAAAATATATTATGACAAATACAACGAAAATAGTAACCGGATTTGCAGTAGGAACTTTATTAGGAGCAACACTTGGACTCTTGTTTGCGCCCATGAAGGGATCTAAAACAAGAGCGATGATTGCCGATAAAACAAAAGATGTTTCTGATTCAGTTGGTAATACCTATGCTAAGGCTAAGGATATGATAGCCTCTGTTAAGAACGGTAAAAATCCAATTGGGGTATAATCCTTCAACGCACCAAGTCCCTTAAGCCTCTTTCCTTTAAGGGGCTTTTTTTATATCCTTTACCCTAAACCAAAAGACCCGAAATAAATACCAGCCTGTAGAAATAAAATTATTTAACACTAGCCTAGCCGTTAACCTATATTCTAGCTAACTTTTCAATATTACTATGCCTAGACTTTTACTCACTTTCATTTTGTTACCCTTACACACTATGATTTCAGCTCAGTTTAATGAAATCATCCGCACGGGCAGGCCTGGTCAGGCTATTGGGGCATTTACTGTAGGCACCAGAATTTTTCAAGTTCAAAGTGGATTTGACTACTACGGTTCAAATGAAAAAAATGGTACACAAACGATTAAGGGATTTTCAAATAACACAGTCTTGCGTTATGGCCTTACCGAACCTTTTGAAATTAGTGCGTTGCTGGATTACAGAACACAAACGTTAAGCGAGAACTCTGTTAAAGAAAAAACCAGCGGCCTTAGTGCACTGGATTTGGGTATGCGTTATCATATCTATACCGGTAAAGGCTTAATACCTAATATTGGATTTCAATTCAGATTACGCCTGCCTGTACTAAGCGAAGATTACAAAATTGATCACATTGCTCCACGCTTTATTATTGTTACCAGCCAACAACTTTCTAAAACCTTCACACTAATAACAAACTGGGGCGCCACATGGAACGGGAATAACAGTTCTCCGGCAGGTACATACGTTATAAATCTCGCGTTTCCCTTCACTGAAAAACTAGGGGCTTTTGTAGAAACATTTGGAGTTTATGGAGGAGGCGATTTTTTTATCAATTTTGATACCGGGCTTGCATGGCTGCTTACACCCGATTTACAACTGGACATCTATGGTGGCTATGGAAGTAATTATGGAATAAATGATTACTTTATGAGCACAGGGATATCCTGGCGAACAAAAAAAAGACAATGATACTATTTGAGTTAATCGATATATGAAAACCATACTTGCATTAGTACTAGTAGTTACTGTTTGGCTTCCTACCATAGTATTGGGTCAAAAGAAAGACACTTTAAAACAAAAAAATGATTCAATCGCATTAGATAAAACAACCATCTATCTAAAGCAGATGGATAGCATCCATAGGGCAGATTCAATGCGTAGGGCTGACTTATTAAGTCAAATTGAGAACCTAAAAGGATCAGCCTCTAACAGACAGCGAGAAGCGCTATTAGAAAAATTAAAAGAAACTGAGCAAGAAGACTCAATAAAAAAAGAAAATCAGTATCAACAACTTGAAAAGTTAAAATCCTCAGCAAATGGATTTCCAGTAGCTCCTTTCGGGGATACTCTATTTTTAGTGTACACAAGGGTGGGGAGTTTCAATGCTAAAGATCGTGCCGATGCAATAAGTAGTAAGATTAACAAACTCTACGATGATTATAGTTTCAGTCCTGATTCATTAACTGTGCATGAAGCCGATGAATCAGCCGAAATTATTTACAAAGATTTTATGGTGATGAGTGTTAATGAATTAGAGGCTTTATGGTTTGATAGAAAGCCAAAAGAAATTGCCGTTGAGTATCGTACGCTTATAGCTGATGCAATAAGTGCCGAGCGAAAATCAAACAGTATATTGAACATAGCGCTCCGCATTCTAGCCATCATTTTAATTTTAGGCGGCATTTATGTTGTCATCCGTTTAATCAACAAGCTCTTTAAAAGAATAAATAAAAGACTGATAGATCTAAAAGACAGTGCATTAAAAGGCATTCAGTTTCGTGGCTATCAGTTTTTGGATAGTGATCGGGAGTTACAAGTAATCCTATTCTTAACAAATATCGTTCGTCTTCTGGTAATTGCGCTTGCCCTTTACATTGCACTTCCATTACTTTTTAGTGTCTTCCCCTGGACGCGTGGTATTGCGGAGACATTAATTAGCTGGATTCTCACTCCTCTTAAAAAAGTTTTTGGCGGAATTATCAATTACTTGCCAAATTTATTTTCAATTATCGTTATAGTAGCGGTAACTCATTACGTTGTAAAATTCTTAAAATTTATTGCCGGTGAAATTGAAAGCGGGGCACTGATGTTACCTGGTTTCTATCCGGATTGGGCTAAGCCTACCCTAAACATTGTAAAGTTTTTAGTGTATGCTTTTAGTTTCGTTGTCATTTTCAAATACCTTCCAGGATCAGACTCACCAATTTTTCAAGGGGTCTCTGTTTTTGTTGGTATTCTCTTTTCGTTGGGATCTTCATCCGCTATTTCCAATGCTGTTGCAGGATTGGTGATTACGTATATGCGGCCCTTTAAAATTGGTGATCGTATAAAAATTGGAGACATAACGGGTGATGTGATTGAAAAATCTTTGCTGGTTACTCGCATCCGCACTATTAAAAATGAAAACATCACAATCCCTAACTCAACTATTTTAGCCGGATCTACCGTTAACTATACTTCTTCAGCAAAAGAAAGTGGTCTCATCCTCCATACAGGTGTAACCATTGGGTATGATGTGCCATGGAAACAAGTGCATGAACTTTTGTTAAAAGCAGCCACCGCAACAAACGGAATTATGCAAGACGAAAATCATAAACCTTTTGTGCTGCAAACAAGCTTGGATGATTTTTATGTTGCTTATCAGATCAATGCCTTTACTGAACAATCGCATCGTATGGCTGGTATCTATTCTGATCTTCATCAAAACATTCAGGATCAGTTCAATGAAGCGGGTGTGGAAATACTATCACCACATTACCGAGCTGCGCGCGATGGAAATATCATGACTATACCTCCTAGTTACCTGCCGAAAGGTTATCAGGCTCCTTCATTCAACGTTTCAATAAAGAATACTCAAGAAGGTAAAAAAGAATAATGGAGAAATTTCTATATAGCCTTAACGTTCCCGAATACTTTCACAACCCAGTTATTATTTTACTCTGGATAGTAATCATCTGGATAATTGTATGGTTTATTAAAAAGCAAATCTCAAAAACTCATCTCGGTAATGATGTTCAGTATAAATCCAAAAAGGCAATTACGTTTGGCGGTTACCTGCTCGTAATAATCGTAATCATAATTGTTTACAGTTCAAAGCTGGGTGGGCTAACAGTAGCACTGGGTGTGGCCGGTGCAGGAATTGCCTTTGCGTTGCAAGAAGTAATTGCAAGTTTTGCAGGCTGGCTTGCACTTTTATTTGGTAACTTCTATAAGCCAGGTGATAGAGTTCAATTAGGTGGTATAAGGGGTGATGTTATAGACATAGGCATTTTGCGCACTACACTCATGGAAACTGGACAGTGGGTGGATGGTGATTTGTATAACGGCAGAATTGTGCGCATTGCAAATAGTTATGTGTTTAAAGAGCCTGTATTTAATTATTCAAGTGACTTTCCTTTTTTATGGGATGAAATAAAAATACCTATTCGCTTTGGCAGTGATCATGAGAAAGCACGAGCTATTTTCTATCAGGTAGTGAATGAAGTAACTGCAGAATTTACAAAGGAGGCTATTGCAACGTGGGCAACCATGACTAATAAATATAGAGTTGAAAATGCGAAGACTGACCCTATTGTAACATTAATTTTCAACGACAACTGGATTGAGTTTACAGTTCGATATGTTGTCGATTACAAACGGAGGCGTATTGTTAAGGATCAACTATTCACAACGATCTTAAATGAGATAAAACAAACAAATGGCTCTGTTACATTAGCCTCCGCTACCTTTGAAGTAACCGGTCTCCCTCCGCTATCAATCAATTATCAGAAGGATTAATATGGATGAATTTTTTGACTATGTGATTTTTAAAAACGGACAATATATTCTGACAACAGGCTCTCTTGTGTCAATTATCCTTTTATTGGTTATTGTTCGTATTGTGTTATTCCTAATCAAACGAGTACTAACTCGGCTTTTCCTAAAACGAAATGTTGACGCAGGTAGACAAAAAGCGTTCTATCAGCTCATTGCTTACCTCTTTTGGACAATTGCCTTCGTCTATGCATTGGAGTTAATTGGAATCCACGTCACGTTCTTGCTAGCCGGTTCTGCTGCGCTACTCGTTGGTTTGGGATTAGGTCTTCAACAAATTTTTCAAGACCTGGTATCTGGAATATTTATTCTTATTGAAGGAATTATTAAAGTAGACGATGTAATCGAATTAGATGGTATGGTAGGTAAAATTTTATCGGTGAACCTCCGTACTTCACAAGTGTTAACACGAGATGGCATTATGATTATTGTGCCCAATCACAAGTTTATTGTCGAGAAAATCACAAACTGGAGCCATAGTTCTGAGAGTACCAGATTTAAAGTAGAAGTAGGTGTTGCTTACGGTAGTGATGTAGAAAAAGTGCGAACTATTTTACTTGATTGTGTAAAAAATCATTCCGAGATCATTCAAGAAAACAAGGACGACCAACATGGGCCTTTTGTTCGATTTGTTGATTTTGGTGATAGCGCACTAAAATTTGAACTCTATTTCTGGACAAACAGTATTTTTCAGGTAGAATTTGTAAAAAGTAATTTACGATTTGATATCGATAAGAATTTCCGCTCACAAAATATTAGTATTCCATTTCCTCAAAGAGATATTCATATTAAGACTAATCAACAGCGTATATAATCTAAAATTTATACATCATGACAAAATCAACTCGTAGAAAGTTTATTGCCAGTGCTTCTTTACTAACTTTGGCACCAGCCATTGAATCCCTAACTATGAAAGAAGAAAAGCCTGCCCTTGTTCATCATGTCTTTTTCTGGTTAAAAAATCCAGACTCAAAAGAAGATTTAGCAAAACTAATTGCCGGTGTAAAATCGTTATCAAAGATTGAAACTATCCGCAAGATTCATGTGGGTGTTCCCGCCTCCACCGAAAAACGCGATGTTGTTGACAATAGTTACTCTGTTTCTGAACTTATGTTTTTTGATGATACAGCTGGGCAAAAGACATATCAGGATCATCCCATCCATCAAAAATTTATAGCTGATTGTTCAGCCCTTTGGGAAAAGGTCGTGGTGTATGATACGATGAGTGCGTAGAATTATTCGAGAATAATTCTTTGATAAGAGTTCTTGCTTACTCCGTTGGAGTCTCTAATCGAGACTCTCAATAGATAAACTCCTTGAGACAACTGATCCATATTTGTTTGCCAACGAATAGTTTGCCTTCCTCCATTATAGGCAGCGGACTGCAAGGAAGTCATACTAACCCCTAATGAATTTTTTAATTCAAGTGCTACTTCATTTTTACCTTCCGGCAAACTAAGAGCAACAGAAATTACCCCTTCACTTTTCTTTACAGGATTAGGATAAACATTACCCACCCGGCTCTCCTTTTCAATTAATTGTTCCTTTATATAATCAATGTCTCCATAGTGAAATTTCAATGTGTGCGCCCCTTCGCGCAACTTAATTTGAGTAATATATCGCATATCAACTACATGAACATCCGATGCATTCTCCAGTACAAGTTGTTTATCATTATCACCAAAGTAACTATTGTCCCAGGTAAGTGTTACATCTCTGCCAGCATTTAATGTTGATTCCCAACTATAATTTTCCATTGTTGGTACGATATCGCTTGTCAATTTCTTAGAATGGAAGGATCTAAATGAGTAATCGAAAGAACTCATTCCCGGAAGGAGTGGAAGCTCAGTATCATCATAAATATCCAACGTCTCCAATGCTTTCTTATTCATACCAAAACCAAACAATTCATTTCTGAAATCACCATCATAAACACTTAAGTTAACAACCCAATCTTCATGTTGTAATGAATGTTTAGCGACTGAGGCAATGCGCCCGCCTGATAAGCTTCGGTTAACGATTGGTATTACTATCTCTCGTGCTACATCACTAACAATGTATGCACCGCGAAAACGTTTTACCAATGGGTCAGTTGAAATTACCCCATTACTGTATTGCTTTATTTTTACGAGTTCAGGAGCTAGACCATTGTGGTCAAGAACATC
>JBGSIM010000027.1:0-2019 GCA_041742535.1 Cyclobacteriaceae bacterium | reverse complement strand
AAGGCAATTGTTGCATATATCAGAGAATATGGGCTGGCTTACCTCATCTTATTTAACGCAAGGTAAAAATCCAGTCAGCAAAAAAGAGCTTAATCTGACAAGAAAAGATTCTGTTATTAGTGTGATTCATCGGTCTTACGACTACGCAATCGCCACCATGAAATCGTTTCATCCTAATGAGTTAGCAGAGCCCGTGAATTTTTTTTCTGGCCCAATGAATAAACTGCAAATTATTAATCTGATTAATGATCATCAAACGCATCATAGGGCACAGCTCATGGTATACCTTCGCCTGAAAGGGATCAGGCCACCTTCCTATGTTGGCTGGTAATTTTGCAATTTGTCAGCCATCCTACATCATCAGTGAGCGAAAATGAGTTAATTGAAGTCTTCATGACATTATTATATGCAGTGCGAGGGTATTCAAATTAAAATAATCTGCTTAATCCTTATTCTTTCTGTTGCCACGCAGGCTAACGCACAAGAAACACCCGCTCCAGAATTTGCCGGTCATCATTGTTTTCTTAGAAAGACTTCTTTCGTGGTGGGTCTTGCTGTCCCATATTCATTTGAATTAAATACAGCAGGTATCAATGCACGGATCTATTATAATATTAACAAACGCATCTGTTTCGGGCCTGAGCTGGCGCGATTTATAAGTGAAGAAAAGGAGATAACTGAATTGAATTTAATGGTTCATTATATTTTTGAAACAAAGTGGGTAGGCGTCTATCCATTGGCTGGTGCAAATTATTCTCATGAACAGGAAATTACGACAAGCGATGAATGGGGCCCTATAGCTGGCCTGGGAACACATAGAAATTTTAAACGCTTTACTTTGTTCGGTGAGTATGCTTTTTCGGGCCGCGGATTGAGCAATCATTTTGCTGCGTTTGGATTTTTGTATTTGTTGTGATAACCGTAGAAACGGATGAAAAACTTCTTTTCAAATTTGATTAATCCGTACATGGCAGCCCCAGCATTAAAAGTTGCTCTGTTGGTAGGGTCCATTCTGCTTTTTATTAATCATGGTGTCGCTCTGTTTCATGGGCAAATGACATCCCAACGCTGGGTGTCAGCCCTTTTGAGTTATCTGGTTCCTTATCTGGTGAGCATTCATGGCCGCAGTGCATCAAAACAAAATGGGTAATGGAAGTTGCATTTAATAAAAATAAGATAACAGGCATTCTTGGTAAAAGCGGTAGTGACAAGACCACACTTCCGCAGCTGTATTAGCCATAGGAACAGAAATAGTCTTTGAAGGTCTTGAGTTAATCCTTATTCCCAAGCATTTACGACAGAAGACTTGAATAGAATAACTCTTATCTTTTGACTAACAAAACATCACAGAAGTAATGCTTACAGTCATACAAGAATTCAACTATTTCTAACTCTACCTGTGCAGCCAGGTCTTCAATCATTTGCCTGTCATATTTTTGCGACACTTCGGTATGAATAACTTCCCACCGATTAAAATGAACATACTTATCACACATTTCGAAATACACATCCTGATCTTTTAAACTTATCAGGTAGCTTTTATTCATTCCGGTTTCAGGATTGTAGTAAGGATAATGGACGAATTGATCCAACTGAAATTGTGCTCCTAATTCACGATTTAAGCGAACCAGTAAATTCATATTGAAGTCGCGCGTAATGCCATGAGGATCATCATACGCTGCCTGAATCAGGCGGGGATCTTTTTTTAAATCAAAGCCGATCAGCAACTGATCACCACGTTGCATTGAATCAGAGATATTAGTAACAAATTGGGTTGCTTCTTTTACACTGAAATTGCCAATGTTCGCCCCCATAAAGAGGTACACCTTTCGAAGTTCAGATCTGTAAAGCTGATCCAGTGCCTCCTCATATTTTCCATGTATGCTTTGAATGGATAATTGAGGTACTGATTTTTCGAGCCGCTGTTGAAGTTGATCCAGCACAGTTTGGGATACATCAACGGGTGAATAAACAAATTCAGTTTTCTGTTCACTGAAATATTTCAGAAGAATTTCTGTT
>JBGSIM010000026.1:0-1524 GCA_041742535.1 Cyclobacteriaceae bacterium | reverse complement strand
ACCGCCGCACCGCCGCACCGCCGCACAAAGCTTTTCCAAATTTACAATCACCGTTCTTCTATTTGTGTGGGGTAGTTTTGGCCACCCCTTGAGGGCTCAATCGGATAGCTGTAGAAGTCCAATTGTGTTTGTCGGTGAGCCTTCGTCCCTCTTTTGCGATCAGTCTCCACTTCCTGCCTGCTCACTCACACTCGGCACTACAATTAAAAATTCATCACAGCTTTCAACTGACGAAATTTCCGGTGTTATATGTATTGTAGAAGACTTCAGTATTACTGCCAACACGGAATTTACTTTTAAGGATGCCACAGTTTTTATATCACCCGGAGTTGAAATAATTGTAGAAGAAGGCGCTTTTTTAACCTTGGATCACACAGACCTTCATGGATGTACCGGGTTGTGGAAGGGAATTCGATTACTTAACGACACCTATTTTACCTCAAAAAACAGTACATTTATAGAAGATGCTGAAAAAGCAGTAAGTGCTCGCTATGTTAAATCTATCTTGGAAATAAGTCAGACAACTTTTGATCGTAACCTGACAGGGATATGGCTTGAGCATAATGCTTATGCGTCCAATCCTCCTATTTTGGTAAAACTGAGCGAAACATTCTTCAAATGCTCTTCCCCGATTACGGGCACCTCTTCTCAAATCTCTGATCATGGAATATATGCCAAAAATATGCCTACGGTATTTGCCAGTAAAACTGGCGTAAATACCGAAGAGGTGCAATTCCGTAATATGAAGTTTGGGATTAAAATTGAAGGACAACCCGCGATAATCAAAGGCCACCGTTTGATTTTTCGAGATATTCGACAGTCTTGCATAGAAATGGAAAGAGGCAGAGTGGACTTAACTTCAAGTTTGTTTTTCAACTATGGAGAGTATGGGATCAAGATAGATAAAACTCATGGCCTGAAGTTAACATCGTCCTTTTTCTATGTTTCCGAATTCCTTCCCAATTATGTAGTATCAAGCACTGGTTTGCGTTATGCAATACAGCCTTTCCAAGATAATGAGTACTGGGCAACCGTTGATGTCGATATCCGACAGTGTACCATTCAATATTATTGCCCGAGTATCGTTGACGAAGACTTTTTTGGCATACAGTTGGTTGATTTTATATCGCCAGGGTTAAATGTAAATATTTACGATAACGACTTTATAATTAGTACTGCAGGACACGCCACTGGTATTAAGTTGGTAAGTGCTTTAAGCAACTTGGGTAACAATATCTTCAATATTACTCAAAATAGATTTCAGACCTATGCCACCCCGACCTCTCCATCAAGCGGTTCGACACCTGTAGCATCAGGTATAGACGCATCAGGAAAGATTAGCAATGTTAAAATAATTGGAAATCTATTTAGCGGCGGCCAAAATACTAGTGGCGCATCCATCGAATGACGTATGAATTAAAGGTATACCTTAGCACTAAAAAGATGCAAAGCCCACCAGTACATGCTACAGGACTCCAAAAGCGATTATTGGAAAAAATATCAGGACAAACGACCTCAAGTTTT
>JBGSIM010000025.1:0-38589 GCA_041742535.1 Cyclobacteriaceae bacterium | reverse complement strand
GGAGAGGCTTTTGTAGAGAGCATAAAAATCTGCAAGGTTTTCGATATAAAACTCTACTTTCTTGCAGATTTTTTCAACTAAAATCAATTCATATTCTCATTAATCTTAACCCTTTCAGCTTTTTAAGGGCTGACTAAATAGATTCCAATAAAATGACCTACCTGTTAAATCTGTGATCTGAAAACTTCTAGTGCATAATAAAAAAACCCCGCGAAACGCGGGGCTCTTTTCGAAAACAAACTTTAACTAATATCTAGACTTTGATCTCTACATCAACTCCACTTGGCAATTCAAGTTTCATCAACGCATCAACTGTCTTCGCGCTGTTTGAGTAGATATCTACCAAACGCTTATACGTGCACAATTGAAACTGCTCGCGTGATTTCTTGTTTACGTGTGGTGAACGTAGTACTGTAAATTTTTCTTTTTCTGTTGGAAGGGGAATTGGTCCGCTAACTACAGCACCTGTCGCCTTTACTGCGCGTACAATTTTTTCAGAAGACTTATCAACCAAATTATGGTCGTAAGACTTTAGCTTAATTCTGATTTTCTGATTCATAATCTAAACGTCTTTTAGATATTTATTTTGTGGCAACAGCGCCCTTTACTTCATCAATTACTTTATCGGCCAAGTTCTTAGGAACTGGCGCATAGTGTGCGAATGTCAATGTTGCTGAAGCACGACCTGAAGTGATAGTTCTCAAATCAGTTACGTATCCAAACAACTCAGACAACGGAACGTCTGCTTTAATTACCTGAGCCCCACCACGAGTATCCATTCCTTTCATGATACCTCTTCTTCTGTTCAAGTCACCGGTTACAGAACCAGTGTACTCATCCGGAGAAATTACTTCTACACCCATGATAGGCTCAAGAAGTTGAGGACCACACTTTCTTGCAGCTTCTTTAAATCCAAGACGAGCTGCCAATTCAAACGAAAGTGAATCCGAATCCACATCATGGTATGAACCGTGGAACAATCTTACTTTCATTGAATCGATTGGATATCCGGCCAACGGACCGTTTACCATCGCTTGCTCAAATCCCTTCTGTACAGATGGAATAAATTCACGAGGAATAACACCACCCACAATATCATTAACAAACTCAAGACCTGGCTTGTCTTCAGGTCCCAACACACGTGGTCCCATTTCGAATACGATATCCGCAAACTTACCACGACCACCCGTCTGTTTCTTATATTGTTCTTTGTGCTCAACTGACTTAGTCAATGCTTCTTTATAAGCAACCTGAGGAGCACCTTGGTTAATCTCAACTTTGAATTCGCGTCTTAGACGATCAATGATAATCTCTAAGTGCAATTCGCCCATACCACGTAAAATAACCTGGCCAGTTTCCTGATCTGTATTCACACGCAAGGTTGGATCCTCTTCCACTAACTTAGAAATAGCCATGCCCAACTTATCGGCATCAGCTTGCTTCTTAGGCTCAATCGCATAACCAATAACGGGTTCTGGGAATACCATCGACTCCAACACAACCAGACGTTTCTCGTCACACAATGTATCTCCAGTCTTAATATCCTTGAAACCTACTACTGCACCGATATCACCGGCAGGTAGTCTTTCAACCTGATTTTGCTTATTTGCATGCATTTGGAATACACGCGAAATTCTTTCCTTTTGTCCTGAACGTGTATTATGAATGTAAGAACCTGATTCTAACACACCTGAATAAGCGCGAACAAAACAAAGACGACCTACAAACGGATCAGTTGCAATCTTAAATGCAAGACCCACAAATGGCTCATCTATGTTCGGACGTATTTCAACTTCAGCATCGGTATCAGGATTAGTACCGATAATAACATCCTTATCCATTGGTGAAGGAAGAAGTTCCATCACATAATCCAACATGGTTTGAACACCCTTGTTCTTGAATGATGAACCGCACACCATAGGAACAATCTTCATATCGATTGTAGCCTTGCGAAGTGCTGTTAAAATTTCACCTTCAGAAATTGAATTAGGGTCTTCAAAGAATTTCTCAATAAGAGTTTCGTCATACTCAGCTACTGCTTCCAACAACTTTTCACGATACTCAGCTGCTTCCTCAACCATATCATCAGGAATAGGAATTTCTGTAAAGGTCATTCCTTTATCAGATTCATTCCAGATGATACCGCGGTTGTTAATTAAGTCAACAACTCCTTTAAAGTTTTCTTCGGCACCAATCGGTAACTGAAGAGCAACTGCCTTGCTACCTAATTTTTCTTTTACCTGCTTACAAACACCTAAGAAGTCTGCGCCCGAGCGATCCATTTTATTAACGAATCCGATACGAGCAACTTTGTAATTGTCTGCTAAACGCCAGTTTGTTTCTGATTGTGGTTCAACACCATCAACCGAACTGAAAAGAAACACCAATCCATCTAATACGCGAAGTGAGCGGTTTACCTCAACGGTAAAATCCACGTGACCTGGTGTATCAATAATGTTAACGTGATATTCGTTTTTGCGATAGTTCCAATGAACCGTAGTTGCTGCTGAAGTAATGGTGATACCACGCTCCTGCTCTTGCGCCATCCAGTCCATGGTAGCAGCACCTTCGTGCACTTCACCAATCTTGTGGTTTACACCAGCATAATAAAGTATGCGTTCGGTGGTAGTTGTTTTGCCTGCATCAATATGAGCAGCAATACCAATATTTCTGGTGTATCTTAAATCTCTTGCCATTTGGAATTAGAATCTGAAATGAGAAAATGCCTTGTTCGCCTCTGCCATCCGGTGTGTGTCATCTTTCTTCTTGATAGCAGCACCTTCTCCTTTTGAAGCAGCAATGATTTCAGCTGCTAACTTATCCATCATGGTCTTTTCTCCACGGGCACGTGAATAATCAATTAGCCATTTGATGGTAAGGTTTACTTTACGCTCAGGGCGGATTTCAACCGGAACCTGAAAAGTAGCACCACCCACTCTGCGGCTTTTTACTTCCACAGCAGGCATAACATTATTCATAGCGCGTTTCCACACTTCAAGACCTGGCTCACCGCCCGCCTTTTTTTCAACTTGCTCAATGGCATCATAAAAAATGTTGTAAGCAACACTCTTTTTGCCTTCTTCCATCATGTAATTTACAAACTTGGTTACAAGGGTATCACCAAATTTTGGATCAGGAAGTAAATATCTTTTCTTAGGTTTCGACTTTCTCATAGCTCAACTTATTTTTTTCCTTTTGCAGGTGCACCTTTTGCAGCAGGAGCTGCAGCACCAGCTTTAGGTCTCTTAGCACCATATTTAGAACGGCTTTGTAGGCGACCGCTAACACCTGAAGTATCTAACGCACCGCGAACGATGTGATAACGTACTCCCGGAAGGTCTTTTACCCTGCCACCACGAATTAGCACAATTGAGTGCTCCTGAAGGTTGTGGCCTTCTCCTGGAATATATGCATTCACCTCTTTTTGATTAGTAAGACGAACACGAGCCACTTTACGCATGGCTGAATTTGGCTTTTTTGGGGTAGTTGTATACACACGAGTACACACACCTCTACGCTGTGGACATGAATCAAGGGCTGGAGATTTTGACTTAAACGTCAATTTCTTCCGTCCTTTTCTTACAAGTTGCTGAATGGTAGGCATTTATATATTATTTATTAACCCTTCAAAATTAAGGACTGCAAAGGTATTTAAAGTAAAATAGGATGCAAAACCTTGTCTAAAGAAATTTTGCATCCTAAGTATCAAAAAGCCCTGAATTAGGCTACGCTACGCCAATTGTGTCCTAAATTTTTTGTAGACCTAACCCCCGTCTAAGAAATAAGTTAACCTTAATCTAATTTTTAGCGTTTTGCAGTGAAAATGTTGAAATACAATGATAATTGAACATTCAGGTTATAATATTTTTCAGTCTCTTCAAAAGGATCATTTGATACCTCTTTTACATCAACATTTGGAATATGAAAAACATCAAAACTGGCGCTTAAACTTTTAGAAATAGAATAACGAACTGAACTTGTTATACCAACAAAAGCGCGCTTAGTGACTGGCAATTCCCAGTCATGGAAGGCTGGTGAATCTCCAATTTCTAATTGACTAGTCCTAAAATCCTTATAAAAATCACGCCTGTAAAATAATCCTAAATTAAATTTAGCTTTATTCCCTACCTGATAATATACCGTTATTGGTAGATTGATGAAAGGTCTTACACCTTCCGAAAAAGTAAAGGAGGGGAAATATATCCCAGAAAGAATTGAAGAATTTACTCCAACTTGTTCATAAATTTTCCAGTTCCATTCGGCACCAATCGAGAGAGATTGGGTTGATGGATTCCCAACTTTCGTAGATTTATTTTTTAATTGATGAGTGCCTGTGGCTATTAAAAAATTACTTGGAAGAAATATACTTTGTGCACTTACTAAAAGCGAAATATTAAGAAGCGCAGCAGAAAAGATTAGCCTTTTCATATTCTTTATATTTAATTACAACTCACCACTGCCCAATTATTATTAGTGCCTCTGCTTGAAGCCTCAACCCTTATTGATGTGAATCCATATGGCGGATTTACTTGAGAATTAATAGGAATTGTTGTGTTTGCTACAAAAAGCATAGCTCCAGTAGGTTGTCTATAAATATATCTACTATACACGTCTGTAGTTCCATAATAATCAGCAGGCGCATCAGTAAAGGGGATGCGGATAGCAAGCTGAGGAGTTGTCCATCCCAAGTTTGGGTTATCTAATCCGAAGGAGTTTACAGTAAATGAAACATTTCTGCTATTGAGGACAGTCGCATAAGGAAACCACCCACAAGTCCATTTTCTCAACTCGCCAAATTCTCGAATCTCAGTCCAAGGAAAATAAAAATCATCATTAAAATAGCCAAAATAAGTTTTTGCCTGTATCCAAACCCTTCTGTCGTTCTTACAACCGCTATTATTTTCGAAATAATCTACCAAAAAAGAATCACCACAAACAGACGAGGTCCTTCCACCACTATCTGTTCTATCAACTGTATTTGCCACTTTTCTAACAGAAAAGATAAGAGTATCGAGGTTATCAATTGTCTCTATTTTTTTTAACAGACTTAACTTATCCTTACTTGTCGAAACAATATACTCATCATTTAAGACCTTATTTACATTATTACTAGTTTGATAGATACGATCCCGATTACATATCTCTCCATATAATCCAGAACTAATAACTGGGACATATGTGTCGCCTTTTAAAGTAATAATATCTTGATTCTTATTAAGAATAGCAAGAGCTTCATTTTCCTCTTCAGCTTGTGAAAATTCATCTAGTACTGAAATAAAAGCAGCATTAAAGGAAATAAAACCTTCAGAAGATGTTCTATAATTTTCTGAACCAGCTTTACTGTTCTGTATCTCTAGAAAATCAATTAGTGATTTTGGATCAGGAAAAAACAATATATTGTTTGGATCAATTGCTGTTGGAGTTATCAGATTATCCTTATTTGAAATTTCATCAACTGAAAAATCAGAACAACCTATAACAAGGAATGCCAAAAGAACTAATAGTTTTTGTTGGGGGGGGGGGGTAAATTTCATAATATTTTGCTGTTAGTTAAAAATGTCTAGTTTGAAATTAGAAAATTTTTAGAACTCCAAAAAATAATATCACGAATTACTCTTCAAGGCTATCCTGATAGTTAAAAATAATTAGCCTAGGCTTCACCAATTGTACCTCCAAAATTCATTGGAAATTGAGGCGCCTCGTTGGTTTGCTTTATCGGACCGAAAGTAGCCTCATATTTACTGATATTATCTTTTAAAGCCGAAAGCAATCTTTTGGCGTGCTCAGGGGTGATAATAACCCGAGCCTTAACCCGAGCTTTTGGAACTCCTGGCATCAGACGAATAAAATCCACTACGAACTCGCTATTCGAGTGTGCAATCATTGCCAGGTTAGAATAGATCCCTTCTGCTATCTCTTCAGACAATTCGATGTTGATCTGATTTTGGGGGGGTGTGTTTTTTGTTTCTGCCATGGTAAATTTAATTTTCGGTTAGCCAATAAAGTCAATTAGCCAATGGGTTTCCATCGGCTAATTGATAATTGGTAATTAACAAATCAATTAGTCTGCTAATTCTCTTTCTTTTGATTTACGTTCAGGAGCTTCAACCAATCGCTGGTATTCTTCCTCTGAATTTACAATCATATCGTTAAGCCTTCTCTGGCCAGTACCTGCCGGGATCAAATGTCCTACAATTACATTTTCCTTCAATCCCACAAGTTGATCAGCCTTACCGCGTATAGCAGCTTCACTCAATACCTTAGTGGTTTCCTGGAACGATGCCGCAGACAACCAGCTTTCAGTTTTCAAAGATGCTTGTGTAATACCTTGAAGTGTTGGTCTCGATACTGCAGAAAGTGCATCACGAACCTCAGCTACTTTTTGATCCTTTCTCTTCAATGAAGAATTCTCATCCCTCAATTCGCGCGGGCTAATAATTTGACCCACTTTGAATCGTTGAGAATCCCCAGGTTCCATAACAATTTTCTTGTCAAGAACGCGATCATTCTCCTCGCGGAATTCAAACTTATCAACATACTCACCAGGTAAGAATGTTGTATCACCAGAATCGATGATTTCAACCTTCTGCATCATCTGACTTACGATACACTCGATGTGCTTATCGTTAATCTTAACACCTTGTAAGCGATATACTTCCTGAATTTCATTTACTAAGTACTCTTGTACTGCAGTTGGTCCTTTGATCGAAAGAATATCTGAAGGTGTAATAGCACCATCAGACAATGGCTGACCAGCTTTTACAAAGTCATTATCCTGCACGAGAATGTGCTTAGACAAAGGCACTAAGTAACGCTTCTGAACACCATCTTTAGATTCGATAAAGATCTCGCGATTACCACGCTTGATACCACCATAAGTAACTACTCCATCAATCTCACTTACTACTGCTGGGTTAGATGGATTACGTGCTTCAAACAATTCCGTTACACGTGGCAAACCTCCCGTGATATCACGAGACTTACCCATTGTGCGAGGAATCTTAGCCAATACTTGTCCGGCTTTAATCTTCTCACCTTGATCAACTGCTAAGTGAGCTCCTACTGGAATATTATATCCTTTATTTTCGTTCTTACCGTTTACAATTATTGACGGGTTCTTAGTCTTATCGCGAGTATCAGTGATTACTTTTTCACGGTGACCAGTTTGCTCATCTGATTCCTCTTTGTAAGTAACACCTTCAATGATTGCTTCGAATTCGATATCTCCATCATACTCTGATAAGATTACCGCATTGTAAGGATCCCAGAAACAAAGTTCCTCTCCTTTCTCTACTTTCTGACCGTCCTTAACTTTCAAGAATGCACCGTAAGGAACGTTGTTGGTAATCAACACACGCTTCTCAGAATCAAGAATTCTGATTTCGCCTGTACGACCCATTACAACTTTCACTTTAACATCATCGCGATCAGTCGTATCAACTGTTCTTACACCTTCAAACTCAACTGTACCGCTGAACTTAGCTTTGATGTTTGCATCAACCGCAATGTTAGAAGCTGTACCACCCACGTGGAATGTACGAAGTGTTAACTGAGTTCCAGGCTCACCAATTGATTGAGCAGCAATAACACCTACCGCTTCACCTGCCTGTACCATCTTACCGGTTGCCAGGTTTCTACCGTAACATTTTGCACAACCTCCTACTTTAGTTTCGCACGTAAGTACAGAACGAATTTCAACTTCTTCAATACTAGTTTCCTCAATTCGTTTAGCAACCTCATCATTAATCTCTTCGTTGGCAGGACAGATTAATTCTTCTGTCAACGGATCATAAATATCATGAACTGTTACACGACCAAGGATACGCTCAGCCAAAGGTTCAACAATGTCTTCGTTATCTTTTAGTGCAGTAACTTTCAATCCACGAAGTGTTCCGCAATCTTCTTCTGTTACAACAAGATCCTGAGCAACGTCAACAAGTCTTCTAGTTAAGTAACCTGCATCCGCAGTCTTCAACGCTGTATCGGCAAGACCTTTACGAGCACCGTGTGTAGAGATAAAGTACTCTAACACATCCAATCCTTCTTTAAAGTTTGAAAGAATCGGGTTTTCAATGATCGAGCCTACTGAACCTGCAAGGTTCTTCTGAGGCTTCGCCATCAACCCACGCATACCACCCAGCTGACGAATCTGTTCTCTTGAACCACGAGCACCGGAGTGCATCATCATGTAAATCGAGTTGAAACCTTGCTGATCTTCTTCCAACTGCTTCATCAGCGTGTTGGTAAGCATGGTATTCGTACGAGTCCAGATATCAATTACTTGATTGTACCGTTCGTTATCAGTAATTAAACCCATCATGTAGTTGTTCCAAACTGAATCAACTTCCTTCTGAGCATCTTCAACTAATTTTTTCTTTTCAGCAGGAACTTTAACATCACCCAATCCCATTGACAAACCACCTTTGTAGGCCATCTGGAATCCTAACTCCTTAATCTCATCAAGGAACTTAGCAGTTTTAGCTTGTCCAGCTAATTTATATACATCGGCAATAATGGTCTGTAGCTTTTTCTTTGTTAAAAGTTCATCTACATAACCAACCTCTACAGGCATTACCTGATTGAAAATAACGCGACCGGTTACAGTCTCAATCATTTTCAATTCAAATTCCTCACTCTTTTTATCACGAACCTTTGCACGCACTTTAATAATAGCATGCTTCGAAAGCTTGCCTTCATTATAAGCTATAACTACTTCTTCGGCTGAATAAAATCTCTTTCCTTCGCCTAGTTCGCCCTTTCTTCCTTTAGTCAAATAATAAAGTCCCAATACCATGTCCTGAGAAGGTACAGTGATAGGAGCTCCGTTAGCTGGGTTAAGAATATTGTGTGATGAAAGCATCAACACAGAAGCTTCAAGAATTGCTTCCTGACCAAGCGGCACGTGAACGGCCATCTGGTCACCGTCAAAGTCAGCGTTAAACGCAGTACATACTAAGGGGTGCAATTGAATCGCTTTTCCTTCAATCAACTTAGGTTGGAAAGCCTGGATACCTAAACGGTGAAGAGTTGGAGCACGGTTCAAAAGAACAGGATGTCCTTTCAATACGTTTTCCAAAATATCCCACACAACAGGATCCTTACGATCAACAATTTTCTTCGCAGACTTCACAGTCTTCACAATTCCTCTTTCAATAAGCTTGCGAATAATAAATGGCTTGAATAATTCAGCTGCCATATCTTTTGGCAAACCGCACTCATGCAATTTCAACTCAGGACCTACAACAATTACTGAACGACCAGAGTAGTCAACACGCTTACCAAGTAAGTTCTGACGGAAACGTCCTTGCTTACCTTTCAACATGTCACTCAATGATTTCAATGCACGGTTTCCATCGGAACGCACCGCATTAACTTTTCTTGAGTTGTCAAACAATGAGTCAACCGCTTCCTGAAGCATCCGCTTCTCGTTACGAAGAATTACTTCGGGAGCTTTAATATCAATCAATCTCTTAAGACGGTTGTTACGGATAATAACTCGTCTGTAAAGATCATTCAAATCTGAAGTAGCAAAGCGACCACCATCCAATGGCACAAGTGGACGCAATTCTGGTGGAATTACAGGAACCATTTTAATGGTCATCCACTGAGGTCTGTTTTCAACACGTGTATTTGCTTCACGGAAAGCTTCAACAACTTTCAAGCGCTTCAAGGCTTCTGCCTTACGTTGTTGAGAAGTATCAGTAGCTGCTTGATGACGCAACTCGTATGATAACTCATCCAACTTAACACGGCTCAAAAGCATTTCTAATGAATCCGCTCCCATCTTAGCGATGAACTTCTTAGGATCGTTATCATCCAGCAATTGGTTCTCGCGTGGTAACTTATCAACGATATCAAGATATTCTTCCTCAGTTAAGAAGTCGAGACGGTTAATACCATCTTCTTCTTTTACACCTGGTTGAATAACTACAAATCTTTCATAATAAATAATCTGATCAAGTTTCTTAGTAGGAAGACCTAACAAGTAACCGATTTTGTTTGGCAACGAACGGAAATACCAGATGTGAGCAACTGGCACAACAAGTTCGATATGACCCATGCGCTCGCGTCTTACTTTCTTTTCAGTAACCTCCACACCGCAACGGTCACAAATAATTCCTTTGTAACGAATACGCTTATATTTTCCGCAATGACATTCCCAATCTTTAACCGGACCGAAAATACGCTCACAGAACAAACCACCCATCTCAGGCTTATACGTTCTATAGTTGATAGTTTCTGGTTGTGTTACTTCACCATGTGAGCTTTCCAAAATTGATTCTGGAGAAGCAAGACTAATGGTGATTTTGGAGAAGTCGTTGTTGATCTTTTTATTTTTTCTGAAAGACATGCTTGTTGAGTTTTCAGTTAACTAAATTCTTTATAAGTCCATAGTCGATAGTCGTCAGTCCACAGTGCTATTGACCGTGGACTGAGAACTATGGACTATTAATCCATCGTAATCTCTAATGCGAGACCACGCAATTCATGCACCAATACATTGAATGATTCCGGAATATTTGGCTTCCTCATAGTTTCACCTTTAACAATGGATTCGTATGCTTTCGCTCTACCAATCACATCATCTGATTTAATGGTAAGGATTTCCTGAAGAATATGTGATGCTCCGAATGCTTCAATCGCCCACACTTCCATCTCACCAAAACGTTGACCACCAAACTGAGCTTTACCACCCAATGGTTGCTGCGTAATAAGTGAATACGGTCCGATAGAACGAGCGTGCATCTTATCATCAACCAAGTGACCAAGTTTTAACATATAGGCCATACCTACAGTTACCGGCTGATCGAACATCTGACCTGTTAATCCATCATACAAATAAGTACGTCCGAATTCAGGTAAGTTAGCTTCTTTCAATTCAGCGGATACTTGATCAAGCGATGCACCATCAAAAATTGGTGTTGCATACTTTCTTCCTAATCTCTTACCAGCCCATGCCAATACTGTTTCATAAATCTGACCCAAGTTCATACGCGATGGTACACCAAGCGGATTCAAACAAATATCAACAGGTGTTCCGTCTTCAAGGAATGGCATATCTTCTTCGCGAACGATACGCGCAACAACACCCTTGTTTCCGTGGCGACCCGCCATCTTATCTCCAACTTTCAGTTTGCGCTTTTTAGCGATATAAACTTTCGCTAATTGCACGATACCTGCTGGTAATTCATCTCCAACTTCTAACGTGAAACGCTCACGCTTGAAGTCTCCAGAAATTGAGTTTCTCTTATTGAGATAGTTCTTCACTACTTCCGACACAAGATCATTGGTATGATCATCCGTTGTCCAGCTTTCCAAACTAATATCAGCAATCAAGTTTACTTCTTCTGGCACATTGTAATTGCTCTCATCGCGATAAATATTTTTATCAGGGAAAAGATTGTTCTCAATCACTTTACCAGAAAACTTAACACCCTTGCTGATAAGCTCATCACCAAATTTATGAGTAACTCCCTGACTTGTTTTGCCAGTAAGTAAGGTGGTAAGTTTCTTAATCATGTCGGCTCTCAAATCTCCTAAGCTCTTGCTGTAGCGATTTCTTAGCGCATCCAATTCCTTCTTAGACTTGGTGCGGATATCTTTATCGCGCTTAGGTCTTGAGAAAAGTTTGGTTTCAATAACCACACCTTTCAATGATGGAGGTGCCTTCATAGAAGCATCCTTCACGTCACCGGCCTTATCACCGAAGATCGCTCTCAAAAGTTTTTCTTCTGGAGTAGGATCAGTTTCTCCTTTTGGAGTGATCTTACCGATAAGAATATCCCCTTCTTTAACTTCTGCACCAATGCGGATGATACCATTTTCGTCAAGATGCTTAACAGCTTCTTCACTTACGTTTGGTATTTCAGAGGTTAACTCTTCTTCACCACGCTTGGTATCACGAACCTCTAATTCAAATTCTTCAACGTGAATAGAAGTGTAAACATCTTCGCGTACAACACGCTCAGAAATTACAATCGCATCTTCAAAGTTATAACCTTGCCAAGGCATGTAAGCCACTAATAAGTTGCGACCAAGCGCTAACTCACCATTTGCCGTACCATATCCCTGACACAAGGGTTGACCCTTAGATACTTTATCACCTTTCTTCACTAGTGGAGTAAGGTTGATACAGGTATCCTGATTGGTTCTTCTGAACTTAATCAGCGTATATGATTTTACCTCATCATCAAAACGAACAAGTTCTTGCTCTTCTGATACTTCGTATCGAACAACAATTTTCTTCGCATCAACAAATTCTACTGTACCATTTGCTTCTGCTAAAATCAAGGTGCGAGAATCCAAAGCAATTCTACCTTCAAGACCTGTACCTACAATAGGTGCTTCAGGTCTGATCAAAGGAACTGCCTGGCGCTGCATGTTCGAGCCCATCAATGCACGGTTGGCATCATCATGTTCCAGGAATGGAATCATAGATGCAGCAATCGATACGATTTGGTTAGGAGCAACATCCATATAACGGATTTCGCTTGGCTCAACCACAGGGAAGTCACCTTCAAAACGTGCTTTCACCTTATCTTCTTCCAAATCTCCGTTTGGCTTGATCTTAATATTTGCTTGCGCAATGTTAAAAGTATCTTCCTCTTCGGCAGTAAGGAATATAACATCCTTGCCCTTTACTTTACCATTCTCAACTTTGCGGTAAGGAGTTTCGATAAAGCCCATCTTGTTCACTTTTGCGTGAACGCAGAGAGACGAAATCAAACCGATGTTCGGACCTTCCGGAGTTTCAATAGTACACAAGCGGCCGTAGTGCGTGTAATGCACGTCACGAACCTCAAAACCTGCGCGCTCTCTTGAAAGACCACCGGGACCAAGGGCAGACATCCTACGCTTGTGCGTGATCTCTGCCAATGGGTTAGTCTGATCCATAAATTGAGAAAGCTGATTCGTACCAAAGAATGAATTGATTACGCTAGACAATGTCCGTGCGTTAATCAAATCAACTGGTTTGAAATCTTCATTATCACGAACATTCATTCTCTCCTTGATTGTTCTTGCCATACGAGCAAGACCAACACCAAACTGAGAATACAATTGTTCACCTACTGTTCTCACACGTCTGTTGCTCAAGTGGTCAATATCATCAACCACGGCTTTTGAGTTGATCAAACCGATCAAGTACTTAACAATAAGGATAATATCCTCAGTTGTTAATACGCGTTGATCAAAGCTAAGATCAAGACCTAACTTCTTGTTGATTCTGTAACGACCAACTTCACCTAGATCATAACGCTTCTCACTGAAGAACAAGCTTTGAATAATATCACGCGCTGTTTGCTCATCAGGAGCTTCTGTATTTCTAAGTTGACGATAGATTTGCTCTACCGCTTCTTTTTCTGAGTTTGAGTTATCCTTAGCAAGAGTGTTGAATATGATGTGGTAATCAGCCACGTTCACATCTTCACGATGAAGAATAATTGACTTAACGCCAGAATCCAAAATAGTATCGACATCTTCAGCAGTGATCACATGATCACGCTCAAGTAACACTTCGTTACGATCGATCGAAACAACTTCACCAGTATCTTCATCCACGAAATCTTCAGTCCATGTTTTCAAAACACGAGCCGCTAATTTGCGATCGACTGTCTTTTTAAGTGTGTTCTTGTTTGCTTCAATCTCTTCAGACAATCCGAAAAGATCTAAGATGTCTTTATCAGTACCGTATCCAATTGCACGAAGCAATGTGGTAACGGGGAATTTTTTCTTACGATCGATGTACGCATACATAACTGCGTTTACATCAGTAGCAAATTCAATCCACGATCCTTTGAAAGGAATAATCCGCGCTGAATAAAGCTTGGTTCCGTTTGTGTGTTTACTCATGGCGAAAAACACACCCGGAGAGCGGTGCAATTGCGATACAATTACGCGCTCAGCTCCATTAATTACGAATGACCCTTTCTCGGTCATGTAAGGAATGTTTCCGAGGAACACTTCCTGCTCGATTGTTTGGAAATCTTCGTTGTCCTCATCGTTACAGGTAAGTCGCAACTTAGCCTTTAACGGAACTGAGAACGTAAGTCCGCGATCGATACATTCGTCCACATTATACTTCGGTGGGTCGATTGTATAATCCACAAACTCAAGCACGAAGTTTTCGCGTGAATCGGAGATCGGAAAGTTCTCTGCAAAAACTTTGAAGAGCCCTTCGTTTTGACGTTTCTCTGCAGGAGTTTCTATCTGCAAGAAGTCTTTGAACGATTGAAGTTGAATATCCAAAAAGTCAGGATATTCCAAAACCTTCTCAATTGTTGAGAAGTCTATTCTATTAGTTGCTGTCTTCTTTGCCAAGGTACTTTAGGTTTAAATTTCCTGGACTAGACTAAAAAACGAAATGTGAATACTTGCCATTGCTGGCATAAATAGGGAAAGACCCCAGTCCCAAATCAAAGGGAATGGGGTCTGAATTTCCTTTTCAGACGGTATCCGCGTCTCTCAAGTTGTTATTTCAACTCAACTTCGGCACCAGCCTCAGCAAGTTGCTTCTTGAGACTTTCAGCTTCGTCTTTTGGTAAGCCTTCTTTGATTGTTTTAGGAGCTCCATCAACTACATCTTTAGCTTCTTTTAAGCCAAGACCAGTTAATTCCTTAACAAGTTTTACAATTTGAAGTTTATTAGGACCAGCAGCCTTCAATACTACATCGAAGTTGGTCTTTTCTGCAACAGCAGCTCCAGCTGCACCACCAGCCGCAGGGCCAGCAATAACTGCAGCAGCAGCAGGCTCAATGCCGTGTGTTTCTTTTAAATAAGAAGCTAATTCATTTACTTCTTTTACGGTAAGTTCTACCAGTTGGTCGCCAAGAGATTTTACGTCAGCCATGATTTGTTAGTGTTTAAATTTTCTTTTTTTACTACTGTTTTCTTTCTTCCAGTGCCTTCACCAAGCCAGCTACTGTTTGCTTGCCACTTAATAGAGCAGACAATACATTTTTGGCAGGAGATTGCAACAAGGAAATAATATCGCCAATGAGTTCGTTTTTAGACTTCATCTCACTTAGCGTGGTCAAATGTTCCGCTCCAATAAATAAGGAAGCATCTATCGAAGCAGCTTTTAATGCAGGTTTACCTTCTAATTTGAGTTGGTATTCCCGAATGGCTTTTGCAGGCGCATTACCAGACTCTTTCGAGAAGATAACACCTGAAAAACCTTGTAACACTTGGTTCAATTCCTCAAAATTTCCTTTCTGCTTTTCGAGTGCTTTTCGAATAAGGGTATTTTTATACACTTTGTATTCAATGCCAGCCTTAAAGCAAATTCTGCGGAATGCGTTGATCTGAGCTACCGTTAATCCGGAGGCGTCAGTAATATAAAAGTGAGTGTTCTGAGAAAATTTCTCAGCCAGCTCATCAATAATTTGTCCTTTTTCTTCCTTGGTCATGATTGTAAATATTAACCTGCTATTGAACTTACATCAACCTTAATACCTGGGCTCATCGTTGTTGAAAGGCTAATACTTTGTAAGTATGTCCCCTTTGATGAAGAAGGCTTAAGTTTTGTCACCGTGTTAATAAGTTCAGCAGCATTGTCTCTGATTTTCTCTGCACTGAAGGAAGCCTTACCCACGCTGGCATGTATGATGCCTTGTTTATCTATTTTAAAATCTACTTTTCCGGCCTTTACATCTTTCACAGCCTTACCCACTTCAAGGGTAACTGTTCCAGACTTAGGGTTTGGCATAAGACCACGGGGACCAAGTACCTTACCTAATTTACCTACTTTGGCCATTACGGTTGGCATCGTGATGATAACATCAATATCTGTCCATCCAGCCTCAATCTTTTTGATATAATCATCTAACCCTACGTGCTCTGCACCAGCATCTTTTGCTTCTTGTTCCTTGTCAGGAGAGCATAAAACCAATACACGAACAACTTTACCTAAACCATGTGGTAAGCTTACTACACCGCGCACCATTTGATCTGATTTCTTAGGATCAACACCCAAGCGGATATCTACATCTACAGAAGAATCAAATTTTGCGAATGTGATTTCCTTAACCACGCTTGATGCTTCAGTAAGAGAATAAATCTTATCCTGATCATATTTGGCCATTACAGCCTTTCTATTTTTTGTCAACTTTCCCATTGCTCTAATTATTTATTCCCAAGGGGCATTTCCACTTACTGTTACACCCATGCTGCGCGCAGTTCCGGCAACCATTTTCATAGCTGATTCAACTTTAAATGCATTCAAATCGGGCATTTTAAGTTCCGCTATTTTCTTGATTTGATCCCAAGAAATTGATCCTACTTTAATACGATTGGGTTCTTTCGATCCATTTTGAATCTTAACAGCCTCCATAATTAATACCGCTGCTGGAGGAGTCTTTATTACGAAGTCGAAAGACTTATCATTATAAATTGTGATAAGCACAGGCAACACTTGTCCTTGCTTCTCCTGGGTTCTTGCATTGAATTGCTTGCAAAAATCCATGATGTTCAATCCTTTTGAACCTAAGGCAGGACCAATTGGTGGTGCTGGATTTGCCGCACCTCCCTTTACCTGCAATTTCAAATAACCTGTTACTAACTTAGCCATTATATTACTAGTCTAACTTTTCCACTTGCATATAACTCAATTCAACCGGTGTATTTCTTCCGAATATTTTCACCATTACATTGAGCTTCTTTTTATCTTCAAAAATCTCTTCAACCGAACCAGTAAATCCACTGAATGGACCATCCATTACTTTTACTGATTCGCCCTTTATAAAAGGAGTCTCTAATTTCTCCTCAAACTGATCCACTTCGTCAACCTTACCCAAAATCCTGTTTACCTCAGTTTGTCTTAAAGCAACAGGTTCCTTTGATGTAGCACTTGATCCATTACTTCCTAAGAATCCAATCACACCAGGAATGTTATTCACTGTATGATAAGCCTCTCCATTGGAAAGATCAGCTGAAACAAGAACGTAGCCCGGAAAGAAGTTTCTTTCTCTCACTCGCTTTTTACCATTTCTCATCTCATACACCTTCTCTGACGGGATCATGATTTGAGGAATAAACTCGACTAGTTTAGACCGCTCGATCTCAGATTCCAGATAAGATTTAACTTTCTTTTCCTGACCGCTGATTACGCGTAAAACATACCACTTTAGCTCACCCATCAGAATTTCTCTTATAATTCTTTATAAAACCAAGCCAAAGCATTCTTAAAACCTAGATCAACAAATCCAATTAAAATGGCGAAGATCAAAGAAGCTACCAGCACCAAAATGGCACTGCTTTGCAATTCACTGAATTTAGGCCACGAAACCTTGTTACGGATTTCGTCAATGGATTCTAAAATATAGTTCTTAACGTTTTCCATCTTTCTATTCTTTCACAATTCTTAAAACACATCTTATATTTAGATGCGTATGCTGCTTTCAATCGTGTTTTAAAAGCAACATTTCCATTTTTTGCACGGGAACAAGGATTCGAACCCTGATCAAAGGTTTTGGAGACCTCTATTCTACCATTGAACTATTCCCGTATAAGCAGTTCACCTTCTCCAATCGCACCCGTACAACCCTCACTTTAAAAGGACTGCAAAGGTAGAATAAGAGCCAAAGAAAACAAAAGCGTTTCCAAGAAAAATCTTAGAAACGCTTTTTATTGATTATCAGACATTTAAATTTAAAAAACCAAATAAATCTTTAACAACAATTCGATTTTTAATCCTCCATTAAAATCAAAGTTAGCGAAAGATTCAAAATCTCCTTCCAAAGCCTATTGAAAAGATATTTAAGGCATCTTCATTAGAATCATATTGCAGCCAGCCTCTTGCTGCCAAAAATAAATCACCCGAAAAAGTGTATTCATAGCTAAGAGCAGCTACCCCGCCAAATGCCAATGAACGAGCCGGAAAATTAAGACCCGTATAAGGAAATGGCATCGCAATACCTACTATTTCAGGGTTTGAGGTACTTTGATAACGAAACAATGCCCCTATGCTACTTTGCAAATGGTGCCTTTTGTTGCGGTAAAAACTATACCCTAAAGCAAGCCCTGCCTGCATACCGGCTGTGGTAAAATTTACTTTGCCTGCGATAAGTGTTCCGTTACTATTAAAATAATTGACATCATTCAAGCCGTCATGCATAGTTGCGCTCATAAAAGCTGTGTAACTTAATTTTTTGTGAAATTGGTTAGAATATTCAGCAGTGAAAGCAATCCCTATAGCATTATCAGTGCCATGCTTCGATGATCCTAATGAAACCTGCATGGAGTTTTTGAATAATTCATTGTCAGTTTGCCCAAATAATTCTCCTAGCGGCATAGTAAGGATTGAAATATAAAGACAGAGTTTGCGCATTAGTAGCTCTTATTTTCTCCTTTTGTAAGCCGCGTTAATGGTCAATTTTTCCCATCCATTAGACGTATAGTAAGATTGGATAAATTTTACCCGAATGACATCATCCAAAACGAATGCAGAAATTATTTGACCTTCTCCCAAATTACCATTCTTTATTTGAATTAGATTCTCTTTTTCTAAATACTTACATCTTGCCAATAGATTAGCAAAACTATATGTGGTATATAAGTAATTCCCCGCATCTGTTTCGCTTATTATACCTGGAAAAGGAACCCACAAAAATATCTTAGGAATAAAAAGCGAAGGGTTAACCTCTCCGTACGTCATAGGCTCAGTAATAAATTGAAGAAAGTATCTATCAGAATTTGACCATTCATCAGTTTCAGCCAAGACATCAAAAGAGAATTTACCGTCCAAGTTAAGATCAACGGCTTTTTCTGAATTGAATTGAAAAACATCGTAATTACCATCAATTTTGAAAGACGGATTTTTAACAAACACATCCTCCAACGCAATTGACTCTTCTTCAACACATGATATTAATATTATTATCATGGAGACTAGACAAAATACTTTCATAGTTAATGATTATTGAACTCTTCTAGGCTCAACATTAATTAAGATAGTTCCATTGCTGTAATCTCTTATCCGGGTATAAGCATCAGGATTTATGTATGGCGTCACAAAGTCTTGTATCACAACCTTATCTTCAAAATTAACCACGAATTCACCAAGCTTATCACTATATAATGTTGATTGTCTTGATATTGTAGCAGTCCTAGTCTGCTCCTGTGTAAAACCATACTTCAAACCAACTTTAACATCAGACCCGTAGCCTACATTAAACTCAAAATTGGCTGCAAATTTAACTGTTTCGCTGGAACTGGTTGTCACAACCTCTGTATTATCGGATTCCTCAATATCAATTCTAAAAGAAGATGCATATTTATTTAAATCCCAATTAACTATTGACAAATTCGTATTCTGCGGCTTAGAGGTAACTGTTTTAATTGTATAATAGTCATATCTAAATGGCCAAACACCTCTTTTTTCAACATTATAAGTTACATTAAAAAGGTTAGCACCAGTTACGTATGTTGCATTACTTATCGAAGGACCAATTCCATTTCTAGCTTGAATTAATGCATTAGCTCTGATTTCAAAGGAGCCATCAGTCCATCCTGATGATTTCTTACCAGTTTTAATTTGAGGATCACCAGTTTGTTCTGCAATTGCGTAATAAACCGCCAAAGCACTACCAACTATATCGAAATAAGTTATCTTCTCTGTAAAATCATACCGTATTGGCCCTACTGTGTTTGACGGAGTGATATTATAATAAATGTAATCACGGTGCCATCCATCTACATTTCTATAAATCGAATATGCATCGAGTAACTTTTGATCAACCTGCCAATCCAAAACATCACGAAGATTATCTCTTTGCTTTGCCATTTGTAATTCATTATCAAATAGATCGTCAACGAATTTATAAGATTTATTACCAATTGTAAATGACCTTTCCCCTTTGGCCTGGCCAAATCCATTTTGCCCCGTTACTACCATTCTCTCGTTCTCTTTTATTACAACAATTGGATATGAAGGAATCAATTCCGAATCCAAAATATATTGTTCACCTTCAGGGCTTATGATGGGAACATCGTTGGAAGTGTTTAACCTTATAGCAACGTAAGGAATCTCTGCATCAGCATTCCATTTTTCAGCAGAAAATGAATTTTCAGGTAACGAAGGTATAAATAGTGTTAACAGGGGTAAGCCTTCTTCAATTTTTCGTAATTTATCAACACCTCCAAAATGCGGAGCTAATGTTTCTTCGAACGTTTTCCCATTACTCAATTTTTTTTCTTTTACCAAAGCATACAAAATATCAAAATCTCCATCCATCATCTTCAAAGCTTCACTTTTTAAAAATGGACGAATAATTGGTTCATTACTTATCGCGACCGAAAAAGACTTACTAAACTCGAATTTGAGTTTGTCACTACTACTTTTTACAAGAGGTGAAATGATTTCAAAAGTTTCATCTCGCTGACACGCAGTGAAGATTACTCCTACTCCAAGGCAAAGTAATACACAAATAATTTTAATGCTGTCCCTTACTGATTGACTTTTGAGAGTTTTCATGTGATGTGGTTTTGGATGATTGATCTTATAAATTTATAGATTACCCCCCCCCCCTATCAAAATCAAAAATTCAAAAAACATTACATGGGCAATATCTAAGATGTTAAAACAAAAAAAATCGCTACCCAAAAGGAGTAGCGATTTAAATTTTCTAAAAATTAGAACCTTAATCCAAAATTTCAGTAACCTGACCAGATCCTACTGTACGACCACCCTCACGGATAGCGAAACGAAGACCTTTCTCCATAGCAATCTTGTTGATTAGCTCAACTTCGATAGATACGTTATCACCAGGCATAACCATTTCTACACCAGTAGGAAGTTTACACTCACCTGTTACGTCTGTAGTACGGAAATAGAACTGAGGACGGTATTTGTTAAAGAATGGAGTATGACGACCACCTTCTTCTTTTGAAAGAACGTAAACCTCAGCCTTGAATTTAGCGTGTGGAGTTACTGAGTTTGGCTTACAAATAACCATACCACGGCAGATTTGCTCCTTTTCAATACCACGTAACAACAAACCTACGTTGTCACCAGCTTCTCCTCTATCAAGGATTTTACGGAACATCTCAACTCCAGTAATAGTAGAAGTCAAGTCTTCAGCACCCATTCCAAGAATTTGAACTGGATCGCCAGTTTTGATAATACCACGTTCAACACGACCAGTAGCAACAGTACCACGACCAGTGATTGAGAATACGTCTTCAACTGGCATCAAGAAATCTTTGTCAATCAAACGAACAGGGATTGGAATGAAATTATCCACCGCGTCCATTAGTTGTTCAACTTTCTCAACCCATTTTGCTTCGCCATTTAATGCACCCAAAGCTGATCCTTGGATAACAGGCATTGTATCGCCAGGGAAACTGTAGTAGGTCATCAATTCACGAACTTCCATTTCAACAAGTTCCAACAATTCCGGATCGTCAACCAAGTCAACCTTGTTCATAAATACAACAAGTGCCGGTACCCCCACCTGACGAGCAAGAAGGATATGCTCACGAGTTTGTGGCATTGGTCCATCAGTAGCAGCTACCACAAGAATAGCACCGTCCATCTGAGCGGCACCAGTAACCATGTTTTTAACATAGTCAGCGTGGCCTGGACAATCTACGTGTGCGTAGTGTCTTTTTTCAGTTGCGTACTCAACGTGTGAAGTGTTAATTGTGATACCTCTTTCTTTTTCTTCAGGAGCATTGTCGATTGAAGAGAAGTCGCGTACAGCAGCTAGGCCTTTCTTAGAAAGAACCTGCGTGATTGCCGCAGTTAGAGTAGTTTTTCCATGATCTACGTGCCCGATTGTACCAATGTTTACGTGTGGTTTCGAGCGATCAAAATTTTCTTTTGCCATATTTGAAAATCCCGGTTTAAAGTTTAAAAGTGTATAATTAATTAAATAAGTTACTATTCAATGGCTTTCGTTGGAAAGCCTTACACCCTAAACATAATAAGCCTGTCGATTGGGGTTATGTTGAAATTTGCGATTGCTTATTAACTGGCGCTACCCATCAGCAATCATAAAATTCAAATCAAAACAAAATTTCAAATCTCGTATTATTCCAACCGTTGTTAGAATAATCATTTTAATCAGGAGCCTCCTTTTAAAGAGCTGTTGAAGGGAATTGAACCCTCGACCTCTTCCTTACCAAGGAAGTGCTCTACCCCTGAGCTACAACAGCTTTTAACACCGTTGCCTGTTTAGGTTATCAGTCATTCGTAATCAGTCGAATAACGAATACCGATAACAAACAACCTACTGAGCGGGAGACGAGGCTCGAACTCGCGACCTATAGCTTGGAAGGCTATCGCTCTACCAACTGAGCTACTCCCGCTTGTTATTTTATGAGTGGGCTAACCCAATCACCAAATAGATTGTGGGGAGAACAGGATTCGAACCTGTGAAGACATAAGTCAACAGATTTACAGTCTGTCCTCGTTGGCCGCTTGAGTATCTCCCCCAACGATTTTCATCTAAAATGAGAACGTTTAAAAAGGCTTCCTTCAGAGCCTTTTCCTATCATCTTTAACTTTCGCTAAAAAAATAGGAGTGCAAAATTATACGGTTTTTCGGTTTAGACAAACCCCAGACGCTATTTTATAACAAGAAGTATGAAACTTGCTCTGGCCAGTTTCACATGATCACCAAATCTTTTACGACTTCGGTTCCAAACTCTTTTTGAAGAACTTCGATAAGATGACTTTTATGAATAGCAAGGTCATTTTTTAACGATGGACTCTCCAATTCAACAAAAAGAACTTTGTTTCGGATATAAAGTTTTTTGGTGCGCTTGGCTATGGGCTTCCCCACTAACCGCTCCCACGAACTAACCAGATTGGCTTCATCAAATTTAGATTTAATATTGTAGCGTCCAAGCAATTGCTGAATTGCCTGCCCAATATGCATCGCATTGCCATCATCTTTTATATTTCTAGCCATTCTTCTTTGAAGGTACGGTTTTCTAACACAAATAGCCGGGCATTCATTCCAGCCTCTTTCAAAATTTGCTCACTTCTACCCTGCCGCGCATCGGTAATGAACATTTGACCAAACGTGCCCTGGCTTACCAACTTCATAAGTTGATGGATTCGGAGATCATCCAATTTGTCAAAAATATCATCTAATAAGAGTATTGGCTTAAGGTTTTTCTTTTCTGAAATAGTTTGAAATTCCGCCAACTTCAAACTAATCAAGAACGATTTTTGCTGGCCTTGGGAGCCAACCCGTTTTAGTTCTTGTTGGTTGAGTGTAAACAAAAAATCATCGCGGTGGATGCCTGAAGTGGTGCGCTGCAAAACCAAATCACGAGGACGGTTTTTTCTCAGCAGAGAAGTAAAATCTGCCCCAAGCAAATCAGATTTATAGTGAATTTCAACTTTCTCTTTTGCTTCCTGAACAAGAAAATAATAATGCTGATTGAACTTAGGAACAAGATGAATTAGTATTTCTTTTCGCACCTTATGAATGTACTCACCTGCTTCTGCAAGCTTGCTATCATAGGTTTCCAACAAATCCGAATCAACTTTTGCTTGCTCCGCGAAAGCGCGCAGTAGGCTATTACGCTGCTTTAGTTGATGATTATAGGTAATTAAATTTTCAAGGTATTGCTTATCAAGTTGACTGATTAGTGAGTCAAAAAATCTTCGTCTCAATTCAGATCCATCCCATATTAATTCGATGTCTTGAGGAGCAATTAGTACCACCGGGTACTTGCCCACATGCTCGGCAAACCGCAAGCTTTCCTGATCATCCTCACGCACAACTTTTTTCTCGCCTTGCTGAAAAGAGCAAACTACTTCCTTCTGTTTGTTATCTATCTTGAATTCTCCTTTTATTAAAAACCCGGCTTGGCCATGACTAACATTTTGGAGATCATACGGATTGACGGCACTTTTTGTAAATGACAAATAATAGATTGCATCCAACAGATTTGTTTTCCCACTTCCGTTGCGCCCAAGAAAACAATTGATTTTACCCTCAAAGATTAGTGTAACCTCTTCATGGTTTTTGAAATTATAAAGTCTTAGTTTTTGAAGGAACACAATATGCTTTTAAAATTACCGATAGCTCCCCGATAATTATCGGGAGGGATAAGGCACCGTTATTTGGCGATTGTCCCTGTGTGATGTATTTTCGCAACTCACATTTTGAATCAAAATTAGCAATTATGGCCACTACAGCCCAAGCTAAAGGCGCTAAGCCCAAAAAAGATAAAAAGGCATACTCGAATGAAACCTATATGTTTTGGTTTGAGAGCATGCTACTGATGCGAAAATTCGAAGAGAAAGCAGGCCAACTTTATGGCATGCAGAAAATTCGTGGATTTTGTCATTTGTATATTGGTCAGGAAGCGTGTGCTGCCGGTGCAGTGAGTGCTTTGCGAAAAGGTGATAAATATATTACCGCGTATCGCGATCATGCCCATCCGCTTGCACTGGGTACAAGTCCGAATGCAATCATGGCCGAATTGTATGGTAAAGAAACCGGAGTGTCGAAAGGCAAAGGTGGTTCGATGCACATTTTTGATAAGGAGCATGGTTTCTTTGGTGGTCATGGAATTGTTGGAGCTCAAATTCCACTAGGTGCTGGTATTGCTTTTACTGAAATGTATAATGAAACCGGTAACTTATGTATTTGCTACATGGGTGATGGTGCTGTGCGACAAGGAGCATTTCATGAGGCGCTTAATTTGGCCATGCTTTGGAAGATCCCTGTTATTTTTGCCATTGAAAATAATGGCTATGCGATGGGTACATCCGTGAAACGCACGTCCAATGTGCACGAATTATACACGCTCGGTGAATCATATGATATGCCATCAGAAGCAGTTGATGCTATGAATGTTGAAGATGTGCATGATGCCGTTGAGAGAGCAGCTGAACGCGCCCGCGCAGGTGAAGGCCCAACCTTATTAGAATTAAGAACCTATCGCTACAAAGGACACTCCATGTCCGACCCACAAAAGTACCGTTCTAAGGAAGAGGTTGAAGAATACAAGCACCGCGATCCAATTGAACAGGTACGCGATACGATTCTCAAGACAAAAATTGCTACCCAAAAAGATTTAGAAGCAATTGAAAAGAAAGTATTGGCCCAAGTAGATGAAAGCGTAAAGTTTGCTGAAGAATCAAATTATCCCGATCCATCGGAGGCCTTAAAGGATATTTATGCAGAACCTGATTATCCATTTATTCTGGATTGATCTCTTTTTGTTTAATAAGCCTGAATTCTTAGTTTTGCGTCCCGTTATCCCGATAGCTATCGGGAGTCGGGACTTTTACTTTATTTGAACATGGCAAAGAAGAGAGAAAACCTGCCTACCGGTCAGGCAGGCAAAGATGTATTAGAGAATCCAGAGGTTATACAGGAGAAACTGGTAGGTATTGAACATTGGTTTGAACAACACCCTAAACTAGTTATTGGTGTCGCTGCTGCAATATTACTTGTAGTGGGCGGGTTCTTCGGATACCGTTACTACATGACTGGTCAGGATGCGCAAGCTCAAAAAGAGATGTTCCAGGCCGTACGTTATTTTGAAGCTGACAGTTTGAACCTTGCCTTAAATGGTGATGGAAACAACCTTGGTTTTCTTCAGATCATTGATGATTACGGAATGACAGACGCTGGCAATCTTGCAAACTATTATGCGGGATTCATTTACCTAAAGCAAGCTAAGTTTCCACTGGCCATATTCCATTTTGAAGATTTCAGTTCAAATGACTTGTTGGTGCAAGCGCGCGCCTATAGCTTAATGGGCGATGCATACATGGAGCAAAAAGAGTATGAAAATGCAGCTAAGTTTTACGACAAGGCGGCTAGCTACAAACCCAATAAAGAGTTTACACCTGCCTACTTAATGAAGGCAGCATTAGCTTACGAGAAGTTAAATAATAACGATAAGGCGAAAGCTGCCTACCAGACTATCATCGAAAAGTTTTGGGATAGCAGTGAATTGCAAAACGCAAGAAAGTTTAAGGCTCGTTTGGAGAGCAACTCTTAAAGAATATCCTCTTTTATGAAAAGGGATCGCTGACCGCGATCCCTTTTTTATTTCCTATTTTTATAGAAATATTTCAGACATGGAAACGATAGAAATTAAAAAGCAGCTCCATGAATATATTGAAGTTGCAGATGATCGATTGTTAAATCTTCTCTATGGGATGATTGTTGCCGATAAAAAAGATTACGAAATACCAGAGTGGCATGCTAAAATTATAGAAGAGCGACTGGAAGAATATGAGAAGAATCCGCAAGGCGGAATTAGCCTTGAAGAATTCAAATCAAGGGTTGAGAAAATGAGATGAAGTATTCTCTTATTGTATCATTAGGCGCTCAGCAGGATATTCTTGAATCTATAGAATGGTATAATCATGAAAAGGAAAATTTAGGTTTTGAATTTTACGAACGTGTTATTGAAAAAATTAATTCACTGACTGAGAATCCCCTTCACTATCCAAAACGAATTAAGAATGTTAGAACAGCTAACGTAAACAAATATCCCTATCTGATTTATTTTAGAATTGAAGAGAGCAGCTCTTCCATTAGTATACTTGGTGTTCTACATACAAGTCGCAATCCTAAACTCATTAGAAAAAGAAAATAAAAAACTATGGCCGGCATACTAACATCAGTTTCAGGAAAAAGCAACATCAATTTGGCGAAGAAAAAGTTTGCAATAGTGGTTGCTGAGTGGAATGAAGATATCACCGAATCACTTTATCAGGGTGCTTATAATGCACTCATTGAAATGGGTGTCAAAAAATCTAACATCAAAAGAAAGAATGTACCTGGTACTTTTGAACTCACCCTCGGTGCACTTTGGATGGCGGAGAAAAAAGATATAGATGCTGTGATCTGTCTGGGTTGCGTTATTCAGGGCGATACTCCACACTTTGATTACATCTGCCAGGGGGTAACGTATGGTATTACTGAAGTGAACATCAAAACCAAGAAGCCAGTAATCTTTGGTGTGCTCACTACTCTTACTAAAAAACAAGCACTGGAGCGCGCAGGAGGTAAACTGGGAAACAAGGGCGAAGAAGCCGCTGTTACCGCTGTTGCGATGCTCGCTTTCTAGATGACGAATTAATGCCTTTTTGAAATCTTCCATCCCTACTAGCATGGGATTAAAAAATGCGATATTCATGAGACAGTCTCCAAACAAAAGAAAAAAAATAGCACGCCTTCTTTTTTGGATCGTATCAATACCTATTGTGGTATTTACACTGCTCGTGGGAATAGTTTATTGGAAACAGGATGCTGTTGTTCGGAAACTGATCACTACACTCAACGAAGACTTTACCGGAACATTGGTGGTTGAAGATAGCCACATCTCTCCATTTGCCAATTTCCCATACATCTCCATTGACCTTGATCATGTGCGTATTTACTCAAGCAAAGAAAAGGATGGTCAACCCCTTGTTGAGGTGGAGGATATTTATCTTGGTTTCGACATCTGGACGCTGCTCCAAGGCACCTTTGACATTAAATCCTTAAAACTATCCAACGGTACCATTAAACTTATTCAGCATTTGGATGGATCCTTTAATATTTCAAATGCACTGACTACCACAAAAAAAATTGAAGATCCCACCAAAGAATTCCACGTGGATCTGAAAACCATTCAGATGTTCAATATTGATCTTATAAAGATCAACGAGGCGAACGCGCTGGTATTAGAGTTTTATATCAACGATGCGCAATCCAGGTTTAAAGATGCGAAAGACCATATGCTTGTAGCACTCGACAGCCGCTTTTTGTTGAATGTAATCGTTGCAGGAGATACTTCATTCGTTAAAGACAAACACTTCGAAATAAATACACAACTGGATTATGACAAAGTAAAGCAGATGCTAACCGTTCAGCCCTCCGAGCTTCGGTTGGAACGCGCTTATTTCAAAGCATCGGGTACGGTTGATGTTGCCGATGACATGAACCTGGATATTCAACTTGAAGGCAACAAACCAAATTTCGATTTGTTTCTGGCCTTCGCACCTGCGGAACTGAATCCCATTCTTCAACGATATGAAAATGCCGGTAAAATTTTCTTCAATGCCTCAATCATTGGCAAATCAGTTAATGGAAACAATCCTCGCATAACGGCAGACTTCGGGTGTGAAGATGCATTCTTCAACAACAAAATTTCAAACAAACGGTTAGACGACCTGTATTTTAAAGGCCATTTTACCACAGGTGATTCGGGTCGAGCGGAAACGATGGAATTTCAGTTGACAAACTTTTCTGCAACCCCAGAAGCCGGAACATTTAGTGGTATGTTAAAAGTAAAAAATTTCGACTCGCCAGAAATAGTGATGCAATTGCGTTCTGAATTTGAACTGGATTTTTTGGCGCAATTCCTAAACATAACCGACCTGCAGGACTTGAAGGGGCATGTTGCCCTCACCATGAACTTTCACGACATCGTTGATTTATCAAGACCTGAAAAAAGTATTGAACGATTAAACGAATCCTACTTCACAGAACTAGATGTAAGGAATCTGAGTTTCAAAACGCCTGCTCTCCCTGTACCCATACATAACCTTGATATTAAAGCCAGCATGGATGGTCACCGCGCTACAATTGACTACTTCAATCTTAAGGCTGGTAACTCAGATATTCAGATCAGCGGAAACGTCAGCGATTTACCAGCTATTCTGCACCATACGCCCAATCCGGTTACTGCCACTTTATTTATAAAATCAAACCTTCTTGACATCCGGCAACTAACTTCTGGTGATACCACCAAGCGAAAACCGATTGATGAACAAATCCGTGATCTGAGCATGAAATTCAAATTCAACAGTTCGGCACGGGCATTTACAGAATCTCCTAATCTTCCGGTAGGTGAATTCTTCATTGAAGATCTGCATGCTACGCTAACACATTATCCACATGCTCTTCATGACTTTCATGCCGATGTATTTATTGATAACCAAAATTTTAGAATTATTGATTTTACCGGCATGATTGATAAAAGTGATTTTCACTTTAATGGCAAACTTAATCATTACGATTTATGGTTTCTGCAGCAACCAAAGGGGGATACAAAAATTGAATTTAACCTGACTTCCAATCTACTCCAACTTGAAAGCTTATTTGCTTATCAGGGTGAAAACTATGTACCCCAAGATTACCGCCATGAAGAATTTAAGCAGTTAAAGTTACACGGTGTTGCCGATCTGCATTTTGATAAGGGACTGAAATCATACGATATTAATTTTGATAAGCTGGAAGCCCAGATGAAAGTTCATCCCTTGCGTTTCGAAAAATTCAAGGGACGCATTCATTATGAAGATAACCACCTGCTGGTTGAAGACTTCGGGGGTGCATTAGGAAAAAGTGAATTCCTGGCCAACCTACACTACTTTACTGGAGCCGATACAACCGTTAAAAAACGTGAAAACCTTTTTTCGTTGAAGGCATCGCGGCTCGATTTTGATGAGTTGTTTGCCTACAACCCGCCTCCAAAAAATGCCCCCCTTACCCCGGAAGATCATGAGAATGTCTTTAACATTTATGATCTCCCCTTTTCCGACATGACCTTTGATTTTGACATCAACCACCTGAACTACCATCGGTACACCATCAACGATTTTTTCGCTCACGCCCGCACACAGAAAGATCATTTTATTTACATCGACTCTATGTCATTGAAAGCTGCAGGCGGAAACATCTTTTTAAGTGGCTCCTTAAACGGCTCCGACCGAAACAAAATCCATTTTAGCCCAAGACTAAAAGCCGAAAACATTGAGTTGGATAAACTGCTGTTTAAATTTGAAAACTTCGGGCAAGACCATCTCGTATCTGAGAATCTTCATGGTAAACTCTCGGGCAACGTTACGGGCAACATTCATCTTCATGCCGATATGGTGCCCATTATGGATGACTCAGATATTAAACTCGATGTAGAAGTAAGACAAGGAAGATTGGAACATTACAGCGCACTGGAAGCGCTTTCAGATTTTTTTAAAGATAAAAACCTAACCCGGGTGCTATTTGATACCCTTCGCAATCAGGTTCAACTAAAGAATGGCACGTTAACCATCCCGAAGATGACCATTAATTCATCATTGGGATTTATTGAAATTTCGGGCAAGCAGGATTTGAATATGAACATGGAGTATTACTTGCGGATTCCATTAAAGATGGTGACGCAGGTGGGAATGGCAAAACTGTTTGGTAAAAAGGAAGATACCAGCCATCAGGATGACGAAATTCAATATCTCGATGAATCAAAAAGTATTCGCTTTGTAAATCTAAAGCTCACCGGCACCCCCGACAACTATAAAATTTCGCTTGGTAAGGACAAAGCGGAGTAAATAAATTGGCAACGATTTTTTCTCACTCCTACAAAGTCTGTGAGACACAGACCGAGGGCGGACCTTCACCAACTAATTACACCCTCCATGCATTTTTAAGACTTGCTTCATGCCCCGTTAGGCTTGTAAAGGAATCTTTTTTGACTTGGATGTAAGTCAATATTATTATCTTTTTGACTTGTATTCAAGTCAATTAATATGGAGCGTCTATATACTTTTCAAGCCAATGTGTTAAAAACCGTGGATAACACTTTCTAAATCGAATTCCACTTTGGATGTTTGGGTTCTTGTATTAAGAATAAGTAATCGATTAAATCTGAAACGTTGCAAACAGAATGGCACAGCAGGAAACAAAGGCGAAGCAGCAGCAGTTACTGCCCTGAAGATACCGGAGTTTTAATCAACGCCTCAAAAGAAGAAAACCCGTTATAGGTTTATCGCCATTGTTTTTATCAATTACATAATAGTACGTGCTTTCAGGTAATTCTTTATTCTCATCACTTACTCCGAAGAATACAACCTGCGCATTATCATACCCCTCTCGTTCAAAAACTTTATTTCCCCAGCGATCGAAGATGCTTACTTTGTTTTGCGGAAAAAAAGTAATGTTTTTGATGTTGAGAAAATCATGCTTGCCATTTTGATTGGCAGTAACAACATTATACACCTCGGGCTCTACTTCGCCTTCACCAGTAAGATTGATCGTAAAGACTGCTACATCACCATTGCTTAAAATAGTTAACGTGCCTGTTCGTGCTCCCAAACCAGTGGGTGCAAAACGTAAACTCAGCAGGGTACTGCTTCCCGGATCAATAGGTGGTGGGATGGCACTTTGCAAACTAAAATCTCCTGTAACCTGAATATCCGTAATCACTAATTGTGTATTGCCGGTGTTGGTGATTTCTAATTGCTTGTTTTGTTCATTGCCAATACCGGTGGTCGTAAACACAACGGCATCACCGTTTGGTTTTGGTGTTCCGCTTTCTTTTACTTCAATGACAGGAACTGGCACCACACCAACTCCTGAAAGATTAATGGTGTACACCGGAATATCTGCATTGCTAGTAATCGTAAACACTCCTGTTCTTGTGCCACCGACTGTTGGTGTAAAACGAACTGGTAGTGTCACATTTCCTCCGATTGCTATTGAAGTTGGTGGTGCACCTACAATAGAATAATCTCCTGTGGTTTGTACACTAGCGAGGTTCATCACGGCATTGCCGGTATTGGTGATTACAAAATTGTTGGTTGTGTTGTTGCCAATGGTTGTAGCGGAATAAGTAACTGTACTGTTATTTGGTTGAAATACACCATTCGATGTTACGTTGATAATTGATTGGGGACAAATAAAGGAATCACCCGTAATTGTCCAATTGTTTGGTGTAGTGGTAAGGATAGCACGAGCTGCATCACCATTACAATATTTAAGTCCGGAGGCACCAAGAGTAATATTCGGTTGCACAACTTGAGAAGCCCAATCAATTAAGGTAGCATCGTAGTTGGTAGTGAAGAGACCCGAGTTGTTGAGCATGTTGGTCATATCGGTAACATTGCCCACCTGCCATGAACCCAAATCTTGGTTGAAGGAGGCAGCGTTTTGGAACATACCTCCACCCCCAGCAAAACTTTCTCCCATGTTCGTCACACTGCTAACATCCCAGCCGGCAATATCCTGATTAAAGGTCACAGCATTAGCAAACATACCCGCCATACTCGTCACATTGCTAACATCCCAGTTGCCAATGGGCTGGTTAAAGGAAGTGGCAACTCCGAACATACTGCTCATATTCGTCACATTACCCACATCCCAATTGCCAAGGGGCTGATTGAAGGAAGTTGCACCATCAAACATACGGTACATACTTGTAACACTGCCAACATTCCATGCTCCCAGGTTTTGGTTAAAAGAAGTAGCAAAAGAAAACATTACACTCATATCTACCACATTACCAACGTCCCATGCTCCCAGATTTTGGTTGAAGGAAGTGGCAGCCCAGAACATGGATGACATGTTATTTACATTGCTAACATCCCACGTGCTTATATCTTGGTTGAATATCATTGGACTGCTATAGAATTCACTCATAAACATTCTTTGCATGTTTGTTACGTTACTCACATCCCATAAACCAATGTCTTGATCAAATGAAATTGCAGCAAGGAACATGTCTTGCATATCCGTAACACTACCCACATCCCATGCTCCAATGTCTTGATTGAATGTGGCTGCACCACTGAACATAAAACTCATATCCGTCACATTACTCACGTTCCAAGTGCCTATGTCTTGGTTAAATGATAAGGCTCTTCCAAACATGCCTTGCATATTTGTTACACCGCTCACATCCCAAGCACCTATATCCTGATCAAAAGAAGAAGCTACATTGAACATATAGGACATATCTGTCACATTGCTCACGTTCCAGCCACTAATATCATTGTTTAAGGTGCTTGCTTGAGTAAACATACCGGACATATTAGTTACTCCACTTAAATTTGGTGAATCGATAGCGGGAATAGTTAGATTTGAACAACCATAAAAGGCAACGTTCATTGAGCTCCAAAGAATATTACCCCATTGCTCAATAGTCACTATTTTTTGCGCATCACTTTGACTTCCATTATTGAAGAAAAATATCCTTGGGAAGCTGCCACTAATCTCTACGCGGTAAATGCCAACTACTGGAAAGGTAATTGTAACATTTCCTGTCTGATTACTAAGGGTTCCATTGATGGCAGAGTTTCCTACTTGCTCCCAATAAATATTATAATTATAGCCTCCGCCAGTCGTTGGGATGGTAATTTGGTTGTTTGCTGATGTGCCTGGGTTGTCTGTTTTCCAGGTGGTTATGAAGGGGCAAAAGGATGCTCCAATCGTATTGCGAAATACCGACACGTTACTGCTGACAGAATTTGCGATCGCCAGGTCGGCCTTGCCATCTCCGTCAAGGTCACCAATAGAAGCTAATTGCGGACTGCTCCCTGTTGTGAAATCTACTTTAGTGGAATAGCTGATGTTCCCTACGCTGCCCACATTGCGAAAAATTGAAATTGTATTGCTGTTCTGATTTGCTACTGCCAAGTCAGCCTTACCATCTCCGTCAAGGTCGCCAATGGAAGCTGAGATAGGGGCTGCTCCTGTCGTGAAATCTGTTTTAGCGGCATAACTAATGTTTCCTGTGCTACCAGTATTGCGAAAAACTGAAACGGTGTTGCTGGTAAAATTTGTCGTTAGTAGGTCAACCTTTCCATCCCCGTCAATATCGCCATTGGAAACTGAAAAAGGACTTGTTCCTGTTGAAAAATCTACTTTGGCAGCATAATTAATGCTGCCTACGCTGCCTGTATTGCGAAATACCGAAACGGTATTGTCAATCTGATTTGCCACTGATATGTCAGCCTTGCCATCCCCATCAAGATCGCCAATGGAAACTGAATATGGAGCTGTTCCAGTTATAAAATCTACTTTAGCAGCATAGCTGATGCTACCAATACTGCCAGTATTACGAAGGATTGATATGACATCGCTGCCATAATTTGTTACTACCATGTCGGACTTACCATCTCCATCAAGGTCACCAATGGAAACTGAAGTAGGAGTTGATCCTGTTAAGAAATCTACTCTGGCCGCATAGCTTATGGTTCCTGCGCTACCGGTATTACGAAATACTGAGATGGTATTGCTACTAGAATTTGCTACCGCTAGGTCGGCTTTGCCATCTCCATCAAGGTCGCCAATAGAAATTGAGTAAGGTCGCGCTCCAGTTATAAAATCTACCTTGGTTGCATAGCTGATACTGCCCGCGCTACCCGTATTGCGAAATACAGAGACAGTATTGCTGTTATAATTTGCTGTTACCAAATCGGCTTTGCCATCTCCATCAAGGTCGCCAATGGAAATATCATAAGGATTTGTTCCGGTTGCGAAATCTACTTTGTCGGCAAATGAACAGGTATTAATTGTTCCGCCACCTGGAAAGGTAATGGTGAAAGGTAATGCAGAAGAGGTGATTAGCCCACTAACATTTACTGTGATAGGTTGGAAAGTAGCACCCACAGGCACAGTAACCGTAAGTTGCATTGGAGTAGCTGCCGTTACGGTTGCTCGAGTAGCACCAAAGAAAACAATGTTGTTGGCAAGGGTTGTACTAAAATTTGTTCCTGTAATGATTACGGTTGTGCCGATTGGTCCAGAGGTTGGAGCAAAGTTTGTGATTGTGGGCTGGGCGAGTGCGGTGAACGATGTGATAAAAAGTACCAAGAGTGTTAACCTCGCCCCTTTAAAATATTTGGGCATAGAAAAGATTGGGTTGGCACTCTCCCCTGGAGAAGGGTGAGAAGTTTTAGTAAGGTTGCGATGTCTTGATTTCATAAAGCCGTAATTAAAAATACCTAAACACCTTCTGCTGGCTGCCCAACGGACTAAACTCAATCATTAAGGAAATTTCATGCGTTCCATAGTTTTGGCTAATCAACGAGTTGGTGGGCAACTCAAACGCATAGCCTACTCTAAATCGTTGGCTCACTTGCAACGCTCCGTCAATACCAACACCGGAAAGATTTCTATAAGTAGCCCCCACCCACAAGGTTTCTAAAATGGAAGCGTGCAAACTAAGATCGAGTGCTTGATTGCCTTCGGGCATTACCCGCCACAAGAAAGAAGGGCGCAGCCGGGCCAATGATTTAAACGTATTGTTTATAATAAACCCACCACTTACATAGAAGTGTCGCTGGTAACGCGTGCTGGTAGTTACTCCGTCATTCACTTCAACATTCAAAATGCGGGGTGCAGAAACTCCAAAATACAGGCGATCTGTTTTGTAAAAGATACCTGCCCCTACGTTTGGTTTCGAAAAAGAAGTTCGAGAAAAATCTAAATCTTCATCATCTACGTATTCTAGATTAAGCTTACTATAATCATATCGATAATTAATGTATCCACCCTGCACGCCCAGTGCCAACACCCGACCATCTTTATTAATCAGTTTAAATGAAAAGGCCGCTTGAATTTCTGTCGTTAAATTAATGCCCAACTGATCAGTAATTATCATACCCCCCACCCCAAAGCGTTTGTCAATAGAAGAGGTGCCCGAAAGAAAATTGGTGAGCGGTGAGCCATCAATACCCACCCACTGTTTGCGGGTAATTAAATTTAGGGTTACGTCTTTATACAATCCTGCATAGGCAGGGTTAATCATCACCTGATTAAATCCATACAGATTATAGAGTGGGTCTTGTTGAGCCTGCAACCCGATAACACTTATGATGGAAATGATTAAGCTTACAAGGAATTTATTCATATCATAAGGTTTATTAATCAATCACCACAAACTCAGTTTTTGCCAGGTTTTGTAAAGCCTCCAATGGATTTTTTGCGTGTAGCTTCGTGCACACACTTTTAACTTCATGGCCAAGTTGTTTATTACTGAGCCCGGACTCTTCCGTCAATTGAGTAAAATCATTTCCCTCAGAAGCATGTTTAAGGATTTTTAATTGGAGTGTGGTGAGTGTGAGTTTCATTAGAGGGGCTAAAGTCTAACTATTGCTTTTGAATAAAAACAAAGTTTCCGCCTTCATCTCCTACGTTTTGAATTTCTCCATAGAGCGGTTTAGTATTTGAATTACTGCGCATGGAAAGGCGAATCTCATCAAAAAGTTCTTCAGAGGGTAAATATTGATTGTTATTTTCATTCAACACCTTTAACAAGTAGCGCATAAAAACACTTTTATCGGGCACGGTGGTTAACGAGCCGCTGGTCATAGCTTTGCGACTGGGGCGTTTTAACATGTCGGCAATATCTGGACTGGCATTATTAAAAGGCGCACGGGTTTTGAAGATACCGCCACTGAAACATGCATCGGAAATTAGTAACGTATGTTTAGAATTGATTGCACCCATATTTTCTACAAGGGCACTGTTGCGAAACCATTTCACTGTATTGGCTTTGCGTGCATCTGCGGGTAACCAATACCCAATGTTCGTTTTATCATTGTAAAAACCATGACCTGCATAAAAGATCAGTAAAAAATCTTCGGGTCCAATTTCGCGACTCAGTTCTTCGAACGTAATGATTAGATCCGCATTGGTAGGGTTTTTTAAGAATTTAATGTTTTCATCATTGAATGTGTATTTTGAAGTGAGCACTTCTCTTAACATGGTGGCATCTTTAACAGGCTCTGACAGTGAAGCAATCTCTGGATCTTCATACTCTTCCACACCAATCAGCAAGGCATAATAGCGATGTTGTTTAGGACCTGAAACAGCGATAGCCGTGGGTGTAGCTTGTTGGCCCCTGATGAGAAAAGATTTTTCTTTTACGTTGTTAGAATTATCACGTGCTAACACTGCTACCTCTTGCCCAGGCATAAACGAATAAGCAAACACCAATGTATCCTTACCTGCGCCACTTCGTTCTTCCTGATTAATTTTTACCGAACCAATACCGCCATCATCCAGCACGCGAATATCAACCTCCACCAAACCCGCTGAGGTTACTTCTCCTGAATTTTTATAGATCATAAAAATATCCGGAGCACTTACATCCTTTGCTTTGAAATTTACCCGCACGACATTGCTTATGCCCTCTGCCTCCTGCCCGAATGCACAGGCGACAATCAACATCAACCCAATAATTACTTTTAGCTTTTTCATGTGTTAATAATTTTTTTAGTTGTCATCCCGCCATGGCGGGAGAATCTTCTATCAGATTATCATGCCTTTGGATGAACGGAGTACATGTAGATTTCATCTAACTTCTATTTTATTGAATGCTAATCTTTTTGGTTTGCACACTGTTTCCGATTTTTAATCGCACCAAAAACATTCCCTTGGTTTCTGTTTGCCAGGGGGTGATGTATGAACCCGGTGCGTGTTCTTTGTTTACTAGCTTTTCTATTAGCCGACCTTGTAGATCATACACGTCCAAATTAACATGAACGCTGCCTCCTGAAGGAATGCGGAATGGAATGTTCACCATTTCCTTGGCCGGCACCGGATAGGGATCACCTAGTTGTGGAATCTCACTATCCAATTTAGACTCTACATATTCTTTGCTGCCATACATAAACCGAAGGGACTTGGTATCCTTGCCAATCAGGTAAGTCGTTTTTGTTTTCATATCCACCTGCTGATGGGTAGCCGGATCAAATAGTACAAGATTCTGATCGCTGGTACCAAAAAAATGATTTTCCCACGAAAGTGTAAGCGGCAGATCTTCATCGCGCCTCACTTGCATCTCCCACGTATAGTTTTCTTTGCGCGTAACTACATCTTTATTAAATGTAGCTCTCACTTCCGGATGATTTGTTTGCAGTTCAAAAAAACCAAGGCCTTCCGGCAACGGCACACTCACCTGATCAAACGCATCCTTCCCTTCATCTTTTGCATTTGGATGCATGCCAATACCGCCCAACTCATTTCTTAAATCATCGCGCGATAAATAAAGCGGAACTTCCCAATGAGAATCCGTTAATGCATTTTCAATAGTTTGTGCGCCACCTACGCGACCGCCTAAACTCTTATTCCGCAACACAGGTACATCCAGCGTAATGTTTGTAATGTTTGGATCAGAAAAAAAGACAAACGCTCCCTGATAGCGATCCAGCACATTGCTATCCGTGAGGGCACCACTTGTAAATATTTTCAGGTTGCCGACTCCCGTAGCTGTGCTATTTGCACTCAGCACTTCTGCCCATGAAATTCTAAAGTTGTAAGGATTGCCAATCAGGTTCCAGCCTGTACTTAAGTTTAATTTAAACGGAGTAGTTTCATCTGCAGCCACTGTTTTTCCTTCACCCACGGCAATCGAGGTGCTGGTGCGAGCAATAAACCAATACCCTTTGCCTGCATCGATGGTTGAGAACGAAGGATACTCGCGATTATCATTTGCACTATAGGTAAACAAACGCCATTGTTTTTTATCATACGCGCCAAGCTCATCAAACACTGCAGTGACTGTTTTTGTAGTTAACTCTAACGGCACCGAAATGATTTGGTAGCTACTCACCTGGCTTCCAAACCGCAGGTTGGGAATTGTTTGATCTGCGGCAGCATATTGAACATAGGTTTTACCGGTGTTGCTCAGCACCGTTGCTTGTGTGTTGTCTGTAACTTCAAAATAATACGTAAGCCCGATGGGGTCTGTTAAGATGGCGGACGTAAGCGACTTGGTATAGGTAGTTCCCGTTGCAGTAAGTGTTTCACTGGCGAACGCACTGGCGGGTTCGGAAATACCTTTGCTCCAAAATTTTACCGTGGCAATAGAGGTGGTTGCATTCACCGTAATACTTGCGGCCGTAG
>JBGSIM010000024.1:0-94222 GCA_041742535.1 Cyclobacteriaceae bacterium | reverse complement strand
CGTACACTTGATAAAATGGCTTCGGGTGGAATTTATGATCACCTGGCTGGTGGATTCGCGCGATATGCAACTGACACCGAATGGAAAGTGCCCCACTTTGAAAAAATGCTTTATGATAATGCACAACTTACAAGTCTATATTCTCATGCCTATCAGGTAACTCATTCTTCAGACTACGAGAAAGTAATTCTAGAAACGCTTGCGTTTGTTCAACAGGAATTAACAAGCCCTGAAGGTGGATTCTATTCTTCAATCAACGCTGACAGTGAAGGGGAAGAAGGTAAATTTTATGTATGGACTAAAGCAGAACTTGAAACGTTGTTAGATAATAAGTCGGCCCCAATCTTTTTTAATTATTATAATATAACCGATAAAGGAAATTGGGAGGATGGCAAAAATATTCTGTATCAAACTTCTATTGATGAAGAGTTTGCGCGTAAGCATTCAATGAGTATTACCGAGTTAGACCAAACCATTTCCAGTTCAAGAAAAATTGTTTTAGAAGCCCGCAACAAACGCATACACCCAACACGCGATGATAAAATCCTCACGGGGTGGAATGCGCTGATGTTAACCGGATACATGCATGCATATCAGGCACTCAATAAGAATGAGTATCTGGAGATTGCCTTGAGTAATGCACGCTTCATAGAAAAAAAAGGAATCCGGAAGGATGGTGGGTTATGGCGAAACTTGCAAGGCAGCAGTGGTAGCATTGAAGCTTTTCTGGATGACTATGCCTTATTAGCTAAAGCATATCTCAATCTGTATCAGGTTACTTTTGATGTTCACTGGCTTGAATTGTCGCGCAGTTTAACAGATTATGCCATTAAAAATTTCCATGATGAAAAGACTAGGATGTTTTTCTATACCTCAGACCAATCTGACCAACTTGTCGTGCGAAAGATTGAGTTGGATGATAACGTAATCCCTTCTTCAAATTCAGTAATGGCTGATGCGCTCTTTCAACTTGGAGAATATTATGATAATGAGAATTACAAAGCAATGAGTAACGCTATGATTGCTCAGATGACACAAAATCCATCAACCCTTGATCCCTTTCATGCCAACTGGACTCGCATCGCTGGAATAGTAGCTTATCAACCTTTTGAGGTAGCCGTTATGGGTGATGATGCATTAAAGAAAAGTCATGAACTACAACTACACTATTTACCTACTAGTCTATTTATGGGTGGCACCCAAGAGAATCTTCCCTTACTGGAAAATAAATTAGTGACTGGTAAAACGATGATTTACGTATGTCGAAACAAGGTTTGCAAACTTCCCGTGCAGGAAGTTAAGAAGGCGTTAGTTCAATTTAAGAATCAATGAAGCTTAGGCGTCTTGACACCTCAAAGGTGTCTGACGCCTTGATGAGTCTTTGATTTTTTGAGAGTACTTTTAGTTCAATTTATTGACTCATAATTAATGTAACAGGCCCTATCAACCCCGACTCTCTTGACTCCCACCCCGAAGCATCAAACAATCCATTCTTCCTATTTTCAGATTTGCGAGCCGGGAAATTAACGTTGTAGAATTTTTTCCAAAACACACCACGTTTGTCAAGGTCAGCAATGCGATTAGCCATTAGATTAGAAACATGAATTTCCAATAGATTGTCATCTTTGAATTCAGAACTGTTGAGACGAATTTGATAAACAGGGCCGATGAGTGTACCAATCGATTTGCCATTCAGAAATATTTCGGCACTTTCTTTTACCGTTCCTAAATCAAGCACCCACTCCCCTGATTCAGGTTTCTTGAAATTAATTTTATAGGAGGCTGTGCCAGAAAAATTCTGATAGGCCGCGTCACCAAAATCAGTCCATGAGGTGAGCTTATCGGTAGCAATAGAAGCCGGAAGGGTTGGGCCACCTTCTGTAAAAGTGACTTCCCAATTTCCGGTAATCGGAATTTTAGTTTGTGAAAGCGAATACGTATTGAATGCGTTGATTTTTGGATCGCCATCATACGTTTCAATGAGCATCGTTTGTTTGGCCGTAAGCCGAACATTAATTTCTAAATTACCATTGGCAGCAACTCTGGTGTTCGCTTTTCCATACTCACCAGTCATGGGATCATACAACACAGCAAATTTTGATTTGATATCCAGTGGAAGCCAACCCTCAAATAATTCATCTTTTTGATTGACAATCATATAGACTGTTCTGTTACCCACTTCTTTCTTTCGAATGAAATCAATTCCTAAATCATTCATTGACTCCTTTCGAATAGCAGCATAAGCCAGGAGTACGCTTGTGTTTTCCCCGACTAACACTCTCCCCTTCCCTACTTTGATTTCGGCAACACCTTGAGAAACTTCTGTTTGATCTTTTAATTTGTTAAGCGTCTCATCAAATAATTTCTGATTATTCTCAAGATTCGAATATCCAGAAGCATGAATGGGCAATCCTTCCAATGCAATAATGGTTGCTCCATTTTCTGCCAGTGAAATTATCTTTTGCAAGGTGTGAGCCGGAATAAATTCACACTTTGGAATAATCAGGGTTTGATACAGACTGTTGCCTTTCGTTTTTAATCCCGCTTCAAAACTCACATTTCCAATTTGCTTATCGGAGATATAATCAAACGTATACCCATTTTCCTCCATTGCTTTGGCCGCTCTTTCAAAGGCTGTGTTTTCAAATTGCTTTCCAATACCATCAAAGTGTTCAATCATTTCGTTGCCAGGAGTGGCAAACCGATCGTATACCGGATAATACAACAACACATCGTTATCCGATGTTGTGTTTTGTAAAAAAGATTGGCATCGGGCCACATAATTATTTAATGCGTCAAAATCCTTCCATAAAGAATTTCTTGGATTGAGGTGAACGGCTGCGTAAAACAAACGACCCGGCCACGGTTCATCAGCAGGTGAATACGTTGTGCCGTGATAGAAGATATGATTTACACCGTTCAACATAAACCGATCAAGTGCAACCTTGATGTCCGACAAGTTTGACTCAAAATGTTCATTCAACCAGGTAGCTGATTCAGACGATACCAATTTTTTTCCGGTAACATTTCCTGCTGAAGAAGCCATCTTGATACGCAAAGGTTCTACGCCTTCAATCTCCGGAATATCAACGGTGGCATATAAATCAAGAATGTTAGAAGGCGAACCATGCGCCTGATTACGAACAAGCGCTGATTTACCATGTGCCCAGGTTGTCCATTGCTTTGTAAAATTATCCAACAGCATTTCAGAAATAGTTTCGCGATAGTCAGACAAAATTCTCCTATTCATTTCATCATCAGATTTACTAAACAAGGCTGGTAAATGTTCTCGGAGATCATAGCCTCTTCGTTTTAAAAACTCATCAAACAAGGTAGGTGTCCAGTCGGCCGAACCACGGGCATCATCCACTTCATACGAATCATTGAAAAAACTCCGCAACGATTGAATATCTTTTCCCGCGAAAGCGCTATCAAATCTGTGAAGATAATTTTTAAGAGCTGTTGCTGAAAAGTGATCAATCACATTTCCTTCACCTCCTGGTCCGGCACGTTCTACCATTTTACCATGCCACCCCTCAAACACCACATACAATTTCCAATTGCCTTCGGGGGCAACCCAATTCAGTTTACCGACTGCATCAACGTTCGCTGTTAAATTAATTACTTGACCATGATCACCATAAGCCATTAGCGTTTGCAGCTTCAATGCCTTTTCAAACTGAACCTGATCTAACGCAAGTGCTTGCAAATTTTTATTCCTCTCAATCGGCTCAATCAAATCTTTAATATCTAATTTCTTTTGCTCAACCTTCATGAGAGGTTCCTTGTTGGTTCCTTTTACGACCTCACCCCGCCCCTCTCCAAAGGAGAGGGAGGAAACTTCATAAACCTGATTGCCCACCGCACGTAAAAGTGGCTGCTGAATAAACTCAAGTTTCTCTTTCAAACTTTCTCCCTGCTTTAGTTCATACACTTTGTATTGTATGTTCTTGCAAGCGTCTTCACTTTTCACCCACGGGCCACCAAAGGGCCAACCGGTTCCGGTAGCCATATCAATCCCAAGATCCAATCGCTCGGCTTCTTTTAAGGTGTGAAGAAATAACTCCATCCATTCGGGCGACAAATAGTTTATAAAAGTCTCTTCCTCCCCAAACACTCCATAAATGGGTGTAATCTCCAACCCACCTAAGCCCGCTTTTTGATACGCTTCCATTTCGGCAGTGATACCCTCCTTTGTGAGTGCATTTCCATGCCACCACCAACGGCTCCAGGGTTTAGTTTCATTGGTAATAGTGGGCCAACAAGGCACTATTTCTGGCTGTGGACTGCATGATAACAGCAACAATGCAAAGCAAATTCCAATATAAATTCTTGGTATTGTGCTTTGCATCCTTATGTTTTCAAAATAATTTTACAATCCATAGTTAAGGGTTAACGGTATCAAATCAGTCTTATAAGTGGGTTCACTAATTTAGGTGAATTTTGGTATCGATCGTTTAAAATTTACACGAATGAAGTCAATCATAGCTTTTTGTTTAGCCGCAGGCTTATTACTTTCAAGTTGCTCAAAGACGAATGAGATTGATACTTCTTCCATTTCAACAGATGAAGCAGTTATTGCTGAAGGCAAATTAAAATTTTCTCAAACTTGTTCAACCTGCCACTCTTTCGAAGTGGATGCCATCGGGCCGTTGCTGGGTGGAGTAACGCGAAGAAATTCCTCTGAATGGATAAAAGCGTTTATCAAAGATCCACAAGGCAAACTTGAATCAGGTGATGCACATGTAAAAGAAATGTTCGAGAAATTCAAAGTGCCGATGCCATCTTTCAGCTACCTATCCGAAGAGGACTTGAATGCGCTAGTAGCGTATATGCACACTAAAAATACACCTGACTCTTCCAGTTCATTTCTGGATCCTAATGCTTTGCGCAATCCTTTCCCCTCGATTTCGATGTCGAACCTAGTGGTGAACCTTGAGTTGCTAACTCAAATTCCGCCCTCTTCCGAAACGTCCCTAAAGACCAGAATTACAAAACTAGTTCAACAGCCTAAGTCGAGCGAATTATTTGTAGTGGATATTAATGGAGTACTCTATCATTTGAATGGAAAAAATCCAGAAGCCTATTTGGACTTGAGAACGTTGAAACCCAATCTTATGAATAGGCCTGGATGGGCCACTGGTTTTGGAAGTTTCGCTTTTCATCCAGACTTTTTAAAGAACGGGCTGTTGTATACCTCTCATTCGGAGAATCCAAATTCAGCCAAAGCAGATTTTGAATTTCCAGATTCAGTTAAAGTTGCTTTGCAATGGGTGTTGACTGAATGGAAGACAAACACGCCCACTGCTAATCCATTCTCAGGTCAGGAACGGGAGATATTAAGGGTAAACATGGTTGGCACTTCACATGGCATGCAGGAAATTACCTTCAATCCTGCATCAAAGCCTGGTGAAGAAGATTATGGCCTACTCTATATTGGTATTGGAGACGGAGGAAGTGCTGAGAGGGACCTTGCCTATCTTTGCCATAGCACAGAAAAAATATGGGGCACTATACTCAGGATTGATCCTAAAGGAAGAGATAGTAAAAATGGTAAATACGGAATACCTAAAACCAATCCATTTGTTAAAAATTCAAATGAAAGAACGGCAACAGAAATTTTTGCATATGGTTTTCGAAATCCACATCGAATCACCTGGAGTCAATCAGGCCAGATGTTAGTGCCCAACATCGGACAACATAACATTGAGTCTTTGTGCATCGTTGAAGCTGGCGATGACTTTGGATGGCCAGTGCGGGAAGGAATTTTTGTGATTGATCTTAACGGAAATCGTCATAACATCTATCCGCTTCCACCGGATGATAAAAAAAATAACTTCACATATCCGGTAGCCATGTATGACCATGATGAAGGGAATGCCATTTCAGGTGGATTTGAATACACAGGACATATTCCTGAGCTTAAAGGCAAGTTCGTTTTTGGCGATATCGTTCAAGGTCGATTATTCTATGTAGAGATGGCCAATCTTAAGAAGGGCAATCAGGCTCAAATCAAAGAATGGCAAGTATCATTCGATGGAAAAATCCAAACACTTAAAGAACTTACCGGTGCAGATAAAGTAGATGAAAGATTTGGAAGAGATAGTGAAGGTGAGCTTTACCTAACAACCAAACCTGATGGTAAGATTTATAAATTGGCCAGTGTCAATATTAAATAAGTGAACTCAAAGGAATTTTTTACTCATTGAATTTTTAGGAAATAAAAAAGGCTGCTTTGCAGCAGCCTTTAAAATTAATTCTTTACCGTTACTTCTTAGTAACCACGTTAGCATCAAGAACCACTGCAGTTTGTGCAAGTGCCTGACCATTCAGAATTGCACCTGTTTGCAAAGTGATTCCAGTTTGTGATAAGATGATTCCTTCAAATTTTGCTGTTGTACCTAATGTAACCTGACCAGCAACTTGCCAGAAAATATTCTTTGCCAAGGCACCACCACTCAACGTTACGTTAATGGCCGAGCTTGCATTAAGATTTCCTGCGATCTGCATGATCCACACATCCGTAGCGCTACCAGAAATAACAATACTTGTCGGGATCGTTACGTTACCCGTCCATTTGTAAAGACCTGGTGTCAATGTTTTCCCACCAATATTACCAGTACCTAATTCAACAAAATCAGGTAGCGTACGACCAGCTGCATCATTATAAGCAGTAATCATATTATTAACTGTTGTTGTTAAATTAACAGGTGTTGGTGCCGCCATGTCTGCAGCATATAACTTACCTGTTACTTGGCTCGAAGTGGCGAAACCAGTAGAATTAGTCAAATCTAACCCTGTGATGTAAGAAGTAGCCGCGGGACTAAGCCCTAAATCTCCAGTGATAGCTGATGTTGAACTGTTGTTAATGGCTGTCTTAGCAACAATTACATAATTTGCTGCTTCACCTAAACTAACAGCTGAGCGTGAAGCCGTTGATCCACCTGTAGTAAAGCTCGATACTATATTAGCAGCAAGAGCAATTCCTGCTAGTGTTTTTGCTCCAGTAGTTACTGTAACCGTATAGTTTGATAATGCTAACAAACTATTGGTTGGGGTAAATGTAGCTGTAGTCCCTGAGTAAGTTACTGTTCCCGAAACAACATTAGCCCCCTGTTTTACGATAACGGTTGAACTGTTGATTGTAGCTGGGTCCATAGCCTCGCTAAATTCTATGGTAATCGAATTGTTCCTCGGAACATCGGTTGCGTTGTTGATTGGGCTTGTGGCATTCACTGCTGGTGGTGTGGCAGGCGATGGATTGTCGTCTTTTGAACAGCTTGCGAACAATAAAATGAACACAATCGAAAATAAAGATAGCAGTTGAAATGCTTTTGAAAATTTCATGTTTTTAGTTTTAAAATGTTTGTATAACAAACTATCAAGAAATGGGGATGACGTGCTATTACTAAGTCATCTTGATATCACAGCTCAATGATTTGACAATTACCTACAAGCTAATTTCAATCCATGATGCGAAAGGGGCAATAGGTGCCCTGTGGTAAGCTTTGAGAAAATAATAGAAATTCAATCGGGACTAATCTCTACACGTGGGATTCTCTAGGGGGCAGGTTTAATAATGTCTGATTTCAATTATTTCCTAGGTGGTGGCCCTTGATTCTTTTGCATCTTCTTGAATTTCTCAAGCTGTTCTTTTGTAAGGGTCGCCTCCAATTCTTTTCCCATTGCTTTTCTGGTCTCTTCTCCTTTCTTTCTGTCTTCAGAAGGCTTACCATACTTCTTATGGATATCTTGCCATTGACTCGCTTGTTCATCCGTCAAACTCAAATCCTTCGTGGCTTTCGTAATCATTTCCTCTGATGTTGGCGGGGCGGGCCTTTGTTGATTCGAACCTGGCTGAGCAAATCCAAAGGTTACTAAACTCACCATCCCGATAATCATTGCAATTCGTTTCATAGTATTTTGTTTTTTAGTTTTTGTTTTAATTAATTTTCAATGTTTGTGCTAGATCATGCTTGGATTACTGTTTTGAACCAATACTTTTTATTTAATCGAACCAAAACAATCGTAACGATACCGAGTATGCCCATTAACAGTAAAGCCAAGGCATAACGATTGAAGTCCGTTGAAGAAACCACATCCTCAGCTATCAATTTAAATCCATCATTGTCTACTACAAAGGTTGCTGTATGTTGATTTGCATTGTTTAAAACATATTGTTCTTTAGCAAACCCTTCTTTTGCAATGACCAGAATATTCTGATTCCTGTTGATGTCTTTGAAAGCTGCATTCTGTACATGCACATTTTTTATAGATTCGGGGACGCCTGTGATTTCGAAAACCACTGACGTTTCATGACCTAGTTTTACATACGCCTGTCGTATGGTGACGGAATCTTGCTTATTAAAGGTGATAACAAGATTTGCTTTCAAATACTCAATAAGCAATTTCTGAAACTCCTCTGGCGTAGCATATTTTTTTCCGAGCACCGTTTTTATCTCGTACTGAAAGGCCGTGAGCGGAGCATTTACCTGAACAACCCAATTGTTTTTAGATTGTTCAAGGATCATTGTCGTGGATATATCAGGTTGATGTGCTTTTACAGAAAGAATACAAAGCATCAATCCAATCATTAAAATCAATTTTTTATTCTTTTTCATCACTAAATTATTTAACTAAATATGAGTTGATAACTAGTTTGCATATGCACCACTAAGGCAATCAATAAAGCTGTTTGATCCTGCGGCTGCCACATGATAATGATATCCTCTCGTATCATCATAATGTCCTCTGCAGGCATCCAAGTCGGTGGGCTCTTTACCATCACTATCCAACCGTTCATACATCCCATGGCCATCCATGGCATATCCTATCATAGCGGCATGCACATCATTTTGAGAAATTTTTGTCGACACGCCAGTGGCAGCATGATAATGATACCCCGCATTCAGATTGATATGTCCACCCGCATCATCGAAAGGTGCCAGCGTGTAAGCGCCAAGTATATTATCCACGGGGGCGGGCGCATCGAACACTACGCCATTAAAAGCAATTCCTCTTTGGGAAGGTCCATTGCTTCCTGGACCCGGACCTCCGAAGGAGATAGAAGTAGTTAGTTTTACTGGGGTCACAGGAATCAAATACGTTTGTGTAAGACCGGTTACATAAGAAGGAAGGCATTGCACACAAAAGTTTTTATAGGCAGCTCCTACATTAGGAATGGCTGCGTTGGCACATTGTTCCTCTGTTTCAGTTTTGTAAATGTTGCCATTGGCATCATACATCATCCACGTGTTATCAGAATAAAATGTAGCCAGGTTCTTTATAAAGTCACCATCTACATCGTACACCTCTCCATTCTCCAACCAAATTCCGCCCGAACTTGCATCGTCAGTAATCGTAGAAGGACACCAAGGTCCTAAATCGTGGTCTGCAGGAACTCCGCTAGTTACAATTTGATAACAGGTTGTAGTGGAGCCATTAGATAACGTGCAAGGAACTTGGGTTACTGTAGTTCCACTTAAAAAAAGTGCAGCGTCAACGTCAATGACAATTCCGGAGGGATCAACATTATCATCTTTGTTGCAAGACGAGGCTGAACAAATTACAGCTAAGAAAAACAGAATTGAGAACTTCATAAATAACATTGGTTTGAATTTTGAAAAACATTACTATCTATTACGATAAGAATAGAAATAACCTTCGGAGATCATACTTATTTTATGAATAAACATTAAATTGATAAGGCCGCCTTTAGATCTGATTTCTTACTAGCACTATTCTTGCTCAGGTACTTTAATATCGGCAATGTGTTAATTACCTAAATAAGTTTTAACTGCCGCAGCGCGCTGTGTCGCATGAGTTTTAAGAGTACTAATAGCCGATTGAAAATCAGAAGTACTACTTAAAAATGTATACCCTTTAGTCTCAGAAGTAGCATATGGCTCTATCAATGAGGCATAAGCGGTATAGGTAGATTGTATTGTGGTGGCATTAAATGTTCCATCAATTACTTCTTTCACATAGGTATTGTATTGAGCTTTATAAACCGGATCTGCATACAAATACCCAATCAGTGGCCATTGGCTGGACGATAGACCGGAGAAATTCAATGGTAACGATCCCTGCATATTCCCTGTTTGTAAGGCTTCATTATTATCCCACGGAATCCACGTAAGCAAATTGTTGTCAGGGTTATTATACAAAAAATAATTATGCGTCATCCTTCCATACGTATCCCAGTTTTGGATCACGGTATTTACCGCTAAATATTTTAAGAAGGTTTCAGTATCAAAAGTACCCTCCAGATATGTTCTCCAGGTAGCAGCATCTGTAGTTCTGGTGGAATTATGTAAAACCGTAAACAAGTTTTTAATGTCAGACCAATCCGCTTCATCTTCATTGTTTTCCTTCACAAAAACAGATTCACTAAACGTACCTAAAGCAAAACTTGCTCCTGTTCCGTCTGGCTGATATAAATTTCCATCGTTGTCAGAAAATTGAGTGTCAATCAAAGTATCGTCTACTTCTTCCACCAACGTGTATAACCCAAAATACTTGGGGCCATCTCCATAATCTACATAGACCGTATAAAATGCAGTGTGCGAACTGGCTAAGCCTGCATTTCTAAAAATATCAGCGGCCACTTTTTCGCGCAGCATGGACTTATCATTGTAATTATTTTTAAGACTTAATTTCTTGAATCCATAAAAGCGCTGATTCTTTATTTGCGGATAGTCATCTTCGAATTCATCGAAATCAAGTTTGAATGATAGCTTCATATTTCCAGATTTCCATGTGGAAGCTAAACTCGAATTGCCTTTAAATCGAATTCCAACTCGGTACCATTCTTTTCCTTCATAAAAAACTTCAGCAGGAACGAAGATTGGATCCTCATCTGAGAATGAGTTACCACCGCCTCCGGAACCGAATGTTCCGTATAAACTTGTCATATCAGCCAACATACTTTTCCAACGAGCTGATGTAATCACAAGATCCAATCTCTTTACAGCATTGTCTTCAAACACCTCACTGAAATCTGGATCTGCATCATTGCTGTGCGTTTCTACCGTCCAATCCGATACAGTAAAATCTGTATCATCCACAATTAATTCAGGGTCGTCATCTGGTGTAACAATTTCTTGTTCACTACAGGCAACAAATGACATAAGGAAAATAAATAAAATCGATCTCGCAAAAATGCCAATATGAGTTTTCATCAATAGACTCTTCATTTCTTGTTTAATTTAGTTCGTACTGGTTTATACGACACTAATTCAACAAACCTTCGGAGGGTAGAAATTAATTTTGTTGTTCAACAAGCGGAAGGAAAGGAAGCAGGCAAAGGATATCATACTGACGAATTAATCTCGATTATAAGTTGACAATCCCCTCTACCGGAAAGGATAATGAGGCCATAAAGAAATGATACTTAAGGTCTTTCCATCCTAGGACGGGCGTCCTCTTTTGTTGATCCGAAGAAATTGGCAAGCTCATGGGTTAACCTATTAAAATGTTCAAGCTGCTCAGGTTTACACAGTTTCCTGATTTTTGAAAAGTGATCGTAATGTGTAGTTTCTATTTCCTTTTGAAGGGTTGTGAGTTTATTAATCAAAGAATCCTTCATGAATGAATCTTCTTCAGCTAGCGTTTTATACAGGTTACTTTTCGTTTCCTTAATGCTATCGTCCAAAAGTTTAATGGCGTTTTTATGTTGATCAATCAACTTCTCATATTCTACCACTTGCTCACGATCCAGTTGCAAAATCTCTACAATCTTGTTCTTTGGCCCATCTACTTCAAAAGGTGGTGGTCCTTGTAGTCTGGCAGGTGGTCTTCTCAAAAAAAGAAATCCAACAATGCAAACATTTAGAATCAATAAGCCTATGACAGCAATGCTTAACAATTTTAACTTAGTCATGATACAATTCATTTGTTGTTGACATCTCCATTGAACTTATTACTTCTCCAATTCCATCATTGTTTTCCGTACTGGATGAAATGAAAAATATAGATACGTTGAGAGAAAGTATAATTATCGCAATGGCAAAAAATACGACTCTCCACGTTGAAGGAGCAGGTGCACTTGGCGATTTAACGCGTTGCATTACACGGGTAAGCATAAACGGAGGTGCCTCCACCCGATCAATTTTCTTAAGTAAGTCCAGTTTTTCGTTAATATTCATAGCAAGTGTATTGCGTTATACGATCATTAAATTAAATTCCTTCGCGTTCCTCTAATTTTTTTCCAATCATTTGTTTTGCCCGTTGAAGCAGCGATTCAACAGCCTTTACACTAATATTCATAATTTCTGCCACTTCTTTTTGTGGGCGATCTTCAATCTTACTTAAGATGATAGCCGTTTTCTGATTTTCAGGCAATGCTTGAATGATGAGTAGTAACTCTTCCAGACTCTCTTTATCCTCCAGCGAAACACCCGGATGGCTAACTTTAGCTACGTCTTTAATAAGTTCATCTGAAGCGGGATGAAAGAGTGAGGTTATAAATCCAAATCGCTTTTTTGTCTTTTTTGCTTTTAAGAAGTCAAGCGATTGATTGATTGATATACGGTAGATCCAGGTTTTTAAAGAAGCTGTCTCTGGATTGTATTGACTGAGATTGTGATAGATTTTAACGAAAACTTCCTGCGCAACATCTTGAGCATCTTCTTTATTTAACACGTAGTGCAGGCACACATTGTACACGAGGTTTTTATACTCGCTGTAGACGGATTCGAATTGTGCCTGATTCATGCTTATAAACAGAACGTTTATCGCTGCTAAAGAGTCCAATTCTTTTGATATTCACAAATCAATACTCCAATAACGCTATAATACCATTATAGGATATCACACACGAGAACAAGAATGCCAACACCAGGCCGAATTGGATTCCGATATTAGTTGGATGGTCTTTCATTACTTTTTTATTATTCAGAAACAGGATGATGCCAAGAATTACAATAGGTAATACGAACACATTAAATACCTGTGATAATATCTGCACCTGAATTGGATTGGCTCCAAAAACCGGAACAGTTAACGCAACTACACTTGCAACACCTGTTATGATTCTGAACTGCTTCGAACTGGAATCCAGTTTCCCTGATTGGTAGTCGGCCAAAAGCAAGGGTGCAATCATGAGGCACGGAAAAATTGAAGATAGACCTGCGCTTAACGTACCAAAGAAAAATAATGTCAATGCAAATTTTCCGGCTACCGGTTCTAATGCCCCAACCATATCCAACACATGAGTAACCGGTTTACCTTGATGAAAAAGCGCTCCGGTTGCAACCGCCATGATCGAACCACTTATTATAAAAATCAACACCGATGCCGTGATCGCATCCTTCTTTTGAATGTTAAGATCTTTGATCGTCCATCCCTTTCCTTGTATAAATAAAGGGCGCGATAAGAATGTGGCGGCAGCCATGGTTGTTCCTACAAAAGCAACCACCATCATCTTTCCACCCGGTACCTGCGGTACGGTAGGAAGCAATCCTTCAACAACTTCCATTGGTAAAGGATGAACAAGAAATAATGAGAAGATAAAAGATGCACCCATGATCGTGACAAAAATCACTAATATCTTTTCAAAGAAATTATACTTACCCACCAGAAGCAGCGAATACATAGTACCAATAACAAGTATGGCAATTACTAAAACAGTTTGATACTCAAATTCACTTAGCGATGGAAAATAAATAGCGAGGATTTCGAAGATCAGATTAGACGATATTCCTACAATACCCATTAATGAATTCCACTGTCCAAATGAAATACCGATAATGATGGCAATGGCTATTACTTTACCGCCTTTGATATGTTTTTTGAATCCAAACAATGCTGTTTCACCTGTTACAAGTGCGAACTTTCCATAGCTGTACATTAGCAATCCCGAAAACAAACAACTTAATAGTAATACCCAAAGTAATTGCATGCCATAGGTACTACCTGCTACAATCATCGATGTTACACTTCCTGTTCCTATAGTATACCCAATGGCAAATATCCCTGGGCCAAAGCCCAGTATCAACAAGGCTATCTTTTTTAATAATGATGAGGATGGAGGTTTTGATTGACTCATTGGAATTGAGTTTAATGCCTATGTTGAATAAGCCTCTTGAAAAAAATAGGCACAACCCTATGTGCCTATTTAAACAATCAACTAACCCTTATCTTTTAACTTCTTAATTACATCTAAAGCAAACCGAGTCTTTGTTTCTAATAACTTATAATTCTCAGTTTTTATCATCTCTTTGGTGATTAGTTGCGAGCCAATACCAACACACTTCGCTCCCGCTTGAAACCATTCTGTTAAACTTTCTTCTGTAGGAGAAACTCCCCCAGTCGGCATAATCTCTGTCCACGGTTGAGGACCTTTAATTGCTTTGATAAATCCTGATCCGTACACATCGGCTGGAAACAGTTTTACCATTTCGCATCCTAACTCTTCTGCTTTTGCGATTTCAGAAAGTGATCCACATCCGGGTGACCACAAAATTTTACTTCGATTACAAATAATTGCAATGTCTTCCCGGAACACCGGAGTAACAATAAAATTTGCACCAAGTTGTATATACCGTGATGCTGTGCCAGCATCCGTTACTGAACCAACACCTAATGCCATGCCTGGCAACTCGGCCAACGCATATTTGTTTAAAGCAGAAAAAACTTCATCCGCAAAATCACCTCTACTTGTAAATTCAAACACTTGTGCACCTCCATCATAGCAAGCTTTCAAAACCTGCTTCATGATTTCTATATCAGGATGGTAAAACAAGGGCACAAGGCCTGTGCTCCACATTTTATTAATAACCTCAATTCTACTATGTCGTGCCATTCTGTTTGTAAAAATTACTATCGTTGAATTCTTCCTGAGGTATCTCCACGCATAAGGTTCACTACACGATCCGCTGAACCCAGATTGGCATCTCCTTCAACCGAATGTTTTAGAGCACATGCTGCCGCTGCAAAGTTTAAAGCCTCAGAATCATTGTTAAAATTCAGCAATCCATAAATTAGTCCTGCCGCATAAGCATCACCCGTTCCAATCCGATCAACAATGTGCGTAATATTGTATTCTTGACTCTCAACGATGGATTCGCCATTCCAAAGTTTTCCTTTAATTCGATTGTGCGATGCACTTACTGATTCTCTGTCTTTATCGATTACTTTTTTGATTCTTGGAAATTGATTCATCAGGCGAGAGGCAGCTTCTCGAAACTCATGATCATCCTTCTCGTTGACTTTGAGGTCACAATTATTGTCAACATCATATTTACTAGCAATCACAATGTCGCACCCTTCAATAAGGGTAGGCATAATTTCCTTCTGCGATTTACCATACTTCCATAAAGTATTTCGAGAATGAATATCACCCGAAACTGTAACACCTAATTCATTTGCTGCTTTAATGGCAGCTGCACAACAATCTGCTGAACCTTGAGAAACAGCGGGAGTTATACCTGTCCAATGAAACCAGTCTGCACCTTTTAAAATATTTTTCCAATCAATAGCCTTTGCATTAATCTTTGTAAAAGCAGAATGAGCGCGCTGATAGATTATTTCACTTGGGCGATACACGGCTCCTTTTTCCAAAAAATACAAACCCATATCACCCTCGGCATAAAAAACATGTGAAGTATCTATCCAATGATGTCGTAAAAATTGAGTGGCAGCCCGGCCTAAGTTTGTATCTGGAAATTGTGTTACATGTGCAGCTTGAATACCAAAGTAGGCTAATGAGATAGCAACGTTTGCTTCTCCGCCTCCAAAAAGAAAATCCAAACTTGTAGCTTGCGAATAGGTGGCGTTAGCCGGTGGCGACAATCGCATCATCACTTCGCCAAAGGTTACTATCTTCTTTGTTTTCAAACTATCCATAATGGTTTTTCTGAAAACTGTAAACCTAATTAATCAAGCGTACTATCAAGCATTCTCATGGAGACTAATGCATCATCCATGGAACAAGGATTTTCGCCTTCACCACGAAAATATTTAACCACCTTTTCAATCATAGGTTGCTGAATGTGCAGCGGATTGGTAAAGTCGATTACCTCAGTGCCTTCTTCAGTTTTTATTTCAAGTGTAGTTCCTGTGAAAAAAGGAAATTTCAACATTCCTTTATCACCAATTATCTCGCAGGTATCTGCCACCGCACTTTCGTGGACATTAAAAGCCCAAATACCATAAAGATAAATATCCTTGAACAAGGCCTCGAAACTGGTAACATCAGGAACGTTATTATCCTTATTTAAGGAGCGACCTTTCATTTCAGTCGGCTTGCCAAAAAACCAATACATCAAATCAAGTTGATGCGGAGCAAGGTCATGAAACAACCCTCCACCTGACTGCTCAGGATTAACGCGCCAATTATCTGATGTTTTTGTTATTATGTTTTTGGTGGGCGATTGCAACGATCGCAGTAATACAAGGTTTACTGTACCTAATCTTTTCTCTGCCAATAATAACTTCACTTTATTGAATAATGGCAATTCTCTTCGGTAATAGGCACCCGTTGCCGGAACTTGGGATGAGAAGGATGTTTCACGAATCGAGATGCAAGACTCAGCATTTAGTGCTAGTGGTTTTTCAATGTAAACCGGTTTACCTGCCAGCATCGATTTAATTGCATACTCTTCATGCTGTGCAGGTGGAGTAGCAATATAAATCGCATTTACTTCAGGATCATTGATAAGTTTTTGAGCATCGGTGTAAAACTTGCCAACCTTATGTCGGTCAGCATAATCTTTTGCCTTTGCTTCATCGCGCCTCATAACAGCAACCAGACGAGAGTTTTTTACTTTAGAAAAAGCAGGGCCACTTTTAACTTCACATACATCACCACACCCAATGATGCCCCACCGTACTTCTTCTTTAATAAATTTCAATCGACAACTCTTTTAAACTTTTTCAGGTACTACAAACGGTGCTCTGTATTTTCTTGATAACATAGCGTTGGCTTCTGCATCTCCCGCAAACTTCTCTGTTTTTGGATCGAAGGTTAATACACGACCTGTTTGATAGGCAATGTTACCTAAGTGTGCTAAGGCTGAAGATAAATGTGCAGTTTCAACCGGAGCATTACACAACGCAGGATTTTTAGCAATCACAGCATCAATGAAGTTTTTGTAATGATCGCCACCTTCCTTTTTAGTTGGACCAGGTGTTTTATCTCTTCCAAGAAACGTTTCATACTTGTCGTAGCCCTTCACTACCATATAACCTTCGCTGCCATAGAAAATATTTCCAATACCAGTGCCATCTTCCATGTTGGTCATCCAAGGCCTTACCTCAAACTGAATGATCTTTTTCTCTGTAGGATAATGATACACGGATGACAATACTTCCGGTGTTTCTTTATAATCATCCCACAAAAACTTTCCACCCATGGAAGTAATTTTTTCAGGCAAGCCAACACCAAGCCCCCACATACATAAATCTGTTTCGTGAATTCCCTGGTTGCCTACATCTCCATTGCCATAGTTCCACGACCAGTGCCAATTGTAATGAACATAGTTGCGCGAGAATGGTCTCTTCTCTGCAGGGCCTGTCCAAAGATCATAATCTAATCCCTCAGGCACGGGCTCTGTTCCCAAATTACCAATATCTGGGCGCCACTTAAATACAAGTCCACGCGCCATATACACATTACCAATCAAGCCATCACGTAAATGTTTAACTGCCTCTTGCATAGCGACAGAACTTCTCAACTGTACACCGTGCTGAACAACGCGCTTATACTTCTTAGCAGCTTCAATCAGTTTCTTTCCTTCATAAAGATTGTGTGTACCAGGCTTTTCAACATATACATCCTTCCCTGCTTGCATTGCCCATATAGCAGCTAGCGCATGCCAATGATTCGGAGTTGCTATACTAACTGCATCAATGCTCTTATCATCAAACACATTGCGCAAGTCCTGCTGCATTTTAACCTTTCTGCCATATTGTTTTTCAAACTCATCAGCACGAGTTTGTAAAATGACTTTATCAGGATCGCACAAACACGCAACCTCTGCATGATTCTGGTTTTGAAAACCCTTTATGTGATCCTTCCCTCTTCCATTTACACCCAACACAGCAACTTGCACCTTGTCGTTGGCACCAAAAGCACTGGCAGGGATTATGGTTGGAAAGCCCAACACGATAGCTGCTGTTGTAGTCTTCTTTATGAAGTCTCTTCTGTTAAGATCATTTTCCTTTTTCATAGCGAGTAGGTTTGTTGATACAATATTCTATTTCTTTTTAGCTTCGTTAATCATGTGATCTAATACTTCGCGTTGCTCAATCATAGCCTTTACTTTATCAGCAGGATCAGTGCGGCATTCCAGCAAAATCCAATCCTGATAATTCATCTTTACAAATAGATTCATTAGATCCTGATACGGATAAGAACCAATGTTAAGTTCGCGCACATGAACTGTATCTCCCTGACGATCTTTTACTAAATTAAAATTGTATTCAAGACCACCGCCAATTAAATCCTGGTCATTGCAATTCCAACACGTGTATACATTTTTATTGTCCGCTACATCCATAATAGCTTTCATGTTAGGCAATTCCTGAGTTTCTTCACCATGAACCTCAACCCTGATTTTTTGTCCATAATCAGCAGCAAACTTTCCAACTTCATTCAATGCTTTTCCAATTTGCTCGATCGTTTTTTCATGTGGCACTCCTTCGTGAAAGGCGTTTGGCTTTACTTTCACACCTGTTCCGCCCACATCTTTCGAAAGCTTAATCCATTCTTTAGTTTCTTCTATTGATTTTTTGAGTTTATCCTGATCTACAAAATCGTATTGCTGATTGGTACCCATACCTACAATCTTAACAGGACTATCGGCAAACATTTTTTTAAATTCTTTACGTTGAGTTGCTGAAATAGAGGGACCTACTCCATGTTTGTGATCAACGCGAAGTTCTACACCATAAATTTTTGCTGCTGCACAATTTTTAATTAAGGTGGGTGCATCCCAATCCTTTCCCCATAGGTACGTCACCAAGCCTAATTTCATTTTTGAGGCATTGCCTTTGGCGAACGTAAAATTTGGGAGCATCAGCGCACTGGAGAGCAAGGCCAAATCCTTTACGAAAATTCTTCTGTTGGTCTTCTTTAACGGTAGCATAGTTCAGAATATAAAAGGGATAGAGATTATACTCAATGTGACGAATTTTTTGCGTTTTTCCCTTACATTTCAATAACCTGAGGGGATAAGAGGCGTTTTTTTCCGACCAAATAAAATCCGTTCCAATCATAAAATAAAAAGGCGAATTTGTAGGGATAAAAGAGCCAATTCAGCGTCATAAAAGCACAGGATCCCGTGTTTTGGTTTGGGGATTCTAAATAGCCTAACGTAATACCTAAATGAAAAAGCATTTCGTTGTTTTAATTGTTCTGATCACCGCAGTTGGATATGTGAATGCCCAAACCTGGGAACCTCTCTTTAATGGCAAAGACTTTACCGGCTGGAAGCAACTTAATGGTAAAGCCAAATACGAAATACAAAATGGTGAAATCGTAGGGACTACGGTTGCCAATGAACCCAATTCGTTCATGGCCACAGAAAAAGATTATGGAGATTTTATTCTCGAGTTAGAGTATAAAGTGCCGCAAGGAATGAACTCCGGTATTCAGTTTCGCAGTTTAAGCAAACCTGACTACATGAATGGTCGCGTGCATGGGTATCAATTTGAAGTTGATCCTTCGCCTCGTGGCTGGACGGGTGGCGTTTATGATGAAGCCCGCAGAGATTGGCTCTATACCATGGAGTATAATCCGGCTGCAAAAAAAGCGTTCAAGCAAGATGAGTGGAATAAAATTCGTCTTGAATGTATTGGTACTTCAATTCGCACTTTCGTGAATGGTATTCCTACTGCGCATGTGGTTGATGATGTAACGCTTAGTGGATTTATTGCGCTACAAGTGCATGCACTTTATGGCAATGAAGGACCAGGAAGACAAATACGGTGGCGCAACATTCGTATTCAAACAAAAAATCTTAAGCCCACTCCTCCCGATGATGTGTTTGTTATGAACTTTGTTGCCAACAATCTATCGGAAACCGAAAAAAGACTGGGTTATTCATTGTTATGGGATGGCAAAACAACTACCGGATGGCGCGGAGTGTATAAAGATAAGTTTCCTGCAAAAGGCTGGGAGATAAAAGATGGTACCATCAGCGTATTAAAATCAGGGGGTGCTGAATCAGAAAATGGTGGCGATGTGGTAACAGAACAAGAGTTTGGTGCTTTTGATCTTCAGTTTGAATTTAAGCTTACCGAAGGAGCCAATAGTGGCGTAAAATATTTTGTAACAGAAAAAGAAGAAAACAAAGGATCGGCCATTGGGCTTGAATATCAGGTACTTGATGATGCCACTCACCCCGATGCCAAGCAAGGCGTGGTAGGCAATAGAACTCAAGCTTCCTTATATGATTTGATTCCTTCTATTAAAGAAAGACGCGGCCAGCACAAGATTGGCGAATGGAATTATGGCCGGGTTATTGTTTATCCGGATAACCGGGTTGAACATTGGCTCAATGGCTATAAGGTTGTTGAATTTCAGCGTGGCTCCCCTATTTACAAGGCGTTAGTAGCCCGCAGCAAATATGCCAAGTGGGAAAATTTTGGAATGGCCGAGAAAGGAAGAATTCTTTTGCAAGACCATGGCGATAACGTTTCATTCAGAAGTATAAAAATTAAAGAATTAAAATAAATTTCAATTAACATAAACGTAGATATGAAAAATTCAAGGAGAGACTTCATTAAAAAATCTGCACTGGCTACAGCAGGAACGTACATGGGTGCCATGGGCTTTAGCCCCAAGAGCTATGCAAATATTATCGGAGCCAACGATCGCGTGCGCGTGGGAGTAGTTGGTTTCTCAGACCGTTTCCGTTCATCCTTGCTACCTGCCTTCACCGGCCATCATAAAGAATTGAATTTTGATATGGTAGCCGTTTCCGATATCTGGAAAAGAAGACGTGAAGAAGGACAAGCTATCCTTAAAGAAAAATTAGGCCATGATGTTAAAGCGTTTGTAAACAATGAGGCGCTTTACAATTCTAAAGAAGTAGATGCAGTAATTATTAGCACGGCTGATTTTCAACATGCACTTCATACTGTTGAAGCTGTGAACGCTGGCTGTGATACCTACACTGAAAAACCCTTCGCTGAAACAATGGAAGATGCCCGTGCTGCATTGAAAGCGGTTAAGGAATCTGGTAAAATTGTTCAGATTGGTTCACAACGTAGAAGTGGAAGAAACTATCATGCTGCCGCTGATTTCGTAAAGTCTGGTCAGTTTGGTGGCATCACTATGGTGGAACTTACCTGGAATGTAAACCAGCCAGGACGTTGGAGAAGAAAAGCATTAGTAGATCAAATAAAAGAAAGCGATACCGATTGGAAACGTTATCAAATGAATCGTCCGGCTGAAGCATGGGATCCTAGAAAGTACTTGGAGTTCCGTCTATTCTGGCCATATTCTTCAGGCCTTCCCGGTCAGTGGATGAGTCACCAAATTGATACCGTTCATTGGTTCAGCAGCTTGAAAAATCCAAGAAGTGCCACTGCCAATGGAGGAATTTATCAATGGAAAGATGGTCGCAAAAATTGGGACACTATTGCAGTTGCTTTCGATTACGGACCAGCCGATGATCTTTCAAAAGGTTTTCAGGTAACATTCACATCTCGGATGCACAATGGCGATGAAAATCCTGCTGAGATCTATTATTCAAATGGGGGCGAAATGAACCTTAATACAAACATGGTAACACCTACTGGTGGATTGACTGAACGCTTTGCAAAACCAATGGGTATGAGTGCTAACTTATTGAAGGAAGCAAACCTGAATGTAGTAGATGAAAAAATTGTTGCTTCGGCCAATACAGGTAATGACCCTCTAACATCAGGCCATATGCGCAACTGGATGGAAAGTGTTCGTGATCGCAAACAACCAAACGCACCTGTTGAAGCTGGGTATTCGCATGCTATTGCTGTTATTATGGCTAACGCTGCTGTTCATACAGGAATGAAAGCCACCTTCGATGAGAAGACTCAAGAAGTTATGGCTGGTGGTAAAGTTTTTAAATATTAATTCATGAGTGGATTTAAGTTTTCACTAAAAGCAGGGACAATCGTATTGTCCCTCTTTTTATTATCTGGTGGCGCTATGGCACAGAAGGCTGTAAAATTTGTTGCCGATGAAACCAATAAGAAAATAGATGTGATGATTGATGGTAAATTATTTACCTCATACATCTACCCTTCTGATTTAGATAAGCCCGTGCTGTATCCTATCTATACAAGCAAAGGCACTGTGATCACACGTGGGTTTCCAAAAGATCCTCGTCCGGGTGAGCGAGTTGATCATCCACATCATGTGGGCCTTTGGTTTAATTATGGAGATGTTAACAATCTTGATTTCTGGAATAACTCGTATGCTATCCCTGCCGATAAAAAATCAGAGTTTGGCAGCATTCGTCATCAAAAAATTGTGAAGACCGAGGGCGGTAAGAACAAAGGAACACTTTCAGTGATTGCCAATTGGGTAGATTCTAAAGGCACTATATTATTGGTTGAGGAAACAACTTTTGTATTTAGTGGAACGGATAATCTTCGAGCGATTGATCGCACCACTAAGCTCACAGCACAAAAAGAAAAAGTAGTGTTTGAAGAAAGTAAAGAAGGAATGATGGGCATCCGGCTTGACCGCGCCTTTGAAGAACCTTCTACAAAGCCAGAGGTATTTACCGATGCCAGTGGAAAGCCAACTACGGTAGCAGCTCTTAATAATGATGGAGTGAACGGTGTTTACAAAAATAGTGGTGGCCTTGAAAAAGGAGATGTATGGGGCAAGCGCGCGGACTGGGTTTCTCTTTCTGCTACCAAAGGCAGCGAACCAATTACTATTGCCATAATCGATAACAAAAAGAATGTTGGCTATCCGGCTCACTGGCATGCGCGAACGTATGGATTGTTTGCTGTGAATAATTTGGCTTCCAAATCATACGTCCCTTCCGATGAAGAGATGACAACTACCCTTACTCCCGGCCAATCTATGGAATTTAAACACAGAATTTTGTTAAGTTCGGGAAGCTTCATCAGCGATGATGAAATGAATAAACAGTTTAGTGATTTTAATAAATAAGATGAACGAATTCATTCAAGGCCTATTCTCATTACAAAATAAAACTGCAGTAATTACCGGGGGCACAGGCGTGCTGGGCACCTCCATGGCCAAAGCTCTTGCACAGGCGGGGGCCAACGTTGTAATTATTGGCCGAAGAAAAGAAGCCGGGCAAGCTGTAGCAGATGAAATTCAGAAAGCAGGTGGAAAAGCAATGTCGGTGCAAGCCGATGTGCTTCAACTGGAGGATTTGAAATCTGCGAAAGAAAAAATTCTTTCCGCATTTGGCACGATTGATATTTTAGTAAACGCTGCAGGTGGAAATATGCCTGGCGCTACCATAGGCGTAGATAAAACTTTTTTCGATCTCGATCCAAAAGCGTTTCAACAGGTAGTTGATTTGAATTTGTTAGGCACCGTGTTACCGTCACAAATATTTGGTGAAGTAATGGCCACAAAAAAAGTAGGCGTTATCATTAATATCTCCTCCATGTCTGCGTTTCGTCCCATCACACGAGTAGTTGGATATTCAGCAGCCAAAGCAGCGGTTAGTAATTTTACGGGATGGCTTGCCATTGAGATGGCTAAAAAATATGGAGCAGGTATTCGTGTAAATGCAATCTCACCCGGGTTTTTTATTACGGAACAGAATCGCGCCCTCTTGACGAATCCGGATGGATCGTTAACAGCACGTGGAGCATCCGTTATTCAAAGCACTCCTTTCGGAAGATTCGGTGATCCCGAAGAGTTAATCGGAACCTTGTTGTGGTTATGCTCCGATGCTTCTAAGTTTGTTTCAGGTGTAGATGTACCCGTAGATGGTGGGTTCAATGCATTCTGCGGAGTTTAATACTAGTTTTATTTAAATAGAGAAAAGACGTGTCAGCTAAATCTAAATTTTTAGGGAAAGATTTTTTACTTCATTCTGAAGCAGCAGTGAATTTGTATCACACTCATGCAGCTCCTCAAGCCATTGTAGATTATCACAATCATTTATCCCCAAAAGAAATTGCCGAAAACAAGCAGTTTACTAACCTAACTGAAATTTGGTTGGAAGGTGATCACTATAAGTGGCGGGCAATGCGCAGCAATGGTGTGAACGAAAAGTATTGCACTGGAAATGCAAGTCCCGAAGAAAAATTTATGAAGTGGGCTGAAACGGTTCCGCATACCATGCGCAATCCGTTATATCATTGGACACACCTTGAACTAAAAGCTTATTTCGGAATAGATTGTGTGCTTAACCCTGAATCCGCAAAAAGCATTTATGACGAATGCTCTGCTAAGTTGCAGACAAAAGAATTCCGCGTTCAGCCATTATTAAAAATGATGAACGTGGAAGTTGTTTGTACAACCGATGATCCATGCGATACTTTAGAATATCACATTGCACATGCTAAAGCAGGATCAGCAGGAATTAAGATGCTGCCTACCTTCCGGCCTGATAAGGCCTATGCGTTTGAAGATACTTCAGCGTACAATGCTTATCTCAAAAAATTATCAGAAGCATCATCTGTTGATATTGGCTCTCTGGCTGATTTATTGAAAGCACTCGAAAACCGAGTTGACTATTTTGCTAAGAACGGATGTCGCGCCTGCGATCATGGATTGGAAATTCTTCCTTACGGAGAGTTATCTCAAATAGATGCAGCAAACCTGTTTACTAAAGTATTAAAAGGTACAACACTCAATGCTCAAGAGATAACCGGGCTTCGCTCGTTTATACTCACACACTTGTGCCGACTTTATCATGCTAAAGGTTGGGCGCAACAATTTCACGTTGGCGCATTGCGTAATAATAGTTCGCGGATGAAGCGTACGCTTGGCGCAGATACAGGATTTGATTCGATAGGTGATTTTCCACAAGCCTATAGCATGTCAAAATTTTTCGACAGACTGGATAGCGACAATCAACTAACTAAAACCGTCATCTACAATTTGAATCCTGCGGATAACGAATTGTTTGCCACCATGATTGGGAATTTTAATGATGGCTCAACACCCGGTAAAATGCAATGGGGTAGCGGCTGGTGGTTCCTCGATCAAAAAGATGGCATGGAGAAACAAATCAACACGTTATCAAACATGGGGCTGTTGTCGCGCTTTATTGGAATGATTACTGACTCCAGAAGTTTTCTCTCTTTCCCGCGTCACGAATATTTTAGAAGAATACTGTGCAACGTTATTGGTAATGATATTGAAAAAGGTGAATTACCTAATGATATGCCGCTTATTGGCAAAATGGTAGAAGACATCTGCTATCATAATGCAAAAAATTATATGGGCTTTTGATCAGTCGAATATTGCAACAAATTTAGAGTTGATAATTGTTGCGCAGGTAATCTACTACTAGAAACAAAAACTGATGAATAAATTTATTCTTGCTTTTGCTTTCGTTGGTTCTGTTCATGCAGGATACGGTCAAAGTAACCCTGAAAAGGGACTGAAAGACTATTACAAAGATTTCTTTCCAATAGGCGTAGCTGTTTCCCCCCAGGCCTTGAAGACAGATCAAGCTACCCTCATAGTGGAACAGTTTAATAGCATGACCCCTGAGAACGCTATGAAGATGGGGCCTATCCATCCTAAAGAGAATGAATACTTTTGGTCGCACGCTGATTCTATCGTTGCCTTTGCACAACGTAATAATTTAAAACTGCGAGGGCACACCTTATGCTGGCATAGTCAAACCCCTAAATGGTTGTTTACGGATGAGAAGGGGGAAACCGTTAGTAAAGAGGTTCTACTTCAAAGACTCAAAGAACATATTACCTCTGTAGTAACTCGCTATAAAGGAAAAATATATGCCTGGGATGTTGTCAATGAAGCGATCTCTGATAAACCCGATGAATTCCTTCGTAACTCCGAATGGTTAAAGATCTGCGGTGAAGAATACATTACAAAAGCTTTTCAATATGCACACGAAGCAGATCCAAATGCTTTATTGTTTTACAACGATTACAATGAAATCAATCCTGTAAAGCGGGAGAAAATTTTCAAACTTGTAAAAGGATTAAAAGATGCGGGTGTTCCCATTCATGGGGTTGGTTTGCAAGGGCATTGGGCATTGAATGAACCCTCTCGGCAGCAATTAGATAGCACCCTCACTCGTTTTTCTGAGCTGGGACTCAAGATTCAAATCACTGAACTCGATATCTCTGTATATCCAAAAGAACACAATGCACGAGATCGCAAAGCAGAGGATTACGATTCAAATTTCACGAAAGAAAAGGAAGACAAACAAATAGATGTTTATAAAATGTGTTTTGAACTTTTCAGGAAGCATAAAGACGCAATCTCAGGAGTAACCTTTTGGAACATTTCTGATCGTCATAGTTGGCTCGACAATTTTCCTGTAAGGGGAAGAAAAGATTATCCACTTCTTTTTGATAAGGACTTAAAACCAAAGAAAGCCTACTGGGCGGTTGTGGATTTTTCAAAAAAATAGAATGAAATGAAAAGATTTCTCTCTGTATTCATTAGCGTTTTAGCTCTCACTATGGTGCAAGCCCAAAAAATTGCAACCCTTGAAGTTGAACTGCCTAATCCAGGGGGATTAAGTACTGTTGCACAAACTAATCTTGATGCAATCACTTATCTAGCCGACTCCGTTCTGAGTCTGGTTGAAATCGAAGGGAATAAAAAAACTCCTGTCTCCTATCAAATAGAAAATGAAGGAAGTCGCATGCTGTACTGGACCGTGACTGCGGGCAAAACGAAAAAGAGAATCTTTGAATTATCCAAAGTTAGTAAACCAAAGAACCCTGATCATATTACCACGAAAGCAGAAGATGGCATGCTGACCATTCAATCTGGAAATAAAAATCTGCTTCGCTATTATTTTAAAACACTCTACCCTCCTGCAGGTATTGACTCATCTTTCAAGCGAAGTGGATTCATCCATCCCCTATGGTCGCCACACGGCCAGGTGTTAACGCGCATTCAACCAAAGGATCATTATCATCATTACGGAATTTGGAATCCGTGGACACATGTTTTGTATGAAGGCGATACCATCGATTTCTGGAATATTGGCGGGAAGAAAGCTACCGTGCGATTCGCCAACTTTATCTCAACTTCCAACGGAGCGGTTTTCGGTGGGTATGAAGCATTACATGAACATGTTGTTTTCAAAAAAGGCAGTCATGAAAAAGTAGCCATCAATGAAGAACAGTCTGTAAGAGTCTATCAGCCACAAAATGAAGAGTACTATGTGGTAGACATTACCAGCAAAATGAATTGCGCCAGTACAAGCCCAGTACTCTTGCTAGCCTACCGCTATGGCGGATTAGGTTGGCGAACAACCGAACAATGGGATAACAAAAACAGCGAAGTACTATCATCGGAAGGAAAGAACCGTAAAGATGCGGATGGTACGCTAGCAAAGTGGTGCATTGTGCAAGGTGAGGTTGATAATGATTATGCTGGAGTAGTGATGATGTCCTACCCTACTAACTACAATCACCCGGAACCATTAAGAATTTGGCCTGAGAACCAATATGATCGTGGGGATATGTTTGCAAATTTTTCTCCTACTAAAAATAAAGATTGGCTGCTTGAGCCTGGTAAAGTATATACACTAAAATATAGGTTGCTCGTTTATAATGGCCACTTTACAAAAGAAAAAGCCGAGTATGCCTGGCAAGATTTTGCGCATTCACCTAAAGTAACTGTGAAACAATGAAGGTAATTATTTCAATATTTCTGATTGGTCTATTTATTTCGCCAGCCACTGGCCAAAAGAAAGACAACGTTAACTGGAAAAAAATCAGTGTTCTCATCTATACCAAAAACGGAAAAGGCTACGTACATGAAAATATTCCTGCTGCGGTTTCCAGTATTCAAAAACTGGGACAACAGTATGGATTTAAAACAGAGGTTTCAGAAAATCCAACCGTATTTACTGATGCTAACCTGAAGCAATTCTCTTTACTAATATTCGCAAGTACTAACAACGATGTATTTGATACGGATGAACAGCGGCTGGCATTCAGGCATTATATTGAGGCGGGTGGCGGCTTTGTGGGCATTCACTCGGTAGTTGGCACAGAGCGCAATTGGGATTGGTTTAAGATGATGATAGGCGGAACCTTTGTGTGGCATCCCAAGTTTCAAAAGTATCAGCTTCGGGTAATTGATAAAGAACATCCATCTGTATCCGGTTTGCCAACCGTGTGGGAAAAAGAAGACGAATGTTACTTTCAAAAGGAAATGTATCCAGGCATCAAAACGATATTGGCACACGACATCAGTTCTTTAAAGGAAGATGATCAGGAGAAAATAAAACTTCACGCGGGTGTCTATTCCAAATTATATCCTGCTGCCTGGTATCAAAAATTTGATGGTGGCTACATCTGGATAACCGCACTTGGTCATGATAAAAAAGATTATGAAGATCCTACTTATGTCAATCATATTTTTCAGGGAATAAAATTTGTTGCGAGTCAGTTAACACCAAAAGAGTATTCAAAGGCTTATTCTCAAAACAGGGATGAGGCTGTTAAGTATTGATAAGTTATAACTTAATCTAGGAACAGTTAGTAAGAACAAAAAGTATCCAACAATATAGTAACATGAAATTCATATCCATTTTTTCAATTTTTATTCTCATTATGTCGTGTGCCTCTGATCCAAAACATGAAGAAGCCAAACAAGTTCAGTTGATTACGCTGGACCCCGGTCATTTTCACGCTGCTCTGGTACAAAAGTCAATGTATGATAACGTTGATTCAGTGGTGCATGTGTATGCTCCTGAAGGAAATGATGTAGCCTTGCATTTGAATCGGATTAATGGATTCAATACCCGCACTGAGAATCCAACGAATTGGAAAGAAGAAGTGTACTATGGCGATGATTTCTTTGAAAAAATGCTTGCTGAAAAAGCCGGTAACGTGGTGGTCCTTTCGGGAAATAATTTTAAGAAAGCGGAATACGTATCTAAATCATTAGCCGCAGGCTTCAATGTGTTAGCCGATAAGCCCATGATTATTGGCAGTAAGGATTTTGAGCTTTTGAAAGAGTCTTTTGCAAAAGCTAAAGAAAACGATCTGTTGTTATATGATATCATGACTGAGCGGTATGAGATCTCAACTATGCTTCAAAAAGAATTTTCGATGCTGCCCGAAGTTTTTGGAACGCTGGAAGAAGGCACACCTGATAACCCGGCAGTAACCAAAGAAAGTGTTCATCATTTTTACAAATACGTATCCGGAAGTATCCTTAAGCGACCAGCGTGGTTCATGGATGCTTCTCAGCAAGGTGAAGGTATTGTGGATGTAACTACGCATTTGGTTGATTTAGTTCAATGGGAATGCTTTCCGGATCAAATTTTGGATTATACGAAGGATATTGAAATCACAAAAGCTACTCATTCTTTAACGTCAATGACATTAAGCGAATTTAAGGCGATTACTGATTTGGCAAGTTTTCCGGACTATTTGAAGAAAGATGTTGTCAATGATACGGTTCTAAACATTTATTCAAATGGAGAAATCAACTACAAATTGAAAAATGTACACGCCAAGGTGTCTGTAATCTGGAATTATAAAGCCCCGGAAGGCGCAGGTGACACACATTATTCTATTATGCGCGGCACAAAGTCAAACCTGATCATCCGCCAGGGAGCCGAGCAACAGTATAAGCCTACTCTATATATAGAGGCTTCTGACGAAGCTGCTATTGAAAATGCTCTTCAGGCAAATCTGAAAACCATTCAGGCAAAGTATCCGGGTGTTGATATAAAGAAATTAAGCAAGGGTTGGGAAGTTGTAATCCCCGATTCCTATAAAGAGGGTCATGAAGCTCACTTCGGTCGCGTTGCCGAAAAATTTCTTGAATACCTGCAAAACAAGAACATGCCCGATTGGGAAGTGCCCAACATGATTGCAAAATATTATACAACCACAAAGGCACTCGAATTAGTCAATCAAAAATAAAGCAACTTCATTGTCGTATTGTTGAATGAACATTCAACTAAGAGAGTGATGAATTCTTTACGCCTTTTGTGTGACTCCGGCAGGAATCCATGCCTGACTGCGTCACACAGGTAGGGAACCTGCATTTCCTAATATTCCTTTCAGATCCTTTTTACCAGATGCATTTTTAAAATACTTCTCCCGTTTACGAGCATTTAAGTATGAAAAATGAGCTTCTGTAGATAAAACCTTCCAGGGTTTAAATGCTTTTGTGTATCGATTCGAACCAAGGTTATGTTCAACAAGCCGTCTCTCGACATCTTTCGAAATGCCAACATAATCTCATCATTGATAAAATTATGCAACGCATAAATAAAAACTTGTGTGACCCCGGCAGGAATCGAACCTGCATCTTCAGAATCGGAATCTGAAATACTATCCATTGTACTACGGGGCCAAATGACACAGAAAAATTCTTATCCTATTGAGTTCCAAAAATCAAACTCTGAACCTGCATCTTCAGAATCCCTGCCTGACTGCGTCACGCAGGCAGGGGAATCTGAAATACTATCCATTGTACTACGGAGCCATATCTAGGATATGATGCCACAAAGGTAGAACATTCGCATCATTTTATAATAAAATCGGTTCCGACTCAAAAAATATTTCAATTATTTTTTGACGCTATTTCTTCTATTCAAAGCAAGCTTCCTTATTATTTTATAAAATGGAAAGTGAATGCAATAATAAAAGATGATTTATAAAAAGTGTGAATGCACGCTGTATAACAACATTTTTATTGTTGTTATTATGTTTTATATAAACGTTTAGTAGTGTTGATTGAATAAAAAAATTAAAATATTTTTATTCATGAACATCACACAACATGTCGCGCATAGTAAAAACGCTGGTCAACATTTGCTTTATAAGCAATTTGTTATTTATTTCAACTCAGTTTTCAATAAATATGTTTAACTAAAAAACAAAAATGCTATGGCAAAAAAAGCAAAGAAGGCCGCAAAAAAGAAAGTAGCTAAAAAAGCTGCTAAGAAGAAAGTTGCTAAGAAAGCAAAGAAGGCAGCTAAGAAAAAGAAGTAAGGAATTTATTTCTTACGAAAAGGTTGACAGCAATGTCAACCTTTTTTGTTTTATAGGAATAAGAAATACATGACTTATTACTGAAGAAACTTCTAGTTGTTAGCCTCCTCCGCTTTATTCTTCTTTTTAAAGTATCTCTTAAGTGGAAAACTATGTTGGAAAGCCCCCATATTCTCATCCAACTTAAAGGAAGCCGACTTTACATTATTCAAAGTGCCTTTAAGCTCTTGAGCAAACAGGGTATCTGTTAATAATACACCCATTGCGTTGTCGGTGTTATTCATTTTGGAGATAACGCTCTTAATATCTTCCGACATCTTCTTTGAGTTTTCTCCTACCCTGGAAATATTTTGGAACTCTTCTTTATTTTTGGTGATTCGCAATCAATTACAAACTATAAACTCGCTCTACCGGAAGAAAAGAGACGGTAATCGATACTCATATTGATAAGTGATCAACCTTTGTTTTGTGGTTGAGCATCTATTGCAAGGTTTACTTGCTTTAATAAGTTACTTACTTTTTCTTTTGGAGATACTGTCAACATTTGGGTAAGCAAATGATGAAACTCAGCGCGCACCATACGATCATTTTTTCCATAGTCCCAAATAGGCAGCAGCGTGGTTTCAAATATTTCTTCAAAGGTTAATTCCTTTCTTACAATGCGAATGAGATTTTCCTGATTTCTGATATGTGCATTTACTGAGTGACGAATTCTGTATGTGTACAATTGAAAAAGAGCTTGTATAACTTGAATTGCTGTACCCGGATCATTTATTCCGGGACTCAGTGCTTTAATACCAACCTCAGTTAGTTGTCTGAATCCATAAAAATAATTTTCTTTGATGGTTTCAGATTGATGGATATACAGCTCACTCTGAAATTCCTCTAGTGCATCCTGCGAAAGATTACTATCTGTATTTGCTACAGGATTACCTGCTAAAAGAAAAGTGCCCGCAGGATGAAGAATTGAAATAACACATTCATGCCGAACACATAATTCAAGTAAAGCATGCTTACTGAATCCTTCATAGATGCCTGACTTACTTGCTACGATAGTTGATTTTTTTGTGAATGAAATCTCCTCATCTTCTACATCGTCATCATTGCATAATGATTTCATGGAATGAAGTGTTTCCTCATAGATTCGCTTAATGATAACATCATACTTTACCGATTGTGTGATGTAGTGTAAGAAATAGATAAACAGAAAAATGTCACAAATCGTAAGAGCAATAAGGAAATAAGTGCTTAACGCAGGAATTTGAATACCTGAATCTACATCACGGATTGTACTCAATAAAAAAAGCGCATAAACAATTGTGCCTACATATACACCAAGCACCACTTGTTGAAATCGACTGCCGATAAGTTTATCAAGAATTCGATTGCTCATTTGCGAGGCCGTCTGATTGAGAACAATCATCACCATCGAGAAGCTGAATACCGTTAAGGAAATAATACCGGCTGCTATGGAAGAAATTATACTCCGGGCAGTAGAGGGATCTTTCAACCTAAGCCAGTGAAGGTTTAACTTGATTTCCTTCCCTAACTCCGAAAAATCAAACGTTATGCTCAACCCAGAAAGAACAAGAAAGAGCAAAGCAATAATAGCAGGATAAAATGCAATGCTATTGATTAACCGATTGTAGTTTTCTCTAAACCATAAACCTATATTGAATTTCATACGTCAATATAACGATTCGTTTTTTCTAAAGTAGATTACTTAGACCTAATCAATTTACATTTCTCTAATTCACTATCTTTAAAAGCAGAATAATAATTTAGAACATGATAACTATTGGAGTTGATCTGGGTGGCACCAACATACGAGCCGGCATTCGCGAGGGAGATTTAATCATTAGGCGCGAGCAGGTTTCACTTACTGACAAGGATTCACTTGAAAGCACCTTAGGCCAACTGATTCGATTAATTAAACCACTTGTTACCTCTGAGATAAAAGGAATTGGTGTTGCTGCTCCATCAATCGTAGACAACATAAAAGGTATCGTATATAATGTAGTCAATATTCCATCCTGGAAGGAAGTAGCGCTTAAAGACATTTTAGAAAAAGAGTTTGACATACCAGCAAGAATCGAAAACGATGCTAATTGCTTTACATTAGGCGAACTCATGCATGGTAAAGCAAAGGGACTTCATCAGGTAGTGGGAATTACGTTAGGCACTGGAGTTGGTTCTGGAGTTGTCATAAACGGTAAAATCATATCTGGAAATAATGGAGGCGCTGGCGAAATCGGTTATCTTAATTACCTTGATAAGGATTTTGAATTTTATGGAGGGAGTTTCTTCTTCGAAGAAATGCATAACACTTCAGCGTATGAAGTTTCTCAAAAAGCTAAAAACGGTAACAAAGAAGCAATCCAAATTTGGGAAGAGTATGGAGTGCATATTGGTAATCTCATTAAGTCGGTTGTTTATGCGTATGATCCAGAGGCGATCATATTTGGAGGATCTATATCAAAAGCCTTTCCGTTGTTCGAACTAACAATGAGAAAAACTATGCTCAACCATTTTCACTTCCCGGGTTCAATGAATAAAATTAAAATCATGCAGTCGGAGAATCCGAACATCACATTGCTTGGAGCCAGTTCGTTAGTCAATGAGATTTAAAACATCGCGACATTTTCTCCCTATTTGGACCACCTCAATAGTTTGGCTTCCTGATTCGAGTGAAAATAAAAATCACCATTCAACACAACTTAACATATGGAAAAAAATATAGGAGTTGAGTCGAACATCGCCATACTATTATTTTTGATTCAGCACAAAGTGGGCAAATCTTGCCAGTTCATTCTCAAAATAGACGAGTTGCTTTTCAGAATCACGTTCATGAATCTTGCAGTAGTAGAGCCCATCCAAAAAATTGACAACGGTTAGTTTCTGAAAGGGTCTTACTTTCTCATAAACATAGTCACCTATAGTAAATTTTCTTTCCATGGCCTCCTCATTCCTTTTGCCAGACTAAACGTATCGAATTTGCTTTGCAACGGGGGCGGTATAATCCTTGCTATTCGAAACTACAACCATTTGTATAATGTTCGATTTAAGTATTTTAACTAGTTTATTGTTTCTTTCTTGAAACTTGATCACAATATCATTCTGATAAATAATTGTGCCTGTATACTCGTGTGTATTGGTAGCAATTTTATATTCTGTGAAATCCATCAAAGGAGTTTCCTCAGAATCTGGCCAAAAGAAAATTTCAGAAATTGATTTTACAAAGTCCATATAGTTATACCATAATCAACAAGCACCTTAGTCTTCATACCCGCTTTTGATAATCGTTGAAATCATTTTAAACCTGACGTTAGCCTTTATTGTGTTACGCGAGTGTGCCGGTATAATAATAGATTGACCTATCTCTAGCATATTTGACACACCGTCAATGAGAATCTCAGCCTTTCCATCAATAATCTGAATGAATGTATCAAAGGGAGAAACTTTTTCAGTCAAGGCCTCCCCCGAGTCGAATGACACCGCACTTACATTACCGGTTGTCTTTTTAATAATAGTTTTAATAACTACGGAATTAGGGATATACTCAATGATCTCAACAATGATAAAGACTTTGCCCTTATTGATTTCGGGAATATTGACTTCTGGCGTTTCCATGCTTGATAGTTTAGAGATAGAAATGGATGTAAAAAAAAGGCAGGCTTTTAAGTTCCTGCCAATTTTCCTAACCAAGCTCTGATTGTAAAGAAGGGATTATTTAAAGCGCCAAGACTTACATAGTAAATTGAATTCCTTACACAATTCACTCCTTACACAGAAGCAATAGAAGAAGTAGGGTTACTTTTTTAGGGAGTGGTATGTAAAAAGAGGTAGATAACCTACCCCTTAATCACCAACTATAGACTATAGAAGGCTTTGATGAAATTTCAATTCCTCAACGAATTGATTGCTCAAAGTTTTTTTCCCTGAATAACCTGAACAATGATGGCAATAACCGCAATCACCAAAAGAATGTGGATTAAACCACCTGCGCTATAGCCAATGAAACCAATCAGCCAGGCTATAATAAGTATTACAGCAACAATGTAAAGTAGATTACCCATGTTTTTTAAGTTTAGACTTTAAATTACCTGATTCTCTATTGGCGAGCTGTTACAGAATAAAGGAATAGAGTTACAGATATCACACTTTCTTAATGTCCTTTGTATGGATCATATTTTTTAGTTGTACCTTGAATGCTGTGCCCATACCTTCCTTTGAATCTACCGTGATTGTCCCATTCAATTTCGAGACAGTTTCCTTTACGATATAGAGTCCTATCCCTGTACCATCTCGGTCACCTGAAATACGAAAGAACATCTCAAAGATTTTCTTCAAAAACCCTGGTGCCACACCAATACCATTGTCGGATACCTGAATAGTGAGATAATCTTTATCTGATTTACCAGTTATTTTTATAAACCTGTTTAACCGGTTATAATCTTGAAATTTTATTGCGTTAGAAATCAGGTTTTCAAAAATGATATTAAATCGTTGAAAGTCAGAATAGAATGGTTCTTGTTCTTCAATATTTATTTCACATGCAACTCCACTCGCTTCCTTGATATTGCCTAATAATTTCACAATAGCATCAATTGTTTGTTCAAGTGGAATATGACGTATTTCTAGTTCCAACCGGTTATTCTTGGAATAGTTGAGAATGTTTCTAATGAACACATCAAGTCTCTTTATGCTGGTTCGTATCATTCTGGCGTATTGCTGAATAGCTGATTCAGTGCTCTCCATTTCAATTAATGATACTAACCCAAGAACGGAACTAAGCGGTGCGCGCAGATCATGAGAAGCGCTATATACAAAACGATCTAGCTCTGAATTTGTCTTCTGCAATTCTTCATTCTTTTGAACTAATTTCTCCTCGACTAGTTTACGCTCCACCATAGCTTCATTACGCTCTTTCTCCTTTTCAAAAAGATCCAGTGCAAAAGAAATATCCGTAGCCACCTCTTCCAGCAAAAGAATTTCTTCGTTTGGTGGGAAATTAGGCTCTGCTGAACATAAATTAAACGTGCCAATAACGTTGCCGGATTTTTTGAGTAACAATACGATACATGAGTGAATTCCATACCGATTAGCAAAATCCTTCCATTCCTGCAACTCAGGGTCATCCTCAGTTTCATTCCAGATAAAGAACGTGTTTGATTGTATCGCATATTCTTGAGTGCCACTACTTTGAAAGAATTTCTTTGAAAACAATTCAATCTCTTCAGGTGGAATACAACAACTTTCAATTAATGAAATTCGCTTTTTATCAGTATCAACCTTTCCAATCCAGGTCATTTTAAATTTTCCGAATTCGATTGCCATACTGCACGCATTTCGAAAGAGGGTTTCTTCATCCTTTATGCGAACAATGTTTTGGTTAATTTGACTGATGAAAGCGTACAGATGCTTCATACGATTTGCTTTTTCATCAACTTCTGCTATGCTAGTTGGGTCAGAGGATCCTAAGCGCTCAATCTTCTCTCTAAAGTTCATCCGCAATTCCACCATTTTTTTTGTTTGGCCGCGATTTACATGTAATCCATTTTTTATTAATTTTTTCATGTCAGTTTAGTTCATGACCTATGAATGAGGATTCTAAGTGCTTATTTATCGAAAGGAATTTCGACATCTTGCTCTACTACTTGCCCCACTAGATAGGTTCATTTCTTTAAGTTGAGATAAATAACTCAGAGAGTTCTTACACATTTCATTTGGCTAGTTACATAAATCCCATATCGAATCGAATTACACCTCAGAAGATCATTCTGCTTGAAAGATTCTTTTAATGCGACCATGTGATATGGGATATGTGTAAGACTTTCTGCTAAGTGTGTAATGATTTGGTTGAGGATATTTTATCCTTTGTTCGGAATCAAAGAATAGAACTACCATATTTTTAAATAAATAAAGAAATGACAATACAAACACAATCAATCCAGCCTGCAAATGGCACGCTGACTATTAACAAAGGCACTACAACCATGAAAGGCCTTGTCTATGGAGGACCAGGAAAGATCGAATGGAAAGAAGTGCCAAAGCCAGGTATTGAAAAATCAACAGATGCATTGGTGAAAATAGTGAAGACAACTATCTGTGGAACCGACTTAGGGATTCTGCATGGTAAAACTCCTTCTGTAAAACCAGGAACTACACTAGGTCATGAAGGCATTGGTGTAATTGAAGAAGTAGGTACTTCGGTAACGAATTTTAAGAAGGGTGATCATGTGATCATTTCGTGTATCACCTCAGATGGCACGTGCGAGTATTGTAAAAAACAAATGTATGGGCATTGCGAAGATGGCGGTTGGATCTTAGGGAATCTCATTAATGGTACGCAGGCTGAGTTTGTACGCATACCGCATGCAAACAATAGTCTTTATGCGGTTCCTAAAGGAATTAATGAAGAAGCACTAGTCATGTTAAGTGATATTCTTCCAACGGGTCATGAAATGGGTGTGATCAACGGTTGTGTAAAACCAGGTGATACCATTGCTATTGTAGGTGCCGGACCAATCGGTATGTCAGCTTTGCTTACCGCTCAATTTTATTCACCAGCAAAAATCTATGTGATTGATCTGGACGCTAATCGTTTAAAGTTAGCTAAGGAGTTGGGAGCTACTCATATCATTAATTCTGGAGAGGAAGATGCTATCAAGAAAATAATGTCAGAAACAAAAGATGGCGTGGATGTGGCCATCGAAGCAGTTGGTGCTCCTGCAACGTTCGACATCTGTCAGCATATCGTTCGCCCGGGCGGGCATGTTGCAAACATCGGTGTTCACGGTCAAAAAGTAGACCTGCAAATTCAGGACTTATGGATTCGGAATATTACCATCACCATGGGGCTTGTGAATACCAACACTACACCCATGCTTTTAAAAACGGTAGAGTCTGGAAAAATAAAACCTGAAGAATTAATTACCCACCGTTTTAAATTGGACGAAATACTTAAGGCCTATGAAGTCTTTGGTAATGCAGCCAAAGAAAAAGCATTGAAAATAATTCTGAGCAGCTAAGGCTACCTCGTCAGTTCGATTCGAGACAAGAATTTCAAAATAATTTGGTAAAAATGGGGATCATTTTGTGTGTGCTTAGCGCTAATATGCTCCTTAAAGACCTACATCTGGCCTTCAAGGTCTTACTAACGATATAGAAAAGTGGGATTTCTGTAACTTCCTGATTCAATTGTGTAACACATTCCATCTCCAAAATCTGAACTTTAATACTGTATTATATTTTCCACTCTTGAAAAGTGTATTAGCAACATTAAATAGTACCAAGATGAAAAAGAACATGGGATCCTCAGACCGAATTATCCGAATTGGAATAGTGATCATTATAGTCGCTTACTACTTTAATAATGTACTAACAGGAATTTTAGGTGTGTTATTAATGTTTCTAGCGGGTATTCTTTCCATTACAAGTCTCTTTCGCTATTGCCCTTTCTATACTCCTTTTGGGATAAATACAAAGGAAAAATCGGAATCCTGAAAATCACCTAGTAATAAGTCTATTTTTTTTCTGAGGTTAATAGATGACAAGCATTGACAACCATGAAAACAATTTTACTCATTGAAGACAATGAAGATATTCTTGAGAACCTGACCGAATATTTCGAAATGGAAGGGTATAAAATTCTTTTTGCTAGTAATGGAAAAGAAGGCGTGGAGCTAGCCAGAAAGTTTGTTCCTGACTTAATAATATGCGATGTGTTAATGAGAGAAATGGATGGGCATGAAGTTTTAAGATTACTTTTAGATTCCTCTAAAACGTGTGGCATACCTTTATTTTCAGCACCTCAAATTCAGAAAAAGTTGATCGAACAGAAGCGCTTGAACTGGGTGCTGATGATTACATCGTTAAACCTTTCGAACCTGAAGCGCTACTGCTAATGTCGAAGAAATGGATAAAGTCAGGAAGTAATCGACACAAGTAATTAAACCCCTTGACTGGTTACCAATTGATTCGCACACCATACACACTTTTTATTTACAAAGGCTCCTTTTTTTAAAATTAAGATTAACTCTATTGATGAAATTACAGAGATGGAAACAAAACGCTATAAATAGAACGATAACTAAAAAGAAATAATGTTGAGTCTTAACTATGACCGATTTAAATTATATCATTATCTACTCACTTCTTTCCGGATCAACCATTTTCCTGGGAGGAATCTTATCTTATTATTTTGGTGATCATGTAAAGACCGGGCTTGTAAAAGAAGAAATTGTTCATATCTCCATTGCCTTTGGTGGTGGCATACTAATCGCTGCAGTTGGGTTAGTGTTAGTTCCGGAAGGAATGAAGGTATTGCCCTTGATGCTCATTCTCATTTGTTTTTTTGCGGGGACAATTTCCTTCTTCCTGATTGACCGATACATCGAGAAGAAAGGAGGAACGATGGCTCAGTTGCTGGGCATGCTGTCAGACTTTGTTCCTGAAGCCATCACATTAGGCGCGGTCTTCTCGGCTAACTCCTCATTAGGAATATTATTAGCTACTATCATAAGCATTCAAAATTTGCCTGAATCATTTAACGCATATATGGATCTGAAAAACAGCTATTCAGCTCGTACGTGTTTACTTATCCTTTTTCTGTTAAGTTTTGCCGGAGTCATCTCCGCGCTGGCGGGGTATTATTTTCTTAGCAACATGCCCCTGACGGTTGCATCCTTAATGTTGTTTTCAAGTGGCGGAATTATATACCTTATCTTTCAAGACATTGCTCCCATGTCAAAGTTGAAAAAGAACTGGATCCCAGCCCTTGGTGCCAGCTTAGGTTTTCTTGTGGGAATGGTTGGTGTGAAGATTCTAGGATAGAAATTTTTAATAAACCGAAATATCCTATTGGGATTAAATGTTTTCCAGATTTTCGTTTCTCTTATTTTTTAATTTTTTATAGTAGGTTGGAGTGAGCCCGGTTATCTTCTTGAATTGGTTCGATAAATGAGCAACACTGCTATAATGGAGTTTGTAAGAAATCTCGCTAAGATTAAGCTCATCATACAACAAGAGTTCTTTCGCCCGTTCAATTTTATGAATAATAATAAACTGTTGAATGGTAATGCCTTTTACTTCTGAAAACACATTGGACAGGTAAGTATAGTCATACTTCAATTTCTCACTTAGGTAATCGGAATAGTTCACTTTCGGCAACTCTTCGGAATAGTGAACCATTTCAATAATCACATTTTTTATTTTCTCAATCAGAATACTTTTTTTGTCGTCAAGTAATTCCAGGCCGGACTTAAGAAGATTTGCTTTTAAGACCTCTCGCTGCTGTTTTGTGATGTCATCTAATATTTCCACCATGCCTAAATCTATTACCAAATGGCGGAAACCCATTTTAGTTAGCTCATCTCTCACGATCATCTTGCAGCGCAGACTGACCATATATTTAATATATAACTTCATAGTTTACAAACAGAGAACCTACTCGGAAATGTGACGCAAAACAAAGATAGTAAGATAAGCAGCGACTCATATTTCCAATTATCGTTTCTAAGTCAGATATGTGATTTATGTAACTTCTTTTTTAAAGAATATAAATTAAAGAGTAGAAGTTTAGGAATTTTAAAGAAAGAGGCAAAAATGTAGCCTCCAGCATTAAATAAAGTATCTATCGAGACACGCTTCATCATATCAGCATGTTTCTGAAATCACTCACATGCTGGAATCCTCCGGCTATATTTGATAAATTCTTGTAATGAAATACTTGATAAGGAAATATGCTGTAATTTTATTGGAGTGACCTGAAATAAAAACTTCATATTCTCAAATACAGAAATAACGATAAGATGAAACCGTCAATGAAAAGAATCCTATTGTTTGCTGTGCTAACTTTATGTTCCGTAGGAGCGAGTCCCAGAAAGACCACGTGGGTGGCAATCGGAGATTCTATCACATACCTCAACGATCACCCTGATGAAACAGGAAATCGTCTTACCAAAGGGTATATGACACAACTCACCGAAAAATTTCCCCATGTTGAATACATTAATCAGGGTCATAATGGGTGGACCGCTATTAACATAGCGGAAAAAATAGAAACGCTTGGCGTGGTAAAAGCAGATGTCTATACAGTATTTCTGGGCACCAACGATTGGTGGCATGGAAATCCCATTGGTAACCTGGATGACTACAAACACAATAAAGGATCAGCTACCGTGAATGGATCATTCAGGATAATTTTCAATAAACTAAAATCACTCAACAAGAAAGCGAAGATCTTATTGATAACGCCTCTACCGCGCGGTGACTTTGTTTATATCAATAGTTTTAAGAACACTGCCTATGGAAGTTATGAGCAAAAAAGCGGGCAGAGTCTGGAACAATTCGCCAACGCCATTCTTGCCATTGGCGATTTTGAAAAAATTCCGGTGGTTGATCTTTATCATGATAGTGGTTTCACTCAGGAAAATATCGTCAACTTTAAAAGATTGAAAGATTCAACTGGAGAATATAAAAATTATCAATACCCTGATTTTGTGGGTGTGCCTTTCAATTCAGAAACGGATGAATATCCTTATCCGGTTGAAGCCATCAACATGACCTACGATGGGTTACATCCATCTGATAAAGGAAATACGGTAATTGCAGAGTTGCTAACTACTAAGTGGGGTCTTCAATCAAAATGATCCGAGCAATGACCATGAATAAAAAAAGTAAGCATTCAATTAATACAAATCCGAACATTGGATCAGATGTTTGAATATCAACTTGCAATCACCAATGTGTGAATTGTATAACTTTAATTCATAAGAGTATAACTCAAAAGAGCGTGTAAATGATTAAATCGTTTCATTTCCGATTACCATTTACTTGACTCACCTAACGTGCTAAAGTTACTCAGTCTTATATTATTAATGCCACTGATTACACAAGGTCAGAGTCAACCTGAGTTATCCTGGAAAGCGCAGTATGACAGTGCTCAGCTATTCTGGAAAATAGATATCACAAAATCTGTATATTATTTACAGAAGTCAGAGAGAACAGCCATTAATGATCTTGGCATCTACGATGACAATTACTTAATCATTCTGAATGATCTGGGTTTGGCTTATGGGCAACTGAACGATTTTGAAAAGGGAGAAAATTATCTAAAAAAAAATCTCAGGCTACAACAGGAAATTTATGATAAGGGAGATATACGCATCCTGCAATCTAAGTGCAACTTAGCCGCTATTAGGGTAAAGTATGGTAATGATGCGGGTGCGAAATCAATGTATAAAGAGGTGCTGCAGTCTTCCTCGGTTGGTGCCGGACCAACCTATCTTATTGCAGCGGAAAATTTAATTCGACTCTACGAGCGAAACGAACATTTTGATTCTGCTTTGTTTATTCTGAACGATGCGTTAGCAAATCAATTTACTAGTTCAAGCATTCAAACTAGATATGCCTTGCTGCTTGCGCAAGGTAGAATCTTGAGAAAGGAGAAAAAATATAATGAAGCAATGGAAACCTTAACTGCACTCTATAAACAGGTAAGCGCGATAACACCAACACCCATAGTTTATTATTCCTTGAAGATGGAATTGGGGCTACTTAATATTGAAATGGGCTTATATGGAACAGCCGAAATTGAATTGTTGCAATTATACCGCACAGTTAAAAGTATCAAAAGCATAGATGAAAATCTTTTGACGGAATTAACAAGTGGACTCGCCTATGTGTATGAAAAACTTAATGTTTATGACAAGGCATTGGTGTATTATCAAGAAGCATTAACACGATGTGCGCTTGCCTATGGATATAATTCGCAAAGCTGCCTCATAACTCAAAATAATATCGCAGGTATCTATTTAAAACTCGGCCAGGTTAAGGAAGCCGTTGCTACCTATGAAGTATTTACTAAGGCGCAATACTCATTTGAGAATAACATTAATACAACCAACTTAATTGCACTTAACAATCTTGCCACAGCTTATCGGCAGGATGGACAATATACCTTGGCACTTCAATACTTCACGAAAGCATCTGAAGCTGTTGAAAAAGCGAAGCTTACACAAAGTGATTTGGCGGCCACGATCATGAACAATTTGGCTGTAACCCATACCCTAACTGGTGATTACTCAAAAGCCTCATACTACTTCGAACGCGTTTTAACAATTAAGGAAAGAGTTTATGGTGAGGACTCGCCCGTGTTGCTTGATGTGATTAATAATCTTGCCATAACGTATTGGGCAAAGCAGGATTACAACATGGCTGTTCCCCTTTTTAGCCGATCCTTACAACTAACTCACAAACAGATAAATTATATTTTTCCCAACCTTACTGAAACTGAACAGGTGCAGTTTTATGAACAACACAAACTTAATTTTGAAAGGTTCAATACGCTATCCACTATGTATTCAGCAACACAGCCCGTATTGTTGGTACACATGTTTAATAATCAATTACTTCTTAAGTCACTGGTTTTTTTTACCACTAAAAAACGCAACGAGGCTATTCGTGCTACGGGCGATGCTTCCTTAAAAAGGTTGGCAGAACAGATTCAGACAAAAGGGATTCAGCTTGGACATTTTTATCAAATGCCACTGGCCGATCTTCAGGCATTGGGTGTATCCCTAACTAAACTGGAAAGTGAAATTGATAGTCTCGAAAAAATCATTCGCCACACAAACTATCAGGTGCAAAGCAACCTCGAATGGAAGGATGTGCAAGAATCGTTAAAAGAAGATGAAGCGCTGATCGAGATTATTAGGTTTAGAAAGTACGATGTTCTTTCAACCCATGCGATGGGCATGGATAAACAAATTAGTATTGGGTTTACGGATAGCGTGTATTATGCTGCGCTCATCACCACTACTTCCACCAAAAACTTTCCTCAACTTGTTTTACTAAAAAATGGAAATTCAATAGAAAAACGTTTTTTTAGTTATTATAAAAATACTCTTCAATTTAATTTTACAGATACCCTTTCTTTTGGCAAGTATTGGAAACCCTTCGAGTCATATGTTGCAAACAAGCGGAAGATTTATCTTTCAGTGGATGGGGTATTTCATCAAATGAATCTCAATGCTATTCGAGACACTGACAGTAAATTTATTTTAGAAAAATACGAACTGATCTCGATATTAAATGCTCAACAATTAGTTAACAGGGTAAAGGAAACACCAATCGATTTTACAAAGATTGTTTTGATCGGGCCTGTGTTTGACTCACCACCGAGGGATATAATAGAGCCGTCCTCACGGTTTGATTATGAGTATCTGCCCGGAACCCTGCAAGAGGTGAATGGAATTTTGGGAGCACTGAAACTGAACTCTTCAACTGCGAAAGTTTATCTGAGACAAACCGCAAATGAACAGAACTTTAAAAGAATCAACTCGCCTTCCATTCTTCATATTGCAACTCATGGCTTTTTTTCTTCTGAGCGAGTCTACGTAAACGAGCAATCAAAGAATAATTTTCTATTTCACTCCGGTCTTATCCTGTTTCCGGATTATCCCACAAAAAAAAATGATGCTAATGCATTTGAACATGATGGAATTGTTACCGCGTACGATGTTCTGAATCTTAACCTGAACAATACGAATTTAGTCGTTTTGTCTGCCTGCGAAACCGGCCTCGGTAAAATAGAAACTGGCGAAGGACTATATGGATTGCAACGATCTTTCTTGCAAGCTGGTGCCAGGGATATTGTTTTAAGCCTTTGGAAAGTTGACGATACGCAAACCAAAGAGTTAATGGTTAAATTTTATAGCTACTTGGGTCAGCAGCAAAGCAGGCGCGATGCATTCAAACACGCGCAATTAGACCTGCTTCATAGGGGGGAAAATCCCAAACACTGGGCTGCCTTTGTAATGATCAGTGGCGAATAGTAAATCAATGCACCGCAAAGAATAAGTTTTCTGAAACTGCTTTATCAGATATAGGAAGTCGAATAGGCTGAAAAATTTGAACTTCATCTGAAACCGAACCATTCAATTTTTTTAATACATCAACAGTCACACCGGTTGAAGTGGCGAGCAAAGCCCAGGTACTGTTCATTTTTAAAATATAGGTCTTCACTGTTTGCGGTGAGCTTTGTTGCGCTCCATTTAAATAGAATTCCACTCTTCTATTGTATTGCCGCTGTGTATCAAGATTTGTTTTAGTATCTTCTTGTCTTCCTTTGGCGATTACGGCAAGAGATGTTTCATCAATCCCTTTGCTTGCAAGGTAGTTCAACACAGCCTGCCCACGTTTTTGAGTCAGGATAAAATTGTATTCGGCTGTGCCTTTCTCATCTGCATATGCATATATTTCTACTTGCACGGAAGGTGACGTTCTTAAAAACGCAACCAAATCATTTAGTACCTGGATAGCCTCAGGTCTTAATTGGTAAAGGTTAAAATCAAAGTAAATATTTTCAAATTTGTAGGTGGTATAATTTTCCGAGGCTCTTATAGTTAAGTCTTCAATAATTACTTTTTCACTAGTTTCTAATGGGATATTTCCTAGATGCAGTTGCCCTTCTTGATTAGCTATGAGGTTCATAAATCTAAATTGACCCAATTCGTTGGTATATGTTATTTTAAGAAGTTCACCCAATGTGTCTTTTAAAATAATTTTTCGCCCACTTAGTACTTTTCCGGTAAGTGAGTCTCTCAACACACCCGTTACAGACGTTCCTTGATTAGCTGATGCTTGTGATTTAATCTGCGCCAGAAAAGTATTGGAAAATTGTTTTTGAACCTCGCTGTTTTTATAAAATGTTTCTGAAATACGAGTAAAGAGCTGATACTCTGTTTCTGTAAGTCCCTTAAAATTACTCAGCAAATTTGATTTGTTATTCATTCGATTAAGCACCATCTGATCCACTATTTTTTTCTTTTCATACGTCAGATTTTCATATTCAATCCTATCTTCATTGCGAACGATCAATAAATCCAGGTTATTGATGCGTTCTGTTTTAGGGGTGATCTTTATATCTCCCCGGGCATCTCTATTTTTGAGACTTAACCTTGAAACAAATGAAATTACCGAGGGTATCTCAACGGAATAAATATCAAAGCCTCCAAATCCACCCTTCCGATTAGAACTAATATATGCCTGCCTTTCTGAAAAGCTGATGAAGCAATCATCGTGCGCAGAGTTAAACGGAAAATCTAAATTGTATAATGCCAAAACGCCAGTTGAAAACCGTTTGACCATATACACATCCAATCCGCCATAACTCTGATGGCCATCGGACGCAATAAAGAAGATATGGGAAAACGTGCTGAATGCAGGAGCCAGTTCATTAAGTTTTGTATTAACTGTGCTTCCTAAATTGATGGCAGGACCCCAATGGTCATCGCCAGAATTTATACTCATCCAGATATCAAACTTCCCAAATCCACCAATGCGGTCGGATGAGAATAGCAGGGTGTCGCCTCCTTTGGAAACTCCTGGATGTTTCGATTCGAAATTTTTGAAATTGATATTATCATTCAATGCTTTTGGCTCACTCCATTTATTGCTATTCAGTGTCGCCACAAAAATCCGACATTGTGGCCCATCTTTTCCGCATACTGTAAAATAGTATTTATCACCCTTACCCGCAAAACTACCAGGGCCATCATTGTAGCGTGTATTCATTATTTTAAAAAACTGTTTTGTTTTATCCTGCCATTCCTTCCCTTGCTTAATAAAATAAAAGTTATTTGTAAAGGCTTCTCCATACCGCTGGTCAATAGCAGCGCGGTTCGATTCAACTCGGCCACTCGTTATTACTAATGTGTTGCTGTCCAACAACGCAGGAGCGTAATCATTAAAGTCAGTATTAATGTTTAGGGAGTTAAATGGATAGTAAACGTTATTCTTAGCGAGCTCCAATTTGGCCATCTCGCTCCCTGCCCGATCAACAATTGCTTGCTCAACAAAGGCGGTCAGTTCATTATCATGCGCATTAGCATAAATAAATGCTGTAAAGTAATTTATAGATTCTTCAAACGAACCGTTTAGTTTTAACATCAACGAATAATAATAAAGTGATAGCGGAAATTCACGTTGTGCCTCGTAGAATACTTTTAAATAGTAAGCCTCAGCATTCGGGTAGTCAAATACTTTTCGATAGCATTCGGCTAACTGATAGTTTACATCTGCACGTTGATCCGCGAGCAAGGCAAGTTCCTGATAGTAAGGAATAGCCAGCGCGTATTGCTCATTCTGATAATGCTTATCGGCTTCAATCTTGAAGTGTTGAGGATTGTTTTGAGCAATGGCAACTATGCAATGTACTAGTGAAAGTGCACCGGTAAGTATGATGTACGTTACGGCAATTTTATGAAACCTGGTTATAGTGTGTTTCATTAGATGAGAGGTGAAGAGAATCTTTTAAACCCATTTTTCTTAACTACCTTATATGAGAGCGATAGTTCGTAGGCACTACCATATCCGAATGCTTTACTTAACGAAGTGATGTTGCTGTCATAGCTAAAGCCCATATTCCAAACAGCATTACTTATGCCTGTAGAAATAATGACTGCGTCTTGCAGCCGGTACCAAACGCCAAGCAAAATTTTGGTGCTTCCAGTTACTGACAGCGATTGCGGATGGGTAATTGAATACCCCACATACATGCCAAGGTTAAACTGAAAGTTATTGTCTTGTAACTGAACTAAGTAATTAGGGGAGAGATCAACTTTTCGATTGAAGGTAGAATAAAGACCACCATGAATTTTATATAAAATTGATGCATTGCTTTTGCTATACAGATAATATCCATTGGAAGGAAGAATATTAGATACTGATAATCCATTGTATAGGGAAGTGCTCAAGTAAGACATGTTTTGTTGTTTGTTTGTGTAGTACCACATTAAGCCGGCATTTACTATAGGATGAAATACCTGATCATTGGTTAACCCAGCCTCGCCCGGCAAAGATTGATCAAATCCTGTAAGCGAAGAATATTGTGATGTCCAACGCAGGCCATCGAAATTTATGCGTTGCATACTGGCTCCTAATTGCACAGCTGTAGCAATAATATTATTTCCGTGACGATTTAAATGAAAATTATACGCACCAGCCAGCGAGGCGCCCTTAGTAACAAACTCTTTACTGGCTCCTGCTACATCATTTAAAAATGTTATACCAACGCCACCAAGGTGCTTTTTTTTTGCCCCGGGTTTTGTAATCGGTTGAATAAAACTGAATTGAAATGTACTGAAGGGTAAATTTAAATTACCCCACTGCGACCGGTAATTAATTCCGATGTAGGTATCCTTCTCCAATCCCGCTAACGCGGGATTTAAATAGAGCGCGCTTGAATAGTATTGCGAGAAAACCGCACTTTGGCCATACCCATTCGTACTTATAAGATAAAGTGTGATCATTAGCGCTATGATGAGCCCGCCCTTCACTAGTGAATAATTGTTAGAAACCCTGCACGCTGCGTGGCTAGCCCGGAGACTTCAACATATTTTAAACTATAAGGATAGACACCTGAAGGAATAACGTTTCCATGTTGACTTCCGTCCCAACCTTGTGTATTCATTCTATCAAATGAATCAGTTTCAAAAATTAAAAGCCCCCATCGGTTAAATACCTGAAAAGAAAAATCCACAGGAGTGATCGTATCACCAAACACCTTTATACTTCGGTTCTCTGGATTAGCTGAATTAGGCGACAAGGTTGTGCTAAGATAATATTCGCGAGGCGGATCAATCAGCAGTTCGCCTAGTGCGAAAATGTTTTTGGTCAGCACACCATCAGTGCTGGTAATATTAGGTTGCGATGAAGTATTGAAGGTGATATTGTTAGTAACAGAAAACACATCCTCAAGTCGCTCGCCTTCTAACACAACCAATCGGGATAGATTAGTAATGCCCTGTAAACTATACCCCAGTGTTACCGGTGAGCCGTCAAAGATTCCACTAATTGTTTTTCGAGACCAATAAATGCCTCGCTGCAAAGCGGTTGGAAAACTTGTTTCAACAGCGGGCAAATCTTCAAACACTTCCATTTCTATTGTAGGATTTATTCCCTTCACGTTCACCAACTCCACGGGTTGGTAGTTTCCGTTTTTACCAATCGGAAAAAATTTATAACCACTGCCCTTAGCGATTAATGCACCGTCCACATAGCTAAGGCCTGAGGCGGATGTAATCAGACAGTTTTCCTTCACCAGCAATGTATCGGCATCACCCACGAACACTACTCCGAACAAAAAATCTATTTTGGTGATAATGGTAAGCTTGTCGCGAATAGTCTTAACCCCACCGCCTTTGATTGTTAGTTGTTCAATGTCTTGATTGTTATTACTGATCATCTGGTTTACGCCTTCTAATGAAAGTTTACCCGTACCCTGATAGACGGAAGAGTTCGTCCAATCACCACCGAGAAAAAAACTTCCATTATTTTGAAAAAATCCTGAGTTGGTTACATTTCCATTCGTGTGCAACTCCATGCCAGAAGGAATAAAAAGATTGGACTCGTTTGTGATATTTTGGGAATGCGCTGGAATAATGAATGGAAAGAGAATTATTAACTTAAATAGTGTGATTATATGGTTAGAGAAAAATAAATTGAAAGCGTTTTTCATATTAATTCTGATAACGAATCCTTACTCCATAAACTCTTTGATCCGCATCTGTGGGATCACTTGAGTCTGAATTAATATTTAAATCTATAAGTATCCTGTATGTATATAATTCGTTGGAAATAGTCTCAGCAATTACGAATGTCTGTGTGCGAATAGAAGTAAAACTCCCTATTGTGTTAAAATTAATTAGTGGGGCATCATTACTTATTGAACTTAAATTTTTACGTAATAATCTAAAATTCATAGAAGTTGACTCACTATCCCAATAATAGAATGTTACTTCATTCACAAGGGCACCATGCGGAAGATGCAAGGCAGCAATAATCTGATCGCCTTGATTTTGTTTAGCTGCGGAAACAAAAGTATTGTTAGTATCAAAAATTACGATGTTGTGTTTGTCAACCTGCCCTCCATCTTTCACAATGGCAAAATCAGAGGGATCTACCGAGTAATAAGAAGTCTGCAACGTTATTCCCGGCACTACAGAGGCAATCCATTGTGTGCCATCCCAAACTAAGGCTTTTCCATTATCCCCAACAGTGAGAGTAGTATTGTTTACTGCGTTACCACGCAATTTTGCTACAGTAGGATTAGGATAAGAGCCCGCTAAATCTCCACTGGCAACTCCGCTGGGCAAAGGTGCCGCGGCCCAGGCTGTTACCCCACCAATAGTTGTCATTACATCTCCATTTGTTCCGGATGCAATTAACTTTGATACAACTAAACCGGAAGAAATCTTTGCATTCGTTACAGCAAGATTTGCAAGATCGATAGTGGCGATTGCACCATCTGCAATTTCTGTTGTAGTTATGGCACTGGGATTTACTAGCAATCCGGAATTGAAATTACCGCTTATGTTTCCCGCTGACGGAGACTCTGAATCTAAGACAACTGATGTAGCTAACCTATTTGTATTAACCCGAAGTGAGGTAGCGGCATTATTAATTGAAGTTATCAAATTATCTCCGGCTGTTAATGCCACCATGGGATTAGGATATGATCCAGCTAACGCTCCACCAGCCGCTCCTGTTGGCGCTGCTCCTGTAATGGCAACGTTACTTGCGGATGTTATCCGGCCTTGTGCATCTACTACAAATTGAGAAACTTGTGTTCCTGCTCCATAGCTACCCGGTGTAACAGTTGTGTTAGCAAGCTTCAAATTAGTTACTGCACCATCTAAAATTTTTAATGTTGTTATAGCATTGCTGGCTAAGTCTGTGTTTATAATGGTCGCATCCAAAATATCAGCGCTGGTTATTGTGCCATCTAAAATTTTAGCACTAGTTATAGCATTGTTGTTCACGGTAGGATTAGGATAGGTTCCTGTTAAATCTCCACCTGCGGCTCCGCCAGATAAAACTCCTGTTATTCCAATATTGGTTACACTCGTAATTCTTCCTTGTGCATCAACGGTAAATTGTGGAACTGTTACTGCTGTTCCGTACGTGCTAGGGATAACAGTCGTATTCGCCAGCTTTGTATTAGTTACTGCGCCATCTAAAATTTTTGCGCTCGTTATTGTATTATTTGCTAACACAGGGTTTGGATAGCTTCCACTTAAATCTCCACCCGCTACCCCACTGGGTGGTATGCCTATTAAGGCTACATTATTTGCAGAGGTTATTCTTCCTTGTGCATCTACTACAAACTGCGAAACTTCCGTTCCTGTTCCATAGCTTCCGGGCGTAACGGCTGTATTGGCAAGTTTTAAATTGGTTACTGCAGCATCCAAAATTTTGGCTGTTGTTACCGCATTGCTTGCAAGATCGGCAGATGTAATTGTTGCATCCAAAATATCTGCACTGGTTATCGCATTATCTAAAATTTTTGCGCTCGTTATTGCATTATTAGCTACACCAGGGTTTGGATAGTCGCCTGTTAGGTCGCCCCCTGCATTGCCCGCGGGCACACCCGTAAGGCTTATCGTATTTCCATCCGATAATGAAATGGTGTTATTAATTGGGTCATAAATCAATGTTTGATTCACTCCGCTTCCCAATCCACTCACCCATTGACCATTTTTCCAATGATAAAATAATTTTTCAGTGATATCGAAAACCATTAGGCCATCTTCGGAAGGTGAAGATGGAATAAGGGATAGTCTGTTGGCCGTGGTTAATTGCGGAAGCAAAAAGCCCTGATCTCCATTAGCAGGATTTAAAATAAGTATGGCATTGGGTTTTGAAATCAACTCACCAATTACTACCGATTTTTTTTGAACTTGCGATAATCCACATATAGCAGAAAAAAAACATAGTAAGAGTGTGGGTGCAATCTTTTTCACCTTATTTGAGGTTTGGGTATTTAGGCAGGTGTTGAATGTGGAGAATTTCCATTCCAGTTACATTTGTTTTGGAATGGTACTTAATCTAACTCCGAATAGTAAATTAAAGAGCTATTTATAGTCTACATCTTATATAGTAAATTGAATTTGTTACATAAATCACTCTTTTACATTGATAGATACCATGCCTACTAATAAAGAGTAGGAAAAATTATGAAGTCTTGCGTGACCCTCAGGTGTCTTAGAAATCAACTGAATAGTTCGGCTTCATGATTCGATTGAAAACAATATCACCAAAAAAGATAGTCAACTTTAAATTGTTGAAAGATTCAACAACTAGAGAATATAAGAAGTATTGGTGTCTCTTTTAATCCGGAAACGGATGAATATCCTTATCCGGTTGAAGCCATCAACATGACCTACGATGGGTTACATCCATCTGATAAAGGAAATACGGTAATTGCAGAGTTGCTTGTAGCGAAATGGAAAGGGCTGAGATAATTTTCGTTGAAGGTAAATTTTAAATAAAAAAGCCGCCATAGCTCCGAATGATCGGCCGAAGCTGTTCGGATCATCTTGTTACAGAATTTGAATTTATTCAGTTCATAAAATATTCTACTGATTTCTTTAATTTGAGCCTGATTTTCCAATGACACCCGAACGTTTTGATGAGGCCTTTGAAGAACAGTAATCTCACAGAAAGGATTCTAACATGGTTGCTACATTTTCATTGATTGCCATTTTTGTTTCTTGTCTTGGGTTGTTTGGTGTTGTTCTTTATAGTGTTGAGGTGAGATCAAAAGAAATCGCGATCCGAAAAATTATGGGTTCCACCGTTATCAGGCTTACCTTGTTCCTCTCCAGAAACTTTTTTGCTTTGCTATTACTTTCTCTTTGCATTGGTCTTCCTATTGGATTTATCATTGGCAAAGAAATTTTAAAAACCTATACATATAAAATCGATTTAGGTGCAGGAATCGCGCTCACAATTCTTGGAATTACATTATGCATTGGGTTAGTTACCATTTGCTCTCAAACAATTCGGGCTGCGCTGGCTAGCCCTGTCAATGCACTTAAAAGCGATTGATAATCAGGTGAATTTTATACCGCAAGCATTTTACTGGTCGAAGCTGATCAGAGCATCTTTGTGACAGAATTAATTCTGCGATTTTGGGCACACAACAATTCCAGAACGTATTATTCTTCGATACCCGCCTGAATGCGTTGAAGAATTGTGATTGCATACTCAACATCTACATCCTTCTTGGTAGCCCAGTGTTTACCGATAGATGATTTAATTGGATCTGCGGTGTTCTCTTGTAGAACGTGTATTACTCGTTCCTTCAATTTTTCTGATTTATTTAGAATCGTTGCAATGCTCCTTCCTATTACTTGAGCGGCAATTAGCAATTCATCAAATGGTTCGATAGTAAGTAAATCAAAATGAATAGTAAAGATTGCTTCGCTTTCTACGTCAAAGTAGTGCTTAACAATCCGGTAGATATCATCAAGATCAGTGGCACGAATTTCAGGGCGATCAGACCAGGCTATGAGTTTCAGGATGATCATGCCATGCAGCGGTGGTACTTGAATTGAAAGAACATCATCTACCTGAATCGTTTTAGATTCTTCGAGTGTTTCTTTAAAGCCGAGCACATTCATGATGACTTCACGCTCTGTAAAATTGATCGTATCGTTTTCCTCAATCTGGCCAAACGGAAGAACATCAATAGCGACATTGAGTTCAGTATGATAAAGTGTAAAGGGATCTTTGGCTTTTCGAAAACCCTTCTCGTCCAATGCCTCTTTGATTTTGTCATATTCTGAGAAGGAAGATAACATTACAGCAAAATCTATGTCCTTAGTACCTCGCGCGGGTTTAATGCCATCTTTAAGCAGTTGTAAATCTGTAGCATTTACACCGATCAGATAGTAAGGTGCCAGATGCGTAGTAAATACTTCATCCATGATTTTCAGGACGTCCAGAAAATGAGGTATGAGAAGGTCTCTATAATTCAGGTTGGATGTATCGCTCATATACGAGTTGGGCTGTTTCACGGCATCGCTTGTTATTCATGTTCATCAGATCTGCATATACAAGAAACGGATGCGTGGTTTTAGTAGTATGATCTACGGGGTGTTTCCAAAATTTTCGATATACTCTTACCTCGCCTTGTTGGTCAGGAATTAATCGGAACTCCTTCATCATTTCATTTCTTGGGAGTGTTGTATAAAGCGTAAAAGTTTCAGGGCGCAAAAAGTTGGTCAAGATATCTCCTGCGGGCTCGCCTCCCCAAACTGTTTCCTCTGGGTTCAGATTCAGATCGCGCCACTCTTTATTTTCCAGAAACCTAAAATTTCCCATGTGAAGAGTGGGCTTTAGTTTTTCATCATAGTAGGTGATCCATTTATCCAGCAATGCTTTCTTGTTGTTGATCATTAACTCCTTGCCATTCTTCTTCAAAAGAAAATCTTGCGCCAATAAACCCTTGATGACATTGTTAATATTTCCCAAAGCAGTTCCTGTTGCTTCTGCAATGGTGCGATAGGGTTCATTGATGAAGGTGGGTTCAGTCAAAAAAAGAAACACGACTTGAAGACCTGCTTTTGTAAAAGCCCGGTTTGTTTTTTCCTGTCTTAGGTTCAATGGTTTGTTATCATTGATCCAGATGAACGTAGGCTTTTTGTCAATGAAGATATTACCATTACCTTCTAAGTATGCAATGTGTTTTTGCCTCAGCTCCACTTTAACATCTGGAGTTATTCTGTTGGCTACTACCATCAGGTTTTTATATTGCACAGCTTGGTCAAATATCTTTGGCAGGGTGTGATTTCTTAGCTCCCTTTTTATTTCCAGAAGAAAGTGCATAGGATGCCCATGAATCTGGATATCCAGTTCCCCATCCAACTCTTTGATTTCTCCAGGTTTCCAGTGGGCTTTAAAGCCGGTAGTAGTCTCGAGGTTATCAATAGCAGTTTGGACTATTTCCTGTTCTAATTGTTCATTTATAGCCATTGTTCATAAAATGTGAACATTCAAAAATAGTGAACAAAAGAGAATAAAACAACCTCTCTTAAGAGATATTCTCCTCATTATTTGCGGCAAATAAGACGCTTATGCGATGTACACCGAGTTAAGATTTGTTTTTATTGCATTAAAGATTCAAATGAAATTCGGTGTACCCTATTTTTAACTTCACTCAGTCCACCGAATTTCCTCTTTCGGATTGGTAATAAATGATGAAAGATTACGAGGTCTAAAAATCAAAAGCCCAAATCCATTTTATGGATTTGGGCTTTTTAATGTGGAGCTGCAGGCCTGCCTGCCGGAACTCGAAGAGTGGAGCTGCAGGGAGTTGTACTTTAATCTTAACGTGCTGTAAGTCAGCATTAAAATTTGTTACACAAAGACAAGTGCACCGAATTTCCTACTCACTAAATCAAATCAATATCTATCGATCCGTATACTTAAAGATACAAAACCTCACTGAAGAAGTACAAATTTTGAACTACTATTTATAGCAATAGATAAGCTGATACCTGTTCAATCTTTATGCCGGTGTACAAACAAAATTCATCCACTGTTACCAGCTGATGATCTTCTTTGTTGAAGTGATCTTTGATCTTCTTGATCAATATCCTTCCGTGGCGCTCACTCTTGCCTGTGATACGTTGAATGTCCTTTGGGTAAATAATAATTCTGTTGACTCTCATGCACTATCTATACTTGAACCTTGCCTTTGACCTGGATTAAGTATAACGACAAAGTTCATTAGTTAAAGTAAATCATTTTGGGAAATAACGGAAAAAAATAACGCGAGTGTTCACATGCGGAAGCTCACTTTATGCCTTCCAAACTTATTCCAATATGTTTGAGTCATTGCTGCAGCGATCGCTTAACCAGACTGTGTCGTGAACAGGATGGACAATTAATTTTTTAAACTATGGCAAGACAAAAAGGAGTCTTGAAATTTCAAGGGCAGATGGGCGGTGTGTCTTTTTACAAGACATCACAAGACGGATATCTCGCCCGAGAGAAAGGTGGAGTCGATGCTGAGCGGATCAAGAATGATCCGGCCTTTGAGCGTACCCGTGAAAATGGTGCTGAGTTTGGACGAGCTGGTGCCGCTGGAAAGTTGTTGCGCACTTCTCTTCGCGCGCTGATCATCAATTCCGCGGATGGAAGAATTGCCAGCCGACTTACGCGTGAAATGGTGAAGGTGATCCAGGCGGATCTAACCAACACGCGTGGTCAGCGAAATGTAATCGATGGAGAAGCGGAGCTTTTGCAAGGTTTTGAATTCAATGAGAATGGAAAACTGAACAGAACATTTTTTGCTCCCTTCAATTCATTAATTGATCGTGTCACCGGTGATTTATCGGTGAACATTCCGGGGTTCATTCCAGGTAACATGATCGCGTCACCACAAGGAGCAACCCATGTGAAACTGATTGCTGCCGGTGTGGAGGTTGACTTTGAAACTGGCGTGTATGTGGTCAACACTTCTCAAAGTGCTGAGATCATACTCGGTCCACAAAACGAGGCAGCTATTGCATTGAACAATGCGGTAACACCTGCGAGCACCAAGCCTCTGTTCCTCGCTTTTGGCGTTGAGTTTTACCAGGAAGTGAATGGTGTGAGGTATCCATTGAAGAATGGTGCCTACAACGCACTGGCCCTGGTGAAAGTGGATGGAGGTGTTTAATGGATCTGGAACTAATCAGGCGTTATGATCCTGATGGAACTAATGGGGAATTAAAGCTCGTGGTGTGCAACACCATCGAGCTCCCCTGGCTCCGGAACCAGCGAAGCATTTCCTGTATTCCCGAAGGCCGTTATGAGTTGAAGAAAAGAGTAACGAAAAAGCGGGGTCAGCATCTTCTTGTAGTGAATGTGAAAGGCAGGGATGGAATTTTAATTCATCCTGCGAATGATGCACGGAAAGAGTTGCGCGGCTGTATTGCTCCTGTTACAACTTTAACCGGTCCGGGTAAAGGCAGTCAATCGAGACTGGCGAATGAAAGGCTGAAAGCACTTGTGCTGGAGGCCTTGGAACGAAACGAGAAGGTATTTATCACCATTAAATCAAAGTGATCATGAAATTGGCAGAAAGATTAAAAGCGCCTACTCCGAAATTCTTTCGGGTGTTGCGGAATGTTGGATTAATCCTGGCCGCGGCCGGTGGTGCCCTGCTTACGGCTCCGGTCGCTTTACCTGTAGCAGTTGTCACTGTGGCAGGTTACTTAACGGTTGCCGGTGGAGTAATGACTGCCGTGAGTCAGTCGGCTGTGGATGGAGAAAAAGATTGCGCAGATGACGACTCATAGTAATCATGGTGGTACTGTGGCCGGCACGGCTGGCGGTACCCTCCTCACGATCTTCGCGAATATTCATTCCGAGGATATTGTAAAAACTGCGGTGTTAGCGTGTATCGGTGCTGTGGTCAGTTTTATAATTTCAATAACTATGAAATGGATCTCGAAGAAAATGAGAAAATCATCCAATTAAATTTTAAGAAGGTCTCCACGCGGAGACCTTCTTTTTTTTGATTACTTCAATACGTTATACATAAGAGCTTGTTTTGTCATCTTGATCAATTGTATTTGTTTCGTAAGGTTATCCTGGTAAGTGTTGAGTTTATTCAGAGTTTTTATTGCTTTTATTAAAGCTTCCCTTCTCAATTGGATTTTAGAGGTTGTATGGCGAATGATGTGATTCAGTTCAGTAATTCTTAAAAACGAAATAACAGAACCTGACAAGTAAGGTCTAAAGAAACCACCTACCCATAACCCATAGCATAGCCAGTAATAATATTCCCGCTCTTGATTATTTCCAGAGATCAGGACAAAACAATTCGGACAAGGTTCAAGCAGTGGTTTCCCTGCGTTGTCACCTTTAGATAAAATGAAAAAGTGATTTTGATTCAAATACTCATTTTTCATGTTGTGGGTTTTGATTTGTGGTGTGTTCATAGTTCGGCTTTTTAAATTTTAGCCGAACCCCAACACACATTTCAAAGAGAAAAGAAAACCGAAAAAAGAAAAGAGAAAGCCAACCTTTAGGCTGGCAAAGAAAAGGAGGGCAAGGTTTTTCTAAAAAATACTACCCGACAGAGGAGGGTGGAGATTTTTTTGAAAACCCGTAGGGCCTGACCTTGCCTGACGTTGCGGGTAGGAGGTGTGCGCCAGCCTATCTTTGCTGACATCTTTTGTTTTGTGGTTATCGGTTAAATTGATAAAGGCCGATATCTGAGACTGCAGTACATTCACGGAAGGGTCCAGGAGTGTACCAAGGAGACCAAAAAAAAGCCCCCTAAAAAGGGAGCTCTGAAATGCCAAGCTCGAGCCAGAAGACCCGAAGCCAAACCTCTTTTGCACTGCATGAGGTGGTACGATAATAATGAAATGGGCGAACCCACTTGAGCCAAACGCCCGCCAGCAGCCACCAGCCACCGATGCGGACACGAAATATATATTTAAACATAGTGCCTCCCACACGGGACCGGACTAAAAGCTGCAAGGGCCGCCAAAAGAAAATACTACCTGAAAGAAGAAGCGAGGTACGAGCGACTGAAGGAAGGTGGAGATTTTGTTTTGCAGCGGGCGAAGCGCACCCTTTAAGCTTTTAGTTCCGCAAGCCCGTAACTTTGTGTTATGTTTAATTATTACTTCTTATAAACGAACTGCAATCGTATGGCGATACCCGGAATTTCATCATGTATAGAAAATGACAAAAATTTATACATGATTGATTTCTCATTTATAGAAACAATATATCAAGATCTACTCTTTTTGTGTGTTAGATCTAAGCCTCTCGCCAGCACATTCAATAGCACAAGACCTGGACCAGTGCGCAAATTTTTTATTGACGAGAGGTTTGAAGACTGAGGCACAAGGGTTAGAAAACAAACTCTAACACATTGGGCGACCTGAAGCGAATGCCATCATGGGTTTTTTTCTGTTCAATAATAACTTCACCATCCTCAGTTTCGCCACCACTAATTATCACCGAATTGCCAGTTTCAAAGTGATCTTTAAAAACAACGGCATTATGAAATGCAACCTTAGAAAGGATTTTGTTTGCAGTTCTGGTCCATGCAATTCCGTCATATGATTTCCAAACATCGCCCCAAGAGCCAAAAGGATCACTAAAACCACCAATTAGCCAGAGAGCAGATCTGCCCTCCTCTTCCATTACTACAACCTGGTGCCCGAACCGTGAGCCAAAAAAACTACCCGTTGGTACTACTCTTGACCAGTTTATCCCATCCACTGATTTCCAAATGTCATCTAAGTAATTACCATCATTACCTATACCACCAACAATCCACAATGTATTTTTGTAGTTATTGGAAGGATCTGGCATGCTTACTACTTGATGTCCATAACGAGGAGGAAAAGGATTTGGTTGGGAAGCAAAAGTCCAATTTACTCCGTCTACGGATTTCACGATAGAATTCGTTGGTGGAAACCCAGGGTATTGACCACCAATCATCCACATGGTTTGCTTAAACCCATTGCTAGGATCTGGCATAGTAACGACTTGAAAATTTCTTCTTCGTATAAATGTTATATCCTTGCAAACTGTATCCCAGATCTTGCCATCCGTTGATTTCCAAACTTCAAAGTCCGATAGATCCTGCGAACCACCAATGATCCACAGTGTTTCTTTGTTACCATTATTGGGGTCGGGCATATGTATTAACCCGTGGTAAGCCCGAGGACTGAATACTGCATTATTTGTAACCAGTGTCCAGTTGATCCCATCTTCAGATTTCCAACAATCGTTAAGATAAGAATAGGAATCATAGCCCCCTATCATTAATAAAGTCGAGCGACCAGTCTGTGGATCAGGCCACTGAATAACTTGGTGCCCAGTTCGTAGCAGGTACTGATAGGGTATCGCATATTGAATATCTAATTTATTGGTTCTAATGTTTCCAAAGGGATCACGGATCGCAGCTACGGCTATCGAAGCAGCGATCTCATCGGCAACCAGCGTGTTTTCTCCATTTAGCTCAATGCTCTTCCAGGTTTTATCATCAAGTGTTGACATGGATTCGCATTCATCTTCACAATAAATAAAATCAATTGTAATAGGCTTGCTCCAGTTCGGATAATTGAAAGATAATTGTGTGGAATTATTTTCTGTCCATAAGCCTACTTGAATTTTCCCTTTAATCGAATTGCTTTCATTTGGGTAGTCAAATGGTGAATCATTACAAGCCCATATTAGTAGAAGCGTGAACAGAAGGTACAAAACAAAATGCTTGCTCATAGTTGGCTAAAACTGAATATCTATTTTTATTCCTTTACTAAAATTTATGCCATCAGCTGATTTCCACGCATCATTTATATACGATAGAAAATAATTATATCGTCTCCCGCCAATTATCCACATCGAATCCTTACCATGATTGGCGGGATCTGCCATCACTATAACCTGATGGAACCCTCGTGGAGCGAAGAAGATACGATTTTGAGATGTGTTTACTTTCTCCCAGTTGGCCCCGTCATATGACTTCCAGATGTCATTATTTGCCAGGAAGTAATCTGGTCCCTCCGGGTAATATACAAAGCCGCCAATCAACCATAAAGCATTTCTATTATCTTCATCCTTCATAACTACTACCTGATGCCCTTGTCTTGCACGAAATGACCCATAATACGTTCCCGTAACTCTTTCCCATGCTATTCCATCAGTCGATTTCCACACGTCCTCACGGTAGGCGCCAGAGATCAACCAGAATGTACTGATATTATTATTGTTGGGGTCAGGCATCACTTTGACCTGTAATCCATATCTTGGCTCGAACCTATTACCAACCGGCTTTACTTCTGCCCAGGTTGTTCCATCGGTTGATTTCCAGACATCATTCAATTGCTGACCAACTGAGCCTACACCACCAAATATCCAAAGGGTATTCTTGTAATTGTTATTAGGATCAGGCATTACTGCTAGTGAGTGGTAGGCCCTGGGAGAGAAAATTTCTCCCACCGGTTCCACCTTCTCCCATGTGACGCCATCAGCGGATTTAAATACGTTGTTTATTATAGAACCAAAAAGATCCACTCCCCCAATTGTCCACATGGTGAGCTTTTCTCCTGCCTTTGGATCAGGCATAACCGCTACTTCGTGGCCGTAGTATCCATAAAATGGACCGTAGTATCCATTAAATGAAGTACCTAAAGGTTCGACTCTATGCCAATGGATTCCGTCTGTTGATTTCGAAATATTATTATCAATATCAATTCCTGTTTTGCCTCCAATCATCCACATGGTATTGATTCCACCGTTTGCAGGGTCTGGAAATGCAACAACTCTTGAATCAGATCCTAAAAGAATTCCATCATTAGAAGACTCGTAATTAATTTCGTTTGGGTCAAATGAAGTTTGTATAGAAAAACCTCCAGTAGTTTTCACGGCCAGGCTAACTTGTTTCGACAGGTCTAAACCTTCAACATCTGTTGCAATCACTTGCCAAGGAGATGAAATTGACTTCCTAACATTGAAATAGCCGGTACAGCCATTTGCGCTTTGCGAGTTTAGGTTACAAAAGTTTGAAGCCCAACTAAATTCCAGTTCCTGATCATGCGACCAATCCGGGTAATTTAATACTACTTGAGAGCTATTACCGTTCCCGATCCAAAATCCAAGACTTGCGTTGTTATTTGGATTGGAAATTTCTTCCTCAGCACAGGACGCAAAAAGTACGACTAAGAATAGACTAAGTATTTTTCTCAAGTTCGACACTTCCATTTTGCCGTTTATTTAAATTCTGTCAAATTCCCACCTTGCCATCCTGGTAATGTAAGACCAATTTGAAATTTTCTCAGGTCATTCGATTTCAAGAGCGTGTTTGTCCCTATACCGCCATCGAATGTAGTACCTACAATATACAAGTTGCCATCTAGTTCTTTGTTTGTTTCGTTGACAACGATAGCCTTGTGACCAGCAATACCAGCCCAACCAAGCTCAAAGGATATGTCTGTTCCAAACCAATGGATGCCATCAGGGGATTTCCATAAATCACCCAAATACTGTCCTCCACCATCTTTCCCCCCCAGGACATACATTGTCTTTGCATTGTTGTTCTCGGGATCATTCATTGTAAAAATTTGAAATTCACTGCGACCCGAAAAAATACTTGTTTTTACCTTAACATATTGCCAATTAATACCATCTACTGATTTCCATATATTGTTGTAAAAATTATTGAGATAGTCCTGACCTCCGGTCAACCACATTGTTGGTACCATACCATTATTGGGATCCTCAAAAACACCCACCTGAAAGCCATAGGCTCCCTTGTTGGTTGCGAATAGATTAAGTGTAGGAAGCACCTGAGTCCACAAACAACCATCTACAGATTTCCACACGTCCGTCAAGGTTTCATTATTTGCGTTATAGCCTCCGATTACCCAGAGAGTAATTTTGTTCCCGTTATTTATATCGGGCATAACTACTGTGCTGTGTCCTGCGCGAGGAGCAAATGGAGCTGTACATGTTTCCCAATGTATTCCATCAATTGACTTGGAAACGGTGTTAAGGGTTGTCATTCCGTAGGGACTCGCACTTACGCCACCAATTTTCCATAGTGTCATTTGAAAATTGTTATTTGGATCCGGCATTGCTGTTAGGGTATGCCGGAAGGAGGAAATGACAGAATTTTCTTTCAAAAGAACCCAATGCAAGCCATCATCTGATTTCCAAACTTCGCCCTTTGTTTGAAGACCCGAAAATTGCCGGCAAAATGAAGTTTTGCAATCTTTATCGACAACCAGCCCACCAACCATCCAGAGCGCACTTTTGCCGTTTACAGGGTCATTCATTAATGCTAATGCATGACCCACTCTTGGAGCAAAGTCATTGTAATAGTAAGAATAGTGGCGAAGGAATCTATCATCGCTTTCTAAGGGCGAAGCGTTGAATATGACTTTCCTATTTTGAGCATCCCTTATCCCTATAGTTAATCCAATGGACCACCAGCTTAAGTCTAAGGATTCACTGAAGGGTGTGACCTTACCTGTGAGCTGGAAGGATGAGGATTTCTTGAACCCATTACAGAGATGTTCAAAATCAGAAAATAAATTACAACTGTCATCAGCCGATTGAAGTTCCACCTGAACGCTCTCTTTCCAATCCGGGTAAAAGACCGACCCGGTGCTGGCACTGCCCAGAGGAAGCCAAAGACCAACGGAGATTCCACCGCCTGGTGATTCTCCTCTAAGATCAGCCGAAGTCTCAAGCACCTCTTCTGTACAGTTCTGAGATATTATCATAAGGAGACAGCAGTAAACTATTTTTCTCATGCTACATTTTAATTCAACAAGTTTTCATAAGCCACTAACCACGAAAGCACCCCAATAGTAGGGGCTAGGATAAATCTCTCTCAATCTGCGCTGAGCTTCTTTGAAAGCGCCTCTTACTTGCTTACTGATCATTAACTGCTCATAGAAAAAAGTCATCAGTAATTGTGTGGCCGCATCGTCAACCTTCCAAAGAGACATAATGATATTTTTGGCACCGGCTAACTCGAAAGCACGCTGAAGTCCGAATACACCTTCACCACTTACTAACTCCCCCAATCCGGTCTCACAGGCGGAAAGCACCACCAAATTCGTACTATCAAGTTTTAATGCACTTGCTTCGTATGCTGTCAAAATCCCATCATCGGCTGTATTGGGGAGTTCATTCTTTACCCCAGCAAAGAGGAGGCCTGTATTAAGCATTGGACTATTGTCTGAATCAACATCTAGGAAGAACCCGTGGGTGGCCAGGTGTAAGATTTGTGGGTTCTTTATGTCTCTCAACTTGAATTCGCGGGCATCCTTACCGAGAATTACCTCCGTCTTCCAACCAAAGTCTCTAACAATTTTGCTAGATGCAAGAACTTCTACTTCTGTTCCTGGTAAGTCAGTAATCATTTCTTCCTTGATTTCGGAAAGTGAAGACGACCTGGTTCCCCTCTGTAAATATGTTTCAGTCACCTGGTCATTTGCATTTAACTCAAACTTTGGACGCCCAAAAAAAATTGCAGTCGCGTTCTCCATCTTTAGATCCAATGACTTATTTCGTACCAGATCCTTAAGGTTGGTTAACTGAACGATATCATACTTATCAAAAAGATACCCCTCGTTGCTGTAGAGAAGATCCAGATTGATTCTATTGAAAACACCGTCACTTGATAGATATATTATCTCAGGAGAACTCTGAAGGTTGTTTTCTAAGGGAGTCCAATACGCATTGTACAACATAGAGTCTGTATTTCCGGAGGTAATGCTGTTCTTAAAGTATGCTGCCATTCTTCCATTGAGGTCATTGCCATTGGTAAGAAAAGTGTAGTTAATACTGTCACTTGAAATTAGAAAACATAAATATTGCAACGTGTCTGTGCGAACAAGTAGTTTTCTTGACCTATCGCTCCTTGAAGGAACTTTACCGAATCGGTTGAATTGTACGATTTCAATTGCCAATTCTTTAGTACTAAGCACTTTTATAATTCTGTCTGTGTCAACAAGATCCTCATGGACCTTTTCATTCGTTTTGAATGACAACCTTCTCTCGAGCAGCTCAATCGAATCTTGCAAAGAAGCAATCGAACCGATATCTCCTGTAGAGAATCGGTTTGAAACCTTGTTCTTGAGCGACTGAAGGGTCTCATATTCGACTCTTGTTTCGTCAGAAATATTATCATTGAGAATGTTTTTCATATTCTTAGCGTCAGTAAGGAGGAGACCTTTTGTAAGGAGCCTGAAATTGAGTAAGTCTCTCAGAAAGGATAGTTTGTTCGTACTACGGGTGGCATCCTGCATCAACGAAACAAGCATATCAAAGTCGGAATGAATACTCAAGGCGAACGATTCCTTCTCGCCTTCGTCAAGGTTTGAAAATATTTTCCGGATATTATGCAAATCGGTCACAATTAAATCCTTACCTACGGAGAAAGCCAGGTCCAATTTCTTCTGAAGCCAGAGCGACATCATCTTAACTCTTAATAGTTCAGGATATATTGCGAGAGAATCTGGTAATCTTCTGGCAAGATCATCACAGGTTTTTAAGGAAGAGACATACTCACCCTTGAGAAGCTCTAACTTTGACTTCAGTAACAATTGAGAATGGTTATGTTCGTTCCTCAGGAAAGGAAGTGAATTATTGAGTCTGATTAACTCCTTATAATAATGTGTAGCCCCTCGAGCATTGCCAGACTTTATTTGAAGTTCCATTTTGTAAGTAAAATAGGAGCGAAATAATTCATTCAGACTTGAAGTCGAGCTTCGTGTTCTGATCATTTCGTCATGAAGAAATTCCAGGTAGTAGTCTGCCGAATCAACATTGTCTTTCTTAAGATGATATTCAGCCAATAGCTTAGTAGTAACTATTCTGCTTGGATTGCCTTTATTTATTGCGGCTCTTTTCTTTTTGTAAGACAATCGCAAATAATAATTTGCCTTCCTAAAATTTCCAGTTGAGATGTAAAGCTCTGCGAGATAATCATAGCAATCGAATATTGTGTTGTTCCCAAATTTGGTTCTGATTAATTTGAGATTAGCGCCTTCACATTCTGCAGCCACCTTGAGGAGTTCTTTTTCCGCTTGGAAATAGTTATGAGTTGCGATATAGGAATGGCCAAGGAGAGAACGAATCACTATCTCTTTGCCTTTGTCTCTATCTTCATTTGCCGCCATCAAATATCTATCAAAGATTTGTGGCCTTGTCTCTTTATAAAGTAGGTTAAGTTCAAGGTTTGTTTGCGCCCTGCATGCCATTTGTTGGGTGGCAATCAAGATTAGAAGTAGTACCCAACGCATAGCACCTTATCATTAAAGTTATTCTTCTGTATCCAGGAGTAAAAGTCCGACTGCAATCCATTACGCAGAAGAACAGGTTTATTGTTAATTTCATTTCCTATCGGAAAGTACATACCAAAATATATTTCCATCCGCCTATACCTTGCACCAAGCCCAAATGCGCTATTTATGCCAAACCGATCCTCATTGATGATAGGATTTCCCCTGAACTCGTAAACAGCATTCGTCAAACCTGGATCCAAGACAATAGTGCCTGGCAGATTTTGTGGCGGGTACATCTTGGTCCTTAAGTAGGCATTAATAGTGTAGCGCAGTCGCAATCCTGCGTCACCAAAAATGGTGAGACCAGTTTTATGACCATTCATGATCTTGGTCGACCACATTTGCCGCACTCCAAAAGGCATGAAGAAATTATAGGCATAGAAATAATCTTTATCAGGCAGTGTACTTTCTTTTTTCGAGTATGCAATTGATGGCATACCAAAAAAGCTGGTGCTGAAAGGAGTCCATTTTTTCTTCCTTATTTTCCTGGAGATATCAAGCCCTAGCTGAACATCAAATTCAGAATTTTCCTGCTGTGACACCCTTGGTATTGACAGGAAGTTCCCTACTCTGATTGCCGTTGTAATTTGACGATGTTGCGCATTAGTTATACAGTTTACAATTATTTCAAAAAGAAGAATCAGAATAGTACTTCTCATAATTGTTTAGTATAAGCGGAATCCAATTGACAACTGAAATCCATTTGTAAACACCCTTGAGCTTGAAATTGATCTATAAAAGGATGCTATTTGCGCTTGATTCAGAATCTCACTATTTATCACTGCCCGGTTAGTGTTTGCATCTGAATAATTTGTTATTCCGGCAAAGACTTTACCCGTTGCCGAAATTGTTTTCCATTTATAGCTAATTGAGAAGTATGTATTGAATAAAGCTCGCTTGAAATATGGTGTTATGTTAGTCTCGTAAATGGTTCCAAAGTAATCTTTGGAATCACTAAGAGTGGAACTTAGAATCAAATTTAATTCAACACCCAACGCTGCTTCCAATTGTTTGCCCTGTGGAGCAAATTCTATGGCAATAGGAAATTTGATCAAGTGATTAGTCCAACTACTGAAATCAATTTGGGTACTTGGGCCATTATTCATAATAATCAGTTTATTGTCATAGTCATCAACATGGAGGTGATACCCTTTTGTTGAATAGCCGTTTTGCCAATATCCGATTCCAACAACTATAGCAGTATTATAATTTATATAATTCTCAAGGTTTAATTCAATAAGCGGAGAACGGTACTTGAACATTAATTTATCCGCGTCAATTGACTTGAAGAAAACCGGATTTTCGCCCATGGTACATTGGCTATACCCTATGTTTCCCCATAGTCTGCTCTGGCTAAATAATTCAGGAGAATTAAGAAATATCAAAATGACAGCTAACAACCATCCAGACCTCATTGCTTAAGATTGGCTTTTAATCAATGTAGTAAATCTCTTTTGAGATTGCAATTAAATACAGAATCTTGTGAGCAGGCAATCGATTCCGAATATCATTATTTACTTCCGTTTCACGTGGGCAGAGAATGTGCATAGAATATTTTCAACATTTTTTAATGGTTCCAAAATTGCCTATGCCAAATCTTCGGCAATAACATGTGTTAGGAATATTTTTATCATTTATGGAAAATGAAAAAATTACTACATGATACATTGCCCATTTTAAGAAACTATAAATGGGTGGATTTACTCTATTAAAGTATAAACAGAGCTATGGCCTCTTTCGGACTTGCGAGCCGCCAAGGCGAACGGAGGGGTCTCCCCGAAGTGAGTCCGCGAGCAGGAGGCAGGGTGTGAGCAAGGAGCACGAATGAGGAACGAAAGAGTGCGGTGCGAACTATGAGGAAGTGACTGCAGCGAGAGCAGGTGTCCAGGGAAGAGGCACGCACCGAACAAGGACTGGCGTGATTTTTTGCTTGGGTGTGCTGATTGTTGAAAGGAGTCGCAAGTGTGTCGGCCAACAACGCGTTGTGCAAAAAACATGACAGCCCGCAGCCCGAACGACAGCGCAGGCGAGCACAACAATGGCAGCGGGTGGCCTGCAGCCTGCTGAATGAACGAGGACTGAATGAAACGAAATGAAGTGGAATGAGCTTGCAATGGAAGTGAATGGAGTTTGTGGTTATTTGCTAACCCAATCTTTAATCATCCCAAAATCCTAATTGAGCAAATGACCCAAACGTAATGAACGTGAGCGTGGTTGATGAATGTAACGTAATGGAGTGTAATGAAGGACGACTGAACGAAGCGGGATGCAGGACACAGAAGCTGCCGTGACGAATGACGCAGCCAAAGCAAAAGGCCCGCCACGGGCGGGCAGGCATGACAGCACCCCGACTTGTCGGGGCCTTTAGGCGAACAGTTGGTGCTGTTTGTGCGGATGAACGTGCGATTGCACAGCACGGACTGTGAGTGCTGGCGTGATCTTTTGCGGCAAGGAATGAGGAACACCTTATAAACCTGCGGGGGGATGTGCGGTGGGGACTAAGCTTAATTTTTGAACCTATAGTTTTAACAGCAACCCGAACCTAACTGGATTGACGGACATTTCACTGTACCATAACTGCAAAAAACACAGCAGTCTCCAGAATTCGGTTTCAATATCGTTTTACAGTGCTCACATTCATAGAAATACTGGCAAGCATCAGTTGGCATCACTTCTTCTTTTTGATGGCCGCAGACAGGACAGGTCAGGATTGATTCTTGTATAACTTTCATTTCTGTTCAGCTTTTGAACTAATTACCTTGTAACCTGTACCGTTGATGGCATTTTTAATCTGTGATAGGGTTGCTTTTGAGTTATCAAATTGAACAATTGCATTCTTGTTTTCATAAGATGCAGAAGCATTAATTACTCCTTCCAATTTATTCACCTCGAATTTCACATGTTCTGCACAACTGTTACACGTCATTCCTTCAATTTCAAATTCTGCCGTTTTAATATTACTCTCTCTAATGACTACGACCTCTTTATTCGAACGAGGATAAAATACATCTGCGTATGATGGAAACAGAATCATCATAATGGCAAACACAGAAATCAATGCTAAAAATGACTTTGTTTCAATAAATTTCCATTTTTTATTCGTATCACAGGCGCATGAAACATCTTTTGATGGCTTTACCTTTTTAAACCATGCAAAGCCCAGCATCAATACTGTGATTCCTATAAAATATGGCCTGAACGGTTCGAGCCACGAAAATGAGGAAGCCATACCACTGGTACCGGCAAGTAGTGCCAGTACGGGAGTGATGCAACACATGGATGCTGTGACTGCCGAAAAGAGCCCTATACCAATAATTTTTCTTTCTTTGGACATATACTGAGAAAGATAATGAACTAATTTACTTTACTGATGAAAAGAAAAAAGGAGTCCAAAGGACTCCTTTTGCTTACTTCTTTGCCACTAACTTCACTTCCATTCTGAATTCATCAGAAAGCATGGCATTCTCTACTTTCCAACCATACATCACTTGAAAATCGGTACGTTTGATTTTTAAATCTGCTGTAGCTTCGATCATACTGGCATCCTGATCTTTGAGCGTTGCATCAAACTCAATGGTTTTAGTAATGCCACGAATAGTCAGATCGGCTGTTACTTTTAGACCTGACGCAGTTGCTTCACTTTTTTTGACAACAACCTTCGCCTCTGGAAATTTCTTTGCATTAAAGAAATCATCCGATTTCAGGTGATTAACTAATTTAGTATTATCCTTTGTATCCGTGAGGTCATTGTTAGAGATCGTGGTCATATCGATGATAAATTCACCTGAATTGATTTTTCCATCGGCTACAGACAAACTACCCGACTTAATTTTTACGTTTCCATTATGCTCATACGATTTTGCTAAATGATATCCCGTCCATTTGAGCTGACTTGCATTGGTTACTACGGTGTAGGTACTATCTGCCGGAGCAAAAGCTGCAAGAGCGCCTAATAGCATCATGGATAGAAATGTTACTGTTACTTTTTTCATAATGTGTTTATTTTCGTTTCATGTTTAACTGAATCAAGGTGTGGTTTAGTTGCATGTTTATGCGTTTAGTGGGATTCTGTCAACTAAAAGACATTTAAATGGTAGTTGCGATGTCAATTAATGTCTGCTAACTAAATCTCAGCGGAACTACTTTAACACAAAATGACTTTTAGAGTCATGAAACCTGCAGCTATCTGGTATTTTGAGAGTGTAAACCTTTATAAGTCATTATGCCCGGTAAAGTTAAAAGCTGACGAAGGCCAGCATGCCTTTATGAACTTCAAAAAGGACGATTTCATCTATTTTGAAAACCAAGCTGCGGATACCATATTTTTTGTTGCTAAAGGCAGGGTGAAGATCTTTTATAACTCGGATAAAAATCAGGAAGTAGTGAAGTCCATTTTATCCAGTGGAGAAATATTTGGAGAGCTGGCGCTGGCGGATGAAGAAAAGCGATCAGACTTTGCCCAGGCCATGGATAATGACACCATGATTTGTGCCTGGAAACTGGAGGACATCAAGCATCTGATGCTCGATAATAAAGAGCTCAGCTTTAGCCTAATCAAACTTCTCGGGTTAAGACTTTTTAAATTACAGCGCAAGTTCGATCTGCTGGTGTTTAAAGATACACGCACCCGGGTGGTCGAATTTTTAAAAGATGCCGCTGAATGGAAGGGTAAAAAAGTGGGCGATGAGACATTACTGATGACTCCGTTGACGCACCAGGACATTGCTAAACTGGTAGGGTTATCACGGCAAAGTGTAACCACCACGTTGAATGAACTTAAAAGCGAAAATCAGATTTACTTTGATCGCAGGAGAATTTTAATTCGCAACATTGCCACTTTGCGATAATGCCGCGATATCATTTATAGGAAATGTGGGTTTTACCACGAGCTTATTTCGTCTGTATTCAATCCACCCCTTATCTCTCAATTCGTTCATGAACATATTTACACTTTGACGACTCGTGCCCGTGAGTTGTGCCATTTCATCGTGTGTCAAATTTAAGTTTAGAACAGAGTTGCCTTCCGCATCGGGTTTACCAAAACGTTGAATAATATCCTGCAATGACTCTGCTATTCGTTGCCGCGAGTTTTTAAAATATAGGGAATCCATTTTACGCTCCATTTTTTTGATGCGCAAACCTATCCACTTAATGAAACTATAACTTAATGCTTCGTTTTCTTTAATGAAATTCTGCCAGTTTGTAAACGGTAAGTAACATACCATGCAATCTTCAACGGCAACAATCTGTTCCTGCTGATCGCTGACGGCATCAATGAATCTTCCAAAGATTTCACCAGCCTCAATGATCTCTTTAATTTGTTCGCTGCCTTCTTCGGTTAACACAGCTATTTTAATGCTACCAGACTTTATAAAATAGATGTTAGAATCACCCTCTTGAATATAAACATGTTCTCCTCTTTTGTAGAGCATCATCGAGCATTGCCCGCCCAATACCATCAACTCCTTTTCGGAAAGGCTTTTCAGGATGTTGATTTGCTTTAAATACCAGATCTTGTTTTCCATGGTAAATCGGAAAACAAAGATACCCTATCTGTTGATCATTTTTAATGGTTTAAAAAACTCAAGCCAATGAGCAGATAATCAACAATATAGAATTGATTATTCTATTTCAATAATGGAGTTGATTCTGATGCTTCTTAGAGTATCTACCTTACCAGAAGGGTAGTTAACCGTTACATGATTGATTGCAGGACTTGAGTTACCTAAGCGGAATATAAGTGTGCCCCCCTGATCAATTGAGAGAGAGTGTCTTATTTCTGTAGTCCCGAGGCTATGTCAATCTCATGAAACTAATTCTCAAAAAAAACCTATCAGAATAGCAAGTATTTGATTGAGAAGTTGGGTAGGTGTAAATCAAGATTTTAAGAATCAATTCAGCTATCGGAAAAATATTCTGCCGGGTTATTCAAGTTGTGTTATTGAAAGAATATTTCCGTCAGGATCTTTAAACCATGCCATCTTCGTACCTCTCGGTGTGGCGAAAATTCCTTCAGTATTCTTCTTAAGTGAGTCATACTTTTCGCAATAAATATCTTTGCTCTTCAATAGCTTAATGGAATCTGAAATGTCTTTAACGCGCCAACCAAGGACGGTAACTGGCAGGGGGGTAAATCCTTTCACAATAAGTATTCGCATTAAAATACCATTGGTCCTGAATAGCAAGGAGGTTTCATCTTCGGTTAAAAACATTAATCCTAATTCGTTTTTATAAAATTCTTTTGCTTCCTGGGGTTTTGTTGATGAAATAAATAAGATTGGTTCCTTGTCGAAAAGCATATTGGATTTGAAAGTATAATTTTCCCGGTCACTTATTACTTCACGGGTTTATAAAAGCTTTAGAGAAATAGTATGATCATAAATTTGAAAAAACTTACGATCAAGGCAATTTTAACCCATATAAGATTTTAATCCCCTGCTTATTGATGTATGCCTTAGTCTGCGGATTCCCTTCTCTTTTATCTGTCGTACCCGCTCTCTGGTTATTTGAAACTTTTCACTAATTTCTTCCAGCGTCATAGAATGCTCCCCATTGAGGCCAAAGTAGAGCGTTATAACCTCGGATTCCTTTTTTGTGAGTGTGGCAAGATTACGCTTCACTTCTGTGCGCAGTGAATCGCCAATTAAGCCGGCATCAGGGGTTTCAGAATCATTTCGTAATACATCCAACAGGCCATTTTCTTCGCCTTGCACAAATGGGGCATCCATCGAAATGTGTCTGCCACTCGATTTCATGGCAGTTTCTATTTCCTCCACATCTAATTCGAGTGAACCAGCTACCTCATCGTAGGTAGGTTCACGCTGGTATTTTTGCTCCAGGTCAGAAAATGTCCGATTGATTTTATTTAATCTTCCCACCTGGTTAAGTGGAATTCTTACAATTCTTGTATTCTCGCCTAACGCCTGTATAATTGACTGTCGAATCCACCAAACCGCATAGGAGATAAACTTAAACCCCCGTGTTTCATCAAAACGCATCGCTGCTTTCACCAACCCAATATTCCCTTCATTTATTAAATCATTTAGCGAGAGCCCAACATTCTGATATTGCTTTGCCACTGAAACCACAAACCGCAGATTAGCCTTTACCATTTTTTCGAGCGCAATAGGATCACCGGCCTTTATTCGTTTTGTAAGCTCTACTTCCATATCCGCTGAAATCAGATCCACTTTACCGATTTCCTGTAAATATTTTTCCAGCGACTGTGATTCCCGATTCGTAATTTGTTTGGATATTTTTAATGCTCTCATGGATTGCGTATTGAAATTTCTTGTTCGTTAATAAACACCCTTAAAGAAAATACTCTTGTTGATTTATTGAGTTCTTTAGTGATGCACCAGATGATTCTTAATTGAGCCTTTTATTTTATCATATCATGGTTGTTACTGAAACTAACTTTTCGGTTTTATAAAAACCACTATCGAGTTTGTCTTTCAAAGCGGATAGTGCGGTAAGCGTTTCGTCAACATCGGATAGAGTATGAGACGCAGTAGGAATAATTCTGAACATAATTACGCCCTTGGGAACAACCGGATAGATGACCACGGAGCAGAAGATTCCATAATTTTCCCTCAGGTCCATAGCCATATTTGCTGCTTCACCCACACCCCCTTTAAACAGTATTGGTGTAGGTGGGGTTTGTGTGTCGCCTATTAAAAACCCTTTTTCTTTCAAACCGCTTTTCATAGCATACATGATCTTTTTTAGGTTCTCCCTCAGTTGCGGTTGTGACCGGAGTAGTTCAAGTCTTTTAAGTCCTCCAATCACCAATGGCATAGGCAAGCTCTTGGCATAAATTTGGGACCGAACGGTGTAGCGCAGGTATTTAAGTACGTTTTTATCTCCGGCTATAAATGCACCAATACTTGCCATGGACTTTGCAAACGTGGCAAAGTAGAGATCAACGGCTGATTGCACACCCTGCTCTTCCGGCACGCCTGCACCGCTAGCGCCCATGGTACCAAAACCATGTGCATCATCTACCAGGAGACGAAAATTATATTTCTTCTTTAACGCAGCGATTCCTTTCAAATCGCCCATCTGGCCCGACATACCAAAAACACCTTCTGTAATTACCAGAATTCCACCATTGGTTTCGTCTGCCAGCCGGGTAGCATGTTGAAGCTGCTTTTCCAAACTATTCATGTCATTGTGCTTATACACGAATCGTTTGCCCATGTGCAAACGAACACCATCAATGATACAAGCGTGTGCCTCCGCATCGTATACAATTATGTCTTTGCGATCTACCAGCGCATCGATAATTGAAAAAACGCCTTGATAGCCATAGTTTAAAAGTATGGCGTCTTCTTTCTTTTCAAATTCGGCAAGTTGTCTTTCCAACTCCAGATGATGAACGGAGTTACCCGACATCATGCGTGAACCCATAGGAGCACCCAAACCATATTTTGCTGCGGCTTCAGCATCTGCTTTTCTTACTTCAGGATGATTCGCCAGTCCCAGGTAATTATTCAAGCTCCAGTTCAATACCTCTTTACCATTAAACTTCATGCGTGGACCTATGTCCCCTTCCAACATTGGGAAGAAAAAATAGTTTTCAGGTAAATGTGAATACCGGGCCAGCGGCCCATCCTCCATACTTAATTTTTCAAATAAATCTTTCATGTATTAATTCTTAGTTTTTAGATTTTGGTCACATGCCTGAGTCATGGAATGGCTTGAATTATCATGTTGCTGGGTACACAGACTGTTAATGGCCATTTCATGGTTATTTTTGACGGTAGTAGTGAAAATCACTTTAATTATAGCTGCAAAACTAGGTGGGATGAACTCACTTTCCATTGAGTTCAGTTTCAGCCATTATTGATTTAAGTCAATAAACTAATTGACTTAAGGGGACTTGTACAGATGTGCGGCAACACCTTGCCTATCAGTGCAATCTTATTGCGTAGGCTATTTTTTCCTTGTCCTTATCAATTGTAAAACACCATTAATAAAAGTCAATGGATGAATAGGGTTTCCAGGAACATAAAGGTCTATCGCATGGTCTTTGAGAAAGTCGCGATTCAATGCCGGACTATCAGAAAAGATTCCACCACTGATTGCATCGGTACCTGCCAGTATAATGATTTTTGGATCAGGGATGGCATCGTAACAAACCTGAAGTGGTTTTGCCATGTTAGTGGAAACAGGACCGGTAATAACAATGCCATCTGCATGCCGGGGTGAGGCAACAAACTCAATTCCAAACCTGCCCATATCGAAATTCACATTTCCGCAAGCGTTCAGCTCGAGTTCACAACTGTTGTCGCCACCCGCTGAAACCTGGCGCAACTTCAACGACCCTTTAAAATATTGTGAAATCTCTTGCCTGATCAAATCAGGATCTAACAGGATTGGATTAACGTCATTTTCCTTCACTATCAGATTCGTTCGCACGTTGGTAGCCATCTTATAATCCTTGGTAAACCTAATCTTCTCAGGAAATGCAAAAGCGCATTCTCCGCAAAATGTACACTTGCCGAGATCGATACTTACCGGGCGTGAAGAAATGGCCTGTGTTGGGCAAATATCAATCAACGCCTGTTCATCAATTTTTTCATTTGTGATTACCGGAGTTCCTCTGAATACACCCGGTATTTCCGCATTTTCAAGATCGGGAATAGATTGCATTCCCTGATGCATGAGAATTTTTATGTTGCCAATCATCGCGCTTTATAATTAGAGGTCATGACCACAATAGCTTAAGTCAAAACTTTTGTTGCAAATAGGGAAGTCTGATATTTCATTGTTTCTAACGGCCAGTGCCAATGCCAGCCAATTATGAATGGATGGATCTTTAACTTTATAATGCAATAAGTCACCCTTTTCATCGGTAACTGCACTATGACAAATTTCACCTCGCCATCCTTCCGTTAAAGAGATAGTGAAACTCTCTGACTTTGGACTTAACAGTGGCTCCCTTTTAAAATTCTCTGATGGAATATGACGAAAAAGGGAACGCAAGTAATAGATCGATTGTATGATTTCATCGTGCCTGAGTTTGATACGTGAATACACATCACCGTGATGCTTAACAATGGTAACCGGACTGAAGAGATTATATAAACCATAGGAATGTGAGGTACGTATATCGCGCATAATCCCTGATGCCCTGGCGGTCATACCCACAGTTCCAATCGAAGCTGATAGATCGCGACTTATTACTCCTGTCTTCTCGAGTCTCCCCAGTGCACTTGGCAGCGTGTGGAACTCCTTCCACATTTCATCAAATTCAGGTTCGAATTTTTCAAATATTTCATTCAGTCGGTCTGCCAGATTTCTTGAAAAATAAAAATGACTGGTTCCAGCCCTGATTAACCCTTTGGCTAATCGATTACCGCACCACTCCTGAAAAAAATTAATTAAAGGAGTGCGAAGTCTGCCGAATACCGAACTTCCCAACTGATAGCCAATGTCGGTACAAATTGCACTCAAGTCACCTGTATGAATGGCAATGCGTTCAAGTTCTAAAGCAACAGTTCTTGCAAATTGTAAATCTTCATCGGCTTTAAAGGAACACAAATTTTCCCACAAATTAACGAATGCAGTGGTATGACCCACCACCGTGTCTCCGGCAATTGATTCCGCTAACGTGGTTCGCTGAAGCAGTTTCTTTTTCTGTCGAAAAAGATCCTCAACACCCCGGTGCTGATATCCCAATTGAATTTCGAGATGGAGAATTTGTTCGCCATTACAAATAAATCTGAAATGACCCGGCTCAATAATACCTGCATGAATGGGGCCCACACCTACCTCATGTAGCTCTTCGGTTTTGATTTCGTAAAAGGGATAATTTTCTATCTGATTATTCTCATTGGTGCGGTTGAATGGATATCGCACTGGTTTAAGCCATGGATGATCGCTATAGGATATTCCAAAATTTTCTGACAGCTCTCTTTCAAATAAATGAAAACTCAGATGCTTTGCCGTAAACGATGGATACTCCCGGGTTTCTTCAAGAATAATTTCGGCTGATGAAATTAATAGGGTAGCATCACTGTCGTTGGCAATGCAGCATAGCAGCTTGATCTTATTCTTATATTGAAATCCATAATAGCTAACACAATGGTGATTAGCATGGTTGATGAGTTTAAGATTCGTTTGCAAAAAGTCTTCATAGGTGAATACAGGGATATCACTCAATCGAATCGTACTATTATTTTTTGTGATGGCACATGCTTTCATAACGCTACTTGGGCAGATTTTTAATGGATTCATTAATCAGGTCAACCATTTCGGTTGGTGGATTAAGTCCCAGATAAATCACCAGGGCAAGCAGTACGAACTGACTGATTGACTCTACCGGACTTATTATTTCCATATTCTCTTCCTTGAATCCAATCGGTTTGGTAAATAGGATTTTAAGAAAGTTTTTTCCCTGAGACCAGATGATTAAAGTGAGTAGTAACAGGACAGGAACCAACAACCATAAATTACCCGCTTCAAAGACAGCGCGGAAGATGAGAAATTCACTGATAAACAATCCGGATGGTGGGGTTGCGGTTATCGTAAAAAAGGCCAGTAGTAAAACGAGCGCTCCGGTCGTATTGTAGTTGAAGTAATTGCCGATATTATAAATATTTTTACTCTTGTAAATTCTGTACACCTGACCCACTTGAAAAAATATGGCAGGCTTTGCAAACGAATGTAAAATAAGATGAAGTATGGCAGCGTAATATCCAAGGCCACCAGAAGCCAGCCCAATCATTACAATACCCATGTGTTCTGTACCTGAATAGGCTAACATACGCTTAAGGTTTTTTACCCGTAGAATATAAACAGCAGCCACAAATATGGAAAGCAATCCTGCGGTGATCAGGATGTTATTGGCCCAGGGTAAAACGGAAGTCTTACTAATGATTTCATAGAAACGAAAGATGCCAAGGAAGCCCACGTTCATTAACACACTGGCAAGCAACGCTCCAGCGGGTGAGGGGGCTTTATCTTTCGCATCAATGCCGGCAGTGTACATGGGCACAAGACCGGCTTTGGCTGTAAACCCGGTGAAGATGAAGAGAAATGCCAGCTTAAGCCAAAAGTCGTTCAAAATAGGTGCGTCTAACATCAATGCTTTGTAGGATAAATCCTTAAGTCCTTCTTGCTGTATGGCGATACTCAGGAAAAGAATACCAATGAATACCAAGGTAATGCTGACTGAACAGACAAAGATGTATTTCCAGGTTCCTTCCAGGGTTCGAGAAGTTCTTCTATGGTAAATCAGTGCTGACGCGCTCAGCGTTGTTAACTCCACAAATACCCAGGTAACTCCTATGTGATTGGAGAGGTAAGCCGCACTTAGCGAAGTGATGAGAATCACCATCGCTGCAAAGTAGATACCCCGTTCGCGAGGAACATTTTTATGATGATTAAAATAAATGTAGCTATGGTAAAATGCAGGAACACAGACGATGCTAATGACTCCTAAAAAAATAAGCCCCAACGCATCACTTGTGAAGTATTCAAGGTCTGTCTGATTTTTGTGAAGGAATTCATAAATAGTAAGCGTCCATTGCACTATCAAAAAACACCATACAAAAAAATGACTTGCTTTTCTTTCCCTGAAGAAAAAAAGAAAAATGCTAAGGATAGCAGAGATGATAAGATAAGCACCAATCATAAATGAATAATCAATCTTTTAATTGTTGCAATTGCTCAGCGTCATGCTCTTTAAGCACATCGCCTATTTTATTTATAAAAATCCCCAGCACCAGCACGCTGACAAAAATATCCAACATGATCCCCGTATTCACAATCATTGGCATTTCATTTCCTACCGCCAGCGATAAAACAAATACACCGTTTTCAATGACCAGGAACCCCATGACATGAGTGATGATTTTTTTTCTCGTAACAATGATGTATAGACCCGTGAATAAGGCCGACAGTGCCACTACAAAAAAGATACTCTTGAGCTGATCGTCATGGATCGTATTCGATAAAAGAAATGCTGCAATGATAATGGCCGTTACTACTAATACTGAAATAAAATTAGAAATAAATGGTTCGGCTTCGCGGGTAATATTATTCTTTTTGATGACATAGTTAAGGAAGGCTGGAATGGCAATCGCTTTAAAAATGATCGTCTCAAAGAGAATAAAAATTAAATTAATTAAACTTATCTCGGTGAGTTCGATGTAGGCAACACCAAACAAAACAAAACCCTGAAATGATAAAATGACAATATACGTATATAGCCTGTTGGCCACTACCATGTAGATCAGGCTGATGATAAAGGTTAGTAACAATGTATTCGTCATACTGCTTTATGGTTAAGCGATTCTTCCGAGCATGAGTAACACACCCAGAAATATTAATATGGAAATGGATGACAACGTAAGGATGAATTGTGGATTATGATTCATTCGGATACGGGCCATAAATGATTCAATCATACCCACAATAATTGCAAAAAGGATTTGAATACCAGCAAAAATTAAAATGGCATATGGCATAGCAAGATCAGAAGGTGTAAGAAAGTTAGCGATCAAAGCGCCATACATGGCAAATTTCAGATTCGTTGTATAAAGAATGAGGCCGAGATCAAATCCACTATTGTCAAGTATCATTACTTCATGAACCATCGTAAGTTCAAGGTGTGTTTTCGGATCATCTAAAGGCATGCGACTATTTTCAATCATGGCTATAATGATGAGTACAAACGTAGCCAGTGTTCCCAATGAATACGAGATGTAAGATCCAAAATGAAGGTTGACAACAAAGATTTCATAAAACGATGTATGGCCTGTCAGCAACGCGAATGATCCCATAAGAATGAAGAACGCAGGTTCTGCCAACATGGAGTACAAGGCTTCGCGACTGGCCCCCATTCCTTCGAAGCTACTTCCTGTATCCATGGCACCGATAATCATAAAAAACTTACCCAATGCCAGTACATAGGCAAAAAACACAAAGTCGCCACGAAATGATAAAATCCCGGGAGTACTTCCGAATGGGATAAGAAAAACCGCCAGCAATACTGTAGAAAAATAAATACTGGGCGCAATCCTAAAAATAAAACTACTGGTTTCACTATAGACAGCACCTTTGCGAAATAGCCGCCAGATATCTTTAAGTGGTTGCAAAATACCCGGTCCTTTTCTCCCAGAGAATATGCTTTTTGTACGAATGATTATTCCTGAAAAAAACAGGCTTGCCGTAATAATTAAAATCAAATTGATGATACCCATAATCAAATCTGTTTTAAAAGATTAATTACATACCCTGCCGCATTCATAAGTAAAGGAACAATGATGACAATAAAAATAAAGACGATTCCATATGAAATATAATATTGCACGCTGCCATTTTGAACAAAACTGAATTTACCCAGAAAGCCCCTGATAAATCTTGTTGGTCTATCAATAAAAACAGCTTCGACTTTGTCGTAGGGATGAGTTTCGGAATGAATGACTTTAGGAAACACCCCTTCAATGGCTTCTTCCCTTTTATTCATGATCAGTAAAGAATGAATTAATTTTCGAAATGACCGCACAAATGAATTGGCTGTGTATTGTTGTCGCGGTGTAATTGTTGAATAGCCACATCCCCAGGTAGGTGCGACTGTAATAATAGTCGAGGACGCTATCATTTTCTTGATGCCCAGTACCAGCAATGAAAGAATAATTAGTCCAACCGCTGCCAGGCTCACCTGCTGTGTGATCTCAATAAAATTCTGTTGTAGCGGTTCCAAAAGACTTATGTCGATATACAGAGAAACAGGTTTTGCCACTGAGGAAATAAATAATTGAGGAAGAACGCCAATGGCAATAATGAATAAGGCTACTATATATTTCGGGAAAAGTCGGAAAACATCAGTCTCGTTAATTTCCTGATGTAATTTATGGCGCCCTGTTCCAAGAAATACGACACTAAATGCTTTGGTAAAGCACATCATCGCGAGGCCCCCGATAATCGCAAGACTAAAAATGGCAGCAACGATTGCCACCGTGTGAGTCAAGTGTGGTGAGCGCAATCCGTTAATAAGTCCTGAGTAGATAAAAAATTCTGATATAAATCCATTTAAAGGCGGCAGACCGCAAATAGCCAGTGAGGCAATAAGAAATAATGCAGCGGTTTGCGGCATTCTTTTTATCAAACCACCCAGCTTTTCAATATTCATGGTATGGGTAGCCTGGTAGACCGTGCCGGCTCCATAAAATAGCAATGATTTAAACAGTGAGTGATTGAAGGTGTGTAAAAGAGCCCCTGCAAATCCTGTAAATATCAGCACGGGTTTATTCACTCCTAAACCTATAGTTCCAATCCCGATCCCTATTCCAATGATTCCAATGTTCTCAATGCTGTGATAGGCTAATAATTTTTTCAGGTTGTGCTGAATAATGGCCAGCATCACTCCGTATAGACCGGTGATTATAGAAATGATAAGAATCACATAACCTATCACTAAATGATTTTCTTGGATCAGCAGGATCATGCGCAAAATTCCAAATATGCCCAGTTTGATGATTACCCCAGACATGACGCCTGAAACATGTGCAGGTGCTGCCGGGTGTGCATAAGGAAGCCAGGTGTGAAAGGGAACAAAGCCTGCCTTAAAACTGAACGCAATAAAAAAGCAAATGAAAAGCAGGAAACTTAAAGCGGGAATGGTTGAAGCGCTATAGGTACTGATCGCTTTAAAATCATAAGAGCCTGTGTTTGAACATACCCAGATAAATCCGATGGTGAGAAAGAGGATACAAATATGTGATTGAATAAGATAATTAATACCTGCTTTGAGTGTATCGATCTTGTGATGTTCAAAGATTACCATCAGGAAGGAAGTGATGGCCATGATCTCCCAGATGCATAAAAATGCCAGGCTATTCTGCACCGTATAAATGCCTATCATGGCAATATGATTGATGATATAACTTGAATAGTGCAAGGTGATGTTCGATGACTGGTTGTTGTAAGCAGCCATATACCGGATGCCATAGAGTATACCGGTCACCATGGTGAGATTCATGACTAAAAGAAACCAGGATGAAAGCGCATCAATCCGAATGGGAATTTCTCCAAATATCAGTCCGCCATACCATGTAACTTCAATTGAATTTCCCGTAAGGGAGGTTAGTGCCATCCATGAACTCAGAGAAGCGTTGATGAGTACTACCATCAGTGTAATGATTCCCTTGGCCTTCCCTTTGATAAGAACAAGGGAAATTAAAGCAATAACATTAATCAATATGGTAATACCGAGGATCATTTAAAGCCTGTTAAATAATGTTGCCATAAGTAATAGCATCATAAAAAGAAATCCATATAATATATAGCGCTGCACCAGACCGTTATGTATAAATGAGAACCGATTCATAAAATGAAAAATCTGATTCAAGACCTTATCGATAATAGTATTTTCAAAGTATTCAGGATAGTTGGATTGATAATGTCTGGAAGCCGGAAAGATTTCGTGGCGTTCAATCTCGGTGTACTTTTTTTGCTCGCGTGTAATAAATGAAAATAATTTAGAAAAACTTTTTGAAAATGACTTACCGGTATATTGCATCCGGTAATTCGGCACCCCATATCCGCATCCCCAGGTGGGTGAATGAATTGCTGGTTTGCTTCCCGCAATTTTGGTTCTGATAAAGAAGACTAAACCAACCAGTAAAATGAGAATGAAAGAAGCTATACCTACTTTAGATAATAATGGATTCATGACGAAGTCTGGATGGCTAACCGTTGGTTCGGGTCCAAGAATATTAACAATTTGTTGCATCGGCTCAAGAACAAAGGAAGGGAAAATGCCTATCAGGATTATTAAAAAGGTAATTACAATAAACGGAATGTGACTAAAGGACATTACCTCTTGTTGAGAATGTTTATGATGGTTGCGGGGCGAGCCCAGAAAAATAGTACCAAATGATTTCGTAAAGGTTAAGATTGAAATGCCACCGGCCATCGCTAAACCAACCATGCATCCAATCATGATTACATTAAGCTGAAAGCTCTCCACTCTGATTCCTTCAATCAATGAAGAGTAAAGTAAAAATTTGGATACAAATCCATTGAATGGCGGAAGTCCGGCTACGGATAGTGAACCTATCAAAAACAAAAACGCAGTTACCGGAATTACCTTGATTAGTCCTCCCAGATGCTCCATATTCCTGGTGTGAGTTAACTGGTAAATCGTGCCCGAAGCAAAGAAGAGCAACGACTTATAAAGGGAGTGGTTGAGCGTGTGCAACAACGCGGCTGAAAATCCGAAAATCATAATCTCAGGTTTGCCCAAACCCTTGCCAATCAACCCCATTCCAATTCCCATTCCGATAATGCCAATGTTTTCGATCGTACAGAATGCAAGCATTCGTTTAAAGTCGCGATGAATCGCTGCATTCAATATCCCATACAGCGATGTTAAAAGGGAAAGAATCAGAATAATTTCACCGATTAGAACTAATTCGGTAGTTAAATAAGTAATGGTTCTGATAATACCATAGATCCCCATTTTTACCATCACACCAGACATTACGCCTGATATGTGAGAGGGCGCTGCCGGGTGCGCATGAGGCAGCCATGTATGCAAGGGAATAAATCCGGCTTTCAAGCCAAACCCCAGAAACAGAAGGATGAACACCCAGATGGAAGATGTTTTGTTAAAAAAGTTGCTCATCACATTAAAATCGTAAGAACCTTCTGAGATTGCAATCCAGATAAATGCGATCGTCAGGCACACCACACCGATATGCGCCTGCACCAGGTAATTGATACCTGCTTTCAGAGTCTTGATCTTTGCATGTTCAAAGATTACCAGCAGGAATGAGGAGATAGTCATAATTTCCCAGGCTATGAGAAAAGTCAAACCGTGTTGAAGCGAACATACCCAAAGCATGGCAGTATGCAATACCACAAAAACTGACCAATGTAAAGAAGAGTTTTTTTGTTGCAGTTCGTAAGCCTTCATATAACTTATGCCATAGAGCGCACCGTTAATACAAGTCAGGTTGACAATAAGTATAAACCAGGCAGATAAGGGATCAATGCGTATGAGCACATCTCCAAAAACTACGCCTCCATAAAAGGTAAGATTATACGATTGTCCCGACAAAGACTGAACAGCTGGTATAGAAGTAAGGATGGCATTGAGCAATACAAAAATCAAAGCACCCCACGACTTTTTAGCTGGCCCTAAAAATGGTATCACACCAATAGCTATAGCCGAAACGATGATAGTCCATAAAAACATACGCTCCCCTGCCATAATAAAACCAAGTTACGGAATTAGCCTTGCCTTCCCTGATAAGGAACAAAAAGATTAATCCATATTGCCCGCCCCAATCGCATGATCACGGGTTGTAATACCAATACACTAAGGGTTCCTATGAAAAATACCCAGGACACAGGGAGTTCAAAAAGGGTGCGGAAGACAAGCCATGTGATCACCATTATTCCAATGGTAATGGGGTAGCTTGTCCAGAGTGCCCCTGTATAGAAGCCTGGCTCTATTTGTAAATCCTGCTGACAGACCGGACAGTGATGAGGCATATCCAACATACTTTTTACGATAAATGGATTCCGGACTGAAAACAAGTTACCCTCATGGCAGCGGGGGCATTTGAGAAATAGAATACTGTATAGTTTTGTTTCCTTGGTGAACATACTCCATTTTAAAATCAACCGCTACCCTAACAACCCTTCTCCATAAATAAAATACAGTATGATCAAGTGGTAAACTATCCAATAAATAATCAGGTCAATTTTTACTTTAGGGTTAACGTGCCCGTACAAGACTTTTATCTTTTTTATCATGATTTTCTTCTTGAAATGACTCCGTAAAATTAGCGAGAAGCAGATAGCCTTCTGTTGAATCATGTCAACTTAATAGTTGATTTAAGTCAATGATCTTACTATGGTATTGTCATTTATTTATTGGCTAAACGGAATTTCCTTTGCATGAGGTTTTTTAAACATATGGAAGAAAAAATCAAGCGGTACATTATGTTAGGGATTCTTTTAGCAATCCTGTGCAGGGCCCTTTTTCCATACCCACTTGCTCATTCCGATAAGCATGAGGTAATATCCATCACAAAGACTTCATATCCTGGTTATGAGGATGATGCCGGTTTTTCATTAGTCTCCTATATAACTGATAAGAATTATTCTGACTTGCTTCTAAGCTTTCCGGATTGGGAAAGCGAAGAGGCAGAAGATGACGATGATATATGGCTTGATAGTTTCGATCGGGATATCATTGATATCGGTTTGTTCGCAGTAAAGAAGGTTATTCCCAAGCCTTTTAATTTTAGAATTCGTTCCATCTCCTTATTTATTCTTTTCCATTCCTGGAAGCATTTTCTATCCTGACCTTTTCCTGTTCTCTTTTCAATTAGACTATGAAGGCTGTCTTTTCCTGTCTTTATAGATACTAAGATTTGTCTTAATCTTAAATTAACAATCTGTGAATCAATGAATTTAAAAGATTTCACTGCGGATACTATTCGCAGAGATGCGTTGGCCGGAACGATTACCGGTATGATTGCAGTTCCCCTCACCATAGGAATTTGCCTCATGTCGGAATACCCGATCCAAACCGGGTTGATAACCGTCATCTTTGCCTGTGTAGTCAGCTTCATAACATTTCTGTTTCGTCCCGGAAACTATGTGGGCACACCGGGTGTGGCTGCTGGTCTGGCTCCCGTGCTGGCATTGAGTATCCACAAGTTTGGTGTGGAGAACATGCCTTTTCTTATTTTCTTAACAGCTACGTCTCAAGCAATTGCCTGGCGTTACAATCTTCAGAAGTATATCCTGAAAGCAATTCCCAATTATCTCATCGAAGGTTTGTTGGCAGGTATCGGGTTAAAAATAGCTCTGAAATTTCTGCCCTATACCTACGAAGTATTGCAGACATCAGAGGTATGGCTGGATAACGAGCGGATCAAAGTGATTTTTATTTCTGTTGCCTCGCTCTTATTCTTCTTGTATCTCTTTAAAAAGTATAAGTCCACGTTACCTGCTATACCGTACATTGCCATTATACTGGTAAGTGTGATTCTTGGCATGTACGTTCCGCTTCCCATGCTTCATGTAGAGGAGGTACCATTGAAGATTGCTTTGCCTATTCCCAATTTTGATACCCTTCCACCAGCGCTGCTGCTTGAATTGGTGGGTTATGCATTGATGCTTTCACTGATTGATGTAGTTGAGCAGGTGACCAGTAACTCAGCCATAGAAAAGCTGGATCCATTAGGAAGACCTGCGAATACGAATAACAGCTTATTGGCCATCTGGATTTCTAATATGGGTTCCAGTTTTTTTGGTGGGATGACTAACCTGGATGGTTTAGCCAAAAGTGCTACCAATGCATTGGCCGGTGCTGTTTCTAAATTATCCAACTTGTTTACGGCAGCGGTATTACTTGTCTTTGTTTTATATCCTCAACTATTGGTCTACCTGCCCGAATATTCTCTTGCCGTGCTGATGATGTTTACCGGTTGGAAGATGATAGCCGGCCTGATCCATGTTGCCGAGCATGGTAAATATGCACTGATACTTGCCTTGTTCTGTGGCATCCTGGTTTTTGAGATTGGGATTTTTGAAGGATTGCTGATCGTCCTGGTGATACACGGCCTTATCAGTTTTGTGATTTACAATCACGAGAAAATGCCAATGTTAAAAATCATTGCAAAATTTATTGATCGCTTTACTGACCAGGTGCATCCCGAAACAACCGAAACCATGCTGGTGCATAAAGACGGTGCTACGGGTGGCTTGATGTATAGCAGCATTCAAAAGAACCCGGCAGACAAAAAGAATCTCAACGACTTTATTAATGACTGGGCTTTTGGAGTAAATAAACATAACGTACTAAGTGTTGTGTCAACCTATGATTATCAAGGTCTTTTGTGGGGAACTTTTGCAAAAGAATTAAGGGAAGGCCACAACAACATAAAAAAGTATTTCGAACACCTGTTTGAAATGGATCAGGTCTCGGTTCATTTCGAGTCTGGAGAAGTACGCCAGTATAAAGATATTTTCATCAGGTCTGGAAAATATGTTTTCACGTACTATAAGAAAGACGAAAAAATAGAAGTGCCAGCCCGATATTCCTTTGTATGCAAAAAGGAAAAAACAGGCTGGTATATTTTAGAACATCACTCATCAGAATTTCCCCTCTAAATCATTCAATAAAATAAATAAACAAAACATGGAAACTATAATAATACCTATTGCAGTCGTTGTTGTCTTGCTGCTATTAAGCATAACTTTTGTAAAACAGGGCACCATTGGCGTGGTTACCCAATTTGGAAAGTACAAAAGGATCATGTACCCAGGGATCAATTTGAAACTTCCCATTATCGAGAGCATGTACAAAAAGATAAGCACTCAGCACCGCTCCATTGAACTGGAGTTTGAGGCAATCTCTCTGGATCAGGCCAGCGTCAATTTCAAATCACTGATTTTGTTTGCTGCAAAAGATGAAACGGAAGTAACTATTAAAAAAATTGCTTTTCGCTTTATTGACGAAAAGAGTTTCATGCAAACCCTGGTGAGAAGCATTGAGGGTTCTATACGGTCATTTGTTGCTACGAAAAAGCAGGCTGAAATTTTAACGCTAAGACAGGAAATCGTAATTGCTGTAAAAGAGCATCTTGAGGAGTCATTAAACCATTGGGGTTTTCATGTACTCGATTTGCAAATCAATGATATCTTTTTTGATGAAGCTATCATGCGCTCCATGTCACAGGTTGTTTCCAGTAACAATATGAAAATGGCTGCAGAGAATGAAGCCCAGGCCCAGTACATTATTAAAACACGTGCAGCCGAAGCCGAAGCAAAAGCAATTCGTGTTAAGGCGGATGCTGAAAAAGAAGCTTATTATTTGCGCGGAATGGGTAATGCGATGTTCCGTGAAGAGATAGCCAATGGTTTAGCCAAAGCGGGGAAGATAATGGAAACCTCTCATGTTGATGCTTCCTTTATGCTCTTTACCATGTGGCTGGATGGGATGAAACATATTTCAGAACATAGTCACGGTAATATCTTATCGTTTGATGGCTCCAACGATGGATTTGATAAAACGTTAAAGCAAATGCAGTTAGTAGCTAAAGGTCTGGTCAAAGAAAATAATCACCATTAATCAGCATTTAGTGTTGCCATTTTGTGTTCTGAGGTGCCTATAAATTGAAATTAAGTGAGCCCTCACTTCCTGATCTGGCAACACTGGATGTATTTTTTCACATGAAAAACGAGGAGTACTATAGAGAGATACCACTCCCCAAAAAGGATTTATATAGTCCATTAATATTTTCACGTTATGGCTGGATATATGGCATTGGAAACCTTTTGGTTATTTTTTTAGGCCCTATGCTAAGTAAATACAAAAGAGAAATTTTATCATCAGACGACTATCTGAGGCTTTGGGGTTTAAGTGCCATAGTTGTTTTGGGATTGAATATTATTTTCCTGTGGCTTTTAGAATTAAGGCCATACCTGGACAAACGAAAGGGGTTCTATTGGCGTGGTAACTTTACAGTAATTGGAAAGGAAACTTCTTTTGGAACCAGCTATTTAGAACTTAATCCTGGTAAACATCATAGAATCAAAGTTCGAAGCGAGTTCTATCATTCGGTTCATGTACAGGACAGGATTTTTCTTGAAAGATCTTATCTGGGAGATCTTATGAAGATCAAGAAAATTTCAAGCATTATTGATCGTATTAAAAGAACAGAGGAATTAACCCATGTTCATTAGATTGCTGACCTTTAGATTCACGCTGTGAGTGTCCCTTATTCAGAAAAGATTAGTGATTTCCTGATCTCGAAGGCTTTTAAGAATCTCTATAGCTCTTGTAACATTCTCAGCCTCTTTGGAAGATAAATCTTCCGCACTTATATACCGAAGTGCCACGATCATATTGATTAAGAACTTTCTTTTAGAATTAAACTTACCACCCTTTCTTGCACTAAGGTGTTGGATAGCATCTTTAATAATAGTTTTTAGTTGACAATCATTAGTCGCCCCCTTGATTTGCTTAATTATTTCATCGCTAAATTCTACCATGGTAATTGAAAATCCAAACTTGTGTCTGATAACCTATTTTGCTGATAATGCCGTTAAAGTTCCCGCATCTTTCCCCCACGCCCTAAATAGTAAAACTGTCATTGTGATGTGCTAGTAGAATAATTAAGCAGAATAGAATTCTATATCCTTCAAAGGTAGACACAAATAATCTTAGCTCAATTGAGAAGAATCAGTCTGAGGATTGACTTATGTCAATTCCATGATTAAAAACACTTTCATATAACATAAAAGCCAATTAGAATCAGTAAAGTTTGAAACAAGCTCGTTTGTTTGGTTAGGTTGATTATTATAATCATTGCAACCATTGACATTTATCAACGGGATTAGTGAGACGCAGTAATAATTTGTACCTTACAACATAAGAATACTATCTATTATGCTGACCAATTTTCTTTCGGAAAACTTCCGGCTAAAAAAGGACCAGATTTTTGAAGGGCTTGCTGCTGAAGACGTTGAGACCCTGATGGAATCAGGAGTAACTCATACCTATAAAAAAGGAGAGGTGATTTTCAGGGAGGGGGGCATACCAACAGGAATATTTTACATAAAAGCAGGAAGGGTAAAAAAGTATAAAGCCACGGTTAAGGGTGGGGAGCAGATATTTTATGTGTGTGGCGAAGGTGAACTGCTCGGTTATCATGCCTTGCTGGGGGAAGAATATTATCCTGACTCCTCCGCGACTATTGAAGAGTCAGAAATTACCTTTATCCCTAAGGAGAGTTTTTTGCTGGTACTGCGCAATTCAACCGTGTTGTCCAACAGACTATTAAAAGCATTGGGCCACGAGTTTAGTTTATTTATAAATAACATTACTAACCTGGCAACAAAATCGGTGAGGGAACGGTTGGCTTTTAATTTACTGATACTTGAAGAAAAATTTAAATTACCCGAAAAACCAAGTGAACCGGGTGAAATAAATATGTCAAGGACTGATCTGGCCAATATGGTGGGTACTGCTAAAGAAACGCTGGTGCGATTGTTACAGGAATTCAAAGGCACAGGACTCATTGAGGCAACGGGTAGGATTATTCGAATTACCAATCGCAAGGGTATTATCAAGGAGGCTAACCTAATGGGACAAAACCCCAAAAAATAGTCAGCTCAGCACACTTACAAAAAAGTAAATGATAATAAGGAATATAAGAACCCCATACATGACGAGATCTACTCGTACATATTCTTTATACTGATTGTAAAATATTTTTAGTCTCTTTAGCATAAGTATTTTCAGTAATTGATGTTGCCTCAGTAATGCCAACTTTTTCCCAAAACTTCACCAAGCCTCCATGCGAGGAATCCTGTAATTTATAAGAGCCTGGTATAATATTATCAGGTGTACAATAGGTCACCAGGCGGGTACCTAGTGGCAAAGATGCGAATTGAGTGGTAAGATAGAGGGAATACATGCGATATAATTGAACATTTAGATCAATGGTATTGTCAATCTTGCTTAGGTTATCGATATTTTCATAAAACGAGTTAAAAAAATAGAAGGCATCATATTTATGAAAATTTATGGAAGTAATGTTAGCATGTATAAAATTTACATTGTTAAGTCGGTAGGAGTTTGCAAGTCGTTGTGATAATTCAAACAGTCTGAACCTTTGCTCTACACCTGTAAAATGACCACCTGTGTTTACGGCCCCAATTAGACAAAACTTACCAACACCAGAGCCGATATCTAATACTTTCGTGCCGACTTTTTTGACCAGAAAATTTGATGCTGCTTTCGCTACAGATATAGATGTCCAATGCTGACTTGCGAGCATTCTTATTTCTTTAGAATATATCTGGTCGAAATCATTATCAGTTACATTATAATTTAATTTGAGAAGTTCAAAGACCATAGTGCCTGTTTATTTGTTACGTATGCTTCAGATTCAAAGCTAGTCGTAACGAGTGTGTGATCTTTTGATGTTTATCAATGTGATTGTTGATTTATATCAATCAATCCCATATTCACACAACTTATGATATTTATTTATTGTTGTGTTTAGAGTATCAATGCAACCGCCCCAACGCACAGGTTAACGTATTGTTAGTAGTGATGATTGACTATAACTTCACCCGAAAATTGTCCCTCAAAATAATTCCGTAGCAATTAAATTAGTTGACGAATACCGACCGCAAGTATTTGTCAGGTATACCCCCTTCATTGAAAATGAATCCACTCTTACATCCGATACATCACTCAACTCATTCATTTTCAGCGTTGGCACGTCTTTGGTCGAAAAGCTCTATTTTTATAAAAAGTGCCCGTTAAAACACCCAATAGATTAAATTAAGCCTTTATACGCAGAAAAAATTCAAGCCAATGAACAGATAATCAGTAATATAGAATTGACTATTCCAATTCAATAATGGAGTTGATTCGGATGCTTCTTAGAGTATCGACCTTGCCAGAAGGGTAGTTAACCGTTACATGATTGATTTCAGGACTTGAGTTACCTAAGCCGAATATAAGTGTGCCTCCCTGATCACTAGAGAGGCCTTCTCCACTGTATAAGAAATCAGTGAGTGTCTTTCCTGATGCCGATACGGATACGATAGCACCGAGGTTTTTAGCATTTTTTCGAAACCTGACTTTGAGAAATTTGTTATCTCCACCCTGGCTCATAAAAATCTTTAACGGACCGTTGAGGTTACTATAAATAAGATCAGGATAACCATCATCATTAAAATCGGTGCTCAGCGGAGCGATAGCGTAATTTCTATTTTCAGCATGAGCCTGTTCCTCTACAGCAGCAAATCGGCCACCCACTTGCTGGATAAGTAAACGACACGGTAACTTAAATGCCTTTTGCGGTGGAAAGTCAATATAATTTTCAGCTACGGCTAAGTCCTGAAGGCCATCCAGGTTGAAGTCTTCGAAGATGGCGCCCCATGAAAATTCAAAGTTGGCGAGCTTTGATTCTGATGCTACATCGGTAAATTTAAAGTTTCCATCATTGCGAAATAAAATCCAGTCTTTTATAAAAGTCTGGTCATCGCGAAGATCACCTCGTGCCATAAACTCGGGCACCGAAGATCCTGTATTGGAAAAAAAGAAGTCGATTAAGCCATCCTGATTATAATCACTGGCGGCAATCCCCATGGGGTAGGCAAACTTACCGGTGATCGGGTTTTCTTTTTTCTCAAACGTAGTACCATTGATGTTTTTGTACGTGCGCACCTCACCAGTATCATGTGCTACTACCACATCGAGCCATCCATCTCGATCAACATCAACTAAAATTCCCTGAAACGTATTGTGGATGTAATTCAATCCTGATGTGCTGGTGATGTCTGTGAACGTATTGTCACCGTTATTGAGCATCAACAAACTGGTCGCTCCATAATTGGGATCATTGAAAATAGTTTGACCTTCCATCTTATCCAATTTAATATAACCCGCTACAAACATATCCAGCCAACCGTCTTTATTAACATCTCCTAATGAAATGGATACCGCAGTAGATTTTTCATTCAGGGGAATCGAAACTTTATTTGATCTGAATGATGTTCCCTTGTTGGTATACAAGTAAACACCTGAAGTGCGACAAACGATAATATCTGTAAGACCATCATTATCTATATCCGCACAGGCCGCTCCAAGAGAAGCATCATCGCCTTTGGTATCTGAAAATGTATTAGCTGCAACATTATTGAACGATCCTTTTGTGTATTGAAAAAGCGCATCGGGTTGGTTATTTCCACCACCAACAAATAGTTCATCTATTCCATCATTGTCTATATCGATCAGGGCAGCAGCCATCATAGGCAACGACTTTGAGTCATCAAACTGATGCGTAAAATTTACCACGGCCTCTGTGAACATTGGAATTACCTCTGCAGGAACAGAATAATCACAGGCTTGCACATAAGGATCCTGAGTATCCTCATAAAAATAGTAGCCGATAAACCCCAATGCTGCGACTAATACAACTGCTGCGAATAACAAAATTTTGATTCTGGTTTTCATTTCTTGTATTGATATTGAGTAATAAGTGAGAGTGCAAACACCACCATGTGAGTGACATTCATGGCAGTAGGCACCAGGTATTTTCCTAAGGAAGGGAATATAAAATAAGTAAGAAAGACAAGTACCAATATAACCACTGGACTAAACCATGCGAGCCACTTTGGATATCGCGTATTCCTGAATAGAATAGCGACAACCCAAACGATGGAGATGAGCAGTATGAGGAATCGCAAAACATTTACCAGCACTTCATAATGTGCTTTATAGTAATCAACCAACACTACGTTTTCTGATTTCACAATTTCAGTGAGCAACGCGCGGGATCCGGCCCAGACACCACCAACAGTAAATGCGATGATGCCCAATACAAGAATAGTGCGAGCGAGGTTTTCGCTGCCCTGCCGAATAGCGAGATAAAAATGGTAGTAGCCAAAAATATAAAGTGGCAATCCGATCAGCATCAGATAATGACCGATGATGACTGCTCCATGATTGCTTTGTTTGAGCCATAAAAAGTCAGAAGCCCCTTCGTAGCCCGTAGAAGAGTAGTGAACCAGAAACTCCCCAACACCAACAAGTAATGAAGCTAGTAACCCGCCTAATCCAAATAGAATGATACTTTTTGCCTCCTCGTAACGCTGCATAGGGTTACTTGATTTTTCTTCCATTATCGATGGTGAGGCATGGCCAATTGGCGGTGGCTTTTGCTAATATGTTTACCTTATCCTTCACCCACATTTCTTTCGCCTTCTTGTTCATAAAGAGATAGAGTTTACCGTTGTAAACTTCAAATTGATCATTCTCAATATCCTCCACATCACCCATGGAAGCGGCTACCGGGCAATATCCTCCAAAGCCTGGAGTATATTTGACGGGTTCCCTTTTGAATGCCTCTTTGTTCGCATAGGTGCTAAAACGATAAACAGCATTGTTAAAATAAACTGATTGCGAAGCTTGACCCTTTACCGGCCTACTGGAAATCACATAATCCACCACATCATATTCATGAATGATCACATTGCCTGAGCTGGATGTATTCATTAATATTCTATTCGTAGGCATAGGCTTGGTGCATTGGGCCGTTACTGTTTGTATGCCTCCAATCAAGAGAGACAAAATAAAGATCAAACGTGTTAGTTTTTTCATGATGTAAAGCGGGTAGTGTAGATATTGCTTAGGTAAAAATTCCTTATTCATTCAGTGACCAGTCATAGTCTCGGTAATTGATTGATGCATCTTCGTTTATTTTGACGTTTGAGTACTGGTTCAAAAATTCTGTCAGGCTGCTTTTTTTTGTAAAGTCTCCTGTAAACCAATTGAATATTTGTGAAAGAGACAGGTCGTGTTCTGTGATCGTATTTCTTTTCGGATCGTTGATGAATATTCTTGCCTGATCATCAAGTTGTTCATGAATCTTTCCAGCTTGAAATGATTCGTTGCGCAATGG
>JBGSIM010000023.1:0-5938 GCA_041742535.1 Cyclobacteriaceae bacterium | reverse complement strand
GTACGAATTGCTTTGTTACGATTAAGAGAAGCTTGCAAGTAATCATCCGCACGAGAACTGTCTCCAACTTGTTGATACCCCTCAGCCAAAACTTGTTCTAAATGATACAGCAGACAATTTAAATCAACCGGAATAATTTCTATTGTGTGAATGGTGCCAAATGATTTTCCATCGCGAAACCATCTGCTACTAAAATCCCAACCTGATTCAGCTGCAGCTCTTAGATTACGATATAGTTCTTGTGGTTTTTGACTTGATTGATTTGTTAACTCCACATCTTCTTTATAAGATTCTGGCCGAGGTGTGTTGTTCTCATCCCAATAGCGATTTAAAATTGAACCATCTGATAATTTTACAACACGATGTTGTACGGATGAATTTTCAGTCAGGGACTCAACACCTTGCATCCAAAATTGATATTCTTTTTCTAGTTGAGGCAAATACTTACTTAATGTATTTTTTTTTCTTTCGCTGAGAAGTTTAACCATCAATGAAAAGAAAGGCGGTTGTGACCGACCTAGGTAATAAGTTCGATTGCCATTGGGAATGTAGCCAATGGTATCGATGAGATAAGCAAAGTTGCTTACCATGTTTTCGATTAAATCAGTTCGACCAGAAACTTGCAAACCGAGCATAGTGAAATAACTATCCCAATAATATATTTCGCGAAAGCGCCCACCGGGAACTATGTAAGGATGAGGAAGTGAAATTAGTGAACCCTGACTTGAATCTGGTTTTCGTGTAAGCACATCCCATAAAGTATTGATGTGTTGTGTAGCTGATTTATTCGGATCACTGATGTAGTGAGTTTCATGTTCCTTCGGCAATTCAAAATTTTTGGCCACAAATTCGGCAAGGTTAAATCCAGGTAACTCTTTTTTATGGCTATATTCTTTATTAATCGCTTCAAGCGATCGATAGGGGATACAATCAGGAAATGTTTTTCCGTCACCCAAAATGTTTTGAAGTTGAACTTCTTCAAAGAGTTTGCCTAGTTCGTGGATTTCCATGTTAATGACCTCCGGTTGACTGAAACGTAATTTCGGCTTCTGATTTCTTTTGAATGCGATTGAACAAGTAGAGACAAATCATCAACACACCAATGGGAACCAATGAAAAGTAGAAAGCTGTTTCGCCACCATACGCTTCAAAAATATTTCCGGTAATAATTGATCCTGTCGTTCCACCTAAAGCTGAGAAGATTACAATGAGACCAGACATAGGGCCATGCTGACGAGCTGGGAGCGTGCTAAGAATTACTGAATTGATAGCAGGATAGATCGGAGCAATAAATAATCCGATTAATGGAAATACAAACGCTCCAAGTGGAGCATCACCCCAACCCGTTACTGTTCCGCCACTATTTTTTGCCAATGGTATCGCCACCAACACAAGTATACTTGCAGCGAGCAAGCAGACAATCAAAACAGCAAACCAATGTATTTTGCGTAAAGCGAAACCGGCACCAAATCTTCCGAATGCAGTGGAGGCAGCAAGAATACTTGCCATTTGAATACTTAATGTAGTTGGTAGATTTAATACTTTACTATTAAAGGTAGGAAGCCAACTCATAATGCTTTGTTCGATGAGCACATAGGTAAAGGCACTCATGATAAATACCAGCACTAAAGGCTTAATGGCCAACTTCAGCATGTCGGCAAAATCTTGTGTCAACGGTTTTGTGGCTTCCGTTTTCACGGATGATTCGTCAAGCGAAGTGCTTAGTAAAAGTAAAAAGGCAACTAACGCAACTCCGGCCAATAAATAATAAACTTTTAACCAGGCTGTTGATTGCGGATTTACATCATCAACAAAGGCACTGAAAATGAAATAACCGGTTAGGATTCCAATCATGAAAAACGATTCAATAAAATTCATAAAGCTGGCATGCTCTTTTTTGTCAACCGTAACAATACCAATGGTAGCATATACCGATACTTTGATTAGCGCAAACGAAGTTCCCACAACAGCAAACAAAACCTTGGTCATGGCGAAACTGGGTAGTGATGGCATGGCGAAACAAGCTATAGTAACAAAAGCCAAGGCAATGAGCATTGAATTTTTATAGCCAATGCGCGTAATAAATGAAGCCACCAGAAAGGATACAAGTGCAATGCTTAAATCTTTAAAAGCCTCCAGCACACTGGCCGAAGATTCAGAGATTCCAAAGTTGCTTTGCACTTGAAGAATGACCGTACCCACGCTATTCAACAGAATGGCGAAGACAAAATAATTAAGGAAGAGCGAGAGTTTGATTTTCCAGTGTGACATGGTAGATGAGTTAGCGAGCTAACAAATCTAACACTTTCAATTAATTACCTACGGCAAAGTGATACCCAACTCCTTTGATGGTTATGATTTCTATAGATGAATCTTCCTTGAGATAATCGCGTAGTTTGGTGATGTACACATCTAAGTTACGCGAGTTGAAAAAGGAATCATCGCCCCACACACGCAGCAACATCGTTTTTCGATCAATGTTTGCATTTTGGTTTTCAGCAAGTATCTGAAGCAACATGGCTTCACGGTGCGAAAGTTTTTTTGCCTTCCCATCTTTCCTTAATTCATAGCGCTGAGGCGCGAACTCAAATTTGCCAATGGCAATAGATTCTTTTGGTCCGGATGATAATTTTTGTGTGAGTTGTAAAAGATTATTTACCCGCACAATTAATTCTTCCATGCTAAAGGGCTTACGCAGATAATCATTTCCACCCACTTCAAATCCTTTGATGAGATCTTCAGTTTGCGTTTTTGCTGTTACAAAGATGATAGGGATGGTTGCATTCAGCTGACGAATGTCCTGGGCAATTGCATATCCGTCTTTGTTAGGGAGCATTACATCAAGCACGCAAATATCAGGATGTAATTCTTCAAATACGCTTTGTACAAATTTTCCATCTGTAACCATGCGTACTTCAAAATCACGCACTTCTAAACTCTCTTTTACAATCCTACCCAAAAAAGGTTCGTCTTCTACGTATAGTATTTTTGTTTTGCTCATTTAGTGTTTAATAGGCGTCTGAAACTTTGAAGTGTCTTGACGCATTCATTAATATTTTGGTAACCTGATAGTAAACGCACTCCATTTTCCTATTTCACTTTCTATGGAAATAGAACCTTTGTGACTCTTTATTACGCTTTCCACATAACTTAAGCCAAGTCCGTATCCTTTTATATTGTGAACATCTCCGGTTGGAACTCTAAAAAACTTCTCAAAAACTTTTTTCCGATACTCAGAAGAAATTCCAATTCCATGATCTTTAACGATTAGAATTAATTCATTAGAAATTTCTTTTAGTTGAATTTCAATCTCTGGAGTTTCTTTGCTGTACTTAAGTGCGTTGTCGAGCAAGTTATAAACTACACTGGTTAGGTGAATGGAACTTCCTAGTAACTGAAAGTCGCTTCCTTCTTTAGTAAAACTAACTTTCGCTTGATGACGCTCAAAAACAAGTTTTAAAGATCCCAATACCTGGTCAATGATTTTATCAAGTTCTACGGGCTCAGCATTGTGCTCAACTCCATTGTTTTCAAAGCTTGAAGTCTTAAGAATTTTATCGGTAAGAATAGATAATCGATTGAGTTCATTCTGAGCAATGTCGAGATACTCGCTTGTAAGTGCTGGATTATCTAAGCCTTTAAAATTTTTGAGTGCCTCAAGGGCAACGCCTACGGTAGTTACTGGAGTTTTTAATTCGTGCGTAATGTTGCTGATGAAATCATTTTTCAGTTCCATCAATCGCTGCTGCGATCGAATACTTTTATACATCACTAAAAAGGCGAGAATAGTAAGTGAGGTAAGGAAAAACGAAAATAGAATTTGCGGTGTTATCTCTTTAAGAATTAAAAATCTAAAATTCGATAGTACTGAAGCATAGCGATGTACGGGATCAACACGTATCCACTCTGATTGAATGGAATCTGAAAGAAGTGGAGAAATTTCTTTTTCTGTTTCCTCTTGCGGAGTACGGAACAATTCTCTTCCGCCCTTACTAATTTGAGCAGGAGTTGGCCTAAAGGATGTGTGTTTAATCTTGAAGGGCACATCAATATTACTTCGTAACAGAGCTATGCGATAATTGTGGTGAATACTATCTTCCGATAATGAATCGGCTCCAATTCGAAGAATGAATTTGCTCCCATCCAATTTGCCTTCGCGTATGCGTGTGGATAAAGGTCTTAGTATCGTTTGTACTGAGTCTCCTTTTCTATCTGATGAAATATAGATTTGAATTTGAGAACTACTGGATTGTACACGGGCATTAGACTTTTCGTGAATTCCGGTATCTATGTTTGGGGTAAAGCTAAAAACATTAGCGGATGAGTCTGAGGGCACTTTTTCAAAATTCTTGATAAACAACGAATCGCGCAAAGCCATTACAGTTGATCGAAACACCACGTTCGTTTCTCTCCGCAAATCAAAATATGCTTTCTCATATGAGGAGACTAACCAAAACACCTGCAAGGCAAGCAGCAGAACTATGCTGCTACCAATTAATGCAAGAGTGAGTGTGTTTTTTGATTTCATGACCACAAAAGTACTGGGATATACCGCCCACCCTGCAAATTTTAACCTTAATTAACCTTGCTTTCAAGACTTTTAACCAATCGAACGTATCTCAACCCGTACATTTGCTCATCAATTAACAATGAAAATTCCATCCTATATGAAAAAATTGATTTTGCTGGCTGGCATCTTAGTATCAATTACAGCAGCCAATATCGTGTTTGGTCAAACCACCGGAGTGATCACCTATGAAGTGAAGGTAAATATGCATCGCAACATTCCGGCTGAACGCGAAGGAATGAAAGCCATGATACCCGAGTTTCGAACCACCAAGCAGCAATTATTCTTTAATGATAGTGAGTCAATTTATAAACCTGTAATAGAAGATGAAGAAGAACAATTTAGCACCGCGGGAAGTAGTGGTGGTATGCGGATGACCTTTAGAATGCCAAATGTTGAGATTTATATGAATCAGAATACGGGTGAAATTATTTCCAAACAGGATTTTATGGGAAAGAATTATTTGATCGAAGACTCGGTGACCATGTCGCCCTGGAAGTTTGGGACAGAAACCAGAATGATTGGTGAATACTCCTGCAGCATGGCTTATTACTCTAAGACTGATACAATAAAAATTTCAAGAGGGACTGAACCTGCCGAGCCTATTATTAGAACTTCTGAAATAACAGCCTGGTATACAACACAGATTCGTCCGTTCCTTGGGCCAGATCGATATAATACTTTACCTGGTGCAGTGCTTGCCGTTGATATTAATAACGGAGAGCGCGTACTGTTGGCAAAAACCATTGAGCTGCGCGAGTTGAAAAAAAATGAATTGAAAGCACCATCCAGCGGTACCAAAATTACGCAGGTCGAATTTAGGAAAATGCAGGAAGAGCAAATGAAGCAAATGGGTGGCCGCGGTGGAATGATCATTCGAAATTAAGACAAGCTTCACCCTACAAAATTTATGAAAAAATTTTACTTCGCGATTCTTTTAGCACTCGCATCATTTGCTACGACCGCTCAAAAGGCAATCATCAAAGGGCAGGTAACAGATGTATCTGCCAGCCCGCTTCCATCTTCAACGGTGATGATCCTCAATGTGAAGGATTCTTCACTGGTCAATTTTGGGGTATCAGATGCCAAAGGAATTTTTGAAATAAAAAACGTAAACAAAGGTGAGTATTTACTCAAGGTCACTTTCGTGGGATTTGTTCCGTACCTAAAACGAATTGCAACCACTACTGATCCAGTACTTGATTTGGGTCTAATAAAAATGGAAACACTTACTAAGGAATTAGAAGGTGTTGTAATTATGGGTGAGAAAAATCCAGTAACGGTAAAAAAAGATACCATTGAATTTAATGCCGGCTCCTTTAAAACAAAAGCAAATGCAACGGTTGAAGATTTACTGAAAACAATGCCGGG
>JBGSIM010000022.1:0-166766 GCA_041742535.1 Cyclobacteriaceae bacterium | reverse complement strand
TGGCACATCGCCAAGAGCATATCTAAGAACTTCAGATACTGAGAAAAGACCCGAAGATTTATACCGCAAGGCTACCAGTGCTTTACTAAATGAAGGTATAAATCTTGTGGAACTTTATAACGAAGCCATGCGGCTTGCTGGCTTACCTGATGAAATGATACCTGCAAGTTCAGCGAGTGGTAAAACTCAGGGTTATCATCCTTCGGGATATATTAAGGTAATAGATGATGTTACTGGCTTGTCGGTTCCGGTTAAAAATATAACAGTAAAAACCCGCAGGTGGTTTAAGATAGACGAAACCACTACTGATTCCAAAGGTTACTATGCTATTAATAAAAGCTACCGGCAAAAAGCAAACGTGGTTTTAAAATTTCGTAATAATTTTATTACAATACGCGGTATCAGTGGGGCTTTTAAAGTTTGGGAATATGCGCAAGCCTTAGAAAAAGAGCTGGGGCTTTATAGCAGTGGGCAGGTAAATGTTACCTTGCCTTATGTTGCTAATGCCGATACCTATGGCGCATTACAATGGGCAGCAGCGCATGCCATGAATACCCATTATGATATGAAGCAATACTCAACCGCAAACGCTTTGCCTGGCCCCTTCTCATTTATGAATGTTTGGATTACCTCTGCATGGACAAGAGCTGCTTCCGCATCTATGTTGCGAGCACTTATACATGAGCCTGTTAAACTGAACGATGCGCTTAACTTTATGCTTGCTCCTTCACCTCAAACCGTAGCACCCTTTATCAGAAAGATGTTTACAAATTGGTTGCCTGACATAACCATGAGACTTCAGCAGGTTGATGCCAATGGGAATCCAACAGGGAATACACAACGAGCGGCAGATATAAGTAATACATTTTTTCATGAGTTTGGACACTCGCAACACTATGCACAAGTTGGCGATGGATATTGGATCATCGAAATTGCGAATACCATTCTTAAAGGTGGCTACGGAACCAAAACCAGTGCATTTGGCCCCGGGCGCACGGCTGTTGTAGAAAGTTGGGGCTTTTTTATTGGAAACACATTCAATGAAACTAAATATCGGGCTATCTTAAGAAATCCCCTGGCCACCGCTCGCGCGGATAAGGATAGGGATCAATTAGAAAATCAAATTCCAAATGACACCAACTGGCAAGGCTGGATACCCTTTGGAGCTTTGTATGATATGCGGGATATTGGTGAGCCTGCGTTTACAACTGTAGTTGATAATGTGAGTGGCTATTCACTCGCAGGTCTGTTTAAAGGTTTTCAATCAAACGTAACAACGGTACAAGAACTTAGGCAGGAGATATTGAATCGCAATGGAAATTCGCAACTTACACAAGTCAACCAACTAATAACCAGTTATCGATGGTAACCAGTAAATCGAAAATGTTGAATTACATAATCAGGGCAAGTTCCCTTGCTCTGATTATTTTTCTTTTTCAAGCTGCCTCGTGCGAAAAGGAAGAAACCGAATTTGTAGAGGTATGGCCGCGCATGCCAATTTCCATCTCTCCAGCAGTAGAAGCAATTAACCTGGGGGATACCCTTTGGGTAGATATTAATTTCCCCGACACGGTAGAGGATTATCTCACTAAAAAATATTATAAAATAGTTAATTACGAATTTCATACAAGCCTCATGTTTCTCAGGCTCATTGGCTCAACTGTGGATCGAGGTGATCAGCCAGCAGCCGCTGGTAACTTTAATTTCTACTCAAAAATTGGTCAGGTGTATGACATCGGGTCTTTAAGTGGAAAAATTAAATTTTCATACTCTGACTCCCGATATAAATTTAAAGTGGGGTTGCTTGCAAAGCAGAAAGGAGTGTTCAGTTTAATCATGCTCCCAAGGGTTACCGATCATCCACTAACAGGCGTAGTTGATCCGATAAAGGATGGAAAAGACCGAAGTTATTATATAACCCATATTAGTTATATCATAAACAATGGAGAGTTTCATTTTGATTTGTATCAAGCCAATTGTCTTGCGGATCCGGAAATACAAAAACATCCCCAGTTTAATGAAGCATTCGCTACCTATACGTTTGAGGTTAAATAGTTAAACATGGTTGTGGGTGTGTACCAACTATAACTATGGTCGATGCCTAAATTGTTGGTCACTAGTCGTTACCATTAAGATTCAAAAAAATAACTTTTATATTACTTGTATTTATCTTTATGAAAGCCATATTTCTTTTTTTCTTTCTCATTGCTTCATGCATCGCCTATGCCCAACCACATAAAGTATTTATTGAAACAGCTTTGCGTTTTACAGGCGATGCTGAGATGGCATTTATCGGACCTTCCTTCAGTGTAGGGCCGGGTGTTCAGTTAGGTAAACAATTTTCGGTAAGTAGTAACTACACTTTTTTTCGCAGCAGCTATACCGATGACGGCCAAAAGGCAACATTCCAAACAAATACGATTGATCTGATAACACAATATCAATTTCATCAAATATTTCACCCCAGCCGGGGCTTTTACGTGGGTGCGGGCCTTGCATGGCAAAAACGTAAACAAACCCCCGAAAACATTACTCAACGTTCTTCCTACTGGACAGGCGCCTATGCAATAGGTTATCGCTTTCCGGTTAAAATTAATAAGCTTGAGAGAAGCCTTTCGGTAGATTTAAAAGGATTCGGGCCTTACACAGAAAAGGATGGTGTAAACCTATATACAGAAGTATTAACTCAATTTATGATTGGCTTAAAACTGCGCATTTAAAAAATTAAGATCAATCGGTAATCTTCCTGATATGAATTTAAAATTATTCCCCACCCTACCTGCTCTCGGAATTATCCTCATAATTTTTAGTTCAGAAATATCAGCCCAACCAACGGCTGGTAGGGAAAAAATTTCAAAAAATGATAAAATTTACTCAATGGCTTATGATGATACTACGCGTGCCTTGGCTGCATTATTTATTTCAAAGAGGATAAAAATCCATCATGATCAAAAGACTTCCGTCATTCTCCTATCGACCTCGGGTGCAGCTTTCCTCGTTGGCGGCCTTATGCTTAGTGATGACTTAAGTTCATCGGGAACCACCAGCGCGGCCAACTATGCTGGATTTGGCATTATGCTGGTTGGTGCTTTTGGTATTATTGTATCTGGTACCTCAACTGGAATTAATCAACTCAGACTGAACCCATATACATTAAGAAAATATGAAAGGGTTATGAGAATGTACAAAAATAATGAACCCATACCTGAATTTTATTCAAAAAAAGTAAATCTGATTATACATAAATATTAATTACCTCTATGCCATTTAAAGGGCATTCTCATAAAAAGCTGATTTACTTGATCACTTGCACCCATCCTTTGCACGCAGCCTCGCCCTCTACCTGCAGATCGTAGTAATAAACTCCTGCCTCCACATTCTCTCCACTCCAATCATCCTGATAATCGTTGCTCTCGTAGACTTTCCCGCCCCAGCGATTATAAATGACAACGCTAGAGGTTAACGATGACAGGGATAGTTTCTTTCCACCATATAAAATTACAAATGCATTATTCTCAGGAAATTCATCGGGTGTTATCACGTTTGGAACTTTCAATTCAAAGACAGGAAGATCGACACGATTTTCATATACACAAGATTCTTTAAGTCCAACTAGTCTTAACTCAAAAACTCCATCCTGATTATACGTATGTGTAGTGGCATCCAGATCGGAAGTTGTACCATCACCAAAATCAAAAAAAACGTCTTCAGCTGGATCGCTCAGGTTCATTACTTGTACGGTTGGCCTATTAAAGCAATCATACATCTTCGAATACTCGAATTTTAAATCGATGCCGGGAATAACTTTAATATTTACTGTGTCAATCTTTGTGCATCCTATCGCATCTCCAATGGTTACCACAAAGCCATCATCTTCGGTTGGGTTTATAGCAGGTGATGCTTCATTCGATTTAAAAGTCTTATTCCAATTTTCCCATTCATAGGTAACACCTCCCGTTGCAATCAATCGTGTTCCCGCATCAAAACACATAGTTTGATCGGGGCCTGCAAAACCTGCTGCTTTAGAAACATAAACTGTTGTAAACGTTGAGTCTTTGCCTACACACGTTCCATTATCAATGGCGAGTAACTTAACACGATAGGTGCCTGGTTCTTTATAAGCGTGCATAATAAATGTTGTGTCTTGCTTCACTAATTGACCACCATCCCCAAAATCCCATTCATAAAATTGTCCGCCTGTACTTCTATTTTGAAACACAATTGCATCAGGTAAGCAAACGCGATTAAGTCCGGGTCTGTTTAACCTTACGGAGTTGGTTTGCAAACGCGCTTTAAGCGATGATAAATCAAACTTGAAGGCAGCATTGTTGCAATTCGGGCTATTGTTAGTTCTGCTCCATGCACCTGCTGTTGTTGGAAAATCTGATGAAGCTGCACCAGAAGGATTAAATGCCTGGCACCCTGAGCACACTGCATGATATACAATTCCACCTTTATCAAACCTACTTGTTCCACCATCCACATGTGTTTTTGATAAATTTCCTCCTAGATAAGTAGCATATAAAAGTTCTGTTGCATCATCGGTAAGCACAATAAAATAAAAGTCGGAACCACTGGTGGTTTTTTGAAAGCCATCAAATGTTGTGGGCATTCCTGCAGTAGAACTATTCCAAAAACCTAATGAAGAATTGAGCGGCCCACCCCACCCCGACATATAAATATTATTACAGTCGTTTACTAAAAAAGCGGTGGGCGAAATATTTGGAATGGGCGTACCACTACCAAACACCGTAGAAAAATTTAAGGTAGTAAGATCGTTACTAAACTTCTGCAAAAACTGACCACTGTTTACATTCTTGTAAACCCCGGCTGTTACAGGAAATGCGCCTGATGTTTGTCCATAGACATACACATCACCCGCGCTATTAAGATCCAAAAAATATACTTGATCAAAAGCATTAGTACCTGTTAACGTTGAAGCAAGTATTCCACTGCCGTCACTCTTCAATTTTGCCATCCAACCATCCACTGTTCCGGCATGAGCAGTTTGATAAGCACCAACAGTAGTTGTAAAATCCAAACTGGCTGTTCCCCCTCCAACAAATAAATCTCCTGCCTGATCCAATTTAATGGTGTGTGATGCATCTGCACCTGAAGCCCCAACAAAAGCTGCCCACATAAGTTGAGAAAGTGATGAATTTACTTTTAGAACCAGAGCATCTGACAATCCACCTGCATAGGTTAAACCAAAACTATTAACTACCGGAAAGTTTGGTGATTGCGTAACCGAACTCACATAAACATTTCCTTCCAAATCGGTTATTATATCGCCACGTAATTGATCGCCATAGTTTGCAACAAGCTTGCTGTTGCTTGGATTCATGCCATCATTTGCTGAACCACCTAGATAGGTTCCAGCCAGAAGCTGGTCACCATTGGTACTGATTTTTGCAATGAATAAATCCGAACCATCATTATATGAGATTACATTAAACTCTGCAACTCCTCCATTAAACGAGTTATCGATAGCACCTGCAGTAGTAGGAAAATTTGCTGAACTCGTAGTGCCTAGTATTAATAATTCATTCTGCGAATTGATAACCAAACTGTGAGCTGATTCGCTACCACTTCCACCCAAGTGCGATGCATATAGTAAATGTTGACCTGTAGAATCATATTTTAAAATTCCTACATCGTAGAGTCCGCCATAGTTTATCTGAAAGGCTCCGGTTGTAGCAGGAAACATTCCTCCAAGATCTCTATTCGTTACACCTGCTGAATAGAGTGTACCGCGCTCACCCGGTGTGGCCGTGCTTCCCCAGTTGTCGGCTGTTGATCCTGAATACGTAGAGAAAATTAAGAGAGGATCAATCACTAATGGATAACAGGCATCATACGATTCTGGAAATTGAAAACTAACTTCGCTATCATTCAAAACATAATTACACTTCACATAATGCTTCTCACCATTAATCATTTGATATGCAATTGGCTTCTTCTCGTAAAAGGTAAACTTTGAAGCAGTAACTACTAAGTCACCATGCTCAATCATTACCTGATCCGCGCCAGTGTATTTAAATTTAATTTGAGAAGGATCAACTCCTGCATCTAAATTAAAATCGTACTTAACATTGCTTCCTTCTGAATATACTTTCAGATCAACGCCTTTATAATAATCAGGATAGAGTATGCCTTCATATGCAGCAACATGCGAACTCCAGGTAGTTTGATCAGAGCCCAAAAAGTAATTGTAGTACTCAGGTAATTTATTGATTGGAAGTGGAACAGATTTTTTGTTTGCGCCTACAAAAGAGACCTGAACGCGGTGAGCCTGTATATTAAGATCAGTGGCTGTAACTTCATTCTCAGAATGATGTCCTTGATCATGCAATTCATCCAATCGCTGTTGATCTATAAAGGTATAGGAGAACCCTCCGGCATTTAAGCCCATATTGCCACCACCAATGCGTGCTGAGAACTGGATCGCTTCAGGCCATTGGCACTTATTTTCAATGAATTTTATTTTGGGTGGATTTGCCCAAGAAACAAAACAACCAGACAAGAATAGAATAGTAGAAATAAACCGCACAGTCGTCAGCAAACGCATGCCCTAAATTAACCCTCCTTTCGTAATACTTGCAAGGGTGGCGTTGAGATGACTTCCCGTGAATTCCACCAGCCGATAAGAACGGTAAGAAGTACAACACCCACTGATATAATTGATAATTCAACCAAATTGACAGAGAATTGAACTTCAAAGAAAAATTTTGTTAGCAACCACCCCCCACCGAAGGAAAGCACTAATCCGGTAATGGCAGAAAAAATTCCAACATATCCATATTCAATGATCGTAATTTTCATAATCTGATTCGTACGAGCACCCATGGTACGCAACAACACATTTTCTTTTATGCGGGCAAATTTACTGTTCATCACAGCACCTGCCAACACAACTAACCCGGTAACAATGCTGAACAGCGCGAGGAAACGAACCACCAAACCAATCTTGGTAAACAATTCATCCACCGTACTTAAGATCAATTGCAAATCGATCAGCGATACGCTCGGAAATTTAAAAACTAGTTCTTGTTGAAATTGAACGGCACCAGGCGGGGTTTCAATCCGCGTGGCAGCAACCCAAATTTGTGGAGCGTTTTCTAAAACTCCTTTCGGGAAAACAAAAATAAAGTTTGGTGGATCTTTGGGCCATTCTACTTTTCGGATTCCACTTAAGAATGTTTTAATTGGTACTCCCTGAATATCAAACATCAACGTATCGCCCACCTTAACTTTTAATGTTTCTTGCATCCCCTCCGAGATTGTGACTCCGACAGAATCTTTACTATTCCTTTTATAGGAATGCATCTCGCCCTCCAATAATTCCTCTGAAATATGAAGACTATCGCGATAGGTTACGCGATACTCGCGCGTAAGTGCCCACGGACGAATTTTTACAGAATCGCTTTCAAGAAGTTGTTCTACCGTAAATCCATTAATCCCGCTTAAGCGGCATGTAACAATAGGCACTACTTGATTAACAGGCAGGTTATGTTTTTTAATCAGATCAACAACTTCGTCCTTCTGATTGGATTGAATATCAAACAGAATGGTATTCGACTGGTTTTTATTTCCCCGAAACTCAACCTGGTTCAGCAAGCTACTCTGAATAATATTAAGCGTGGAAATAATAAACGCTCCAAGTCCAATCGTTACCAATAAAACCTGAGTCTGATTATTGGGTCTGAATAAATTAGACAATGCATGTCTGAAAATAAAAGAACCGTTTTGCGGAAAATATTTTCTAACTAAATACAACAACCCAATAGCTACCAAAGAAAGCCCACCTAGTGCGAGCGCTAAGCCTAAAGAAAAAAGTCCACCAGAAATAAAACTTCTGGTTTGATAGGCTGCTGCTAAAATCGGAAATAATGCAATTAAAGTAATCGCTGTCCATTTTGTTTTGGAAACAATTTTTGTTGAAGTAAAATCAGCACGAAGCACAGCCAGCGGTGGTACAAATCGTACAGCCACCAAAGGAAGAATAGAAAATAAAACTGAAACGAGCGCTCCAATAAATATTCCCTCGCCAAAAGCACGCCATGAAACACCCAATTGAATCTCAACAGGCAAGTAATCACCAAACACAAAAGGGATGAGTTGTTGGATGCCCACACCCAATGCCGCACCAATAATGCTACCTATTACGCCTAAAATAAAAATCTGTATAAAATAAATGTTAAAGGCCTGCCAACCTGATGAACCCACGCATCGAAGCACGGCAACTTCATCACGTTTTTCACGTGCATAAATATGAACTGAACTTGCCACGCCAATGCATCCTAAAATCAACGCAACAAAAGCAAGCAATGAGAAGAAGCGATACACCGACTGAAAACCGTCACCTAAATCCCTCTTTCTTTCCTCCACCGTATCATATGAATAGCCAAAATCATCAAGCAATGGTTTAATGAAATTGATTGTGCTTTCAGTTTGTTTTTCTGAACGTGTTTTTACAAAGAGGCTATAGTTTACACGACTGCCAAATTGTACTAACCCCGTTGAATCCAATGCTGCTACCGAAATATAAACTGCAGGAGCAAGGGTTGCGGTGAGTTCTCCCCCACCTGGAAATTTTTCTACCACACCGGCTACAATAAAATTCTTCGTACCCAACTTGATCGTATCATCCGAACTCACTTCATATTGTCGAGCTAATGATTCATCCAGCAACGCATAGTTGCCCTTCTTCATTAACTCATACGCATTGGCAGGTTGGGTAACTATTTTCCCATAAAAAGGAAACTCGCCTTCGATTGCAGTCAGTTTTATCAGTCGACTTTGCTTTGTATTTAAAAATACAACCATCGAAGCCATCTCTACATCCGTGGCCAGTTCACGCCTTGCTGTATCTAATTTTTTTATGAATCCTTTATCAAAAGGTTTGTTACTCTTGATCACCAAATCCGCGCCAAGCAACTCCTTTGCATTCTTATTCAACTCGCCTTGCATGGCATAGTTGAGTGATCCAATTGCAACAACAGCAGCAATACCAGTAATTAAAGAAGCAACAAAAAGAAATAAACGAGAAAAGTTATGACGTCCATCGCGCCAGGCCATTACCCAAACCCACCGATCCTTAAAGATGGAACGGACTTCGCGCTTAAGCTTAATTATATACTCAATCATACGAGATTGAGTATTTGTTCATTCACTAACTTTCCACCCTTCATGTGGAGAATACGCTCAGTCTTCTGAGCTAACTCAAGATTATGAGTTACTAAAATTAAGGTCGTCTTCTCTTCACGGTTCATACCAAAAAGTAAATCGGTTATTTGTGTCGCACTCTCACCATCTAAATTACCAGTAGGTTCATCGGCAAATAGAATACGTGGCGATGTAATGAAAGCACGTGCCATGGCAACGCGTTGTTGTTCTCCACCAGAAAGTTGAGATGGATAATGACTGAAGCGTGCACCTAATCCTACACGAGCCAATAAATCTTTTGCTTTTGGCGCTACATTTTTCTCGCCCCGAAGCTCAAGGGGAACCATTACGTTCTCGAGTGCTGTAAGTGTGGGCAGTAATTGAAAGTTCTGAAATACAAATCCAACATATTGATTACGAATGTAAGCGCGGTCATCTTCATCCATCACATTCAGTTTAAAACCCATGAGCGAAATAATACCGGAAGTTGGGATGTCTAATCCTGCACACAAACCAAGTAACGTTGTTTTACCGCTGCCAGAGGGACCGATAATCGCCAGACTTGTACCCTGAGTAGCCTCAAACGATACATTGTCGAGCACGGTCAAATCATTTTCGGCCGATTTATAAATTTTGGTGAGCCCTTCGGCCTTAATAACTGTTTCTGGCATGATAATTAAGTTAACAGATCAGGAATTAAATCGTTTATTGAGTAAAATTGTTTCAAGATAAATACCAACTGGGGTAATACTATGGTAGTCGGCAAAAAAGCATTAATTATTGCAAGCATTCTCTTCTTTAGCGCAGTCGAAACTCCTAAAGTAATTCTTTTTTTCGGTGACAGCCTGACAGCTGGCTATGGATTGTCCACCGAAGAAGCGTTTCCTGCTCTGATCGAAAAAGAACTTAATAAGTCTGATAAAAAAGTTCGGGTTGTTAATGCCGGCTTAAGCGGTGAAACCTCTGCTGGCGGACTCGGTCGTATCGATTGGATCTTGCGCCAACCGGTTGATGTGTTTGTACTTGAATTGGGTGCCAATGATGGACTGAGAGGTTTACCACTTGAACAGACCAGAAAAAATCTTCAAAGCATTATTGAAAAAGTAAGAGCAAAATACCCGGATTGCAAAATTGTGCTGGCCGGTATGATGGTGCCCCCCAACATGGGCAAGCAATACACGGACGAGTTTAAAAACATTTATCCAGATCTTGCTAAGAGTAATAAGGCAACACTCATTCCATTTCTTTTGCAGGATGTAGGCGGCATCGAAAAACTCAATCAGGCCGATGGCATTCATCCTAATGTGGAGGGACATAAAATTATTGCCAATAATCTGAAAAAGGTTTTTGAGAAACTTATTTAATTCATAAACCTCGAAGGCACTATGACGCAATGAAAATCTGATTGTTCAAACACATAGGCACATAGAATTATAATGAATAAAATATATGAGAACTATGTAACTATGTGTTTAATTTTTTACAAATCAACTCCACCCACAACGAATACATTTTCCCCGAAGGATGTAATCCGTCTTCAGCAACAAGCGTTGGGTCTTCCAAGCCTTTGCGGGAAATCTCAGTAATGTTAACATAAACGATCTTATACTTTTCAGTAATTCGTTTATTGATAGCATTGAATTCATCAATCTGTTTTGTGATCGTTTCCTGTTTTGATTTTCCGTAAGGTGTAAATCCATAATCAGGAATAGAAACAACAAAGACATTTTTTGTTTTTCCATTGGCTAGTTTAATGGATGTTTTCAGTAACTCTTCAAACTCAATTTCATAATGTGCGACCGATTTTCCTTGGTATTGATTGTTAACACCAATCAACAGCGAAACGAGATCATACTCATTTTTTAAATTGGCTGCCTTAATTGCATTTGACAAGTCGTCCGTACGCCAACCCGTTGTGGCTATGATTCTGGGATGAGGAATTTCTAACTTATTGGCCAGTTGATTCGGCCAACGATCCTTCTCTGCTACACTTTCACCAATGGTGTACGAATCGCCTAAAGCGAGATAGTTAACTTCTTTCTTCTGCATAGGCAAAAAAAGATTTAATAGAATTAATAAACTGATCATCATAGAATCTTTAAACACATAGGCACATAGATTGCCTATTGTTTTATTCCATATAAAGATATGCTATAAAATATTAACCACGTTGTGCAGAACTCCAATAAAGTTTGGTCTATGATCCTATGTTCCTATGTGTTTAATTTGCCATTGATGAAATCGTATTACATAATTTTTGTAGGGGTACTTATAACCTCTTGCACGTTAGCACAAACCTTGTCCATAAAAAATTGCGAGGTCACCATTAAATCTTCCTTTCGGGGATTATCAGTTGTTAACGATTCTGTTGTGTGGGTAGGCGGCAGCGCAGGTTGGGTAGGCCGAAGTTTAAATGGTGCCATCACATGGACATTCAAACAAGTTGAAGGATTTGAAAAAGTTGACTTTCGGTCTTTGTATGCATTCGATTCGCAAACTGCCATTATTGCAAATGCAGGTTCTCCGGCAAATATTTTACGTACAACTGATGGAGGCGTAACCTGGAAAACAGTTTATACCAATAATCATAATGACGCTTTTTTCGATGGAGTTGATTTTTGGAATAACCAACAAGGAATCATGTATGGTGATCCCATTGATGGCCGGATGTTACTTGTTAAAACCACAGATGGCGGAAAAACCTGGCAAGAACTCCCTGATGCTCAACGTCCGCTATTGAAAGAAGGGGAAGCTTCATTCGCGGCAAGCGGTACAGGTATTCGATGCTACGATAAATCGTTGCTTATGATTTCCACTGGTGGAAAGGTTTCAAAATTGTATAGCACAACTGACTTTGGAAAGAAGTGGAATGTGCAATTACCCCCTGTCATTCAAGGTGAAAGCACTACTGGAATTTTTTCATTTGCCTTTCGGGATAAGAACTCAGGAATTTTAGTGGGCGGAGATTATCAAAAGGATTCACTAAAAGTTCAACATGTGCTGCTCACTAAGAATGCCGGCAAAACCTGGAACGCACCCTCAACCCCTACTCGCGGGTACCGCGAGTGTGTTGAATTTATCTCTGATCAATTAGTGATGTCAACCGGACCATCAGGAACAGATGTATCGCATGATGGGGGAATGAATTGGGATGCTCTTTCCGATGAAAAAGGATTTCATGTGGTAAGAAAAGCGCGCACTGGAAAATTAGTTGTGATGGCAGGGAGTAGTAAAATAAGCATCATCAATTAGTCTCATGAACTGCTAACAAAAAACTCTCGCCAATGGCGAGAGTTTTTGTTTTTATAATAAAATGATTTCTTACTCAAATCGAAGTGATTCAATTGGATCTAGCTTGGAAGCTTTATGAGCAGGGTAATATCCGGACATAAGCCCTACAAAAACACAAATCATCATCCCAACCATCATCCATAACCATGGAACTATAAAAGCATCTATGCCCATAGCTTTAGAAATAACATTACCAATCAAAATACCTAAGATCACACCACCAATACCACCCAGCAAGCAAACAACAATCGCTTCAATCACAAACTGCTGTCGTATTCTTAATGGAGTTGCTCCTAATGCTTTCCTCACACCTACTTCACGCGTGCGCTCTGTTACCGAAACCAACATGATATTCATCAAAGCAATGGAAGCCCCTAGCAACGTGATAAACCCAACTCCAAATCCGCCCCAGCGTAAACCACTTGTAATGCTTTCCATTTCCTGCGCAAGAGATTCGCTCTTCTCAATTTCAAATGAATTTCCGTCCTCTACCCGATCTTGCCTGATTTTGCGCATTAAACCAGTAGCCTCACCCATTGCGAAATCCAACTGGTTCATATCGGAAATACCAACATTTAACCGGTAGCCGAGTGGCTGGCCTTCGGCCATTTGATTAGCAACCAAGATTGGTATGATCGCCATATTATCATAGTTATTTTCTGAGAAATCTCCCTTCTCCTTTAAAAGGCCAATCACTTTGAACTGCGTACCCTTAAAAGAAATTTCTGTTCCAACAGGTGCTGGATTAGGTCCATAAAGTGATACTGCCAACTTATATCCAATAATTGCCACCTTACTACCATATTGAACTTCAAAGCGCGAGAAGTTTCTTCCTTCCTGAATATTCAAACCCTTAATGGGGATATATTCATCATTCGCTCCCCGTATATCTACATTAGGACTTGTTTTTTGTGATCCGTGTTTTACTTCAGCAAGGTTGGTGAGGCGGGCCGAAAGACTCACCATAGCGGGTACTTCATACTGATCAATAAACTTCTGCATTTCAGATAGAGTAAGTCGGGCGCGTACTTTCTCCTTCACTCCGTCCTGGTTTGTGCCCCGATTCCACTTTGAATAAATATCAAACGTATTAACACCCAATGAAGAAAGACTTTCGGAAACAGAATATTCAATTCCGTCAATTGCAGTAAGAATACCAACCAACGAAGTAATTCCAATAGCAACAATGAGGGCAGTTAGTACAGAACGTAATAAATTAGCCTTTACTGACCTCAGCCCTTCCCTGATATTTTCCATTAAATCCATGTCGCAGAGTTATTTTATATTTACCTATTGAAAGTGTTCGTTATATAGTAATGGTCAAAATTATATCTTTAATCGTTCTAATTAGGAGACTTTTTAATGATTCTTTTGTTACACATACAAGCTAAATGAGAGGTTTAACGATGCGATTCCGGATTTTGTTTTTGTTTCTAACCCTTTCTGGGGTGGTTTCTGCCAATTCTATCTTCATACCGATGGATGAAAAGCAGACCGATCACCTTAAAGCGTATGGAATTGCCTACTGGATTCTTAAAAATAATATAGAAGTAGATTGGCTGCTGAACTACCGGGGCGGAAGTTTTATGTGTACCTACAACCCTAAAATCCAAAACGAACTGGTGGTGCGCGGAGTCAGCTACGAAATTATTTCAGCAGCTAAAGTCAATGCGATTGTAACTGAAATTGCCAGCCCAGCTTTGAATTATGATATCATGAAATTGGAGAAGTATCCACGGATAGCAGTGTATTCACCCAAATCAAAATTGCCATGGGATGATGCCGTAACATTGGTGCTTACCTATGCCGAAATTCCATATGATGTTATCTATGATGACGAGGTGCTGAATGATTTGCTGCCCAAATACGATTGGTTGCATTTACATCACGAAGATTTTACGGGTCAGTATGGAAAATTTTATAGCAATTATGCAAACTATCCCTGGTACATCGAACAACAAAAAGAAGCAGAAGAAACTGCCCGAAGATTTGGGATCCATAAAGTTTCTCAAGTAAAGCTAACGGTTGCTAAACGTATCAAAGAATTTGTTGCCGGTGGTGGATTTATGTTTGCTATGTGCTCGGCTACTGATACGTATGACATTGCTTTAGCTGCAGAAGGTGTTGATATCTGCGAACGCATGTATGATGGTGATGCGGCAGACCCACAAGCACAAGAGAAATTAAATTTTGATAACACATTTGCCTTTACCGATTTTCGCTTATCGCGAGATCCCTATCAATATGAATTTTCTGACATCGATAATAATTTTCCTGATCGTGGCTTGCGACAAGATAATGACTACTTCAACATCTTTCAATTTTCAGCTAAGTGGGATCCCATCCCAACCATGCTCACTCAAAATCACGTGCGTGTGATTAAAGGATTTTATGGACAAACTACAGGCTTTAAGAAAAGACTAATCAAATCGGATGTTACCATTATGGGTGAGAATGCTGATATCAAGGAAGCAAAATATTTGCATGGAGTTTATGGCAAGGGTTTCTGGACGTTTTATGGTGGCCACGATCCTGAAGACTACCAACACACTGTAGGTGAAGAACCAACCGATTTAAATTTGCATCCCAACTCACCAGGCTTCCGCCTCATTCTCAATAATATCCTATTTCCGGCAGCAAAAAAGAAAAAGCAAAAGACCTAATGCCAGCCGCATGCTTAAAGCCAGGGTTACTGGCTACTCTTCTTGGTGTAGTTCTTTTGATTGGCTGCAAGCCTGCTCAGCAAAATAATGCGTCTGAAGAGTCGATTAATCAAATTGTAATTGAAAAAATAGGTGATGACTTTGAATCCTATCCAAGCCCTTCGGGTTCCTATTTATTATTCATTGAAAAGATAAATCCATCCAATGCAAATCCAATCACAAAATTTATTGTGCTTGAATCTGGAAGTCAAAAAGTAATGATTGAAAAAAGTTTTAGACCTGGGTATGTCAAGTGGATTGATAATTCCGTCCTTGAACTTCTTGATGCACCTGGCACACTAAAACAAAATGAGGACTTATCTTCTTATATAAAGAAAATTGACCTCTTGTCGAATAAAAACTAAGCTATGCGATTCCGGTATTTGCTGTTTACCTTTTTCATTTTTGCGCTTCCCATTCTATGGGTGGTTAGTAAAACGGAATCCAATGATAGAATATCATTGGCATTGGAAAGCAAAGAAGATGACTTAGATGGCCCCGGGCAATTCATTCTTTTTCATCAATTAATTCGTACGCCCGAAAATGCAAATGGTTCTCAATATGAGCGTGGTTTTAAAATCCGTGAACTTCAACAAGCTAAATTATATGCTCAGCAGCAACGCTCCACTGCCAGAACTCAATCCAATGGTGTTGTTGAATGGACTGAGCGTGGGCCTGCCAATGTACCAGGTCGCACGCGCGCCATTTTAGTAGATCCTGATGATGCTACTAAAAATACCTGGTATGCAGGCTCTGCCGGTGGTGGAGTTTGGAAAACCACAACAGGTGGTATTAACTGGACACTCCTTACTCCCGATCTTACGAACCTTGCTACTACTGTTTTGGCAATGGCTCCCTCGAATCATAATATTATTTATTTAGGTACCGGAGAAAGTTTTGGAGGCTTAGTGGGTATACGAGGAAATGGAATGTTTAAATCAACCGATCGCGGACAAACCTGGAATTATATTTCTTCCACCATAAATTTTTCGGATGTAAATAGAATTGCCATTGATCCGGCTAACGAAAATATTTTAGTAGTTGCAACAGCAGATGGTATCTGGAGAACTGTTAATGGAGGCGCAACGTGGAATCAGGTATCAAACAGAACACTCATTGAAGACTTGCGGGCAACTCCAGGCAACTTCAACATTCAATATGCAACACAAAATGGTGTAGGTGTTATTAAGTCAACCGATAGCGGAGTAACCTGGGTTCTTTCAAACACAGGCATGAGCCCTTCAGGACGAATTGAAATTGCTATCTCACCCGTTAACACAAATCGAATTTTTGCTTCTGCTCAGGGATCATTGTCAGGCTCGCAATCAGACTTATATGTATCTGATGATGCTGGTGTAACGTGGTCGGTTGTAAATGTTACTCTGAACAGTTCTGTAGTCGACTTTCTGGGTGGACAGGGCTGGTATGATAATACTATCATGTGTGACCCTTTCAATGCTGATTTAGTTTATTATGGTGGTGTTGGGCTTTTCCGAACTCAACTTGATGCAGGTACAACATCAGTTAATAATTATTCACTAGTCGAACAAAACACTACTTTCCTTTCTTTAGTAAACTTCACAGCCTCCTTTGGCGGTGGGCGCCTGGAAGTTGGGGCACAAGCAAATGCAAGCGCAGAAGTTAGATTTGGTGCAGGTAAAAGTCAAAAAGCACATCGATTTCTTGTGCCTGAAGGTGCAACATCAGGGGTGCCCGATGTAAGTTATAGCTATGCTAACTATGTTGATGTCCCTTTTGAAGTGTGGGACGTTACCAACAACCGTCAACTTATGGTTTCATTCCGAGATCAGGATAGAAACGGGCAATTCAATTTGTTATTACAAAACACAGAAGGCGAAGCTACCACACAAAGTCGCGAATACATTTATATTAACAACGTAGATTATAATGCGACTACTCCGGCAACAAGCATAGCAGTAAATGGTGGACATATCTTTCAAGAGATGTATTTCTTTTGGCCTGTGTTGGCTGCTGGAAAAATCTGGCCAAGTGATATAACAGCTTCAGAACTAAAAATAAATTTTAGTTCACTGCCTAAGCGAAATGCAACCACAATCACCGTAGCCGACCCTTACACTACTTTCGATGGCAAAAATAGATTTAATACGTTTGGTGTAGATATGCATCCCGATCATCATAATTTAATTGCTGTACCTATTTCTTCAACAACTTATAAAATCATAAACGCAAATGATGGTGGGGTATTTGTTTCCAACATCTCACCTACACCCGGTATTAACAATGGAGATTGGCAGATAGCCGGTGGTCAATATAACACAAGTCAATTCTATGGCGCTGATAAACGGCCTGGATTTAATGAATACTTTGGGGGCTTACAAGATAATGGAACTTGGAAAACTCCAGCAGGCATGCAATCTTCCAGTGTTACCAATTTTCAATTCAGTTTTGGGGGCGATGGTTTTGAAGTGGTGTGGCATAAATTAGATGACAAAAAGTTAATTGGTGGTTCGCAAGGAAATAATTTTCGTAAATCAATTGATGGAGGACTAACCTGGAGTGTTGCGACAACGGGTCTTTCGGGTACGCATCCTTTCGTTTCTAAGTTATCTAACTCGAAAGACAATCCTGATGTACTTTTTACTTTATCATCTGCTGGCGTATTCCGCTCTCCTGATTTTGGTTCAAATTGGGTATTAACACCTATAACCCAAAAATGGGGTAGCTCAACTTCATTAATGGATGTTGAAGTTTCGCGCGCAAATGCAAATATCATTTGGGCGGGTAGTGGCATGATAAACACAGGTACTGGTAGGAATCTTCATGTTTCAACAGATGGAGGAACAACTTTTAAGGCTACTAATAATTATACGGCTCAAGTGCTCGGAGGAATAACCAAGCTGGCATCGCACCCTGCAGAAGATAGTACAGCCTTCGCCTTATTTTCCTTTGCGGGAAAGCCAAAAATTTTGCGTACAAAAAATCTTGGAAACACTTGGGAAGATATCTCCGGTTTTGGAGCGGGTGCAACCAGCACAACTGGATTTCCTAATGTTGCTGTTTATTGTTTATTTGTTCGTCCGGATAATACAGATATTATTTGGGCAGGTACTGAGATTGGAATTGTTGAATCACTCGACAATGGACAAACGTGGATGCTGCTCGATGATTTTCCTAACGTTGCCGTGTGGGATTTAAAAGAACAAGATGATCAAGTTGTAATTGCCACACACGGGCGAGGAATATGGACTGCTACAATTGATGCCGAACTATCTTCATTAAAAAATCCAAAGATTACAAGCGTTGGTACTTCGCCACAATCAGCATTAGCTCTTGGCATAACACTGGAAGAAAATTTTGATTCAACACAAGTGTTTTTATCAGGCGTTAAGGTTGGAAAAATTGGTGCGACTGATTCAGGTAAATATATCGTTAAGATAACAGGTGCTGCAAAGGGAACTGTACAAGCTAAACTAATCAGCTACAAATCCAACGCGCCATTTCATTCAACAACCGTATCGGGCGAAAACTTTCAACTTAATCCTTATCAAAGTCAGTACTTCAATTATTTTCAATCGAGTAATGACTTTTCGCTTCAATCATTTACCGTTCAACCATTTGGAAATTCAAATACCAGTCTACAAACATTTCATGAATACCCATTAAATGCTGACTTGTTTGCAACTTTACTGCAACCTATTATTGTTAAACCAGATCATCCTTTTTTCTTTTATCGGGATGTTGCCATTGTCGAACCCGGTACTGCCGGTTCAGCCTTCGGCCAAGCTCAGTTCAAAGATTATGTTGTAGTTGAAGGAACAAAAGACGGTGTGACTTGGATTCCGTTGACCAATGGATACAATGCATCCTTCAATGCAAATTGGTTGAGTACATACAATTCTGTTCAAGCAGGGAAGCCTGAACTGCTGGTTGACCATAATATTAACCTAACTACCAAATTTGCTGTTGGTGACACTTTACTGTTTCGGTTTAGATTATTTTCTGACCATGCTGCTGTATCATGGGGCTGGTCAATTGATGATTTGTATATTCAACAGGTTCCTACGGGTATTGAACCTATCAAAAGTTTATCGTCATGGAGTGTTTACCCAAACCCAACACATGGGGACGTTACACTATCTTATACGTTAACTCAAAAATCAAATGTTGATGTCTTTATTTTTGATCCAACAGGAAAAATAATTATCAAAAAATCAAATGGAGTAAAAGAGACTGGCGTCCACGAAGAAAATTTTAGTTTGCCATCACAAACCGGAACCTATTTGATTCAGCTTCAAACACCAACAACCAAAAAAGTTATTAAGGTAATAAAGAATTAATGAAGCCGATCTGGCCTTGTTTCCAAATTCTTCATAATCTCAGCTTCATAATTTAAGATTTCGCGCCAGCGTTTTTCTACGAGTGCTTCATCCATATATGTTTTGGCAAGCGACAAGAAGTTCTTATAATGACCAGCCTCTGACACCATCAGTTCATAATAGAATTTACTGAGTTCTTCATCTGCAATTCCTTTCCACAACAACCTGAATCGCTCGCAACTTCGGGCTTCTATCAATGCATTGATCAAAAGTCTTTCAACCAATTGTTGATCTCGACTCCCGCCCTTCTTTATAATTTTCTGTAGTTGATCCACATACTCATCCTTTCGGGGAAATCCTAAATGATACCCTCGTTTAGATAATTGCTCAAGCACACGCTCAAAGTGACTCCATTCTTCGGCAACTACCGGAGTCAATTCAGCTACTAATTTTTCCCTCTCAGGATAGGTAACAATCAAACTAATACATGAAGATGCGGCTTTCTGCTCGCAGTATGCATGATCAATTAATATCTCTTCAATATTTTTTTCTGCAATGTTCACCCACCTTGGGTCGGTGGGCAACTCAAGACCCAACACATGCTTTTCCATCAATCAAATAAAATAAGATCAAATCCAAAATCTAAAATATTACTCATTCCTCTATATGCAGGTGTTGGCATATATCCCGTTCCAGTAATGAGTTGCATCAGGTTATGATACTTGACAAAAAACTTTCCTCCCTTAAACCTGCCACTAAAAAATCCATCTATCAATGGATAAGCTTTGGTTACAGTTTTGTCCTGAATATAAAATTGTTGGATCGTTGGGTCATACCCGGGAGCTGTGTAGTCGGAACGCCAATGGGCGTCTATTCCTATCTGAACTTCTATGGCATTCTTGAATAACGTGCTTTCAAATGCTAACTGGGTATTGACAAACCATCCGGGTATGCGCAACGCGCTATCATCATTATTAAGCAAAGATGTGTACAAAACTTGTGGCCTCAAGTTGAGATACTTAAAAAACCGAAGTGACATTCGAAGTTCCGGTGTAAACACTTGTTGGTTGCCCGATGACTGAACCGGAATTACTGTTTGCTCCCCCACCACATCATTGCTTCGATAGTATATATAATTTGTAAGGTTTGTGTAGGTAGCACCTGGCGAAATGAAAAAACGTCCGAAGTTTCCTTTTAAAAAAGCCGATAGCTGATTATAAAAAGTATCTGAAAAATCGTTGACCCAACTATTATGACTACCACGATACGCCAGGGGCAAGAAAGAAGGTTTTGCCAACGAGCTAATACCGGTCGCATCGAGCCACGGAGTTTTCAAATTCCCTTGTAGCAGGTAGTTACCACCTAATAAATACTCGGCCTTACCGGATAATTCACTTAATGAATCAAAGCGAAACGCAATTTGCCCGCCAAGGTAATTTTCAATTCCATCATTCTTAAACGAGAGTGTTGTTTCATCCACATACCGATTGTAGGTACTATACATACGCATCTTATAATAAAATCCATAAAACAGAAACGCAGCATTTCCTTTAAAGCCAAATTCATTCACGGTTGTTTTAAATTCAATTCCATCTTTTACATTCACTGTATCGATATCAGGATCAGTGTTTGTGTAGGCGAAATATTTATCATAATTAGTTTCGCTGGCTTTTGTATCTGAAAAATAGTTTCGCTGCCGTGTAATGTCTAGTCGATGATATAACTGAAATGGGGAGGCTAATTGAAACTGCTGAAATGCGTGGAGCGAATTTCTCATCTCCTCGGACTCGGCCGCTACCAAATACGGTTGAGCATTCTTATCAAAATAAGCATCAAACGTTGTGTCCTTAGTTAACAAGATGCCTCCGTTTTCAAATATCCTGTGCCTGATTCGTCTATAACTTCCAAAAATTAAGTATCGATCGTTTTTCGATTTATACGAAGTATGAAAATCGTAATAGTGACTTATGGTTTGGCGATTCCCTTTTTGTCTTTGTAATTGTTTGTCGGCAAGGATGGGGCGGTAATTAAAACCAAAATTCCAGCGAGGATTTATGTTTCTGCTAAATTCAATTTGAGTTGTGGCGCGACCATCGCCACCCCACACCAAAAATATTTTTGTAAAGGGAGACTTGGTATCAAAATACTTAGGCTCTTGCGTATCGTAATACAAGGAATAAGCATAATACCCGGAGTTTGCCCCAATTGTTGTTGTTGAGATAGTTGGAAAAATTGGATTGAGGGCAGTACCCATATTACCAAGATCCTGATATCGGTTATTAAATTTCTGAACGTACGTCCAGCGATGATAGTTAGAAAGTGTTGTGTCTAAAGGCTTATAATTCTTTTTGTTAAAAAAGACATCTTGCTCAGTTATCCATAAGGTGGTTTTAGGGCCATAAACATTTTTGGTTGAGTCATCTAAAATCTGAGAACCTCGCCCTCCGCGGGTTGCCTCAGCTGCCGATTTGCGCTTGGTGGAGTCCTTTGCTATTTGCTTAGTATCCGTTACAGGTTTATCCTGCGAATGAGCCACCAAACTCACAAGCAAAAGCAAGATTACAACAAAGCAATTTTTAGGAAACACGCTCAAAAATAGATCAGAATTAGGAAAGAGTCTTAGTATTTTCAGCATTAGGGCCCTCTTTCAATTTATCAATTACCATGTGGGACACTAAGGCATCAAAATCTGAACCATTTTTAATGAAAGCCGCTTGAATAGGCAGATAAAACCAGCTTTTCTTTTTTATCGAATCAAAAATAGGTTGAGCAATAAGCTTAACCATATCTTTTTCTGTTGTTAAAATTGAATTAATTCCATGAGCCTCAGCTGCTTGGTGGATAACTTCAATATTACCTTCCGTGTAAATATGATGATCAGGAAACTTGAAATGTTTGGGCACTTTAAAATATTTTGATACCTCATTTTCAAGGGGTTCATTTTTGGCGATGCCTGAGACTAAAATTACTTCTTCAGTTAACTTATTGGAGTGACCAATAGGTATGGGTGCCTTGTATTTCGTTTCAGAAAAGAAAACCGGCAGCGATCCAACTATTTTTTTAAGTGAGGCACGAACCCTTTCTTCATTATCCTCTGTTAAGTCAATGCATTTAGTTACGACAATGGTATGCGCCCTGGCCGCACCGACCCGAGCCTCCCGTAATCTTCCAAAGGGAAGTAAAAAATCTTTGTAAAATGGTTTTCGATAGTCTGTCAGTAGAATTGAAAACTGTGGAACTACGGCTCGGTGTTGAAACGCATCATCCATTAATATTACCTGCACATCCGGATGCTCATTTAAGATCGTTGGAATTGCCAGTGCGCGTTCCTCTCCAACGGCCACGATAACTTTATCACCAAACTTTCTAAAAAGCTGGAAGGGTTCATCGCCAATCGTGCGTGCACTATCTTGTTCATTCGCTATATGAAATCCTTTTGTCTTGCGCCCATAACCACGACTTAGGGTAGCTATTTTAAACTTCGGACTTAATAAGTTTACCAAGTACTCAACCATCGGGGTTTTACCCGATCCGCCTACATTTAAATTACCAACACTAATTACTACTGAATCAAATTGAAAAGATTTTCTGTGACCTATGTCATACAAATAATTTCTTAACCGGGTAACCAGATTATAAAGCCAGGCAAATGGCAACAAAAAGTACTTGAGAAAGGTCATAAAAGTGTGTGCCGCAATCTTTCGTTATTTTTGACCAAAAGTACATAATCAATGGCAACTCAGACTATAAATGATATTACGAACTGCCTGGAAAGTATAGCCCCACTATCCTATCAAGAGGATTACGACAATAGTGGCTTAATCACAGGAAATTCTAAGGATAATGTTACTGGAATTCTGATTGCTTTGGACTGTACAGAAGCAGTTGTGGATGAGGCTGTAGCTGCTTCTTGTAATCTGATTATTACTCATCATCCCATTCTTTTTAAAGGTTTAAAAAAACTCACAGGTCGAACGTATGTAGAACGAGTGATTATAAAAGCAATACAACATGGCATTGCGATATATGCCATCCATACTAATTTGGATAACGTACTAACCGGAGTCAATAGAAAAATCGCTGCCAGAATAGGATTAAAGAATCTTCAAATCCTTCAGCCTAAAAAGGACTTGATGAAACTTGTTACGTTCATTCCAAAAGATCAGACTGAGAGCGTTACTTCTAAACTTCATAAGGCTGGAGCCGGACAAATAGGTAATTATAAAAATTGCAGTTTTTCAATACTAGGAGAAGGACAGTTTACACCATCCGAAGGTGCCCTTCCCGCCAAAGGTGCCATTGGCCAAACTGAAAAAGTTGAAGAGGTACGAGTGGAAGTTATTTTTCCTGCACACCTCCAAAATAAAATTCTTGCTGCCTTAAGGGAAAGTCATCCCTATGAAGAGGTGGCTTATTATGTGAGTGAACTTCAAAATGAAAATCAGGAAGCAGGTGCAGGAATAGTTGGTGAATTAGAAGTGGTGGAAGACACTCATTCATTTTTAAACCGACTGAAAACAACAATGAATACTGATTGTATCCGTCATACTAAAGTCACAACCAGTAAAGTGAAGAAGGTTGCAATATGCGGGGGAGCCGGTAGCTTTCTGCTTTCGAAAGCAATTGCAAAAGGAGCTGATATTTTTATTTCAGCAGACTTTAAATACCACGAATTTTTTGATGCCGAGGGTAAAATTATCATTGCTGATATTGGACACTACGAGAGCGAACAATTCACTAAAGAGTTAATAGGTGAGTTTTTGCGAGAAAAATTTCCTACTTTTGCAATCGCTTTTTCAAAAGTTGTCACAAATCCAATTAGCTACTTGTAAGTAATGGAAAATCAAACAGTTGCACAGAAACTCGAAGCCCTAGTAAAATTACAATCCATAGATTCAAAACTGGACGAACTCAAGAAACTGAGGGGCGATCTACCCGATGAAGTACAAGATTTAGAAGACGAAATGGAGGGTTACAGAACCCGATTAGGCCGTTTTGAGGGTGAATTGAAGGATTTAGAGGAATCTATTAAGAAGAACAAAGAAGGAATTAAGGAGTCGGAAAAGCTGGTTAAGAAATATACTGAGCAACAAAAGAACGTCAAGAACAACCGCGAATTTGATGCAATCACAAAAGAAATTGAACTTCAGGAACTTGAAGTCCAGATCTGCGAAAAGCGAATTAAAGAATCGAAAGATAAAATAGATTTTAAAAAGTCTGAAATCGGAACGATTGAAGCTCTTATTAACGGTAGAAATGAAGATCTTCAAAGCAAAAAAGACGAGCTAGAGAGTATTTTGAACGAAAGCCAGGAAGAGGAGAAAAAGTTATTGGTTGAGAGAGAGAAGGCTACCAAAAAAATTGAAGACAAACTTCTTAAGCATTATAACCGTTTAAGAACTAATCTATCGAATGGATTAGCAGTAGTACGTGTAGTGCGTGGAGCAGCCGAAGGTTGTAACATCATCATCCCTCCACAAAAGATTGCTGAAATTCGGGAGAAGAAAAAAATTGTAATTGATGAACATTCAGGAAGGATATTAGCAGATGTTGACTTGGGTTCGATGGAAGAAGAAGTGAAACCTAAAAAAGCAACCCCTGTAAAAAGAGCTAAAAAAGTTGAGTAATAGCTACACGATACAAACCATAAAAAAGGCAGGTGTAACCACTTGCCTTTTTTTATTTTCATTCTCAGTATTTGCTCTAGACAATCTTTGGCAGTTCGATTCAGAACTACAAAAAATCTACTCTCTGGTTACAAATCTTCAAACAGACAGAGCCAATGAAGCGTTAAAAAAAATTAAGGCTAATGAGTTCCATAAGCTCTATGTGCAAACCTTAAATGAAACGCTCTACATCCTAATCACAGAAGATCATAAAGGTTTTGTTCAGATCGATGAACAATTTAAAGCTCGAATTAAACGCATCGAAGGATTGCCCGCAAATGCCGAGACATTATTTCTACTGGCAGAACTCAACCTACAACGTGGGTTTTGTTATCTTAATCTGGGGCAGGAGTTAAACGCAGCGATGTCTATTCGCAAAGCCTATCAACTAACCTCCGATTGCCTTAAAAAGTATCCGGATTTTATTCCCATAAAAAAAACGAGCGGCACAATTCAGGTTATGATTGGCTCTGTTCCTGATAAATTCAAATGGTTTATGAGCCTACTTGGAATGAGAGGATCCGTAAGTACGGGGCAAAAACAATTAACCGAACTAAGAAATTCAAGATCCTCATTAAGCATGGAGGCAACTATGCTCTTCTTCACGGTAAAAGGATTTATTAACCAGGAATTTGCAGAGGCAGCAACAGGCATCAATACCTGTTTAAAAGATCAACCTAACAACCGGCTCTTACTGTTTATTGGTGTTAATATGTTGATTAAGGATGGACGAAGCGAGGAAGCACTCACGTTAATCCAACAGATTGATCACCAAACAGAAGGCTTACCCATGTATTACATTGATTACCTGCGTGGAGAAGTATTGCTGCAGCGAGGTGACTATTCTAACTCAATTGAGTCCTTTCAACAGTTTATTAAAAATTTCCCTAGTGTAAGTTTTAAAAAAGATTCCTACTTTAAAATTGCCCTTAACTATTGGCTTCTAAACGATTCCAAACAAGCCAAAACCAATTTTGATAAAGCTAAAATAACAGGTACCGATAAAGCAGAACCCGATAAATATGCAGCCAAGCAATTGGAGGAAAATAGTTTCCCAAACAAAAAATTGTTAAAAGTTCGCTTTAGCACGGATGGTGGGTATTATAAAGAAGCCACCACCATCTTGCAATCTATTACCCCCGCAGATCTTGCTAACCCTAAAGATCAAACTGAGTACTATTATCGAAAAGCGCGTTTGGCGCACCGCACAGGGGAAATCCCTGCAGCTAAGATTTTTTATCAGCAAAGTATTGACATGACAAAAAATAACCCGTGGTACTTTGGCGCTAATTCAGCGCTACAATTAGGTTATATTGCTAAAGACCAAAAGGATTACTCGAAAGCAAAAAAGTATTTTGAGCAAGCGTTAAGTTTCCCAAGGCATGAATACAAAAATAGTATTGACAGCAAGGCACGCACTGAGCTTGAGTGGCTGGCTACTGTTAAGGCGTAATTATTGATTCCAATTCCGCAGAAGCCGGCACCTTTAAGTCTTTCAAGTGAGTTGTGTCGTTGTGCTTTTTTATTACGAACATAGAGCCTGTATGCTCCAACATATAAAGACAAAGGTTCTCATGCTCAAACATATCCATGCTTCGAAGTGGATAGTTTAAGAGCCGGCACAGCAAAATTCTCATTGCTCTCCCGTGCATACAAATTAATATTGTGTTTTCCTGTGTCTGGCTTAAGATATGACTCAAAGCTCCTTCTTGTCTTTTGGCAACATCATCCGGACTCTCACCCCCTTCAATTCGTTCGTGTGTATTTCCCAATTGCCATTGGTTTAGCATCCAATGATAATATTCATCCTCTTCGGGAGTAATTCTTTCGCCCTCTTTATTTCCCCAACTTATTTCATTTAATCCGGTAAGGCTTGCGTAAGGTAAATCCTTACTTAAAAATTGATTTACAGATTCTTTCGTTCGTTTTAGTGCCGAGATATAAATCTTATCAAACTTAACATGCTCATACGCTTGAAAGAAAGCACGTGCTTGAGCCTTGCCTCGATCATTCAAGGATGAATCAACACCACTTCCCTGAACAATACCTTTCAGGTTAAAATCAGTTTGACCATGCCGTATGATATATATTTTTTTGCTCATCAATTTCTGCCTAATTTCAAGCCTCTAATATTTGTGCGCGCAAAAATAAGGAAATAGTTTAAACTCCCTTCCATGTCATACTTCCGCCCTGGAATCACCATCGAAATCCTGAACAAGTTTTCAGCCAATACATTAGCCGGTCACTTAGGCATTGAGGTAACAGAAATAGGTGAAGATTCAATCACTGCAAAAATGCCGGTAGATCACAGAACTCATCAGCCACTTGGGTTGTTACATGGGGGTGCTTCGGTTGCTTTGGCGGAAACATTGGGAAGTGTTGGTGCCATGTGTTGTCTTGATTTTGATAAACAATATTGCGTTGGGTTAGAAATAAATGCAAATCATATTAAAAGTGCCAAAAGCGGTTTTGTGTTCGGTACTGCTAAGCCAATACATGTGGGCAAAAGAACTCAGGTTTGGGAAATTAGAATTGTGAATGAGAGTCGAGAACTAGTTTGTGTCAGCAGAATTACTCTGGCTGTAATTGATAAGAGGTAAGAATTGAGAATGATTTCGTCTACAGATCAAGCTAAAGAAATAAAAGAAAAGTCTTTCCTGCATCAGACAATTCTGGATGCATTAAATCAAGGGTTTCCTTTTTCATTATGGAAATCTCCCGATCAAAATGAGAAGTATCTGATCATTAGTCAACGAGGGTTAACCTATGTTGATGAAGTTAATCTGGAAGAGTCAACCCCCGGCTTTGTCTTTGCACCCTTCCTACCCGAGCAAAAAAAAATAATCTTTCCTGCAGATCTACTATATCGTTTTGAGAATGGAGTGCTTACAGAAGCTCCTGATCAAGGTCTTAATTTAAATAATTCAGAACAAGAACTTCCTTCATTCAACGTTAGAGAACCTGAAAGCATAACAGGCCTTCCCGATTTTAAAAATCTTGTTTCGTCAAGTGTAAAGAAAATCGAAGCCGGTGAATTTGAAAAAATTGTCCCTTCACGAGTAAAAGACATTTCCATCGATAAAGGATTTGATTTATTGAATGCTTTCGAACTTCTGTGTGAAAAACATCCACACGCTTTAGTGTCTCTGGTTTCATCCGCTGAAACCGGAACCTGGATGGGGGCAACACCTGAACTATTAGTAAGCGTTACCGGAAATAAATTTAAAACAGTTGCTCTTGCAGGCACACTACCCTATTCGCCAGACATGAACTTAAAATCTGTTGCGTGGACCCAAAAAGAAATTGAAGAACAGGCACTTGTCTGCAGATATATTATCAGTTGTTTTAAAAAAATACGCTTGCGCGAATATGACGAGCATGGTCCAAAAACTACGGTAGCCGGAAATGTAATGCACTTGAAAACGGATTATGAAGTTGATATGCAAGCAACAAACTTCCCTCAGCTTGGATCGGTCATGTTAAAACTTCTTCACCCCACTTCGGCCGTGTGTGGAATGCCGCTAGAGAGCACGTTATCATTCTTGAAAGAGAATGAAGGGTATGATCGTCAATTTTATAGTGGATACCTTGGACCCATCAATATTAAAAAGGAAAGCCATGTATTTGTAAACTTGAGATGTATGCAACTTTTCTCTGATAAGATCAGATTGTATGCCGGTGCAGGTGTAACAGCCGATTCCATTGTTGAGATGGAATGGAACGAAACTGAAATGAAGATGTCTAATCTTCAAAAAATCATTAATCAATAAATCAGTGCGTCTTCAACCGATCTATGATATTGCCGAACTGTGTGCTCGTCATGGCATACAGCAGGCTATTGTTTGCCCAGGCTCAAGATGCGCTCCACTTACACTTGCATTTACAAGACACAAAGAAATTACCTGTCGCACGATTAGTGACGAACGGAGTGCTGCCTTTATTGCCTTGGGTATCGCACAACAAACTAAAAAGCCTGTTGTATTAGTTTGTACTTCGGGTTCAGCTACCTACAATTTTGCGCCTGCTATTGCTGAAGCCTCTTTACAGGAAATTCCCTTACTTGTTTTAACAGCAGATCGACCCAAAGAATGGATTGATCAATGGGACGGACAAACGATTAGACAAACGAATATCTATGGAAGTCATGTAAAAAAATCATATGAACTTCCAGAAGATTATTCTCATCCAGATTCAGTCTGGTATATTAATCGGGTGGCTAATGAAGCAATTGCTTTGTCTCAAGAATTTCCAAAGGGTCCTGTTCATATAAACGTTCCTTTAAGAGAACCACTTTATCCTTCGGTAGACGAAAAAATAACCTTCACAAAAAATATTCGCAGTATTTCGGTAAGTCAACCAAAATTGGTTCTATCCGAATCTGATCAAAAAACTTTACCTCAAACTTTATCAAGCTCAGCTAAAGTACTACTCATTGCAGGACAACAAGATTACAATGCTGGACTGGCGAAAGCAGTTAGCAAGTTTTGTAAAGCACATCAAGTTGTTCTTGTTGGTGATGTGATTTCAAACTTTCATTCTCTTCCAAATACAATTCTCTATGCAGATGTATTTTTATCTTCTTGTGGTGAATCAATAAAGAAATCCCTCCAACCTGATCTGGTAATTTCATTTGGTAAATCCGTTATCTCCAAAAATTTAAAACAGTTTCTACGTTCGTATGCACCTGCAAATCATTGGCATATTCAACCATCTGCCATTACGGCTGATACTTTTCAATCGTTAACACAGCTCATTCATTGCGATCCTCAATCTGTATTTGAAAGCCTGAGTGAATCTTCTAAAATTGGTAAAACCGATTTACTGAAAAAGAAAAGCTACCTCCAACGTTGGAAAGCAGAAGAAGATCGAACTGAAATCTCTAGTGAAAAGTATTTTTCTGAGAATGTGTTTAATGAGTTATCGATTTTGAAAAGAATCATTTCTTCACTACCTGAACGATGCAATCTACATGTGGCTAACAGTATGTCGGTGAGATATGCTAACCTCATTGGACTAACCGAAAAAAATCCAGGAGTGTATGTGTATGCGAATCGTGGAGCGAGCGGGATTGATGGGTGCACAAGCACTGCCGTTGGCAATGCACTAAGTAGCAATGTTCCTAATATTTTAATAACCGGAGACCTTGCTTTCTTTTATGATCGCAATGCATTTTGGCATAATTATCCAATTCCAAACCTTCATGTGGTAGTAATTAACAACGGAGGTGGAATTATTTTTAATCTGATCGATGGACCCGATCAATTGGAAGAAAAAGATCAATACTTTATCACCGACCAAAAACTTTCGGCTATCAATCTCGCTAACGAGTTTGGATTTCAGTATCTAAAAATCGATTCTAATAAAAAAGTAAAAACTACTCTCAAAGAATTCTTAAGTTTTGGAAGGAAACCTAAAATTTTAGAAATTCTAAGTGATCAGCAAACTGGAAAAAAAGCATTCAATAAATTCAAGGAGCAAATAAAAAAAGGTTATGAATCTTAAATACAATTGGAAACCCGTAAAAGAGTATAAAGAAATTCTGTTTCATAAGCATGAAGGAATAGCACGCATTAGTATCAATCGTCCACAGGTTCATAATGCATTCACACCCCTCACCATTCAAGAAATTCTTGATGCCATGAATATGTGTCGTGAGGACATGGAAGTGGGTGTAATTATTCTTACAGGTGAAGGTGGTAAGGCATTTTGCAGCGGTGGCGATCAAAGTGTGCGAGGACATGGTGGTTATGTTGGGACAGACACTGTACCTCGCTTAAATGTTCTTGATCTACAAAAATTAATCCGCTCAATCTCTAAACCTGTCATTGCTGCAGTCGCTGGCTGGGCAATTGGTGGTGGCCATGTGTTGCACGTAGTGTGTGACTTAACAATCGCTGCCGAGAATGCACGCTTCGGGCAAACCGGGCCGATGGTTGGAAGTTTTGATGGTGGGTTTGGCGCTTCATATTTAGCTCGTATTGTTGGACAGAAAAAGGCGCGTGAAATCTGGTTTCTATGCGATCAATATGATGCCAGGGAAGCCTTAGACATGGGTTTGGTGAATAAAGTAGTTCCGCTTGAGGAGTTAGAAGAAACGTATGTTGCCTGGGCAAAAAAGATTTTGAAAAAGAGTCCACTTGCTATCCGCATGTTGAAATGTTCATTCAATGCTGAGCTAGATGGGCAAACTGGAATTCAAGAATTGGCCGGCAATGCAACATTGTTGTATTACTTGAGTGACGAAGCAAAAGAAGGTAAAAACGCATTCTTAGAAAAACGCGAGCCTGATTTTTCTAAGTTTCCAAAGTTTCCTTAAGCTTCAATGAAACTCAATTCGTTTTTAATCCTTTTCTTACTGACCATGAGTAATGCATTTGGCCAAACAGATCAATGGAGTTCCTTAAAGGCTACTGCTATCAGACTAAAGCCTCATCAGGATTTAAAGAAAGAATTGATAGCCTTTGCAGAAAAAAATAAAATAAAAGGTGGTCTGATTATCACATGTGTTGGAAGTTTAGAGCAAGTAAACCTGCGCTTTGCAAACCTGGAACATGGAACTTTGTTAACTGGTCATTTTGAAATTCTCTCATTAGTCGGAACATTTTCAGATACATCATCTCATTTACACTTATCTGTAGCTGATAGCGAAGGTAAACCCTGGGGAGGTCACTTGCTCGATGACTCTCTCATCTATACAACCGCTGAAATCGTTATTGGTGAGCTTTCCGATTTAGAATTTGATCGTACTCTTGATTCGACTTACGGATATAAAGAATTGTCCGTAAAGCCACGACCTCAAAAAAAGAATTAGCATGCGAAAGCAATTGCTGATACTTGATGAAACAACGTATCCGGTATCGGATATCCAACTTGGTAATTTTCATCAACCCAAAAATTCAGAAACATCTGCACTTGCTTTTTGCAGAGATTGGTTAAATGGAAAAGATACTTTCACACTGCAAACTTCGGGCACAACCGGAACTCCAAAAAAAATTTCCGTAACAAGAGAGCAACTTCGAGCCAGTGCTAATCTTACGATAGATTATCTTGGATTGCAAAAAGATTACAATGCACTAATTTGTTTAGACACAAATTACATAGCAGGTATTATGATGTTGGTTCGCTCGATCGAATCCGGAATGAACATGTATGTGTCACAACCTTTTGCCAATCCATTTGAAAAGATTTCTTCAACTACTAAAATAGATTTTGCAGCTCTTGTCCCTTATCAGGTTCAATCAATTTTAAAATCTGACAAGAGAGGGCGATTCAATGAAGGGATTTTTTTAATTGGTGGTGCACCTATATCAAAAAAGACGATTAACGAACTTCAATCATTTTCAGGAACATTCTATGCGACTTATGGCATGACAGAAACCCTTTCGCATATTGCTTTGCAAAGATTAAATGGGAAAAATCCAGAAAACTATTTTCAGGTATTGCCTGGCATAACCATAAGAATTGATGAAAGAGGATGTTTAGTTATTCACGCTCCTCATATAAATTCAATCCCTATTATTACCAATGATTTAGTAGAGCTCATTAGTCCTAATAAATTTATCTGGCTTGGTCGGGCTGATAACATTATCAATAGTGGTGGGGTAAAAATTATCCCGGAAAAAATTGAAGCAGTTATTGAGTTAGTTTTTGACAAGTTGAAATTGGAGAACCGATTCTTCGTTGCCGGCTTGCCGCATACAGAATTAGGTCAGGCTGTAACCTTAATCATTGAAGGGAAACTCTCGGAAATTCAGGAGCAAAGTGTTTTTGAACTCATCAAGGAAAAATTAAGCCGATACGAAATACCTAAATCTATTCGGTATTCACTTGCCTTCGTACAAACAGAAACAAATAAGATAAATAAGAGAAAGACGTTAGAAATTATGTTGGTAGAGAACACCCCGCCCGCCTCCTCCTGATTTAGGAAGAGATCGGGTAAAGGCCAAACCGCTAAGTTTATTTCTTTGATTTCAATTGCAGAATTTCTTTTTGAAGATCGAGCACAACACCTGCTAACTGCTCCACCGATACATCTGATTTTTCATCAACATCAGGAAACTGAACACTGATATAGGCTTTGGCTGACCATACTTCTAATACATCGGAGCCGCTCAACTGAAAAGGAGCATAATGTCGATTATCGGATACAAGAAAAAGATTTCCATTCTCTTCCAGGTAATTGAATACCCGTTTGTAAACTACGCCCTCGCGTTGAGTGACCAACACATATGTCTTTCCACTTTTAATATTTCTTAGGTCATCTACATATTCACCTATAACAATGCTGCCTGGCATTAACGGTAACATTGAATCACCACTAATTTCAAAAGCGCGATACGTGCCTTGCTTTAAGTTGGGTAAATTAAAATGCGGCAACTCTTTTACATATTCAGCATCAGCAAATCCATTGAGATAACCAGCTGCAGCTTTTTGCGGAACAAATTCAATGTTCTGCTTATCATTTGAATCAACCGTTACCACAACTACTTCTTTGCCACGCGTGTAATTGAGGGTAGATCCCGGAGTCTCGCTTGAAAAGTCAACACCAATCAATTGATCCACAGAAATAGAAAATACTTCCGCCATCTTTTGAAGCAACTCCAAACGCGGCTCGGCTCTTCCCTCTTCATAAGCTCCAACCAGAGATCTCTTCACTCCTAGTTGTTGAGCAAATTGATCTTGCGTAAATGACAATCGCTTACGCAGAATGCGGATGTTTTCATTGAGTTTAACCATCTCTATTTTTTAAATATTAAGATCCGACCAGAATTCATAGTTCGATTCCCTAAAGAAAAAAGATTGCGCTGAAAATATCGCTCTGAATTACTCATAGCTTCAAGGTGACGATTTATCTTATTCAAGATTTCTGAAACGGAAGTTCTCGGCTCAGCCAGCAAATAGCCATAATACCCAGCAGCAGTGTCACCCGTGCTGAAATTGATTTGAAACCGACCTGAATCGAGCTTTTTACTCTTAATTCTTAGTTTAGAACTCTCCATTAGCTAATAATTTTAGCTAAATAAAGAATTATCATTCAAAATATCAAAAATAAACTAAAATATTTAGTTAAATGTCAATAACGCCCCATTCAAGGCCTTTTTGATATTGAAGATTTCCCTTCTTTATAGTAAGAGGTGAATCAATATTATCATTGTAGATCGTCCCTGTGCCCAAACCTTGCGGAATTTTAACTTGATATTGAGCAGCAAATTGGGCAATCGCGTTAAGCCCAATGTTACTCTCCAGAGCTGATGTAATCCACCAACCAATTCCCAAGCTTTCGCTGATGCGAATCCATTCGGCACACGATTGAAGGCCGCCATGCAACGTTGGTTTTAAGATTATGTGTTGAGGTTTTATTGATTCAAGTAATGATTGCTTTGCGGATGAACTGCTTACACCAATCAATTCCTCATCAAGAGCAATAGGTATGGGAGATTGTTGGCACAATTCAGCTAACTCTTTCTGTCCGGGTTTAATCGGTTGCTCAATAGAGTGAATGTCAAAGCGAGCCAACTCTTTTAACTTATATAGGGCCTCTTCTTTTTTAAAAGCACCATTGGCGTCTAAGCGAATTGTTATGTTATCGCGAAAGTATTTTCTACGAATGTATTGAAGCACATCGCATTCCTTTTCAAAATCATGACTGCCCACCTTTAGTTTTAGACAGGTAAACCCATCTCGGATTTTGATTTCAATTTGCTGAAGCATGAAATCGAGCCCACCCATCCAGATTAACCCATTGATTGGAATCGACTTGCCTTCCAGAAATTGATTTTTAAAAATAATCTTTTCCCCGCCCTGAGCCCAATCTAGCAATGCCATCTCCAAAGCAAAAAGGAAGGATGGATACTTCGCAATTTTTTCGAAGCTATAAAGTTCGTTAATGAAAGCACCCACTAAAATCAAATCTGGTTGAGGTTCGGCAAGTGAACTACTGTTAAAATGTGTTATTAACCCTTCAAGATTCGCTTCCAGTTCCGAATTGTGTTCAGGATTTAATCCCGGCAACGGACCACATTCACCTATACCAACAACTTCCGGATTTTTTTCGTCCCATATTTTAATAAACCAGGAAGTCTTGTCTTTCATAGCTCCACGTGAAGTGCGGGCATTGAATGAAAATTGAAAAATGCGTTTATGAATACTTGCTTTAAGAGACATAATGAATGTTCACGAACCTGCCTACCGCAGGCAGGTGCACTAATATAAATTAAAAAGATTTGAAAGAGATGTTATAGTCTTGCATTCTCTAAAGATGGATTCTGCTTGCTAAATAATTCGTGTATTCGTGGCTTTAGTATTTCGTATTTTCGCAACATGATCGAGAAAGTTCTTATAAAAGATTTTACGTATGAATTGCCAGCTGAGCGAATAGCTTTGCATGCCCTTCCAAATCGTGATCAATCCAAACTATTAGTTTATAAGAATGGAAACATTGAGCACGATCGTTTTAATAACATCACTAACTTTCTTCCATCTTGTAGCACACTTTTTTTTAACGACACTAAAGTAATTCCAGCCCGGCTCATCTTTAAAAAAGAAACAGGCGCCAGCATAGAGCTCTTTCTGTTAAACCCAATAGCGCCAACCACCCTGGTTCAATTAGCTATGGAAACTAAAGGCATGGCTCAATGGCAATGCGCCATTGGCAATCTAAAACGCTGGCCGGATTGGTTAATTCTAACAATGAACTTGGCTGGTGTAACATTAAATGCAGTTCTAATCGATCGTGAGCAACGAATTGTGGAGTTCACCTGGAAGCCTGAATCAAAAACATTTGCCGAGGTTATCACACGTGTTGGTTCAATTCCATTACCCCCTTACCTAAACAGAAAGGTTGAGTCTACCGATCGCGACTCTTACCAAACTGTATATTCTGCACATGAAGGTGCGGTAGCTGCTCCCACAGCGGGGCTACATTTTACTAACACAATCTTAGATCAACTTAAGGCAAACGGGCACGCAACCGAATTTCTTACCCTTCATGTAAGTGCAGGAACCTTTCAACCAGTGAAAGTTGAAAATGCAACCGAGCACATCATGCATGGCGAGCAGGTTGTGATAACAAAAGAAAATCTGATAGCAATGCTTTCGGCCAAAACCATAGTTGCTGTGGGCACCACCTCGCTGCGCACTCTTGAAAGTCTGTATTGGTATGGGGTTAAATTGCTAGAGAATCAAAATTCAACTTTCAATATTACCCAACAAGATGCCTATCTACTACCCTCTCATCACTCAAAAGCGAAAGCTCTAAATCAGGTTCTGAAAAAGTTTACAAACGAAAATTTAAAAGTCCTTACTGGAGAAACAGCCATTTACATTATGCCAGGTTATACTTTTAGAATGGCTGATGCCCTAATCACAAACTTTCACCAGCCTGGCTCGACTTTGATGTTGCTGGTGGCCGCCTTTGTAGGTTCCGACTGGAAAACAATCTACCAACAAGCCCTCGAAAACGGCTATCGCTTTTTGAGTTATGGCGATAGTTCCTTGCTCTTCTTGAAAAAAGATTAGGCATACTTGCTTACCAAAATCTCTGGCGAATGATTAACCATGTTGATTTTAGCGATGAATTGATTTCAAGATTCAAGAAATGAAATTACAACTTCCACATAATCAAGCAATAACTATTATCAAAATGAACTCTTAATTGAATAGGAATTTTCGCTGAAAAGTTTAAAATTTAAAGGCTAAAACCTGAAATATGCTGACTCGGCTTTGGAAATTGTTAGATGTTGAGCCTGAAGAATCAGGGCCGGTGTCACTTTTGTTGATCCTCAGCTTTTTGATGGGCTTGTTTTTGGCTACTGTAGCCGTTGCCTCCCAAACACTCTTCCTAAACACTTTTGACGAAAAATTTGATCTCCCGAAAGCAATTGCTATTTCTGGTGTGATGGGTATGGCAGTAACCATGCTGTATAATTTCCTACAAGGCCGCATCCCTTTTACCGCTTTGGCTATTCTATGCCTGGTTTTAATTACAACTCTTACAGCGTTTTTAGAGTTTGGTGACAGTTACATCCAAGATATTGATAATTTGTATCGGTTTGGGTTCATGCTCATCCTTCCCTTTACATTCTTGATACAACTTGTATTTTGGGGTTCCTTTAACCGCATGTTTAACGTGCGCGTTGCCAAAAGACTGGTGGGAAGCGTGGATGTAGGTACAGACATTGCTGCCATCTTATCGTTCTTCTCAATTCCAATTCTTTTGAGTTTTGGTGTAGACCTTATCACCTTATACACCATTGGCTTAGTTAGTATTACTGCTTTTGTAATTCTATTCAGTGTACTGGCGAGTAAATACCTGATAAAAGGTCGCGCCATTATCAAGTCAGAATCAGATCTTAAGAAACTTTCCATCGGTCAATTTATTGGCAATAAGTACATCATGATGCTTTCCCTATTTGTGATCGTATCAATCGTTTCGCTACAGTTTGTGGATTACTCCTTTTATAATGCTGCGACCATTCAATTTACTGATGCGGAAGGGCTTGCCGTTTTCTTAAGTTATTTTGAAATGACGATTGTGATCTTTGGTTTTCTGTTCACAACATTTATTACTGACCGCATCAATCAGGATTACGGTTTACGGGTTTCCCTTCTTATCAATCCTTTATTGTTAATTCTTTTCACGATCTCCGCATTTGCGCTCGGATCATTCTTCGGCTACGATCTTACAACAGGCGAAAGTAGTACGATCATCTTTTTCTTTATCGCGATAGCAATGAGTAAGCTTTTTGTGAACTCACTTCGTGAGGCGTTGGATAATCCTACTTTCAAGTTCTACTATGTGCCTATCGATAAAGAGATTAACATTGATGCGCAAACTAAAATAGAAGGATTTGTTACAGCGCTCGCCAGTGCTCTAGCCGGGGGCTTGATTGTTTTGATCAACCAGTTTAAGGGCTTTACCGTGCTGCATGTTACACTTTTCGCACTACCGGTGTTGGTAATTTGGTATTGGGTAACGAATCGCATGTATCATGGCTATCGCGAAACCCTGCAAAACTCTCTGGTTAAAAATAAGTCGGCCGTTAAAAAGAATTTGGTGAAAGAGTACACCATGGATAGCGTGTTGGAGAAAGAAGTGAACAGCACGGTTGAAGAAAAAATAATCTATGGCATGAAGTTGATGGAGAAATTAGAACCGGCACTCTTCGAAACTTCATTACTCCAATTAGTAGATAGCAAATCGAAAAAAATTGCCGCATTTGCTCAATCAAAAATTCAAGAACTAGGAATTCAAAATGCTGATAATGAAATAAAAGGCTTAGCGGCTCAAGCTGCAAGCCTGGCAGAGGACAGCGATCTTCTTTCTATACCTGTTGAAAAGTTGATGAAGTTGAGTAAGTCGGTAAAGCAACCCGATCGGTTGTTGGCAGCGAAGCTTATGCGCAAACTCACCAATCAAAAAACGATTTTCATTCTATTGGAACTCATGCGCGATGCTGATCCAAAAGTGAGAACCGAAGCCTTGTTAACTGCACGAAAAGTAAAACGACCGGAGACCTGGAACGTACTCATTGAACTACTTTCTTCTCCTCGGTATGCACATCAGGCTGCATCCGCATTGAAAGAAGCGGGATCACCTGTGCTTCCCATTTTAGAATCAGCCTTTCATAAGTCGGGTCAAAATGATTTGATCATGCTTAAACTCATTCAGATTATGGGGCATATCCCCGGCTCTGAGAGTTTACAAATGCTTTGGAAAAAAATTGATTATCCGGACAAGCGTGTGGTTAGTCAGATTCTATATTCCTTGCGCTATATAAATTACCGCGCGGAAGGCCGCGAAGCATTAGCTGTTAAAGATCTGCTCGATACAGAGATGAGCAAAACACTTTGGAATTTAGCTGCGCTACATGAACTTACTGACGAAGATCACTATACTTATTTGAAGGAAGCCCTTCGCGAAGAAATTCGCGACAACTATGATCATATTACACTTCTCCTTTCCTTGTTATACGATCCGGAATCTGTTCAATTAGTACGAGAGAATGTTGAATTAGGAACACCCGATAGTGTTCAATATGCATTGGAACTCTTGGATTTGTTTGTTGATCAGGATCTTAAACCAAAATTGATTCCTTTGCTCGATGATTCTTCTACTGAGAAAAAACTAGAACAACTTCAAACATTTTTCCCGCGCGAAAGCTATAACCCAATTCAGGTAATCAACTACATTCTGAATCGTGATTTTAATTATAACAATCGGTGGACAAAAGTATGCGCAGTGTATGCTACTGCTTACATTCCTAACTTCCGCGTAAGCCGGGGTTTGATTAGTCAAATGTTTAACAACGACAAACTACTTCAAGAAACTACTGCGTGGGTAATTTACAATAAGAGCAAATCAGATTATCAAACGATTTCCGACCGCCTTCCCTACAAAGACAAACGCTTTCTTGATTCCTCAATAGAAAACAATCAATTGTTGGATGGTTTGGATGATGGATTCTTTCTCTTTATTGAAATGGTGATGTTGATAAAAAAGATTCCTGTGTTTAATCACATTCAAGGGAAAGTACTCAGTGATTTGGCTGATAAAATTCTGCCTATCACGCTTAAAGCGAATGAGACAATGAGTATCCCTGATGCACAGGATATGCCTATCCTTATTATGGCACACGGCAACGTAGTTTTGAAAAACAATACACAGGATGTAATGCAAATGAACCCCGGCAGTGTGTTTGGTGATTTGTTTCAAGAGGGACCTACTCCTGTGATCACCGAAGTACATGCAACTGAAAGATCTGTGATCTTTAAAATAAACCTGGTCGATTTTTATTTTGTACTGGCTAATCATCATGAGCTGGCACAAGGACTTATCCATAACATCACTGAAAAACAAAACCAACTCACACCTTAATATTTTTAAACATGGCCTTTGAAATTGACGTACTGATCACGTTCGCTGAGAAAGACAATGAAGCAGCTCAAAAAAGTGAGCAAGGGTGGGTATCCCAATTCAAAAAATTTCTTGAGTTGATGTTGCTGCAAGTATTGGGTTCTAAACCAAACATTGTTCTTAAATCAGAATTTGATACAGCCACAGCCCCTGCTTTAAATAATGCAGCTATTTTGGTTTCTGTACTTACTACTGAGTTTGTTCAATCCGGTAGATGTTTAGATAACGTAGAGACTTTTTATAAAGCCACTGAGTCCTCTAAAATCAATCGGGTATTTAAAGTTTTAAAAGCACCTTTAACACTGCAAGAACAACCTCCACGGTTGCGCGATTTGATCGGTTATGATATGTATCAACTCGATACAGAAACCGGAATGGAAAAAGAGTATTCTGATTTCTTTAGTCAGGAAGCAGAAAAACAATATTGGATGAAGTTAGTTGACTTGGCTTATGACATTCATGATGCACTTATGATTTTGAATGAGGGTGACATCAAATCAGAAGTAAAAAACATTTATAAGCGAAAATCAATTTACCTCGCTGAGACGGGTCACGATATTTCAGTTCAACGCAACATCATCAAGCGTGAGTTACAGCGCCATGGCTATATCGTGCTACCAAAAAGCACATTACCAACTAAAGCCTCTGAATTGGAGCGTGAAGTAAAAAAGGATTTAGCTGAATGTTCACTCTCCATTCATTTGGTAGGAAGTGCTTATGGTGAAATACCGGATGGTGCCGATCGCTCTGTTGTAGATATTCAAAATAAGCTTGCTGCTGAGATTGCATTAGAAAAGAAGCAAAACAAACAAGAGTTTTCACGACTGATTTGGATTTCGCAAAACCTGAAAAACGCAAGCGACAAACAAAAAGCATTTATAGACACTATCAAACGCGACACGGAAGCACAAGAAGGTGCCGAGATTCTTCAAAATCCATTAGAAGATTTTAAGAACATCATGCGTGAAGAACTTTTGGAAGCGCAGGAACGAACTAAAGTTGATGAAACGGGTGGCAAGTCAATCTATTTAGTTCACGATAAGATTGATGACAACGAAGTAAAACCCTTTCGCGAAGTGATTGAAAAGTCTGGGTTTAAAATATTACTACCTGCGTTTGAAGGCGAACTTCTTGAAGTGCGCAAACAACACATCGATAACCTAAGAAACTTTGATGGAGCAATCATCTTCAAAGGAAAGGTAAACGATCAGTGGGTACGCATGAAGGTGCTTGACTTATTAAAAGCGCCTGGCTTTGGAAGGAAAAAACCTATTCAGGGAAAAGCTTTAGTTGCCACTGAGAACACAAACGTGGATCAATATAAAAATCAGAACATGACGTTAATCTCCGGAGATAAGAACCGTTCGCTGGAGACACTGAAAAACTTTTTAACAGAACTAAACTCATAAAACTATGAGCCAGATAGACGATAATCAAATGGGCACCCTTGTCGGGACAAGTAATCCTTTTCCGGGATTAAGACCTTTCAAGATTGAAGAGAGTCATTTGTTCTTTGGCCGCGAAGGTCAGAGCGATGAAGTACTTCTCAAACTTTCGAAGAGTCGGTTTGTGGGTGTTATTGGTCCCTCAGGAAGTGGTAAGTCTTCGTTCATTTATTGCGGAGTGCTTCCCATTTTATACGGTGGATTCTTAACAGATGCCAGCCCCAATTGGGAAGTAATTGTTACACGTCCTGGTGCCGGTCCTATCGACAACCTTGCTGAATCTTTGTTAAAGACTGTTAAAGACTATAACACTGCCGATGTTGAGGATAAAAAAATAAAGCGTACGATCGTTTCTACTTTGCTTCGAAGCAGTTCGCTTGGCTTAGTGGAAGCCATCCAGCAATCGCGCAAAAAAGAAGACATCAACTATTTGATTCTTGTCGATCAGTTTGAAGAACTTTTTCGTTTTAAAGATAGCACCGATCCGAATTCAGTAAACGAATCCTTAGCCTTCATCAATTTGTTGATGGAAGCCGTTAACTATGAAGACTCCCCTATTTATGTAGCCGTTACCATGCGGTCGGATTTTATTGGAGATTGCGCCCAGTTCCCGGAACTTACACGTAAGATCAACGACAGTCACTATTTGATTCCACAAATGACGCGCGATCAAAAGCGCAGAGCAGTCGAGGGTCCGGTTGCTGTTGGTGATGCTAATATTACTCCCCGTCTTGTTCAGCAATTGTTAAATGACCTTGGAGATAATCCTGATCAATTGCCGATTCTTCAACATGCGTTAATGCGTACATGGAGTTATTGGTCTCGATTTAAAGATTATGATGGAGAACCTGTTGACCTGAAACACTATGAGGCAATTGGTACTATGTCCGAAGCCTTATCGCAACATGCGAATGAAGCCTATGACGAATTAGATGAAGATCAAAAACGTATTTGCGAAATCTTGTTTAAAGCCATCACTGAAAAACGTGGTGAGAACTTTGGCATTCGCAGGCCAACCCGCTTAAATGAAATCGCTTCTATTGCCGATGTATCGGAAGCCGATGTAATTGAAGTCATTGAAAAGTTTAGAGAGCCGGGTCGTTCGTTACTAACACCTGCATATGGTATCGAGCTTGGCTCTAAATCGATGATTGATATCTCGCATGAAAGTTTGATGCGAATATGGGTGCGGTTGAAGAACTGGGTAGATGATGAAAGTGAAGCCGTGCAAATGTATTTGCGTTTGGCTGAAGCTGCAGGCCAATATCAGGTAGGCAAAGCTGGTTTATGGCGCCCGCCTGATTTGCAGTTAGCCCTAAACTGGCAAGCGAAGCACAAACCCACCTTAGTTTGGGGTCAGCGGTATCACCCAGCCTTTGAGCGAACACTTATCTTCTTAGAGTATTCTAAAAAAGAGTTTGACACCGAGCAGAGGATCAAAGAACTCGAACAGAAGCGCAAACTCCAACGTGCTCGAATTATTGCAGTTGTATTTGGTACGCTTTCGGTTATTGCCTTGATCGCATTTGTGTATGCATTTGTTCAGCAGGGTATTGCTAAGGACAATATGCAAAAGGCAATTGCGAATGAAAGATTAGCAAAAGAAAACGAAGCGGAAGCACTTAGGCAAAAGGAAATTGCTGTGGAGCAAAAGAACCTTGCTGAAAAAGCAAGACGTGAAGCTGAAGATGCCCGAAAAGCGGAGGAAGCTCAAAAGCTGCTTGCTGACCAAAGAAGGCAGCAAGCGGAAAAAGCAGAAGCAGAAGCACTTCGCCAAAAAGGATTAGCCGAAAAGAATGAAAAGTCTGCAATTCAAAATGAAAAAGAAGCCCAACGCCAAACCGTCATCGCAACTGAAAATGCTAAACGAGCTGAGCGCGAGAAGTATCTATCCCTTGCAAAAGCTATGGCTATTAAATCGAAGGAGTTAAGCAATACTCTTTCACTCGAAGCTTTGGTTGCACAACAAGCTTACCTCTTTAACAAACAGTATGATGGTTATGCCTACAACAGCGATGTGTATGGAGGCTTATATACCGCCCTCAAAAATTATGATCATCCGTTAACCAAAAGTTTGGAAGGTCACGTAAGGGGAGGCGCCAGAACCTTGGAAACGCATGGTACAGGAAATCATATCTACTCCGGTGGTAGTGATGGCCTAATCATTAAGTGGAGTTATGCTAACAATAAATGGAATGCAGAATATCTTGTGGACTCTGCAGCCAGGGCAAAACAACCTTATCTGGTTTATACAATCGACACGAGTCCTGATGGGAACTGGCTTGTAGCCGGTGGCTTATATCCTGTTAATCGGGATGCCAACTATGCTGAGCTCTACGATTTGAAAAACCCAAAAGCCCCCACAAAAAAAATCTATGGGTTTAAGTCAGACATTGTAAACATTCATTTTACATCAGATGGAAAAGGTTTTTATGCACGCGACAACTCGGGGCATAGCATCAAATACTCTGATCTAAACACTGTAAAAGAAGTTATTGCCACGCAGGAGAAAATTGTTTCACTTGACCTAAATGAAACAGGCACTCAACTGGCAGGAGCCGGAGCCGATGGAAATTTATATATCTGGGACATCGCCAAAAACTTTGCAGTCACCAAAATAAATATCTCAAAAGGATTATCAGCAGTTTGCTTTGCCCCCGATGGCCGACAAATTGTAACAGGCGATCGTGATGGAGTTTTAAGAATTGTTAATAATGGCTTTGTTATCCGTGAATTGTCAGGTCACCGGGGGCAAATTGAAGACATCAAGTTCAACCACGCAGGCACGTTTATGGCTTCCGCAAGTAAAGATTATTCAGTACGGCTTTGGAATTTTAGGAAACTGAATGAACAACCCATTATTCTAAGCGATCATGATTGGGTGTGGGACGTAACCTTTACACCAGACGACTCTCAACTGATAGCCGGAATCCAAAGTGTTAGGGAGACTGTAAAAGGTGTTGATCAAACGATTCACGCCTACCCCACCAACTTTGAGGTAATGGCCAACATTCTTTGTGAAAAAGCGCAACGAAATATGACCAAAGATGAATGGGAAATATTTGTACTTCCAATCGATGAGGATTCACCTTATCAGAAAACGTGTACAAACTATCCAGGGATTCAGTCAAGTGCAAATGTTCCTATTAAAAAAGCTGGCAAATAGATATGAAGAAACTCTACTTACTTGCACTAATCATTTTTGTTGCTGCTAAAAGTTTTGCGCAAACCTCCTCTTGCGCACAAACCATTCGTCTGGCTCAATCCATTTACGATCAAGGTCGCTTGCATGAATTGGAAGATATAATCTCAAAGCAATTGAGTAAGCAAGAATGTTCGCAAGGCGAACGGGTAAGCTTGCTTAAGGTACTAACTCTTTCTTATATCTATCTTGAGGAACCTGAGCTTGCTGACAAAAAAATGCTCGAACTGTTAGAAACCGATCACTATTTTGAAATAAACCCTGCTGTTGACCCTGCCGAGTTTGTTGCCTTATATAATACGTTCCGAACAAAGCCTATCTACCGCATTGGTGCCAAGTTAGGCGTTAATGCAAGCAGGCCGAATGTAACCAACTCTGTAACCAGTGTGGAGTTTGCTCCTGATAGCGAATTCAAATATGCGTTTGCTATTTTGTTTGGAGGCGCGGTAGATGTTCCCATTCATTTTAATAAAAAAAATGACGATAAATTTACCCTTCATGGTGAGCTGCTTTACTGGCAAAAGAAATTTGAAATCGATGTGAAAGTGGACAGAGGTTTCAGTGATGATATCCCCCCAAAGCCACTAGGTAATTCACTGCAAGGATTCGAAACACAAAATTGGTTATCCCTTCCTTTAAGTTTTGAATACAAATTTTTAGAAAAGAATTTTAATCCCTATGTAGCGGGTGGTGTTGCAATCGACTATTTGCTGGGCGGCAAGCTTAGTACAGAACGATTGCGTGATGATGTTACATCCATTCAGGAAGCAACTTACGATATTAAAGAACTGCGAAATCCAATAAACGTGAGTGCGTTGGTCGCTGCCGGTGTAAAGATTAAAATGGGCGGTGGATTTTTTGTAGCTGAAGTTAGATATGTGCATGGTTTAACGAATGTTAATTCTTCAGAAACTGTCTTTGACAATCAGCTTGAAGTTTGGAATCAGGGGTACCCGGATTCTATTTTTAAAATTTCATCATTAGCCATTTCTGGCTCATATGTAATTAACGTGTTCAATCCTAAGAAAAAGAAGCTTTGAGAAAATGAGAAAATATATTCTAATTTTTATATCCGGCCTTGTTTTCTCTTGCCAAAACCTGGAGAACGCTGACCCCGCACCACGCAACACTTTTATAAAATTTTATGAAGGTCCTTATTCAATGGAAGCAGTTGCTGTTGAGAAAATTCCTAATGGATTTGCCATCCTTGGTAACATGAGTTTTCTGTCCGGGAAAGAATTGAAGTCGCAGGCTGTAATTATTGAAACAGACGAACGAGGCAATCGAATAGGAATTTTTCATTTTATTGACAACATATCTAGCAGATCTTTCAAGCCCATCATAGCCAATAATGTTTTAGATAAATATTTTATTGTAGGCGATAGCATTGCTATTAACCCAGAAGCGGGACAAGCTGCCAATGTAACTGTTTCATCGATTAGTGCTTTAGAATTGAGCAGTACTTTTGTTGAAATTGGAAAAAGACGTTACATACGCGACCCAAGTAAGGATTCAGCAAAAGTAAAAGATGATTATTTTGCAGGCCCAATCGGTTTAACCCCAACAGGAGCAGTTATCCTGGCAACGTTCAAAGAAGGAATTAACAATCAACAAAACGCACCCGCTGAGCAACTTCTTTTAGGATTAAATTCTGATCTTGATTCCGCATGGGTAAAGAAGTATCCTTTGCTTTCAAATACCTATGCAAATGCAAAGTCAATCCACTACAAAGATGGAAACTTAATTTGGGCAAGTGCTATTGCCGATGTGCAGGGCGATTTCATTTCATCGTACTTGGCTATTCCCTTTGTAAAAGAGCAATCCGTTCCGGTTAACTTCAGTCAAATTGGAGAAACCACAACACAACGTTTTTTAGCCAAAGATATTCAGCCTGCCTCGTCTCCCGCTTTTGGATACGGTGTAATAGGTACGTATAGCGAAACTACAGATGGATCGAATGCAAATTTATTCTTTATGCGAGTAGCCTCAAATGGAACCATTATACCGGGCAGTGATCGATACTTTGATGGCATCTCTTCAATTGAGTTGAACCCAATCGAAAAAAATAAAATTATTGATGAAGGTGAAGCCTTAACGAGTACAAATGATGGAGGATTTCTACTAACTGGTACTATTACAACCAATTCATCGAAAGGAAATGGTGGCAAAGATCTTCTACTCATTAAAGTAAACTCCACTGGTGACCTGATCTGGCTTAAAACAGTTGGCGGACTTGGAGATGAACAACCTGTATCGGTTATCGAAGCTTCAAACGGAGATTTGGTAGTGTGCGGTACCAATAACCTAAGTGGTTATTCATCTATATTCCTGATGCGCATGGATAAAAATGGTGAGTTAAAAAATTAAGAATTCTATGAAACGTATTTTTCAGACATCTTTCTCTTTTTCGATTTTAGTAACGACTGTTATTCTTTTGTCATTTAATAATGCAGTCGGTGTAAATTTATCTATTGAACCAAAACCAAAAATATTAGCAGTACCTACTTATACGTCAGTGCCTGCCAATGCTGCTTCAGACGTTAATCAAAGTGCTGATATTGTTCTTACGTTCAGTGAAGCAATTAGAGATTCAGCCCCGGGAAATAATGCACTAACGAATGTGACTATCGATTCACATATTGTTCTTAAACTAAACAATGCAGGAGGTGCAGATATTCCTTTCGATGCAACAATTGATGCTGGAAAAACCATAGTTACAATCAACCCCACTGGAAACCTTCCATCACTAACTGTAATTTACGTGTCAATTGGTGAAGTTGAGGCAACCTCTGATGATGCTGACATTGACCCTGATCCCACATCATTTACTTTTACAGTGGGTGATTTTACGCCTCCTGTAATAACTTTCAATCCAGTGGATGGTACAGTTGGGGTACCCACCGCCTCAAGTATTATCATTTCTTTTGATGAAGATATTCAACAGGCTGATGGTAGCCCGCTGGATGCTGCCGCTATAGAGGCCGGAATAGTGGAACTTAAAGTTACCAATGATGCAGGAGCATCTGTGACTTTTACAGCTTCATTTAATGGCACTAATCAGATAACAATTAGTCCGGATGCCATTCTACTAAACAACTCAACCTATTATGTTGAGCTAAATCCAATTGAAGATGTTGCTGGAAATGAAACAACCCAAACAACAATAACGTTCGATACTCCAGATACGATTATCCCAATTCCGGTTTTTAATCCAGCAGACGGAGCTATTGGGATTGTTGAAACAAATCCAATCACAATAACCTTTTTAGAGCCAATCCGAAATATTAATAATTCATCAATCACATCAGGTGATTTAGCAACCTTGATTGAATTGAAATTAACAGACAATTCGGGAGCCGATGTTCCATTTACAGCCAACATCAATGGACCTAATACAATCATCACGATCACTCCCTCCTCTCCTTTAGCAGGAAACACATTATTCTATGTTGAAATAAATCCCATTGAAGACTTTAGTAACAATGCCATCGTGGCTACCAGCAGTACATTTACCACAGACGACACCTTGCCACCAGCAATTTCATTTAATCCATTGGGCGGTTCTATAAAATTTTCAGCTGTTGGAAACATTGTAATCACTTTCAACGAACCCATTAGGAATACCGATGATTCTCCAATAACGCCTGCCAATATTGAAGCAGGCCTAGTTGAATTGAGAGAAACAGATAATATTGGCGCTGCTGTCCTTTTTACGGCCACTATCAATGGATCAAATACAGTTATTACGCTTAACCCCAATACCACCCTTCTTCCTAGTCAGCTTTATTATGTGAACGTTAATCCGATAGAAGATGTTTTCGATCATGCTACGACTGCGCAGAACATCACGTTTACGACTGAAGGCATACCCACTATATCATCCTTTTCTCCAGGTGCAGGCACTTGTATTGGTGATAATGTTACTATAAATGGAACCCTATTTACAGGAACTGGCACTCCCCTTACAGGTAATACAGCCCCAACAGTGCGAGTGAATGGTGTAGCTATTCCACCTGCAAACATAGTTACGTTCAATTATACACAGATAGTTTTAACACTTCCAGCAGGTGTAACTACCGGACCTATTACAGTTAGAAACAATGATAGTGATTTGCTAAGCGATAATTCTGCTACTGACTTAAACGTATTTCCTGCCATTGATACTTCTTTACCTGTAATACCTGCCACGTTAAATCCAGCACAAAATACAAGTGTGGCGGTGCAAATTACAGGCACTCAGAGTTCGAATTATAATTACGCATTGATCTTAAACTCTGGGCCTGGTGGTTACATGGCTACAACACAAGATGTAAATGGAAATAATGGCAACCGGACATTAACCACCACTCCCAACTTATCTGCCATTGGAGATTATACGTATCGTATTGATGTATCCAGAACCAACTGTACAACAAAAACATTAACAAACACTCCCTTCACACTTACCGTTGCCTCCTTGGCGGTAAATGTTAGCACTACTAATTCACCTACTAATGATGTTTGCATTGGATCCAGCATTCAATTGATTGGAGCTGTAAGCGGTGGCACAGGCTTCTATCAATTCCGGTGGACATCCACTCCTGCTGGATATTCCAATAGCAGCTCTAGTCCTACTGTAACGCCTCCAGCAGATATTGTAAGCTATAACCTGGAAGTGGAAGATAATGCCGGAAATATTGTTACTGGGTCTGTTAATATTCAAGTAAATCCTGTTCCCACTGCTGATATTGTTCCTGCACCTTTAGAAACAGCCGTGCGGAAGAACTATACCGTAGAAAATAGAAATTATCAATTGTATGGATCACCTGCAGGAGGTGTTTTCAGTGGAAATGGTGTTTCCCTTTTGGGCGATGGAAACTATTACTTCAATCCGCAATCTGCCGCTGTAGGAAACCACACAATCACATACACATACACGAATGTAAGTGGGTGCTCCGGACTAGACACTGAAATTTTTGAAGTAACCCCAAGTGCGATTAATGGCCTTGATGTTTCATATTGTCAAAATACGCCATCAGATAGTCCCTTGGCACCCGTTATAATATCTGGTCCGGCAGCGCTAGGCAAGATACTACCAGGCGGTTATCAATTTACCAGGCTGATATTTTATCGACAAGATTTCACTACCTTCTCATATTGTATAGCTGAAGTAGCTCCTACTTTTCCATATTGCGGCCTGCCAAATCCTTTGACTGTCAATTCATATCAAACCGTAGCCGACATACAGGCAGGGGTTACACTTTTGCCAGGAACTACCTTTTCTCAGCCTGTTTCTTATACTATCAATCTAAATATTCTAAGAACCAATTATGGATTCTCTAAAGATAACTGGTTCTATATTCTCGCTTATGGGAAAGATGCGTTCGGAAATGAAACCTATAGATCCTTCCAACCATTTGAAATGCTAGCAAACGAAGCATCCCCAACTATAATTGGTATAACTGAGGATGCCAATATCTGTGCTGACTACTCCCCTACTCCAATCACGCTATCTTCATCTGAGGTTACATATGCAGTAACTGGTTTCTCCATGGCACCAGCAGCTTTCACGGCATCACTATCCGGTAGCAGTTTTCATCCGGAGGATCCTGTGCTATTAGGCAAGGATGAACGGCCCTTAAGAATTACAATGAACTATAATGATGGAAACAATTGCCCTAATTCAGTTATTAGGAACTTTAATTGGATAAAAAAACCAGATGCACCTATAGCACCTGATGTGGAGTTCTGTCAGGTAGCATCGCCAACATCGTTTACCATTTCAGGAAGCCCAAGTGGATCAGCTGATAAACCTATTTGGTATGAAGAAGCAACCCCAACTATTCCAATAGATTCGATTAACTGGAAACTAACCGCTCCAGGCGTATCTGGTACTGCAACAATTGTTAAAGAATTTCTTGTTTTACAGCAATATAAAGGTTGTAAGGGTAATACTACTTTAGTTCAAATTGAAATCAAGGCGGCACCCGATGCCAATTTTACACCGCCTTCTATTTGTGATGGACGTGATTTTACTTTGACTGGCCCCTTAGATTCTAATGCTGGAAACACACCGTATTCAACTTACGATTGGAGCTTCGGTAATAGTACTACAGTTTCAGTTGCAAGCGATAATTTAGTAACCTATAATTATGGCACCAACACAGGAGGTACGCCTTACACCATTGGTCTTAAAGTTACAAATTCAGTTGGGTGCGAAAATACTTCTACACGCCCTATTACAGTAGGTATAAATCCTAAATATGAATTAGGCTACCAATTTATTTGTGATGGTGACAATACTGAATTCAAGGCCATAATAACTGGTAATGTTACTGCAACAGAATTTGAATGGGACTTTGGTGATGGTACCATTCTTCCAAGAGGTCCTGCTGCATCAAATCAAAATCCTATCCATGACTTTGCAACTTCAGGAGAATATAATGTAACTGTTACCTCCTATACAGCGCAAGGTTGTTTCAATCCAACTGCAAAAAATGTTACAATCTTAGATTACCTAACCCACTCTTCTGCCAATCCCTATTCAATGGCAGCAATAGATGGAGGTAAAGGATTATGGAAACTGGAAGACGTAAATGGAAACTCCACCTGGGAGTTTGCTCAAGGAACCTCACCCTTAAAAAGTTTACTAACAACGCCAGCCTGGGTAACCAATGCAAGCGGTGATTATAATTCAAATGAAAAATCATTTTTAAATAGTCCGTGCTTTAATATTGCAGCCATTGAACGGCCTGTGTTATTAATGGATATGGTGCTCAATACGCAGGAAAATTTTGATGGCGCGGTACTAGAATATTCTGTAGATAACGGAGTTATCTGGCTTCCTGGAGGAGCAGTAGATTCCGGTATTAATTGGTTCAATACCTCTGGTTTCTTTGCTGGTAATATTGGAAACAGTCCGGTTGGTTGGTCTGGTGATTCCAAGGATTTATTGGACAATCCTGCTAAAAACAAGCTCGTTGAGGTGCGCAGAGTCCTTGATAATTTAGATCAGCTTAACGCGGGAAAGATGCAAAAGGTACGATTCAGAATAGCCTTCCAATCAAATCCTGATCTACAAGCAGAAGGAATGGGATTTAATAATATGATCATTGATAGCCGCGACCGAATTTCACTGGCTGAGAATTTCACGAATCCCGGAGGAACGCAGAGTTTCGGTAATGATATTTCGTTTAATTCTTTGTTAGGTGCGGAGATTGCAAAAATTGAATATCATGTTGGTTTCCCTTCTGCAGATCCAATTTTTGCAGCCAATGAAGCCGATCCATCAGCACGAGCTGCATTCTATGGTATCTCAAAAGATGATGTAACCAGAGGATATATTGATGGCGCTAGTGGCGGTAGGTTCAACCAAGCATGGGCTCAAAATAGACTCAACAAACAATCATTAAAAAGTTCGCCCTACACCATAAGTGTAGATACCCAAGTACCAGCCAGTCCCGATTATATTAAGATAGCTGTATCGATAAAGGCGGATGAGAATATTATTTCCTTACGTAAACCAATTCTACAAATAGCGGTGGTTGAAAAAACAGTTTCTAGCAATGAATTTGTGTTACGAAAATTAGTACCCTCTGCAGCGGGCACACCATTATCAGTGCCCATGGCAAAAGACGCAATCATTAATATTGTTGAAAGCGTTCGAATTGAAAATGCAAATGATGTTACCAATCTTGCCTTGGTTGTGTTTATACAGGATGAAGTAACTCGCGAGGTTTATCAAGCAGCATTCAATTTAACGCCAACTAATCTGCCTACCGCAAATGTTATAACTGGCATCGAACAGATAGCCGAGTTTATCCAGTTCTACCCCAACCCTGCCAATGATAGTTTTGTGATTGAATTACCAAACAAAACGGAAAGCAGATTATCGGTCCATATGATTGATCAGGTTGGTAGACTGGTGCATGAATCAACCATTGAAACGGGCGAGCAAACCAAAACCATAAACACACAAGATCTTGCCGGGGGCATTTATGTTGTTCAAATAGGTGCTGGTAAATCGGGTGTAGTAAGGAAGAAGATGATGATTGTGCATAAGCAGTAAATTATTTAGCCACAGATTCACAGATTGTATTTAGTGAATCTGTCGCCTTTAAATTTTATTTGCCGCCATACTTGGCTAAAAAATCATTCGCCCCAAGCACTTCTATTTCAGAAAAGAAAAAATCATCGCCATCTTCAGTAACAATACATCTGCATTTAGCTTGTGCCGCAGCATAGTACTCAAGGCCGTCTTCAAAATCATGAACAGCCGGATTGGTGATTGCATGAGCCACCACAGCAGCATCGGTGGTGGCAATATTGATTTTATCGGTTAAGAGCTTAATCTTTTTTTTGGCCACTGCCCTTCCCGATTTCTTCTCGGAAAAATAAAAAGCAATAGCCAAACAAATAGGCGATGTGTATACCTGGAAATTTGATTGATCGGCCAGACTCAACACTTTGGCCGCATAAGGAAACAATGGATATTCTTTATTTAAAACGGTAACCAGAATGTTGGCATCCAAAAAAAACTTCATTTTTTTGATTTGAAGTATTCAGCCTTCAATGACTTGCGCTTGCTTTTTTTAGTTTTATAAACAGCTGCTCCTTCTGCTAATTGATTTATCCAACTTGCCACAGGCATTTCTTCAAGATTGTGATAGGATGAATTGGTGATGCGCTCATAAAGATATTCTGTCAACCGCGATAAACTGATGTTCTTTTCATCAGCAAATTTCTTGGCCTTGTTTATCACCTCCTCATTAAAGCTTAACGTTACTTTGGCATCCATAAATTTTACAATCGATACGACAAAAATAATATTATTGTACGTATAAAATTATGAGGTTTAAATAATTTTTAAAGGTCATGTAATGCAGGTAATCAGAGAATTGGCTTTTTAATCCAATTTGAGGGTTTTTTTCTTTACTCCGGTCAGTTTCAAATGTAAGTTCCTTTGCCTAATTTGAGCGTTTAAAATTCTACAACCTTAGTCTAGTTGGTATGGAAATGTTTCTTGAAGCCGATACCTGGCTCGCCCTGCTCACACTCTGTTTTCTGGAAATTGTGTTGGGTATCGACAATATTATTTTCATTTCTATTGTATCAAATAAGTTGCCGGAAGAGCAACGACCTAAGGCCCGAAACGTAGGGTTGTTTCTTGCCATGTTTGTTCGCATTGCTTTGTTGTTGGGCATCACGTGGATAATTGGTTTCGTTCAACCTTTGTTTACTGTGCCTGCAAATTTCTTTATAAAGCATGACATGGCTTTTAGTGGCAAGGATTTGATTCTTGGTTTTGGTGGCTTATTTCTTATTGCAAAAAGCACGCTTGAAATAAACCATGAAATGGAAGGTGACGAAGACGAAGAGGGAGGCGTAGCGAAAGCCGCGACTGTTACGTTTGCAGGTACAATTGTTCAAATTATTCTTCTGGACATTATATTTTCTTTTGATTCCATATTAACGGCTGTGGGTATTGTGCCCCCCGAACAAGTTGTTATTATGATCATCGCTGTAATTGTTTCCATCATTGTGATGATGTTTTTTTCAGGATCAATCAGTCGCTTCATAAAAGATCACCCTTCTATGGAGGTGCTGGCATTGGGCTTCTTAATCTTAATTGGATTTACTCTATTGCTTGAAGGCTTACATCAGGAAATCCCGAAAGGGTATATCTACTTTGCAGTTGCATTCTCTTTGTTAATTGAGTTTACCAACATACGCGTAAAGAAGAAACGTAAGAAAACCCCGGTAAAACTCAATAAGGGCTACGATGACGAGGAATTGAAGAAGGCCGTTGAGGAGTTAGAAAAATAACTTGCCTATTACCATTTAGTTTCAACTCACTAGTTATTAAATCTTATGGAGGATTTGAGATACCCGATTGGAAAATTTAGTGCTCAGGAAAGTCATACCCCCGAAGAAATAGAAACATTTATTCACCGCATTAAAACGTTGCCTTCAAAACTGGAAGCAGCCATAGCAGGTTTTTCAAATCAACAATTAGATACTCCGTATCGTGATGGGGGTTGGACAGTGCGGCAAGTTGTTCACCATGTAGCCGACAGTCATATGAATGCATACATTCGGGTGAAGTGGTTGTTAACTGAAGATACTCCTGTAATTAAAGCCTACAATGAAAAACTATGGGCCGAAACCGATGAAACAAAATCTGAACCTGCACTTTCAATTGCGCTACTAACCACATTGCACACCAAGTGGGTTGAGCTTTTAAAAACTCTTTCGTCCGATCAGTTACAAAAACAATTTATTCATCCGGATACAAAAAAGCATGTGGCATTACATAACATGATTGGCATGTATGCCTGGCATGGCGACCATCACCTTGCGCACATTACGGAATTAACCAAGCGACAAGGCTGGTAATGACGGCAACTTATCAGGCACCGGCTCTACTCTTCACCAATCACCTCGAAACGATTTATCCTGCTCTTCTCCGAAAAGTAAAAGACGTTCGGTATGAACGTGAACGAATCATTACACCCGATCATGATTTCTTAGACCTAGATTGGCTAACCCAAGATTCAAAAAAGTTAGTAATCATCTCTCATGGATTAGAAGGCAGTTCCGATCGTGCCTACATAAAAGGAATGGCCAAACTTTTTTTTTGTAATGGGTTCGATACACTTGCGTGGAACTACCGGGGCTGCAGTGGCGAGATGAATAAAAACCTTCGCTTCTATCATAGTGGTGCTACCGATGATCTTGAATCTGTATTTCGGCATGCTGAGTCGTTAGGATACTCAGAAATTAACTTAGTTGGATTTAGTCTCGGTGGAAACCTTACGTTAAAATATGCTGGCGAGCAGGGTAACGCCATTAGTTCCAAAATAAATAAGGTTGTCACATTCTCAGTACCACTCAATCTTAGAAGTAGTTGCGAAAAAATATCTTCACCCTCCAATTGGGTGTACTCACAGCGCTTTCTAAAAAGTCTGAAAAAGAAAGTGGCCGACAAATCGAAACTAATAACCGGTCTTGATGTTAGAAAACTAGATGAAGTTAAAACCTTGCTACAATTTGATGATACCTATACTGCGCCTTTGCATGGCTTTAAAGATGCTATTGATTACTATACTCAGTGCAGTTCAATCCGTTTCGTTTCATCCATTCAAAGACCTACCCTTATTGTCAACGCCTTGAATGATCCCTTTCTGAGTGAAGATTGCTACCCAACAGAATTTGATAATCATCCATACCTAACGTTTGAATATCCTAAACGGGGCGGACACGTTGGGTTCGCTTTATTCAATAAAAATGGTTTATATTGGTCGGAACTCAGAGCTTTGGATTTTATACAATCAACCTTATGATCGAGCGCTATTCGATCCCAGCATCTATTAATCAATTGACTGAGCGTTTTCAGATTGAAGACTCACCGCCCTATAAACCTAAATTCAACGCAGCGCCTTCGCATCTGCTACCAGTAATTACGCATGAAAGTCCGCAAGGTCTGTCCTATTTTTATTGGGGCGTTTCACCTCAGTTTGGTAAAAACAAAGCCGTTGCGGAACGACTCATCAATACCCGAGTTGAGTTTATTCAAGAGAAGCCTATGCTTAAGAAAAACCTGATGCGTTATCGATGCCTGGTTCCTGCCGATGGATTTTTTGCATGGAAGAAAGTAGGAAAGAAAACTTCGATTCCCTGGCGCTTCATCTCTAAACAAAAAAATCTCATCTCCTTCCCCGGCTTATGGGAAGAGTATGATGACTCGGAAGGAAATTCGTTTCATACATTCTCCATCATCACTACCTCAGCAAATAAAAATGTAGTAGATGTTACAGATCGGATGCCTGTAATTTTTACCCGGGCAGAAGAACTAATTTGGTTGAATAAAGAATCGACTGAAGAGACTTTATTAACATTGCTTAGTAAAAATTCTCCCGACCTGGAAGGATTTACAGTTTCGCCTGGAATTAAATCACCCGATGCTGAAAGTGCGTTGTTGATAAGACCTACTCCTGCTTCTGATCAATTCGGAAATCTTACGTTGTTTGATTGAGCTAACCACATAGGTTCTTCTAAAAAAAATAGAAGTTACAACATAGTGTGTTAGGCAAAGTTACAATAGTTCAAAATGACTAGGTGTCTATGTGGTTAATTTTACAACCTAACTAAAAACCATCATCCTCTTCCTTCTTGGCAGGATCTTCGTTCTTTTTAGGATCAGCAGTTGACACTTTGTCCTTCTTCTTAAACAGGTTTCCGAACAATTTCTTCTTTGGCTTTGCAGCTGTAGAATCTGATTCCAGCGGCTCTGAGTCTAAACTAACAGCCGTGGAATCATTTTTAGTTTTGCCTTTCTTTTTAAAGAGGTTGTTAAAGAATCCGCCCTTCGCTTTTTTCTGTGTCTTTTTCTGTGATGCTCTTACCTCACCCTCTTCTTGCATGGCAGCGCGCACATCAGGCAGTACCAACAAATCACGGAAGTACCACATGTAATTATCCTGATCCACATTGTACTTCTCTTTTGTTTTCGTGATTGCATACACACTATCCTCTTCCACTGCAGGCTTTGAAGAGCCTGAAACAGAAAGCGTATCGGTGATACTTCTGGCTGCGCTATCTAACTCAGCCGCAATATCTAATGAATCTGTTTCCTTCTTAGGATAAACAGGTTTCATCTGTATTGTACGCAATGATTTCAATGTCTTTTTATATGATTTTTCAGGCAGTAATAAATAGCGATCCTTCTTTACTCGCCTTACCTGAGGTAAGGAAGGCCCTGGCATAACCACACTGTTTGCCCAGGTTGAATCGCGGGGAGGTAGAGTAATAACCTTATTATCCGCAGAAGCAAGTACTTCGCGGGGTTGTGTGGTACTTTCGTTATAGTAGACAAATTTCTCCTTTTGAGTAGGCTTGTCGTAAATAAATGCACTTTGATAGGCAGGGCAAATAAGGCGCTGAGTACACGAGCTCAGTACAAGAATCAATACTACGCCTAAGAGTAAAGCCCTGGTCATTCCTTATGGATGATCACAATCAACAAAACTAATTAATTAACCTAAGTAATCCGAAAAATGTTAGAAATCTAAAGGTATCGTAAAATACTGACAATCAGACTATAAGCTCTGTAATTCCTCACGGGTAGCCTTGTTCAAACTCGCCACCACCAGATTGTACGAATCATCAATCCAGGCCTTAAGGTTTTTATCTCCAACACTACCATCCATTAGGACTGTATTCCAATGCTTTTTATTCATGTGATAGCCCGGAATTACAGCCGGAAATTCCTCCCGTAGCTGAGCCGCTTGCTCTGGATCACACTTTAAATTGATACTCTCAAAATGTTCTACATCGGTGAGGGCAAACATTTTTCCCATCACCTTAAAAACTAACGTCTCTTCGCCAAAAGGAAACTCCTCGGTAACTCCTTTCTTTAAAAGGCAATAACTTCTGAAGGACTCTATGTTCAAAACAAACGTTTCAAAATCAAATAAAGTACGGCCACCAAAAAAATGGCAATGGAAATTTTATTGACTCCATGCATCATTTTAAGGTTGATGTTGGAGGGCCTGTTTGGATCCTTCTTCCTGAAAAAATATTCCCCAACTTCTCCCAACGAAAAAAACTCCCGAAAGGATAATTTTTTTCTCTTTCCAGTTTCTGTTTGATTTTCCATAGCTCTAATGATTTACTACTTCGCTTATTACTTAGACGACATATCACTCATCTTAGTTCTTATCTATCAAGTACTTATTCTCGCTATCGTAACATAAGCTACGTAGCACTTTGTATAGCCAAAGGCTCAATCCAATTTTTATCTTCTCGTATCAACTCAATTAACGCATCTACTGCTTGAGGTGTCGGCACGTTTCGTTTCACTACCTCTTTACCGCGATACAATGTAATTCTCCCTGGCCCAGAGCCAACATACCCATAATCAGCATCCGCCATTTCACCGGGACCATTTACAATACATCCCATGATGCCAATCTTGATTCCCTTGAGGTGACTGGTACGTGAACGAATTTTAGCGGTGGTCTCTTGCAAATCAAAAAGTGTGCGTCCGCAAGAAGGACATGAAATGTACTCTGTTTTTGAAATGCGCGTGCGTGTTGCCTGTAAAATCCCAAAGGCTGTTTCGTTGATCATTTTATCCGAACCACAATGTTCGGCCGCAATGAAAACTCCATCCCCAAGACCATCAATCAGCAAGCCACCAAGATCGGTAGCTGCATACAATTGTAATTGATCGGAAGTAAGATCGGCATAAGCCCGACCAATAACCACCGGAACATGACACTCACGATTGATCAATTCAACAAATAACCTGCGTTGCTCAGCAAGTCCATGATCATTGTACGTATCAATCAACAACACAGCTGTAGAATCTAAATTCAGTTTGTTGATGAATTCATCCGAAATATCTTTTAACTGTGTGTAGATAAAATTCAAATGATTTGAAGATTCCACACCCGCCAGGTAATCTTTCGGAACAATGAATGGATAGGTGCGTGGCTTATCCTTATGCTTCAACCATGTTGCATGATTGAAAATCAATCCCAACGTGCCGGGAATTTCAAAATCAATGAATCGATCACCCAGGAAAATATAATCGCACGCCATATCAGTAATATTCCATTTATCCAATGGAACCGAATACTGATAACCTAAAGCAAAAAGAGAAGCTGCCGTTATTTTTTCTTTTGTAGAGAAGTCAGCAATAACACGTGGCACCTGATGACCACCAAAATTTTGCACTTCGTTAGTGTGTCTTCGGGTATAAGAGAATGGATCAATCGGATATTTAGTAATCTCAGAAATTGGATACGACTCTTTTCTTTTTACATATCGATTTGCTAATTCTAGTGCTACTGGCACTTCTGCTTCAGGTTCTTCAGTCAGTGAAACTCGAATCGTATCTCCTAACCCATCTTCCAACAAGGTTCCAATCCCAACAGATGATTTTATACGACCATCTTCACCGTCACCGGCTTCAGTAACTCCCAAATGCAATGGATAGGGTTGAAAATTTTCTTCATCCAACTTCTGCACCAACAATCGATATGCTTGCACCATCACTTGCGGATTGCTCGACTTCATGGAAAGTACAATGTCATAGTAGTTTAAATCCTCGCAGATGCGCAAAAACTCCAACGCAGATTCAACCATCCCCAATGGAGTATCTCCATAGCGGCTCATAATCCGATCGGAAAGCGAACCATGATTAGTGCCTATGCGCATAGCCGTTCCATACTCTTTGCAAATCTTGACAAGCGGAGTAAACTTCTTTCGGATGCGATCTAATTCTTCCTGATAGGTGCTATCTGTATATTCAATCTCTTCAAATCTTTTTTTGTCAGCATAGTTTCCGGGATTCACCCGAACTTTTTCAATTAATCGGGCAGCCAATTCCGCAGCATTAGGAGTAAAGTGAATATCCGCTATAAGCGGAACAGAATAGCCGCGCTCGCGTAATCCTTTTTTAATCACCTCCAGATTTTGTGCTTCCTTCATACTCGGAGCCGTAATCCGAACATACTCGCACCCAGCTTCAACCATTCTTATCGTCTGCTCAATGGATCCTTGAGTGTCCATGGTATCAATTGTAGTCATTGATTGCACCCTAATTGGATTATCACCCCCCATGGGCACACCTCCAATGTTTACAACCCGGGTTTTCCTACGGTTGTAACTGACAAGGCTGTTGCAATATTGTTTTAGTTGAAGAATCTGACTCACGGAATAAAGGATTTACAACAAAATTAACCCTTTGAGAGGGACTTTTGTTCTGATAAATGAAAACTTAGGCTGAGGATAATTATGAGCTAAATATCGCCCATTTGAGGCCTGATGAGGATCTCTTCCACCACACTTCTAGGTGATAGAGAATGTGCTGAAAAAACTGCCTCAGCCACATCCTCAGGCTTCATAAAGCGACTATCCGGCAATTCGCTGGCTGCCCAACTTGCCGTCCTAGTGGCACCAGGCATTACAGCCGTTATCCGGATTCCAAACTCCTTTAGCTCCTCCCGCAAGACTTTAGAAAATCCCAACAGGGCAAACTTTGAGATAGCATAGGAGCCACCATTTGGGTAAGCCATAAAGCTGGCAATAGAGCACATATTGAAAACATGGCCGGATTTATTTGCTTTCATCACATTAACCAGTCCCCGAGTTGTATAATATGCACTGTACACATTTCCTTCAATCATACCTTCCAGCGTTCCATCAGGTTCTTCCATAATCTGACCGGGCTCAAAATAGCCTGCATTATTCACCAGCACATCAACAGGTCTATTCAAATTATTAATTGCATCTGTAAATTGTTTTACCTGAGCCCTATCAGACATATCAGCCCTAAATTCAAATGCACTGATCTTAAATTTTGATTCAAAATCTTTCTTTAATTGGGTCAGGTCGCCTTGGTTTCGGGCACAAGTAGCAATATCAAAACCATTTGCTGCAAATTTCTCTAAAATCGCCCGGCCAATCCCTTTTGTTCCACCAGTAACTACAATCAACTTATGCATGAGAAATTATTTTATCTTTGAGCAATATAGCATTTGAACTTTAGTGCATGAAGGGTTTTGGTAAGTACATGATTTTCTTGGGCTCGTTGTTCGTAAGACGGGAGACTTTCATGACCTATTACAAGTTAACATTGGAGGAGTGCATAAATATTGGCGTGAAGTCAATACTTCTGTTTGTCCTTGTCTCAACTTTTATGGGTGGAGTAACCACTCTTCAAACCGGAGCTAATCTGGTAAGTCCTTTTGTACCCCGATTTATTATTTCAAACGTAGTTCGTGAAATGACCATTCTGGAATTGGCACCCACCATCATGGCAATTATTTATGCCGGTAAAGTGGGTTCAAGCATGTCGGGTGGATTGGGTACCATGCGAATTACAGAACAAATTGATGCACTTGAAGTAATGGGGATCAATGCGGCTTCTTACTTGGTACTTCCAAAAATTATTGCCTCACTGATGATGTATCCTCTTCTCGTAATCGTTTCGGGCATTTGTGCATTGCTGGGTGGGTATTTGGTGGGCACACTCACCGAGCTTTTAACACCTACAGAATATATATACGGTATCCGATATGCTTTTAATGAGTTTTTTATATCGTTCGCGCTCATTAAATCATTTGTCTTCGCGTTTCTAATTGCTTCTATTTCTTCCTTTAAAGGATATTATACACAAGGCGGTGCGCTTGAAGTTGGTATTGCCAGCACCCAAGCTGTAACTGCCAGTATTATTGCTATTTTGTTAGCTGATTATTTTCTAGCCTATCTCCTATTATAAATAAGCTATGATTAAGATCAATAATATTTCAAAATCATTTGGTGATAAAAATGTTTTAGATGGCATTAGCGGTGAATTTGTAAAAGGTAAAACCAATCTTATTATTGGCGCCAGTGGAACGGGAAAAAGTGTTCTCCTTAAATGCATCGTTGGATTAATTCAACCCGACACTGGAAGTGTGTATTATGATCTTCGCAATTTTACGGAGGCCGACAAAGAAATGAAATCAGAGATCCGAAGAGAAATCGGGATGCTGTTTCAGGGTGGAGCTTTGTTTGATTCAAAGAATGTAGAAGAAAATGTTATGTTTCCACTCAACATTCTTACAACAATGCCAGCCAGTGAAAAGATTGAGCGGGTTAATTTTTGTTTGCAACGTGTAGGACTTGAGGGTGTGAATAAAAAAATGCCTTCCGAAATTAGTGGTGGAATGAAAAAGCGCGTGGGCATTGCCCGTGCAATTGTTAATAATCCTAACTATTTATTTTGTGACGAACCTAACTCAGGATTAGATCCACAGACTTCCATTGTGATCGATGAACTCATCATGGAAATAACCCATGAATTTGATATTACCACCATTGTAGTTACACATGATATGAATTCGGTAATGGGTATTGGTGAAAGTATTCTGTTCTTATACAAGGGCCACAAACTGTGGGATGGATCGAATAAAGATATTATGAATTCTGGCGTAGAAGAACTTGATGCATTTGTCTTCACCAATAAAATAATGAAGAGCTTGAAGGTAGGGTAGTTCTAATACGTGTTTGAAAAATTTGCCCCGCAGATTGCGCTGATTATCGCAGAAAAAAATATTATCTAAAATCTGCGATACCTAGAAAATACTAACAAATTCGATTTGAATGACAGAAAATGAAATCTCATATAAAATAAGAGGCGCAATTTTCAAGGTATTCAATGCGCTTGGTCCAGGATTGTTAGAGTCAGCTTATGAAGCAACTCTACTTCATGAATTGAGAAAGGATGGATTGAGCGTCAAGTCACAAGTACCATTACCTTTGATATATGATGATATAAAGATGGATGTGGGTTATCGGATTGACTTAATTGTTGAAGACAAAGTTATAATTGAAATTAAGTCAGTTGAGAATTTGCTTGAGGTTCATCACAAACAAGTTATTACTTACCTCAAACTATCTGGCATAAAATTAGGGTTGCTTATTAACTTTAATTGTTCGGAAATTGACAAGTCAATCTTTCGGAAAGTGAATGGATTATAACTCATTTGAATAATCACGCTGATCAAAACAAGCACAAAGTATCTCTCTGGAATAATACCTCTGCGAAAATCAGCGTTATCTGCGGGAGATTTATACTAAGCCAAGTCGAATAAAAAAAGTAGTCCCCTCACCCGCTTTAGTCTCAAACCATATTTCGCCCCCACTTTGCTCTATCCCTTGTTTCGCAATCGCTAAACCTAATCCGGAACCAGATTTTTTTGTTGAAAAGTAAGGGGCAAATATTTTATCCTTCAACTCTTCAGCAATACCACTTCCATTGTCTGTAAAACGAATAAGAACCTGATTCTCCTCTGTCCTTAGAGAAACTTCAACTACAACAGCCTCTTCACTACGAGATTGAAATGCATTTAGGATAATATTTGAAAATACGCGATTTAACAATTGCTCATCGCCATTCACAAACAATTGTTTTTCCGAATACTCAAACTGTACATTTCCACCTTCATAGTTTGAGTAAAGGTCAATGCTCTTTCTTAGCAAAGACACCAGATCTATTCGTTGAAGGATGGGTGCGGGCATCCTTGCAAATGCACTGAAGGAGGAGGCTATATCATTCAAAATATCTACTTGTGTGAGTAGTGTTTTTATGGATTGAATTACTTTTCCCTTTTCCAATTCTCCGCGTAAAGCTAACTGATCCATTTGTTGCAACGTAAGCTTCATAGGTGTGAGTGGATTCTTGATTTCATGTGCAACCTGCTTAGCAATTTCGCGCCAGGCACTTTCCTTTTGACTACGCGCCAATTCAATCTTGCTTTGATCAAGATTTTCAAGCATCCGGTTATACTCAGTCACCATTAATCCAATCTCATCGTTTGATTTCCACTCCAAAGGTTTGTTTGTCCCTGTTAACGTTGTTCTGCTTAAGGTTCGGGTTATAAACCTTAGCGGGAACGTGAGAGAATCGACAACAAAAAATGATAGGATCGAGAACAAAATGAAAATCACAACAAAAACTGTTAGAATGTTAGCAAGAACACTGATCTGTGTGTTTTCTAAAGACAAGGCTGATTCAAAAAAAGGAACACTGAGTGCTCCAATTAATAAACCAGATTCTGGTGACTTCAATCCAAAATAAGAGTTGTTAAAACGTAGCGTTCCGATCTGCTCATTTTCAATGAGTGTATTGTCGCCTGTTTTAAAAATTCGCTCCCAGGCATTTCGGTTCATTAGGTTTGACGTAAGCTGATTTTCAACTATAACCGGTTGACTTGAAATAATAATCTGCCCGGAAGGAGCATAGATAGACATATCCACATTTGAGAACTTGGCCATGTTGACTAACTGGCTCTCAAGTTCACCACGTGCGTTATCAGGATCATTTACAAACGCTGAAAGCGCAGGAACAAGATTTTCGCCCAGCAATCTCGATTTAGTTTGAAAATCAGAGTTCAACTGATTCTCCGCTGATTTACTCACACGATTAAGCGTTGTAATCGTCACAATCACTAGCGGAACAGCAAATGCCAGGTAGATGTAAAGTTGAATACGAGCCGCATAATTAATTTGACTACCCAATCTCCATGCATTTACCCCATAGAAAGCCATTGCTAACCCCATCGCAAAAATTCCTAGTACAAAAAAGAATGAGAAGTTAGTAAAAATGAAGAAAACAGGATATGCCAACGTGGTCACCACGGCAACTCGTCCCGACTCATCCTCGGTGCCACTATGAATGAAGCCATCCTTACGAATACCCTCTTTAAAAAAATCAGAATCATCTAATAAACCGAAATCAAAATCTTTCTCATAATTAAAATTGCCAAAACTACTAATGATCGATTTGTTAGAAATGAACGCAAAACTTTTGTCGCGGTTTTCAAAGTATTCATTGAACCGGCTATCGACTAATAACTCAGGATAAACATTTTGTGGTATTATTCTCTTCAATGAAATATCAAGCACAATATGCGCTACAACCTGATCAAACCGAGTAATAGGAATAGTAGTGAAATAACGCTTACCTGTTTGCACGCCAGTAGATCGAACAAAATAAATTCCTTGATATTCTGTTGCCGATCCTTGCCTTAATAGTTCTCCACCTCCTTCAGTTACTGTTTGCTCATCAAGAGGTTCATTCAGAGAATTGTATAGCAGAATTTTAACATCATAGCGATCGAAATACGAATTAAGAAATACTTGTTTAATCTTTTGCCTAACTGTTGATTTACTTAGAAGTGGGCTTGCTATCCTGCTTTGAATAAAGGCGTCCTTCGCAATTCGCTTCGAAGTCTCATTCAATAAATATTCAGCCAGTACATCACGACCTATTAGATAGCCTGAGGCAAATCGAAATTGAGATTCAACCCGCTCCTCCTCCACAAATCGCTTTACACTCAATGCACTCTGAATTCCATACGCACTTACAGCAAGAAAGAAATACAGAAAAGTTAGGTAAGAAACTCGAGCCAGTGAGGAACTTAGCTTAGATCGATAGAGGAGAATAACGTAAGGAATTATTATCGTTAGCGAGATCCAATAATCGCGCGATTCAATAGTGAAATAAGTAATAAACAGAATGCATGCAAGCAACAAAGCAATCACATAGGGTAAAGCCCTTGAGGATAATGATTTTGAAAGTTGAATAAAGACATGCGTAAAACAAAAAGAACTAATCGTGCCAATAACTACCGAACCCAATGAAATAACCCGAAGCCAATTGAATGAAATTGATTGAGTAATATCTAAGGAGATTCGGGAATTATGAAAAATCGTTTCAATAAATAAGAATGGATATAGAAATGAAAAAATTGCGGCCAGGATAAATATTGAACACCAACTCCATCGAACCCATGTTTTTGTGGCGAGTAATCTCTTTACAACCTCCCATTGTGAATACGTAAAGAAGGCATACACACATAAAAACAAAACCCCCAATGAGTTTAGAAATAAATCACCCAAAGAAGCATTGTAACTTGAGGAGGCAAATTCTTGTGGGCTAAAAATTGACGAAGCAGCCCAACGTGCGGGAAATTCAAATCGAATCATAAGAACTCGAATACCAACAAATACGAGTGCTGAAATAATAAAAACGAGTTGAAATCTCTTCTTATCATGGAGTCGTTTTAAAATCATTCCGATGCTTACCATAAAGAGAATGACGGCTATCGATGCTGATATCAATGCCCGTGCATTATTTCCTGAAGGACTTTCTGATAGAAGAATTTTGAAAAGTGTTTTATCTCCTACTTTAATATTTTCCCCCGTTGAAAAATCGGAAGTAACTATTCGGCCTGAAAAATTTTGAAAGACCGCTTGATTCCAATGTGGAGAAAGATACTTGTTGGCAATGGGATACTTTTTGTAAAGAGGAAGGACTGAAATCAAATACTGTAAATCAGATAGTGTCGTCTTCTTAAGAAGAAAATCTCCTGCAGAGATTTGCATGAGCCGAACGCTAAAGGAATCTCGTAGCATTCGTGCATCCGGTAAAAAATCATTTTTGCTCCAGGCAACAATTCGTAGACTATCTACCAAAAAATGAGTTCCATCCAGTTGCGACCATACAATACCCGAAGGATTTTGAATGATCTTGATTTGCTCCTGTTCTAGTTTTAAAAGTTCGGCTGATAAATTCTTGGAAATCCTTTTTGCATTCTCTTCGGGCGAATCCTTCCAGGCATCCAAGCCACCTCCAATCAGCCCAAAGACAAGCGAAAGAATAAATAATATGACAGGCAGGAGTTTTCGCATGATTACTGGCAATACTTAAAAGTAAGGAAATCTATAAAGATTACTTACTCTGAAGTCCGCCAAACCAGTACAGAAACAGAATTCTGGAATACCTGAAACTGATTGGGATAAATAATACTGACACCAATACGAATGCAAGCCCATACACCCAGGCGGGTGGGCTTACAAAAAGATAAAGTATAATTGAAATTGCTACCATGAAGACCACATTAAATGCATAGCTGACAAAGAGAGAACCGAAATAAAAACCGGGCTCTGGAGTAAAGGGTGCTTCGCAATGTGAGCAATTTGCATTCATTTCTGAAAACTTAGCAACTCTCGAAAGCGGAAACTTAAAAATATCGCCTTGCTTGCAGCGAGGGCATTTACCTTGCAAGATTGCGTTTGAGTTGCTCATTCTGACTGTTTTTCTTACTTGTTCTATACCAAAAGAAAGCGATCAACCCGATCACAGCATAGGGTGCCACAAACAAGTACATAATTCCAAAATTGATGCCCGCTGCAATACCAATATTTCCATTACTTACATTGTTCTCCAGCGAAGCCCTACACATTGCACATTGAGCTGAAGCACCAACAAAAGAGAATAGCATCGCTAAGCAGATCACTAAAAATTTTCCAACAGCCGCTTTCATAGTTCAATCAATTTAAAGCTACACGTAATAAGGACTGATCATGATATATACAATTACTCCTGTAATGGCCACATACAACCAGATCGGGAATGTAAATTTAGCCAAAGCCTTATGCCTTTCAAAATTACCCGAAAGTGCCCTCGAAAAGGTGAATAAAACGAACGGAACGACAATCACTGATAAGATAATGTGACTGATTAGAATGACCAGATAAACAACCCGCAGCGCACCTACGCCTCCATAGGACGTAGAATCGCTTGTCATATGATAAATAACGTACATCACAAGAAATGCAGCAGAAAGCCCAATGCAAACCTTCATCAAGGTTTCATGTAGTTTTCTTTTTTTATTCTTTATGGCTATTACTGCTGTGATTAAAAGTACTGCTGTAACTCCATTGATCGTTGCATAGATGGGAGGCAAAAAACTGAAATCATAACCCGGTATTTTTACCCTAAATAAAACAGCTACAGCAAGCGGCAAAATAACCGAGAGTGCAATTATCAATTTACGATACGGATCTTTATTCTCTTCCATCAGTACTGTTTCAACAAAATTTTCATTTCCACGGTTAGCCGATCCATTTCTTCACGCGAGTTAGGCGCATAGTAGCCTCTGATTTTTCTTTCTGAATCAATGAGAACTGCTGACCATGGTTTCTTTAAGAAAAAGAAACAGGCGCACCACGTATCCCACCGGGCAGTATCTTGATAAGGATAAATTCGCTGAAAATCAGTTGTAGTGAACTCTTCATCCAGATGCTTGATGTTTTTCATTACCTCTGGCGAAGTGTCTGCAATCAATAAAGCAACTGATCCTTCTTTCCAGCCTGCAGTCTGTAGGATTGAATCAGGAATGGCATAAGGAACTGTATGTGAGAATTGACACGATGCTGGATATTCCGGCATTTCTGTTTCGTAATAGACTGGAATGTTAAACTCATTTTTACCAAATGCTCGCAAAAAGATAAAAACACCAATCGGTAAGAGCAGGGCAAGGAAAAGATAGATGAGTTTTTTAATCATGTACTTTGAACACAAAAAGAAGGCTAAAGTTATTCACCTTAGCCTTCATTAAAATTTTCTATTTGCTTTTTTAATCGTCAAGACCACTCAAAGTGGTCAGACGATGGCAAAGAGTTTACAAAAAGACCGGCATTTCCATGCCCTCGTATAGAAAGGCTACCAACATCCAAATGATAAATAAAATTGGAATAAGAACTGCCCAGAATAAAACCTTCACTTCATAGCGTAAGTGCATAAATTCCCCTACAATATAACCGGCCTTTACAATTGTGAGAATAACGAAGATGAATGTCTTTGCCGAACCATGAGGCATGGTAAAAGCAATGATAAATTCAACTCCGGTAATTGCTCCCAATATTCCAGCTACTATCCAAAGCTTTTTGATCTTAGCCTTATCAGGAGGAAGTACAGTTACTTGCGGTTCATGTGCGTGATGTGCCATCTCTTATTATCGATTTATAAAAGTTCGAATTACAATTTTTAAACGAGGTAGAAGAACGTGAATACAAATACCCACACTAAATCTACAAAGTGCCAGTACAATCCTACCTTCTCAATCATTTCATAGTGACCTCTGCGTTCGTAAACTCCGGTCACGGTATTATAATAAATCAGGAAGTTGAACATCACTCCGCTAAATACATGGAACCCGTGAAAGCCTGTGATGAAGAAAAAGAAATCAGCAAAATCTTGTGGACCATATTGATTCACGTGAAGATTAGCCCCTGTTATCTTTATTTGCTCCCAAACTCCCTTCTCAACATTAAAAACATCTTTTAATGTGGCAGTCTCTGTGCCTACTATAAAGTGTGTCCATTCCCAAGCCTGGCAGCCTAAGAACGTTAAGCCTCCTAAAATTGTCCACAGCATCCATTTCTCAACTGCTTTTCTATCCATACGATGACCCGCTTCAACAGCTAGTACCATCGTAACAGAACTCATAATTAAAATGAAGGTCATAATACCCACGAACACAAGCGGCAAACTTATCCCGTGTAAAAACGGAACCGCTTCAAATACCTTTTCAGGGATTGGCCAGTACTGGGTTGAGAATGTAAATGACTCAACGGCTCCTTCAAATGCCGGATGCGAAGAGCGAACCAACCCGTAGGTAATTAGCAATCCGGAAAACGTAAACGCATCCGAGAGCAAAAAGAACCACATCATGAGTTTGCCGTAACTTGCACCCATCGGTGAAGTTCCGCCATCCCAAACACTTTTATCAGAAACTGCAGTGGCTGCGTGTGCCATAATCAGGTATTAGATTTATCGATACAATAATAGGAATACAAACAAATATAGCCAAAGTCCGCCCAAAAAATGCCAATACGTTAGGCACATTTCCATCTGAACTAAGTTTTTTGAGTGAACTCGGTAGCGGTAGGTCGAGACCAAAACAATCAGCAAAAAGACAATCGCGCTGATCAGGTGCAAACCATGCAAACCGGTAATAATATAGAAGAATGATCCTGATGGATTACCCACCAAATAAACTTGATTTGAGACTAAATCTTTCCAGCCCTCAAACTGAAGAATCAAAAAAGCAAGCCCAAGCACCGAAGTAATGGTAACAAGTATTTTGACCGATTCTAAATTATCTTTTTTTGCGGCCCAGTATGCGAGCTGCATAGTTAGGCTACTTGCTAAGATAACGATCGTGCTAATGGTAAATAAGAATGGAAGGTCAAAAGATACCCAATTCCCTTCAGCTCTCCTTACAATATAACCAGACGTAAACGCAGCGAACAACATGATTACACTACCAATGAAGAGCCACATGGCAAACTTCTTCGGGTTCATTGATATCGGCCGCTTAGGCTCTTCTACAATTTTAAATTCTGATATCACCGACTTCTCCATATCTATCCCAATTAAATTTTATCCAACAAATATGCAATCTGTACGATTGGCAAATACAAAAATGAACCAAACATAATCCTTAACGCTGACTGGCGACTTCCTGTTTTTAACAAAGAAAAAGTTTGTGCAAAAAAAGCTGCCCCACACAAAGTTGCTATTATGGCCGAATCCAAACCCGTAATTCCAAACTTAGCAGGTAGCAATCCCAACGGAATTAAGAACAGCGTATAAATCATGATTTGAACAGCCGTGTTATGATCTTTTCCACCACCAGAAGGCAACAACTTAAATCCTGCCTTTTTATAATCTTCATCGGCTACCCAGGCTATTGCCCAAAAATGTGGGAACTGCCAGATAAACTGAATACCAAAAATAATTAATGCCTCGTGGCTGATCGATCCAGTAGCTGCAATCCAGCCTAAGAGTGGTGGCAATGCACCTGGAATCGCTCCTACAAAAACAGCTACGGGCCCAACTCGCTTAAGGGGAGTATAAACGAAGCTGTACAAAATCATAGAAACAAAAGAGAGAAGCACCGTAAGTGGATTCGTATAGATCCACAAAATGAATAAGCTCACCAGCAAGCATACACCCGCAAATAGATTTGCCTCTTGTACCGTTAATCTTCCGGTAGGTAAAGGTCTGTTTTGGGTACGCGTCATTACTTTATCAAGATCGCGTTCTATCACCTGGTTGATCGCCCCCGATGCTCCGGAAAGTAAAAACCCTCCCATAAAAAGCATGATCAAAACTTCCCAATCTACGCTGCCTTTCGTAGCTAATGCATATCCAAATGCACATGAGAAAGCTACCAGCATCGAAAGTCTTACTTTCAGTAATTCAACAAATGCCTTGGCCTTGTAAAGAACAAATGCTAATCCGGAAGCTGGTTGAACCGTAGACGCCATATTACCTATCTAACACGATTGACTGGCTAGTGTTGAGCCTTAAATACAATAGAAACTGAATCCCAAACGTGACGGTTGCTACCAGCAAATGAATCGGCTGAAGCGCTGCAGGTACTGCAAAATAAGCCATTCCTGCACCCGTCAATAAAGTGAGCAAAATTAACACGATCAGGCTTATGGTTAAAGGATTCCGACCGCTAGTTTTCAGTAATCGAAGCACTAAAAAGCCGTTTATAATAACTACTAACCATGAAAACGAACGGTGAATAAAAAATTCTTCCCACACTTCAGAAATCCAGCTTTCGCGAGGCAGTTTTAGGGCCGAGACCCGATCAATGGCTGCGCGCACTTCTGTGCCCAACAGCACTTGTACGATAAGCAGTACCATACACACGAGCAGTATCCATTTAATTCCCTTTGTTGCGTTAATGGGTTGCTCCTCCCCGCTATTTACATAAAGCCACACCAGTAAGGCCACTAATACAAATGCCAGCAACATATGAATCGTGATGGTCCACGAAGTGAGATTGGTAGAAACCACGATTGACCCAAACCAACCTTGTACAATCACCATGATTAATGTGATTAAAGAAAGCCAGAAGTAAGCAGGTCGCGTAGTGCGGAATTTTAAAGACAGGATAAAGACTCCAATGATTAGAAAACCAATCACCACTCCAATAATCCTATTTGCATATTCGATCCAGGTTTTAACAGGGTTGAAATCAGCTTCTACCAAAATCGATTCATCAGTTAAGATCGCTTGAGCAGTTTTTTCAAAGCCAAAGGCAGAAAGATACCGTGCAAATTTTTTATTCTTCTTATCCCGAAACTCGGCAAAAGTTTCTTTGTAGTCGGTTGGTAGTTGATCAATTGACGTTGGAGGAACCCACTCCCCAAAACATTTAGGCCAATCGGGGCAACCCATGCCTGAACCTGTAGTACGAACAACTCCGCCCACCAGTATTAAAAAATAAACAGCGACCAACGTTGAGAAGCAGAGCTTTCTAAATCGTTTGGTCGCTGTTGAATTCAATTCCTTAGCTTAGCGAATCAGTGGTGCTTATTCTCTTCAATTACAATTGCATCCTCTTTCATCTCCAACTTAATGAGGTCATTCTCATGTGGTAAGTTAGATTCAGGAGTTTCAGAATAAGGAATATGTTGCGGAATAAAATCTTCTTCTGATCCCGGCTTGCTATAATCATATGGCCAACGATACACGGTTGGAATTTCTCCAGGCCAGTTACCGTGTCCAGGAAGTCTTGGTGTTGTCCATTCTAAGGTAGTTGAATTCCAAGGGTTAGCTGATGCTTGCTTACCTCTAAATACACTGTAGATGAAATTGAACAAGAAAATGAATTGAGCCGATAACGTCATGATCGCTGCAATACTCACTAACATGTTTAGATCTGCAAACCCGCTAAAAGTCTCAAAGTTTGTCCAACTATAATATCTTCTTGGGAAACCTGCAATACCGATATAATGCATCGGGAAGAACACAAGGTAAACTCCGACAAACGTCATCCAGAAATGAACATATCCCAACTTCTCGTTCATCATGCGCCCAAACATTTTCGGGAACCAATGATATACACCTGCCACCATTCCAAAGAATGAAGCGCTACCCATTACTAAGTGAAAGTGAGCTACTACAAAATAAGTATCGTGAAGTTGAATATCGATGGCTGAGTTACCCAGGAAAATACCTGTGATACCACCTGTTAAAAAGAATGATACAAGGCCAATGGAAAACAACATCGCAGCCGTGAACTTGATATTTCCTTTCCAAAGCGTAGTAACATAGTTAAATATTTTTACTGCCGAAGGTACCGCAATGATCAGCGTAAGTAATGTAAAGATTGAACCTAAGAATGGATTCATACCCGTAACGAACATATGGTGCGCCCATACCACGAATGATAAAATCGCGATGAACAACATAGAGCCCACCATCGCTTTGTATCCAAAGATTGGCTTGCGCGAATTGGTAGCAATGATCTCGGACGTAATACCCAATGCTGGTAACAACACAATATATACCTCTGGGTGACCCAAGAACCAAAATAAGTGCTGGAACAAAATAGGGCTACCACCCTGGTTTGGCAATGCTTCACCTCCAATATAAATGTCTGATAAGTAGAAACTCGTTCCAAAACTACGATCGAATACTAATAACAATGCAGCTGCAAAAAGTACCGGGAAAGAAAGTATTCCGATAATAGCGGTAAAGAAGAACGCCCAAATCGTTAATGGCATTTTTGTAAATGACATACCCTTTGTGCGCATGTTAATTACTGTCGTAATGTAGTTTATACTTCCCAGCAATGAGCTCACAATAAAGAATACCATGGCTACTAACCACAACGTCATACCCAATCCAGAGCCTTGCATCGCTTGCGGTAATGCACTGAGTGGTGGATAAATTACCCAACCTCCCGAAGCTGGACCCGTGGAGATAAATAACGAAGTAAACATGATACAACTAGAAAGAAAGAAGAACCAGTATGAAAGCATGTTCATGAATCCACTGGCCATATCACGCGCTCCAATCTGAAGGGGAATCAAGAAGTTACTGAACGTTCCGCTCAAGCCTGCAGTAAGCACAAAAAACACCATGATGGTTCCATGCATGGTTACTAAGGCTAAATAAAACTCGGGATCAATCTTTCCTTCTGGTGTTAACCAGCCGCCCAAGATTGGTTTCAACCAAGATAAATCTGCATTCGGAAACCCAAGTTGCAATCTAAATAGAACAGAAAGAGTACCACCAATAAGTGCCCAAGCCATACCTGTTATCAGGAACTGCTTGGCAATTACTTTATGGTCTTCAGAGAAAACATAATTAGTCCAGAAATTACCATGATGTTCATGGTCATGTCCGTGGTCATCGTGATGTTCTGTCGTGTTATTATGTGCCATGATTCGAAATATCTTAGTTTGATGTAACAGTAACCGGTGCCGCCTGAATCGCCTCGTGGCTATCCATTGGTATACCCGCTTTAATAATTGCCGCTTCTCTTAACTCAACTGGAACTCGTTTCAAATAATCAGGATTCTGTTTCAACCAGGCTTCCTGAGAAGTCATCCATTTTTCATAGTCCTCGAACGTATCATGAACGAATACCGGAAAACGCATGGAGAAATGACCTCGTCCACACACTTCCGTACAAGCCATTTCATAATTGAATTCTGGATTGCCAGTTTCTGTGCGCATGTCTGCCGTTGATTTGGTTGGGATAAACTTGAAGGTGGTGTACATACCCGGCACTGCATCCATCTTCACACGGAAGTGTGGAAGAAACACGCTATGCAAAACATCTTTTGCACGAATCATCAACTGAACTTCATGGCCTTTAGGCAAGTGTAGCTCAAGTGATTTAAAATCATCAAATGTGTTTTTGTCAGTTAAATCCAAACCAAACTCATTTGACGCATCAATCATTTTATAATTGTGTTTTCCTAGTTGCTTGTCTTTAACACCGGGATATCGAGCAGTCCACAAAAACTGCTGACCCACTAATTCAATTACAACTGCTTCTTTAGATGCAGGACCGGTAATATCATTCCAGGCTTTTAGTCCACTGAAAATTAAAAGCGCTAGCACAATAGCCGGAATCACGGTCCATGCAATTTCAAGCTTATGATCATCTGCAAAAAAGGTTGCTTTTCTTCCTTTCTCGTAACGATACTTGAACGTGAACCAAAACATAACAATGAAAATGATTGCGAAAGCAACCACGGTTACCGCCATCGTCACCCAAAAAAGATAATCTGTTACCGCACCATGCTCAGAAGCAACGGGTAAAGTATATCCTTCAAAATGAACATATGAATACCAGAAGAACCAGCCCAAGCCGCCAATCATAAAGAAAAGCATCAAGTATGCATTGATCGTATTCCATGTAGAACCGTCATCCTCCGTTTTTCCTTTTACCAACCCCACCAGATTTCCGATCCTGAAAATCAGGTAGAGAATGGCCAGAACCAATACTACCCCCAAACCGATTATCAAACTCATCATACGTTTTCTTTATTCAGCGTTTCAAATTAAATGTGGTGATTCAAACTTTCCTCCATCATTGGATCGTTCTTTGCCACCAACGGCATTTTAGAAAGAGCACTTAAGGTTACAAGTAGAAATGCAGCACAGAAAATAAATGCCAATCCAATTTCTAAAAATCCTAAGCCACCATCATACTGCATAACTCCCGGTGTTACCATGTTATAAAAGTCGAACCAGTGACCAACAATTACAATTGGGCAAACCACCTTCAACATTGACATATGTCGCTTTGCATCGCGTGTCATTAACAACAAGAATGGCAACACAAAGTTTAAGATCAAATTCAAATAGAATATCCAGGAATAGGGTGCATTCTTAATGCGTTGAATGAAGTACACCGTCTCTTCAGGAATGTTTGCATAGTAAATTAACATGAACTGACTAAACCAGATATAGGTCCAGAAAATACTGAATGCAAAAATGAATTTACCCAAATCGTGCAAGTGATTGGCGTTCACCATTTTCAAATAGCCTTGCTCTTTCAGGTTAACAACGATTAATGTGATCATCGCTAATCCCGCTACCCACCAGCTAGCAAACACATACCATCCAAACATGGTGCTAAACCAATGGGGATCAATGCTCATTACCCAATCCCAGGCAGCTACTGAAGAACTGTATCCAAAGAATACTAAAAAGATTGCTGAAAATTTTCTGGCTCCTAACCAATTGGAAGTTCCTCCTTCAATATCCTCAGCCAACATTTTCTTCTTGATAACAGTATAAAACCAATACCACAAGCCAAAGAATAAAACCATTCTAAAAATATAGAACAACGGAAATCCTCCGGCATGAAGTGGCCAGAAGAAGTAAGGACTCTTTTTAATTAGGGCTTGATCACCCCCCTTTACTGCATAAAGATCATGGTGTGTCCAATGAAACACATCACCTTTTACCAAAAACCATAACCCCAACATCAAAATACCTGAGATCGGAATCCACTGCCCCATCGCTAACGGAATACGCTTAATCGGAGTAGACCAACCTGCCTGCGCAGCATATTGAATAGCAACAAAGAACAACCCAATAAGACCCATGCCTGTAAAGAACACGTTGTTCTGCCAAAGGGAAGTATAAATCTTTTTTAACCAGATAGGAGTTTCAGAATGATGTCCACCCTCGTCTGCCGCTTCGCTAGCTGGCTCAGTACTGGCAACCAAACTTTTAGAAATCTCTACGGAACCATGATGACCTTCAGCAGCGCCATGATCGCCCGCATTCATAGCCATGAATACGCCAATTACAAAAAGAAGAATACCAACACCCAACAGAATGAAAAGACTCCGCTTTGTTTCTGGCTTAAAAATATACTGTTCGTCCGCTACCATGTGGTTTGATATCTAGTAAGTATTAATTCGTTTGCAATTGTTTCACATACTTGGCAATCTTCCAGCGCTCTTCGTCATTTACTTGTGACCCATGTGAACCCATCAATCCTTTTCCATACGTGATTACATGAAAGATATGTCCTTCAGAAACACCTTTGATGGCATCACCTGTTAAGTTGGCAACACCTGGATATTTATCTGCTACCAATCCATCGCCTGCACCTTTTGCTCCATGGCAATGCTTGCAATTGATATCGTACAACATTTTTCCTTGAGTCAGAATTGCCGGAGTAGCTTCATACGGATTAACCAACTTGTTTGACAACCGTAAGCCTGTGGTATCATTAACACCGCGATAAGGCAACCAGCCATTTGCATTTCTTCGAACCGTGTTTGGTACAGGTAAGCGCATGTTCATCCCGAAAGGATTATAATCATTAGAGTTATAATACTCCCCTCTTCCATTGTCCAGTGAACTAAGCCACATCCCGGCTTCCTTATCTTTGATTTGTGTGAGTGGTTCGTATGCCACAGAGTGATACATATTAGGAGCATACTCTCTTCCGGGATTATCTCCTCCAGCTTTGCAACCGGCTAGCAAGGTAGCAACTGCCACACTCACTAAACTAACTTGTATAAAACGTATGCTCATGTTAAAAATTCTTTTCATTTACTTCAGATGCACCATTATCTTTTAAGATACGGCTAATGTCATCCTTACTTAATTTATTCGAGGCCAAATCAATAGCCATTACGTGCTTATCATCTGTGCTGCGTAGATCAAACGACCGAGGCTTTTTATAAGGCTTCATATCGCTTACGATAAAGAATGTAGCTACCATACCTAACGCAGATAGCAACACTGTCAATTCAAAAGTTACCGGAATGAATGGCGGCAACGAAACAAAATTCTTTCCACCAATAATCATGGGCCAATCAAAACCCAACATCCAGATTTGCATGGTGAGCGCTAGAGACGTTCCTGTCAATCCAAACAGGAATGCAGCGATTGGTAAACGAGTGCGCTTATACCCTAACACTTCATCCAATCCGTGCACCGGAAATGGAGAATATACCTCATGAATCTTAACACCTTTCTCACGAATGCCTTCTACACCATGAAGCAAGATATCCTCATCATCAAATATGCCTACTAAATACTTTTCGCTCGTGTTGCTCATATTAATGCTTCTTTTCGGAAGATGATTTAATAATACTCTTAACCTCTGCCATGTTAATCACCGGGAAGAACTTTGCAAATAAGAAGAAAGCCGTGAAGAAAAATCCAAACGTCAAAATATACTCACCCACATCATACATGGTTGGGTAAAACATAGACCAACTTGATGGCAGATAATCGCGGTGAATAGAGGTAACAATGATTACAAAACGCTCGAACCACATACCAATGTTTACAATAATTGATAAGACAAACGTGGCTACGATGTTGGTACGCAATTTCTTCCACCAGAATAATTGAGGAGAAATAACATTACACGTCATCATAGACCAATAAGCCCACCAGTAAGGACCTGTTGCGCGGTTATAGAATGCATAAAATTCTGCCGGCACTTGACCATACCAAGCCACAAAGAATTCAGTGATGTAAGCTATACCTACTATTGAACCTGTAATGATGATTACAATGTTCATTAATTCGATGTGATAAATCGTGATGTAATCTTCCAATTTGAAAACCTTACGGGTAACAATAAGAAGTGTTAACACCATCGCGAAACCAGAGAAGATCGCACCAGCCACAAAGTATGGCGGAAAGATTGTCGTGTGCCAACCCGGTACAACCGAAGTCGCAAAGTCGAACGATACAATAGTGTGAACCGAAAGTACCAGTGGTGTTGAAAGTCCAGCTAAGATTAAGGCTACTGACTCGTAACGCATCCAGGTTTTAGCCGCACCATCCCATCCAAAGCTTAATGCATTATAAATGGTTGCGCGAGTTTTATTTCCCATGCGAACAGCACGATCTCTGATAACTGCAAAATCCGGAATCAAACCGATGTACCAGAATACCAATGAAACGGTAAAGTATGTTGTTATTGCAAACACATCCCACAACAGTGGTGAGTTGAAGTTAGCCCAAAGCGAACCCCATGTGTTTGGTAATGGAAGTACCCAATACAAGCCTAACCACAAACGACCCATGTGTACTAATGGGAATGTAGCGGCACAGATAACGGCAAAGATTGTCATCGCTTCCGCTGCGCGGTTAATTGACATTCTCCACTTTTGACGGAATAATAAAAGAATCGCAGAAATCAACGTGCCTGCGTGACCGATACCAACCCACCAAACGAAGTTGGTAATATCCCAAGCCCAACCAACAGTTTTGTTCAGTCCCCACATGCCTATGCCTTCCCATAGAACAGTAGCCAGACAGTAAACACCAAACATTAATAATACGAGCGAAATACCAAAAGCTATCCACCACAAACGTGTAGGCTTACCCTCCACTTGTCGGCTGATGTCTTCGGAAACATCCCGAACTGTTTTTCCACCCGTAATTAAAGATTCACGTAATGTTGAAGTTGCTTGCATACTCAGTTTCGTATCAATTCCTTATTCTAAAAACTATGCGTTCTCTTTTACTTTATCCTTGTTTCTGATTTTGGTCAGATAGAAAATATTTGGCTTCACACCAATTTCCTCCAACACGCGATAAGCACGAGGATTATTATATTTTTTATCAATACCGTAATTGAAGACTTTCTCATCCTTACCGTCTTCGTTCTTCACCATTTTGTAATGATCGATTTGCAACAACTTGCTGATTTTGCTTTCAGTGTCGTTCATATCACCAAATACAATAGCTCCGGTTGAACAGGCAGCCTGACAAGCAGTAACCACTTCACCATCTTTCACGGTTCTTCTTTCACGTTTCGCGTTGAGCTTACCGGATTGAATTCGCTGCACGCAGAATGAACATTTTTCCATTACTCCCCGTGAACGAACTGTTACATCTGGGTTCAACACCATACGACCAATATCCGTATTCATTGCAGGATTGGCTTGCTGAAACTGCTGATTGTCGTGGTACTTAAACCAGTTGAATCGTCTTACTTTATATGGACAGTTGTTAGCACAATAGCGTGTACCGATACAACGGTTATAAGTCATTTGATTTAATCCTTCAGTGCTGTGAGTTGTTGCTGCTACCGGACAAACCGTTTCGCAAGGTGCGTTGTTGCAATGCTGGCACAACATAGGTTGGAATACTACTTCCGGATTTTCAGAAGCGATTTCTGCTTCCTTGTAATTCTCTGGTTTTGCTTCGCTGGTGTAATAGCGGTCGATGCGCAACCAATGCATTTCTCTGCGGTTGATTACTTCCTGCTTTCCTACAATAGAAACGTTGTTCTCTACATTACACGCTACCACGCATGAACCACAACCTGTACACGTATTCAAGTCGATGGACATTCCCCAATGATGGTTCTTGTACTCATGACCTTTCCACAAACTAAGAGTTGCTGGTTCTACTTTTTCATTCCACTTGGTTACTTTGGCAGAACGTTCATTCCAGAACTCAGGATTTTCATTATACTCTGACAATAAAGACTCCTGAATAACATTCTCGCGACCCATATAGGTCTGATGAATTTGAGTTTGTGCTAATTGGAATTTCTTATCTGTCTTCTCAACGGTTACTCCGCTTAAAACACTGAAGCCAACCGTTTCACCTGAAGTAAGTAATGGGTATGCGTTCGCACCAATGTTCTCTCCTACCTTACCCACTTTCGTGCGACCATATCCTAAGGCAATCCCAACGGTACCAAAAGCCTGACCGGGTTGAACTAATGCGGCAACTGTAACAGTTTTACCGTTTGCAGTTAAGTTTATTAATTGAGTGCGACCTTCAGAATCATTTTCGATTCCAAGTGCGGTTGCATCCGTAAGAGAAATAGTAACATAATGATCCCACGTTGCTTTCGTGATAGGGTCTGGCAATTCCTGTAGTAATGGATTGTTTGCCTGTGAACCATTTCCTACTCCATAACTTTCGTAGATGGCAAGCTCAAGACCCGTGTTGGTTGCCTTGTAGGTTGAGGCGATCGCTGCCAAAGCTCCGTCTACATTTCCTGCAAAGGAATATGATGCTGGTGTTGAACTTCCTTCAAGTACACCATCATATAAGCACTTATCCCAGAAACTCTGGAAATCTCCAGCCGAAGCTGAATAGAATCTGTTCTTCCAATACTCCTGAACAAAAGCAAAATATTCGGTATTAGCCTCACCTGCCCACACTAGGAAACTCTCTTGTGCTTGTCGTGTTTTAAACAGCGGTGAGATAGCGGGTTGTGAAAGACTAAATGAATTCAATTTAGGTTCAGCATCATTCCATGATTCAAGATAATGATGATCCGGAGCAATAAGACCTGAAGCTGATGCAGTTTCATCAGGAGTTGTTGACGTTGAAACTGAAAGTGTTAGCTTACTCAATGAAGCAGCAATAGATTCTCCTTTCGGATGATCATACACCGGGTTGCAATTATAGAAGATAACGCCATCCACTTTTCCCCCTTGCACATCCGCTACAAAAGCGGCCATCTCCTCATCATTTCCCTGACGGAAATTAACCGGAGAATCAGGAAGTATAGTTGTGCCATAGCTACCCAACAAATTGTTGATGGCATTTACTACAAGTTGTACTGATTTATCATTAGAACCACATACTACCAAGGCTTTACCAGCATTGGCTTTCAGTTCTTTTGCTGCTTTTTCTAGATGAGTAATTCCATCAATGCTCTTTGCACCGTTGCCGGATAGAATATTGTAGATCTGCGCTACTACCAATCCTTCCTGCGAAGGCTTGATCATAGAACGATAATCTGCATTGGCACCCGTCAGAGAAAGATTCGTCTCAAACTGATACAAGCGCGACATTTCTTTTTTCTCTTCTGTGATCTCACGATTAACAGCAAACTGTTTTGTGAATTCAATGGGTGACAACCAGGTACCTAAGAAATCGGCACCTATGCTTACAATAGTTTTCGCCTTGCTGAAATCATACGAAGGAATCATAGCCGCGCCAAAAGATTCTTTGTTCGCTTTCTGAATTCCGTAATAAGAGATTGGATCGTACTGAACGTGCATGGTCGTTGGGTACTTTGCTTTGAATTTTTCTATCGCAGCTTTTGTACTTGGACTCAACACGGTATTACTTACAATTCGAATCTGACCACCTTTGGTTGTTATCTCATTGAGTTTTGCAATGACTTCTTTATCAATAGTTTCCCAATCTTTCTTCTCCGCACCAGCCATTGGTCCGCGCAAGCGATAGTTGTCATACAATGACATTACTGAAGCTTCTACCTGGGCATTTGTTCCACCCATGGTAACTTTTGAAAGCTGGTTTCCTTCTATTTTGATTGGGCGACCATCGCGCACTTTAACAACGATGCTGCAATAATCACCACCATTGATATAACTAGAGGCGTAATAATTTGGAATGCCAGGATCTGCATCCATGGGCTTATTAATATAAGGAATTGCTTTGCGGATAGGTGCTTCGCACGCTGCTAACGATGCAGCCGCTACGCTAAAGCCCATCATCTTTAAAAAGTCTCTGCGCGAATGACCTGGGTCTTCCTGAACGGCCAAATCCACAAATTCTTTATCGGCATTTTTCACAAACTCCGAATCATTCTTCAGTTGTGGTAAGCCTTTCCAGTATGTCTTATTCGTATTACTCATAGATTCAAAATCCTGTCGAGATCAAACAATATATTAATAGTGGCACTTTGCACACTCAATACCACCAATGTCTTCCACTTTCATAGCTTTTTTGCTATTGTGAATTTCCACCAGCTTATCATAATAGGCATTTCCTTTTGTATTCACATCCGTCTTGCGATGGCAATCAATACACCAGCCCATAGTTAATAAAGAATACTGCTTCACCACATCCATCTCCTGAATTGGTCCATGGCAAGTCTGGCATTCTACCCCAGCAACATTCACATGTTGTGAGTGATTGAAATACGCTAAGTCAGGTAAGTTGTGAATACGCACCCACTCAATTGGTTTTTGTTGACCTGTGTATGAACTTGTTGCAGGATCGTATCCAATGGCTGCATAGATTTTTGCAATCTCGCCCGTGCCGGTATTAGTACCCTCTTTAATTTGTGTATGGCAATTCATACAAATATTAGGTGACGGGATATTGGCCTGCTTTCCTTTAAGGGCACCGGTATGACAATACTTACAATCAATTTCATATTGACCGGCATGTATCTTATGAGAAAATGCGATAGGCTGCTTCGGCTGATAGTTCTGTTGAATACCTACTGTGTACAATCCATCAATAATGTTTTTGAAAGAGACCGAGGCAACAATAAAGAGTACCAGAAAAATAAATCCTGAACTCCGAACCATTGAACCTAGCGTATACTTAGAATGAACTTGTTCTTTGTCCTCTTCACTTAAGTCTTTCTGATCTAAGTATTTCTTTAATGCATTAATAATCAGAACAAGAATAACCAACAGCAATACCAGAATTATAATCATTCCGATAACGATGGCATTTAAGTACCCTGACGGCACACCAGCATCACCACCAGCAGCAGTTGTGGTAGCTCCAGATAGCGGGACATCCACCTTATTGGCTTCTGCTTTCACATAAGCAAGTATGCTCATGATCTGCTCGTCTGTATAATTATTAAAAGCCGTCATCTGGCTCTTATTGTACTCGTTATAAATCTTGTTGGCATACTCATCGCCACTGGCAATCACCTTGGCGGGATTGCGCACCCATGCTTTGATCCAATCAATAGAAGGAACGCGAGTTTCAACTCCGGCCAACGCAGGGCCCACTAATTTTTGTTTTACCCGATGGCATGACTTACAATTTCCATTGAATAAAACTCCGCCAGCATCAATAACTGCTTGATCAGTAGATATTTCTTGTGAGTAAGAACTAAAACTAAGGGTGAGTAAAAACAGTAAGAGTGTTAAAAGCTTAACGGGATCAGATAATCGTTTCTTCATCGTGACGCGGTTAGGTATCCATATTTTTATGGAATCGCACAAATCTACATTGCGAATGCATTATTTCAAATTAAATTTGATGAGTGAGGGAATTATTTTGAGAACACATTTCAATACCAATAACAATCTTCTAAGCACTTGAAACACTATACTTCACAGGCATGGTTTGCATACTTGAAATGCTCTTTAGTTATTTAGAATCAATTTAAATAACTAATAAGGTATCATACTAACAATAACCATCCATTTGAATATGTGACCGTTCAAAGTGATTAATGAATGTGCTAAGCATGATCCAACAGCCTGATTCTTAAGGCTGGATTATTGAGAACTGGTGATCCCTAATTTGTGTTGAAATATCCCGGCTATACTTTGAGCTCGTTGTTTAACTTCTTGAGCCTTATCTCCAACAAAATTTTCGTCTACAGTCGCAATAAAAAGCTTTAGCCATTGGTCAAAATGTCTCGACTCAATGGGTAGTCCTATGTGTTTTTGAAACGGATTGCCCTGATAACTCTGGTCACCCAATAACATGGAGGACCAAAAGTTGTACATGATAGGTAAGTGCTTCTGCCAATCAAGATGAGCAAATACAGGGGCCAGCAAAAGATCCTGTTTTACTTTTTCGTAAAACTTATCAACCATCGTTTCAATTTCCGCCCTTGTTTTTAATTCTTGCTTGACTTCCATCATTTCAACTCTTGAGTGATTAAAAAAATATTTTCTTCGCCAATACCTTTCACCTCATGATCGATATTCAGTGGAATTTGGTAGGTCTGTAGCTCGTCCATCACAATCTCCTCTCCTTCTATGGAAAAATAGATCTGCCCTTTCAAAACAATCAAAAAGCTAGGAACCTTGGTCTGATGCTTATGCAGAATTTGATCCTTGCACAGTGCTACGCAAAACATTTTAATCGTCTCCGTCTTTTTAACAATCAAAACGGTTGGCTTGACGGGATTAAATTCAATTGATTCTTTAATGGTCATGTACTATATATAAAGGTATCTAAAACTCAATCCGGTGACGATAAAACTAACTGCAAGCACAGTCACCAATACAATATGGAATGCTAAGGAAGGCAAAGTCTCAATAGTTAATTTTGGGATAACAAGAAAACGTGCATGCATTGCCAACCCTATCGTACCGGCCAGTAACCCAAGTTTTGTCCATAATAAAATGTGATGCCCAGTTGATAGTTGCCACCAATCATGAAAGGGAACAAACAACAACGCCATCCAGATTCCTGTAACTACTTGCACCAGTAAAGCAGGAATTCCAATGCGTTCATATCGTTTTTCAAAGTTGAGAATGATGGTTACATCCTTTTCCTTTAGTGCTACGGGTAAAAACCCAAGCGATAAAATTAAATGGCCGCCCGCCCAGACAGTTGCGCCTAACACATGGAATAACACCAGCCACTTCATGAATTTAACTTTAAAGATCTTTTTTATTAAAGATTCGCATGGCGAAGGCCATTGGCCAAAGTGCCCAGGTTATCAGGAGCACACCCGAGAAAATTATACCCATGCTGCTACCAAAAAAATTCTTGTAGAAGGCACCGGTGTATCCCATTAGTGCTGAAATGTCCAGTTGAAGTAACATAATTATACGCGCCAGATCTACAGGATTAAATGCAATAAGTGTCAAGGTTAATTTTTCGAGAGGGTAGTCATTAAAGCTATATACAACCCATAACAATAATCCATCATAGATCAACGAAAAATAAAACCAAAATAAAAGTGCAATTCCAATTGCTTTGGCTTTGTCGCGCGTAAGCACCGATGCAAAAAAGGCAAGCGAAACAAACACGAGTGTTAGAAATACACCTGTCAATAATAGACTTGCAATAGGCTGCCAGGCTCCATAAATCACAAACGGAAGACCAACTCCAATACAAAACGCCAGGCAGAGCGATGAAGCAACGGCCAGATATTCACTCAAGAAAATAGATCTGCGATTTATCGGTTGCGCCAGCATCAATTCAATAAACTCGTATGAATTAAAAAAATGAATGGTGGTAAATACTACGCTGATCAAGGGAACAGCCATTAGAACTATATTCATCAAACTCAACACCACTTTACCAAAATCACTGTCAACCTGAAAAAGCATGAATGTGCACGCAAGAAGAAACAAGGTATAAAACAAGATAAACCGGGTTCTTAAGATATCGTAGAAAACATATTTGATTACGCGTGTCATAATTATTCTGTTACAGATGCTAATAATTCCTTTTGGCGAATGAGTGTAGCAATTGCTTTATTGAGTTTGGTTTCATTCGTTTCATCCTTCAAGGCTTCAATGGTATTGTTGTACTGTATCTTTCCTTCAAACATATACACTAACTCAGAAGTCAATTCATCCAAATCACTTAAAATGTGTGAGGTAATGATCACCAACTTGCCCATTCGCTTTTCATGATGGATTTTTTCTTTCAGGATCTCAGCGGAAACCGGATCTAACCCAGCGGTCGGTTCATCTAAAATTAAAACCGGTGCATGAAACAAGAAAGCCAGCGAGGCACTTACCTTTTGTCGTGTACCTCCAGAGAGTGTATGAAGTGGCTTATCATACATTTTATAAAGTTTAAATTCATCAATTAAGTCTTCATCCACTTTTGGTGAGTCCGTTCGGATATTTTTCATCATATCGATTAATTGACCAATCCGAATATTATCCGGGTAGCGTCCTATCTGCGGCATATATCCAATCTTCTCCCGGTACTTCCAATTATTAAGAATGCTCTTGGAATCAAAAAGAATTGTGCCTGATGTTGGTATCACTAATCCAAGAATACTTTTAATCAGGGTTGTTTTACCTGATCCATTTGGCCCTATCAGCGCATAACTTTTTCCGGTGCTTAAATCAAGCGAGACCTGATCAAGTGCAGTTAACTGACCAAAGTTTTTACAAATATTTTCAATTGAAATCATAAGGCTTCATGGCTGGTAAATTATCCTTTAAATTTTCAGGAGTAAGAATGGGTATTGCTTTCTCAGCCCGATCCATTAAAAACACCAAGAAACTCCTCCACAAAAGAATGGTGGTTGGCATCCGTTCCACAATCATTCCGTACATGCTGATGGGTCGATACGGCACGTCTCCAATGAGGTCTCGATTAAGGTCATACCCTTCATAGCGATCCCAATAATTTCCATCAATTTTATTAAGAACTAAACTCCCATTTGTTACTAAGTCGAAGGTGTTTTGTTGAAAGTTGTTGTGCTCAAGGGTATTGTCATCACAACTGGCCTGCAATTTAAGTGCATACCCATTTTGCAAAAATGAATTGCTTCGCAATTGATTTCGATTACTTCCTTCCATGTAAATACCTATTGAATTTTTAAGAAACACATTTCCTGTTATTTCACTATCGCTAATCTCTTTTAGCAACAACGCATACGCGGCCGAACCCCAATTATGCTCGAACGTATTGTTAATCATTTTCACTCCTTTCGTGTACATCACAGCAACTCCTGCACCATTATCGATAAATGTATTGTTACGATATTCATCGTTGTGCGAAAACATAAAATGCAACCCGTATCGTTTGTTACGTTCGCTATAGTTATTGGTGATTATCGAGTTAGTTACAAACTCAAAATAGATACCATCCCGATGACCTCTAATCTGGTTATCCTGAATGGTCATGGTGTTACATTTCCATAGATGAATACCATTTCCAATTTCTTGCTCCAGCTCTGCTTTGGAAGAAAGCGTATTACCTATAACACTGCAGTTATTTGAATTAGAAAAATGAATTCCGAAAAAAGCATTTTCTAACACGTTCCCTACAACTTGAATATTTTTTGAATCTATAATTTTGATAGCCGCAATATCATTCATACTGGCCATGCCTGTGTTCAAAAGCTTCAAGCCTTGCACAACTACATGAGATGAACGAATCGTTAAAATTTCAAACTTGTTTTCTCCATCCAGTACTGGAAAATTTTCTCCCAGCACGGAGATACTTTTTTCAATAAGGATGTTGCCTTCACGATAAACACCAGCTCGAATTAGAACAGTATCGCCAGGTTGTGCTATTGAGATAGCCTCTTTAATGCTCTTAACCTGCTCTCCTATTCCTACCCGAATTACATTTGCAACTGCAGGTTGGAGCAAGAATAGAAAACAAATACGTAGTAGCACTCTTAGCATTTTATTGATGATGTAAGGAGGCTCTCCAGGCTACTTAAATTCCGTAACCAATTCGCCCCAACTCAACCAGATTCCCTTCCACTCCTTTTTATACTTATCCATTTCAGTCTTGGCTCCAAAAGCGGCTATACCGCTTGACATTGGACTTCGAATCTGATCTGATTTAATATAGAATGCATCCCGCCCCTGAACGAATTTTTCCGGTTGCGAAAAATCAATTACCAATATGTGAGCCATTTTATCAACTGACTCTTCCTCTGAATTATAAAAATCAACCATACAGTTGATGTCATCAAATTTATAAACCTTCCCTTTCTCAGTTACTATTTCTGCACCAAACTTGGTATCCATTAAAGTCATCTTACAGGCGTAACAAGCATCAGTACCGTATTTGAGTGGTTGTGGAGTAACCTCACACCCCATTAACAAAAATCCAATGATTAGTATCCCAATAAATCTCATGCCTTCTTCTTTTTCGAGAGAATTATTTCATATGACAGGGTGCCCATAATTAACAGTGCAACGCAAACAAATATCCATCCTCCAATATCCGGCCCTGAAAAAGCAGTAAAATTTAGTAACTGCTTTGTGCCAATAAGCGGAGGTTGATAGGTCATACCAGGTATATTAATTGCAGCGGTTGGATCAAGGTTATGTCCATAATCATATCCCCAAAGCCAGAAATCAACAAGCGCAGCTACACCCGTGGAGATCAACAACCCACAAAAAATCCAAACCATTAATCTCCTGTTACTGATTGCGGTAAGAAAACCGAAACCGATTAAAGCACCCACGATATAAATCATGTATTGAAACTCAGGAAACATCTCTACTTCAATATGTTTCATTCCAATATAATGATTGAGCGCACTAATGACTTTTACATCTCCCGAAATGGTATTGATCCAAATATCCATCTCGAGCCCCTCAGGATATTGCGGAGCCCACATTAATATTTGCCAGAGCGGGACAAAATAAGCACTCACCATAAGCAGTGATGCTAGTGCGATGGTAAGACGAGATATTGGCTTTAGCGTTTTCATTTTATGCTTTTTAAAATTAAACCCCGCTTCCGCTTACACGGAGCGGGGTTTATCCAATCAACCTATCCGCTTAATGCGGAAAACTATTTACCTGTACTTGATTCCTCAATCACTCCTGTTGAAAACTTCAAGGGTGTTTTGCTACCAGCCGGAGATACCCGTATATATCCTGACATTTCCTGATGTAAGGCCGAGCAGAAATCCGTACAATAGAAGGGTACTACTCCTACTTCGTCAGGAGTCCATTTTAAGGTTTGAGTTTCACCTGGCATTACCAAAATTTCAGCATTGCCTGTATTTCCTTTTACGGCAAATCCATGAGGTACATCCCAATCTTGCTCTAGGTTTGTTACGTGGAAATAAACCACATCTCCCATGCGCACCCCCTCAATATTATCGGGTGTTAGGTGCGACCGAATAGCAGTCATACTTACATGTATCTCGTTTCCTTTCCGCACCACTTTTGTTTGACCTTCTCCGAGAGCTGCATAAGGGTGCTTATTTTCTTCCAGTTTATAAATTTTTAGAGAGTTGGGAGCAACCATCGATGCAGGAATTGCCTCAGCATAGTGTGGTTCTCCTGTTGTTGGAAAATCCAAAATGAGTTGCATCTTATCACCACTGATGTCATAGATCTGAGCGGATTGAGTTAACTCGGGGCCAGTAGGCAAGAAACGATCTTTCGTAATTTTGTTATACGCGATTACATACTTACCGTGTGGCTTTGCGGTTGGTCCACCGGGTACACTTAAGTGACCGATTGAATAGTAAGTAGGAACACGATCCAAAACTTCCAATGTTTTAACATTCCATTTTACAATTTCAGATGAAACAAACATAGAGGTGTATGCATTTCCCTTTTCATCAAATTCAGTATGCAAAGGCCCAAGACCTGGTTTCTTTACTTCTCCATGCAATGCAGACTCATATTTGATAACCGGTATTCCATTAAAGTCACCTTCATAGTCTTTATCAGCAATAGCTTTCTGAATTTTTGTGAAGGAGAATACGGGCATCATAGCGGCAAGTTTGCCGCTTCCTACAATGTACTCACCTGTTGGATCTACATCACAACCATGTGGCGACTTAGGACACGGTATGAAATATACAATGTCAGGAAACTCCATTACATCAAGAACAGTAACTTCCTGCTGCATGGTGGATGTGGCGGAGTGAATACTCTCATCATATACATTGTGGGCATACTTTGCTTTCTCAACACGTCCCTTTCCTTGTGCGATATATTCTTCCGCCTTTTTCCAATTCACCGCCATTATAAAATCCTTGTCCTTTTGAGAAGCATTTACTTCCAACAAAGTATAGGCTTGTTCGGTATTGTAGCATGAAAAGAAAAACCATCCATGTGAAGGTCCCTTACCCGCGCGACTTAGGTCATAGTTGAAACCGGGTGTGCGCAACTGAAAAGCAATATTCATGTGACCATCAGCAGGATCAATTTTTACAAAGCTGATGGAGCCTTTGAAATTTTCTTTGTAGGAACTAATAGGCACATCTTTATTATTACCCATAGGAATACTAAAGCGAGTTCCGGCCACTAAATATTCTGTATTCTCTGTAATGAATGGCGAAGAATGATTGCCCCCACTATTTGGAATCTCCAATATTTCTTCGGTACGAAATGTCTTCATATTTATGCGTGCAACGCGTGGAGTGTTGTTCGCATTTCCAAAAGCCCAACGCCCGTCATGTTCTCCTTTAGTGGTGGAAAGCGCAATATGATGCAAATCGTCCCAAGGAATAAAACCATGAGAAGTATTAAGCATCGGCTTGGTTTCCTCACTATAACCATAGCCACTTTCTGGAAATACAGAAAACACAGGTAGAATTTTGAACAATCTTCCAGAAGGAATTCCATAAACAGCCATCTGCCCGTTAAATCCTCCTGACACAATATTATAAAACTCATCATGTTTACCGGGAGGTACAAATGCCTTTACGGCAGCATCTCCTATAGAAACACTGGCGGGGGCTTTCGGCTTGCATCCTTGCCACACCACAATACTGGATAATACGACCAGTGCGGAAAGAATTCGATACATTATTTTGGTCTTCATATAGTTTAATTAAGAGTTAGAAAATTATTTTTTGTCGGGAGGTAGTAATACAGAATCAATTATATAAACAACACCATTGGTAGCCTTTGCTACACCCAATACATTTGCACCATTTACTGTAATTTTCCCATCCTTCTTATTGAGGGTAACATTATCCAGGTTAACCTGATTGAGTGTCATTCCATCCTGTACATATTCTTCTTTTATTACTCCCACATAAACGTGATACTCCAGAATATTTTTTAAGGCATCCGCACTTTCTGGTTTTAGTAAGCCTTCAACCGTACCTGCAGGAAGTTTATCAAATGCCGCATTGGTTGGAGCAAAAACTGTAAAAGGTCCTGCATTGGAAAGTGCATCCACATATCTTGCGGCCTGTAAGGCAGCTACCAACGTGGTGTGATCTGGTGAACCAACGGCAATACGAACAACATCTGGCTCAGAAGTTTCATCTTGAACCGTAGATTGGCCTCCACCCAAAGGCTCAGCAGCAGTTGTATTTTCATTGGTCGCTGTTTGTTGGCCACAGCCAAACGCAAGCAGTCCAATTAAAAAAACTAAAAGATAGGTTTTCATAGAGTTAGTTAGGTTTTGTTATTTTTCACCATCATTTTGACGCATGAATTCCAAAATATCTCGTGCATCACCAACCGACATATTTTGATTTGGCATCCGCATTAAGCAAAGCTCAAGTAACTTTTGTGCCTCCTCATCTTTTTCAAGCATGACATCGATATTGGTAATCATGTTCATAATCCATTCTGGCTGACGCTTCTTTGTAACGTCCTTCCAACCCGGCCCAACAATTCGTTGATCTGTAAGCTTATGGCACGCCTGACATTTCATTTCATAAATAGCAAGTCCGCGTTTAATGCGTTCTTGATCCAAAGGATTTTCAAGTGTTACATTTTTAATGGCACCAATCCCCTTGGTTGGATCCGTAATTGCTTCAACAGCACTTTTATTAATATCTGGCTTTTCTTCCGTTTGAGTTGGTTTGTCTGGTGCACACGAAAAAAGCATCGTGGCAAGGGCTAGTCCTAAGAAGTATTTCATAGTTATTATTTTGTTATAGTTTAATTTTTCTGCCAACGATTTTCAATTTGCCATCTCCCTCCATTTTTTTTATCGTGCGGATTACTGTTTCAACACGCAAGCCACTCATATCGGCTAATTGCTGTCGGGTAAAGGGTACCACATACTCATGCTTGTTGCGAATCATAGTAAGCTTGGATTTGTCGTCCGTATTAGATTCGTTTTTCAAGTATGTCAGCAAACTCTGGATTCGATGTTCAGGATTATGAAACGAAATCTCTGACAATACCATTGACTTATATCGTAGCCGCTGGCACAGCACTTTATCCATATGGAGATGAATCTCAAAATTTTCACGCAATAGGTTAAAAAAATTACCCTTACTTAGCTTATAGATAATAGAAGGCTCTAATACTATTGCATAGCTCGGATATGGAAAGGAGCAAAAGAGTGGTGGCTCACCAAAGCTATCGTCTGATTTAAAAATACCTTGTATAAACTCTTGTCCTTCGGGACTATTGGTGATCATCTTAATAGATCCCCTCAGAATCTGAAAATAGTTCAATGCCTCCTCACCTTCACCAAAAATAACGTCATCTTTTTGAAAGTTGATTTCCTTAGCACCATAGTTCTCGAGTATCTTAGGATCAATCATACAGGTAGAGGCTTGCTTAGACAAAGCAACATCTGACGACTTCAGCATTAAATGACATTTGTCACCTTTATGAATGATTTGTGTTGCAAAAGCTTCAAGTATTGGATTCCTGAAGGAATTGGAATCTGTAAAACATGATGGGATGCTGTTCTTTTTCATAGCAGTCCACCAAAGGTCATAAGGAAACCTTATTTCAGTTTATGATCTAAATCATAAACGTGCCATTAATTACAAATATGTTGATAGAATTATTTTAGCACTTTTGACTTACTGTAAATGCTGTACAATCATTTATTCAAATCCCAGCGATCATGATTGCCAAAATATGAGATTGTTATTCTATTCTAAACCTATAAATAGTTTTCTGAGAATACTTCTCACCAGGTCTAAGCACGGTAGAAGGAAAGTCAGGATGATTGGGAGAATCTGGAAAGTGTTGTGCTTCCAAACAAAAACCGGTTCGGTATTCATACTTTTTACCACCCTTGCCAATATTTGTTCCATCTAAAAAGTTACCGGAATAAAATTGCAAACCAGGTTCCGTTGTCCAAACTTCCATTATGCGACCAGAAGTTGGTTCAGTTACTGAAGCTGCCAAAGAAAGTTCATTTGCTTTCTTAGTAAGCACCCAGTTATGATCATACCCTTTTCCATTTTTAAGCTGCTCATCTGCTTCGTCAATATGCTTACCAATTGCGGTTGGTTTTGTAAAATCGAATGAAGTGCCTTTTACCGGTTTAAGTTCGCCAGTTGGAATCAACCCTGAATCAACAGGTGTAAACGTATCGCCATTAATCATCATCATATGATTGAGAATATCTCCGCTGCCTTCGCCTGCAAGATTAAAAAAAGAATGATGGGTAAGATTAACGATGGTTGGTGCATCCGTTACTGCTTCGTAATCAATCATCAATTCATTATCATCGGTTAGTGTATAGGTTACTTGTGCATTTAAGTTACCAGGATAACCCTCGTCTCCATCAATACTCAAATACGTTAAAACAAGTTGGTTTGGAGTTGTGCTTTTCTTTTGCCAAACCAGATTATGGAATCCATTGGGACCCCCATGCAATGCATTAGCTCCATTGTTGGTAGCTAATTGATATTCGGTTCCATCAATTGAAAATTTTCCTTTTGCAATGCGATTTCCGTACCGACCAATAAGCGCTCCAAAGTAAGGGTTGCCTTTTATGTATTCATCAGCCAAATCATAGCCAAGTACAATGTCGCCTAATTTTCCTGCTTTATCAGGTACCCATAGTGAAATCACCTTTCCTCCAAATGGCGTAATCACTGCAACCAAGCCATTTTTATTTTTTAACGTATCGGTTGCATCCTGTAAGGTTGGATGATGATCTTCCTGAGGATCCTGCATATCTTTCTTTTTATCGGTGGAACACGCTGTGGCTAGCAAAGCCAAGGGAATTAAAAAACTGGATACTTTCATAAAGTGAAGGTAATAAAAAACCCAATCTGATTTAGATTGGGTTTTTTAGCATTAGTAATCAATTACTTATCTCACATCTAATAATTCTATTTCAAAAATTAAGTTAGAATTTTTTGGTATTACAACAACACCCTGATTATCTGTTCGATCAGTAGGGCCATATCCATAGCCCGATGGAATGTAAAGTGTTGCTTTCGTTCCCTTTGTTAATAGGGGTACCGTTGTTTGAAAACCAATAATCAGCCCATACAGATATGACTCAATAAATTTATCGGCAGTATTCTCAGAAGTATCAAATACTTCTCCGGTTTTTAACAATTTACCTGTGTACTTAAACTTTATGATATTGCTTAACGTTGGCTTCACTGCATCAATAGGGCCGGCTTCATCAATCGTATATCTTACTCCTTTGGGTTCAATGAAAATCATTGGAGTAATGTCCCACATTTCCAATGAATCATCAATCACTTGCAAGTCGGATGCAAGTTTAGTCTGATCAACTTTTTGAATGGCATCTTCAAGAAATTCTTCAGGTGTAAGGATATCCTGTACATTATCATTGTTTAAACATCCCGAAAGGAATAAAAGCGAAAGAATAAAAAAACCGAATAAGCTGCCCTTAATTGACATTGTATTTAATTGAATTCTCATAGTTATCAGTAAATAGAGGATGTATTAGTGCTTAGACACACTAAAGACAAAAAAAGTTTAGCCTTTGAAATTTTTATTGTTTGTCCGACTTCAGAAGCAACTATTTCTTAACGGTTAAGTAGGGATTTAATTGCCTCAGGAAACGACTTATTCAACTCAACTTTGCGCACCGTTTCCGGGATTTGGTTCGATGTTGAACGACTACCCGTTGCCTCGATAGTAATTTCAGAAAAGTCTGAATAGGTAGTTCCTGTTTTCTTAAACGTTTGCGCTAATACCGGTGAAGGGGCTCCATCTTCATCCCATGCATTGATATTTGCCAAATTATAAGAACTATTAAAAATATTTCTGTTTGCAGCTGGCTCAAATGTTCCATTTAGTAGTTCAGCAAACGTCACCTTAAAGTTCATGGGTTCTTTTGTTCCCGCATAGTAATTATAACTCAATCCATACGTGCCATCAACAAGAATTGCGTTGGGAAGAAAGATATCCTCAGGTGATGAGAAAGATGGAGTTGTGCCGCTAATGTTCGTAATTACTAACTCACCCGTTGTTGTACTTGGTGCCCAAAAAAACATATCCATATCTACATCAGTATACGCAGGTGATGCGTTAACTCCCCATTCCAACACAACCAACATTCCGTCCTCCTGCTTAACGGTAATCTGCAACCGATCGTCACGGGTGATCTCTATCTGTTCGCTATCAACACTTTCTATTTGAATGTCGATTATTTCGTCACTCTCAATACCCAAATCAGAGTATAATTGTATTTCAATTTTGCCAACGGTTTCACCTTTCAGGATTTCTACTTCTAAATATTCACTTGTAATCTCGTAATCATATGATGACGTAGTTCCTGCAGCCACCTTCTCTACGGCAGATCCGGAAAGCGAATAATCAATTGTTATGTCTTCTGTGAATGGCTTATCTAGAATAACCTCCACCTCAATAATATCATCGGCCTCATTCACGGTAAGTGTCTTAAGCGCAAAAGACAAATTTGGTTTTACAAAAGGCTCATCTTCTTTACACGAGAAGAGCACCATACAGGATGTTAGCAACATTCCTACAGACAATCCAGCAACAATAAATTTTCTCATCATCCTTATATTTTAAATCAATTTAACACTAAATCCTGAGATATCTATTTACTTTTTAAACAAACATAATCACAATACTGTAATCCTAAATTTATTGGCGGGTCAATCGATTGAAATGATTAATACTTTAACCATTTTTTAGTGACCACCTTTTCACCAAGCTTTATCTTAACCAAATAAACACCTGCCTGAAGATGAAGGGCATTATCCACCTCCACATCTATACTTTTATTGTGTTTCCAAACACTAATAGGAGTAATAACAGTGCTGCCTGTTATACTCAGCAGTTGAATGGAAACTTTTCCTGTATATGAGTTTTCCAAAACAACATTCAATTTACCCGTGCCCGGATTGGGGTACAGACTAACTCCTTCTTTAAAACTCTCTTCTTCAATTCCAACAATATTTTCGTAGACATAAATAGTAGTACTTGCTGTTTCGTTACACAGTGGCAACCCTGAACCTGTAGTTGTATAGGTTGTTGTTTTTGTTGGCTTTACAATTAGTTGTGGCCCAGCCACATTATTTGTTACCCCATCATTAGAATTCCAAACAAAAATACTAGCTCCCTTCCCATTTAAAATAACTTCTTCGCCTGGGTTTACTATCAACTTGGATGCAGAGACCTGTACCGATGGATTTACACCAACGATTGGTTTAATATTCATAGCTATGTTGGCTCCCAGGGCAATCGTGTAATTATCCCACACCCCATTTTGATTTTGAAGCCATGAGGTTGAATTTGTGGCTTCACCATTCGCTGAAGAAATGATAGCTAATGAATCCCCAACCGTATAATTTAATTCTACACCAATATGATACGGCCTGCTAAATACAGGGGTCTCTCTATCAAACACAATTGAAGTCGGTCGATTAGCGGCTATATCTTCAGCAATCTGCTTAAGCAAAATTACTTTTTGCTCTACCACGCTCCCAGGCCCATTTTGTAACCCGCGTGCATTCCACACGGTGATGGTGGCCGTTGCATCTTCCGTTGTTGAATACACTTTACCAAAGGTCAACTCTACACCACTCACATACTCATAGCCTTGAACATTGCCAAAAAATTCAGAGACTGCTTTTGTTTTTAAACTATTATGGCCCGTTAGGTAGCCCGTGTAAGCTCCGAAATTTGCGAGTTTAATAACAGAAGGTGTATAGGTGTTTTTAAAGTTTGTTGCACTGCTACATAAACCTTCCTCCGAAACAGTAATATAACTTTCAATTTCGACCGGTGCAGAAGAACCCAAAGAATTGGTAGCCACAAGAGTAACTTTATAAACCCCCGGTACATTATAATTTAATTTAGGATTGCGAACAGTCGATGTGTTTGGATCACCACCTTCAAACGTCCAACTCCATGAAGTAGGAAAATTTGTAGATAAGTCTGTAAAGTTTACTTCACCGCCCAATAACACTTCTTGCTTATCCGAAGAAAAATTTGCGGTTGGAACATCCGCTACTTGTGGACTACAAAGATTTGCTTCAGCTAGAGTTTTTCTTCGTGGGCTCAACTCCATCACAGCACGAATCCTGGTCTTTTGGCCGTTGGTAAAAATATTCATACAAGCATCGTCTGAATAGTCCATATAGTTTTGCACCATGGCTGGTGTTACGCCATCACACGCTAATTTATTGGTAGAGCAGCCGCGGCTTTCACTTCCTACCAAAGGGGTATCCGATACAAAATCATCGGCATTGCACCCACCATCACCCCAAATATGCCTGAGGCCTAGCCAATGACCTGTCTCATGCGATAGCGTTCTTCCTTTATTGTATGGTGCGGATTGACCCGGAAATCCATTGCCAAATGAAGTGTATTGAACAACAACTCCATCGGTAGATGCCGGGCCACCATTAGGATTTAACCCACTTAATCCTGATTGATCAGGAAACTGTGCATAGCCAAGAAGGTTCGAATCAACGCCACCAAATTTTAGCGTCCACACATTATAGAAAAGATTGGGATTCCAAATTGTGGTTGGCTTTAATTGGTTTTCAATTTCAGTTCGCGTCCAGGTTGCTTTGTTACCATTGTACCGATGCACACCCGCCTCAGCAAGCGGGATACCGTTTTGATCAACTGGTGAAAGACAAAATTCTACTTCTATATCGGCACCCACCGGACTTGTGTTGTAGCCGGGTGTACCCAATTTTTTTCGGAAGTCTTCATTGAGCACTTCTAGCTGAGATTGAATTTGCGCAAGACTGAGATTTAAGCCCGTACCTATTGCTTCACCATTGTGCACTACATGCACTACAATGGGTATATTTAAAATAGCAGCTTGAGTTCTACCCCCGGTAGCTTCGCGCAATCGTATCTCGCCAATTTTTTTTTGTAGTGCTATTTCAAATTCATCTAAGGAACCGCGTTGAGGAAATTTTGCCCGGTTAATGCTATCCTGCTCCATGGTTGCACATCCAACAATGGGTTTCATTTGGCTTGTTGCAAGGTTAACAATCCCGATAAAAAAGAATAAGAAAATAAAAACTCTCACCATCATAACGACATCAATCTTCGCTAACGACATCAAACTGAATGCGGTAACTATTTGTGTTTTCCTGATCCAAGAAAATTTCCAACTTCATCCCACTCTTGTCCACTTCACGCACAATAAAAGGCAATGGACCATCTGTAGAGAAAAAAGGCAGTAACATTGTTAGCGTGGCATTGGCATTGTTAAAAGTCCATACGTCTTCAATAATATTTTCCTCGCTTGTGCTACATTTATTATTACCTGTTTGAGCTTCGTAGGCATGCCCTGTTGCTGCAAAAAAAACATATCGATCATCAACCGCACACGGAATAGAGAAACGGTCAATCACCTTGCCATCAAGTGTCTCTTCAATAATTTTAAATTTCCAGGTTTTGCTATTCTCGCCAGTAAAAAATTTAGTGTACGTGTATGGTGTAGGTACAATTTCTTCTGTGCAACTAAAACTTAAGGCAAGTAAGATAAAATAGAGTATTAACTTCTTCATAGGCATAAGTTAATCCGGTAAGTAGGTAATGGTAACTTGTGGCTGATTTGTGAAATCAACTAAGGTAATAGTCAATATTATTTTCCGCGTAAGCGGATCAACCACACCTGTACCAAGAATGGTAGCCTGAGTTTCGTCAAGATTTTCCTCTTCTTGTTCAGGAATGGTTAATGTATTATCTCCATTATCAATAAATTTTAAATCCATTATTGCACTGGAGTTGAATACATTGATGTTCCAATCGGATAAAATATAATTTTCACAATCCGTACTAGTAATAGAAATATCAGGCACTTGTATTGATCCGCGCTGAGCAATATAGGTTCCACCTAAAATACAATCGTCAATAATTGTGAGTGTATAGGCATTGCCAATGGCACTTTCGCCCTGGCCTACTTGAAGGCTTCCGCTAACGGACTCTATTGTAAATACTACATCCTGACTCCTGATAATGTTATTAGCATTGTTGATCAATTTAACTTTGATTGATCCAAAGTACTCTCCTTTCTTCACGGTGACTTTACCGGATTCACCCACAATCGTATAATCAATCCCTACCCTGGCAGAGCCAGATATTTTATAAGAGATAACAACATCTTCCTCAACATTGGGTGATGCAACCTGAACTTCAATATCAATCTCCTTACTAAAACTTTCCTTTACACTCATGTCCGATTCCGAAAACCGAACAAAGTAAGGTCCCGTAAAAATCACACGCTCCGTTTCGCAACTAGTTATCCCTAAAAGAGCAAAAAATAATATGGCAACTACTTTCTTCATCAATAGCCCGGATTTTGATTTCCTACCAATGCAGGGTTATTTAAAATTTCACGCTGTGGTATCGGCCACAATTCATACGCATCTTTCCAATTTGATGAAAAGGCGCTCATCACAGCCTTTGCACGATTTGTACGAACGAGGTCGTACCACCGATGCCCTTCAAATGCTAACTCATATCTGCGCTCGTCTTCTATCAATTGAATAAGTTGGTTTTGACTTGCTGATGTAATCAGTGGAGCTTTCGCACGAGCCCTAAGAACATTCAAATCATCACGTGCACCCGTTGTATTGTTTTGCTTACTGCGTGCCTCAGCGCGTATCAAATACATTTCGCCCAACCTAAATACTACTACATTGTTGTTATCCTGATCAGCGGTGCCATACTTAGCAACAGACCAACCGTTATCACTTCCTTTTAAATTATTAGCATTAAAAGAAATAGAAGAAAACCGTTCACCTGATTCCACCGATGCCAAAGCAACTACAACCTGATTGGAAGGAATGATTTCCCTTCTACCCACAAAAAGATTATTTAACCCAATGCTTCCGTTCGTTCCTGGATCATCGGCAATCGTGTAGCCCACCTCAAAAATAGCTTCGGCTGTAAAATCCTTAGTGACCAGGTTTTCAAAATTAGGTTCAAGTTGATATTGATTAGAAGTAATTATACTTGTTGCAAAACTTTCTGCCTGAGCATTGTTACCCAGATACAGATAATACTTTGCCAATGCTGCTCGCACCGAATTGGTGTTAACAAAAGCTGCGTTAGATGAAGCACTCGGTACCATAGCAAGTGCTTCTGTATAGTCTTCTAAAATAAAATCAAGAATTTCACTTTCGGTGGCGCGGGCAATGTCCCTATTAACATCAATTGAAATATCAGTTACTTTCGGGACACCTCCAAAAGAATAGAGCGCCACAAAATATGCATAGCCTCGCAGAAAGTGAGCCGTTCCTAACACCTTATCGCGCTGAGCGGCAGTAACGCCAGGAACTTGCGGCAACCTCTCGATAATAAAATTAGCCAGGTAAACCGTGTTGTAGATATTACCCCATAGGGTTGCCACCGATGCATTGGCTGATGTAATTTGTTTTGTTCCTAATTCCCTGTATTGATTAAACGTGCCATTGTTAATTAACATATCGGCAGTAGCATCACCTGCAATTACTGCAGCTGGAATAATAGGTCTGAAGGAACTATATAGACCAATCTCAACGTTGGGAACATCTTTGGGTTCATTCAACACCACATCATCGGTAAGTAAATCGATAGGTTCCGGTTCTAACAAATCAGAACAACTGGTTGCTAGAAAAAACAAGATCAGCGGTATATATGTAATGATCTTTTTCATTTGAGCACAGCATTTATTCCTATAGTAATCGTGCGCACCTGCGGCAATGTAAAGAAATCAATTCCCTGAGCAGACGTAGAACCATCCAATGTACTTACTTCAGGATCGGAGCCCGAATATTTTGTTAACGTCCACAAATTGGTGCCCGATATATAGACTCTGAATTGCTCGAACATTGCTTTGTTAGCAATTTTAGCTGGCAGGTTATACCCAAAACTTAAATTCTTTAATCGCAAGTAAGAAGCATCTTCGAGTAAGCGATTGCTATGTAAATTATTTAATGTGCTATTCAATTCGTAGCGCGGAATATCTGTTACATCCCCAGGCTTTTGCCATCTTCGTAACGCATCGACTGATTGATTGGTTTGGATATCGCCACCCATGTTGACAAGCGAAGCTTTGGAAAAGTTCAACACTTTATTACCTAAGGAAAAATTAAAAAATATTGACAAATCAAATCTTTTATAGGCTACCCGATTGGTGATTCCGCCAATCAATTTAGGTTGCGCATTTCCAATCACCATGGCATCGGCATTCGTAATCGCACCATCATTATTAAGGTCTTCATACATGGCATCGCCAGTAGCCGGGTTAACTCCTAAATAATTTAATCCCCAAAATGATCCAAGTGGTTCTCCTTCTTTTATAATATTTGTTGCATCAACTCCTTCACCCGAATACCCCCTATACAATGGAATGGAGTCTGCCAGAAATAATACTTTATTTAAGTTGCGTGACACATTCAATGAAGTTGTCCAATTAACAGCCTTATCAATATTCACCGAAGTAAGTGTTAACTCAATTCCTTTATTTTCCATTTCACCAATGTTATCGGCAATACCGCCAAAGCCTGTGGTTAATGGATATGGACGGGTAAGTAACAAGTCATTTGTTTTGTTATAATAAACATTGAAGATTGATTGCAAGCGGCCGCTCCACATACTTACATCAACTCCTAAGTTGAGCTCTTGTGTTGTTTCCCATTTTATATTAGGGTTGGGCACGTTAAGAGGCACCACACCGGAGCTGCCGCTATAAGTTGCCGTTCCCCATTGACCCAAAAAATTAAAGGCTCCGATTCGCTCATTGCCTGTTAACCCAAAACTTCCTCTAAGTTTTAAATCATCAATAAAAGATGATTTGAAAAAACTCTCTTGAGAAATTCTCCACGCAGCAGATAAGGCTGGGAAATAACCAAACCTATTATTCTGACCAAAGTTTGATGATCCATCGGTTCGCAAACTTGCCGTTACTAAAATCCGATCATCATAGTCATATCGGGCTTCTGCAAAAAAAGACAAGATTGTGTGTGCAGGTTCTTTGTAAGAAGAGCCATTGTCAACAATACCCGCTGATTGGATGTAGGTAAAATCATCGCTGGCAAATAAGCGGCCTTGAGCATTACCACCATTGGCAAAACTCTGATATAACTCAGTACCTGCTACTAAATTTAATATATGTTTTGTGGCAAATTCTGTGTCATACGAAAGCGTAAGGTAAGAGTCAACATTAGAGTAGGTATTGGCTGAGAATACACCATAGCCTTGTCCGCCTACGCTGGGAAGAAACCCTCCAATGGCAGTTTGAGAATTCTCATATTGATCCTCCGTAACATTGTTATAATCTAAACTTGTTTGAGCCTTAATTCTCAAGTTGTTGTTTATCTGATACGTTAAATTGAGATTGGCAAGTGCTTTTGCCGTGATCGTATTAAATCGTGGAAGCAATGCCTGAGCTACCGGATTAAAATTCGGGAACCCGGCATAGAGTGCAGATGCCGGACCCACTAATAAACCCTCTTCGTCATAAGGAACATTAAACGGAAGGCTTTTCACAGCCCCCGAATAAACGCCATCCAAAAAATTATCACCCTTCACTCTCATGTTAAGTGATCGTGAAAGTGAAATACTAGTTGATGCCGAAAGTTTAGACGTAAGTCTCTGATCAAGATTTAAGGTAAACCCGTAACGTTGAAATTTATTATTAAGTTGAACACCTTCTTCTTCCCTGAAATTTCCACTGAGATAAAATTGAGTGTTCTCATCGCCACCGGCTGCCGATAGTTGATATTGTTGCATGATGCCTCTACGCAACACCTCATCTTGCCAATTTGTATTAACCCCATCTGTTACGCCATCTATCAATCCAAAACCATCAGGGTTTTCATCGGCATTGGTTACTGCTTCGCGTTGCAATTCCAATAATTGGGAAGCATTTAACAGATCTAATGTTTTTACCGGATCAATAATTCCCCGCTGCACATCAAACGAAATTTTAGTTTGGGAATTCTTACCTCGCTTGGTTGTAATAACAATAACTCCGTTGGATGCCCGCGATCCGTACAGCGCTTTCGCGGATGCATCGGATAGCACCGTATACGTCTCAATGTCATTAGGATTTAGTAGAGAAAGAGCATTATCGCTTTGTCCTCCGAAATCCCTGGCTCCTAACCCTCCTGTTTCAACAGGAATACCATCAATAATCACCAACGGTCTGTTACTAGCAGAAATAGACGTGGCTCCGCGAATACGAATGGAAACTCCTCCACCGGGTGTACCTGAAGATTGTGTGACTTGCACTCCTGCTACTTGCCCCTGCAAAGCCTGATCAAGACCATTGACTGAAATACTTTTTAGATTGTCGGCACTAATCGTTGAAACTGCCCCCGTTATATTTCTTTTTATGATAGAAGAATACCCAACTACCACCACCTCATCAAGCTCGCTGGCCGATTCCTCCATCGTAATTACAACCGAGGTTTGGCCGTTATAAAGTAGCTCCTGCGTTTTATAACCAATAAATGAAAAGATAAGGGTTGAACCTGACTCAATAGTAATGGAAAAATTACCGTTGATATCGCTTATAGCACCCGATGAAGTTCCTTTAATAGAAACGTTCACGCCAGGCAGACCGTCCGGCTCAGTGGGTGAAATAATCCTGCCCGTTAACTGCTGCGATTGGGCAGACACGAAAGAAAAAATCCCTATGAAAAGTAATACGTAAAATTTCCTCATTAGCTCACAAAACCATTCCCACCAAATGTAAAACTTAAAAATCTAAGTTCATGCAAGCTAACAAAGGGTTGGATAAAAAAAAGAGACAAAATACCCCATTCTGTCGATGTGGATTTTCATGTTTTGCATCAAAATAAGATTGGCACCAGCACAATTGGACTGCATTCGGTTGCTGTCTAATCTCCCATCATTCTAACCGCTAGCGACTTCATGGTAGCGACATTCCATTCCGCATACCTTCCTCGCTGAATAACCAACAAATTTTTATCCGGATTTTTCAGATAATAATGAAATGAAAATCCGGTGGGCTTATTTTGCCAGCCGGCAATACGGCCAAAACGTAAATCATTAAAAAGCAGCGCCTCACCTTCAAGCCGCTCTACCGTAAAATATCCATTCGAAAACTTAATCAGGTTTTCTATTTCTTTATCATCCGAGGTATTCTCAATTAAATAACGTTTTTGGTTAAACTGTGTGAATGAAATTTCCGGGGATGTATCCCAGATTGAACTATATCCTATGTAAAAAGAAGAATCCATTTCAACTACACAGTACCATAACATGCTGTTAAAAGCTGTGGGTGTTGCAAAATACCGCTTCCATTCAATGTCTTTACTTTTTAATGTTGATTCAATTCGATTATTAATTATTGTTTTATTAACCAGGCAAACGCATAGATATAATGAACTTACTATCAATCCAAGAAGAACAAATCTCTTTCGCTTTTCATAATTCTTATACGTCATCAACATTCCTAAACAAGCAATCCCCAGCCAGATAGAATACAATGGGTCGGCCACAAAGATGACATTAAACGAAAACCGCCTGCTGGAGAAAGGTTCAAACCAACCTACTCCATAGGCATTTAACGAATCCAGTAACAGATGAACAAAAATTTCAATACCTATAAATCCCATCCAACTCTTTATACTCACATCAGGGAATCGCTTCCATCGAGTGGCAATCCATGAAAGGATAATCGTAATTAAAACACCAAATAAAAACGAGTGCGTTAATCCCCTATGCGCCAATAAATTTTCGGTGGGCGAAAGAAAAAATGAATTGATGAAATCAACATCGGGAATACTTTGACAGGCCGCACCAATAATAAGCGCACGCTTGCCTAGTCTCTTGCCTGCAACTGCATCACCGATAAGTGCGCCTATAGCAATATGAGTAATTGAATCCATTACTCGTGATGCGGTCTTTGGAACGTAAAAATAAACAACATCAGACGTATAAAATTAAACATCGATCCATAGACAAAACGCTTCCACATATTGGTTTCGTATTTATACACTTGTCGGGTTATTTGCTGACAATCATTTTGTATAATTTTATCTAAGCGACTTTGAACATCCTGAGCAAAACTTTTATTTATAACTTCCAGATTTAGTTCAATACTCGCATACGCACTTAGATTGTTAACATTGTATGATCCCACGCTACTCCATTCGCCATCGCTTGTAGCAATTTTTCCATGGAGTATACTGGGTTGGTACTCATACACCTGAATATTATTCTTTAACAACCACTCATACATATACCGCTCTGCATATTTACCAAAAGGGATATCCGAATTCCCTGCAAGTATTAATTGAACTTTTACACCCCGCTTTACAGCCCACTTCAAGGCACTGCGAAATTGATGCCCAGGAAGAAAATAAGGCGACATAATATGAATCGATGAAGTGGCCGCTCGGATTGCCTTTAAGTAGCTGGTGGTGATCTGCGACTTTCGGGACACCCAATCGTTTATACAAACGTTAACAACGTATTGCTTTTTATTCGATGCATGTTCCTCATGCTTAATTTTTCCGGGAGAATGATCGCGGATTCTCTTTTTACAAATTTGTTCTAAAAGAAGGGAAGTGGTTCCTTCTGAATACGCTGCCCAGTCAAGCCAGGCTGCTTTGCCATCAACTTCATTATAGCGGTTGCTAATATTGAGGCCACAGACAAAACTTTTAGTACTATCAATCACAATTACTTTGTGATGAAGGCGCCTGCCAACATAAAATTTTTTGTTCTTTAAAAAAGCGGTAAACCATCGGAAGTGAATACCGGCATCTATTAATTCCTGAATGAAATCAGACGAGAGATTGTTCGATCCATACTTATCCAGTAACAAGTAAACACTCACCTTCCTCTTTGCGGCCGCAATCAGCTCATTGGCAACACTGCGGCCCGTTTCATCTTCATCAAAAATGTAAAATTGGAAGTAGATGGTTTTCTCAGCCTCCGCAATCTTTGATTTCAGGATCTGAAAGAAATCCTGACCACCCTTTATTAATTGCACATGATTAGAGTACGAAGATGATGCAGTTCTTGCCATGAAACCTATAAGAGTTTCAAGATACCAAATTTTATCAAAGGTTAGTTACGCAAACCTAAGCTGCAAGAATCTCTTTCTCACTTGTGGGATTAAAAAAAGCATCTGAATCTTCTTCATCAAATGAGGGCACAATCGTAGTAATCGGCCAATCAAATCCCGCTTCGATTAGAAATTGCAACCCAGCATGATCTTCTGCGAAACTTTTTAGGATCTTTTTTGAAGATATGAGGGGATCCATTCCTAATGAACAGTGTAGCAAAAACATTTCTTGCGAATACACACGCAGTGTACCACCAGCCCGCAGTTTCAAAATCTCCATAACCGTAGATTCCTCCCACCCTTCTTTTCCTATAATCAAAATGGCCATCTTACCTGAAGGTTTCCGGATATTAAACCCATTTTTTTTCAGGAAATTATTAAAATCAAATTCCGTGAATGGGCCAAATCCCACTGTAACTACATCACTATATCCCAACTCAGAAATTTGCGCCTCATCAAAAAAACAATCACGTATCATCTGATTATTAAATTGGGTGCTCATCACTAATTATAGTTAAGATAAAATTTAGAACCAGCCAGGCAATCACTTTTAATTTGATTCTGAATCTCCATCTTGTTAGGGTGTATCTGGGGAGCAGCAACCGCCTTCTTTGCTAAGGTGATTGCAATCATTGTCAATACAATAGAAATGAACATGGCAACGTTTTTATACATACGACTCTCAATGCGATTTGTCATTGTAATGGTTTTTAGGTTTACTATAATTCTTTTATTAAATAATTCTTACTATTAAAACGGGCTGCTATCAAAAGATGTATTGGCATTTATAGACAAGCCTTGTGCAAATGCATTTTATCTGGAAAAAGGCGATTGATAATCAGGGTGACAATTTCGTCCAGGTCATCAGGCGAAATATGTCTTTCAGGGCTCATGAGAATGAAATGCCAAAGCATGGAATCATCTGTTTCATCCTTTACCACAACAGAGAGTTCAACTTCCTGTTCTGTTGATTCCCTTCCTACAACTACCGATTGATACATAATGCACAAAGGCACCTGAGAGCTAGCATTCACTTTTTGCAAGGGTAATTGCCTCTTTAATTTATCTTCAAAAGATTGCTTAACGAGTGCGGATCGAAACAGAATACTTTCGAACCTATCATCCGTTGTTATCCTAAATATTGAGTTAACAGGGATTTGATTTAACCTTCCGCCACTAAAGATTGACCATGAAGTGTCCATAAATATTCGCTTTTACTATTCAAACGCAAGCGATAAAAACGGGGTATTGTAAAGAATAGACAGTTATTGGTGTTTTAGGACAATCGTCCTGAACGGGCTTTTTTCCGATACTCCAAGGGAGTAAATCCGTTATGCTGTTTAAAGAATTTTGAAAATTGAATTGGGTCGGTGAAACCTACGGAGTAAGCAATCTCCTTGGCAGATGATTGATCATGTACCAACTGGCGCTTGGCTTCGAAATTAATTTTTTGATGAATAATGCTTTGCGCAGAACTTTGCGCAACTGCCTGGCACGCTCGGTTCAAACTTTTTTCTGATAGCTTAAGCTTATCAGAATATTCTGTAACACGGTGTGTCTTGGATAAATTTTCGTTCAGCAAATTCAAAAAAGAATAATAGGTGAAATTGATTTTGGTAAGTTCCTTGTTGGGATTACTCTGCTCACACACACGGGTAATTAAAAGCGACATCAGCGAAACAATAGCAGGGGTTACTTTTTGACGTGCTTGAAATTCTTTTAAGATTGATCGGAAAAGAAGTGGGATAATGTCCTCATCATATCGCTGACCATGCACCCTCAGATTTTCATGCGGAGCGTTTGTCATCATATTCACTTTAGCGTTTAGGTTCAACCGGTTGTAAAAAGCGCGGTTGAATGCAACGATGATGACCTTGATCTTATTTCTGTCAAGGGGTCGAACAAAATGGATGTGATTTGGATTAATTAACCCAACATCACCCGGATTGATAATTCTTTCCTTAAAATCGATGAAACTCCTGAATGAGCCCTTCAGGGAGTATGAAATCACAAAATGGTTTTTTTTATGTGCCTTGTACTGGAGCATATCCTTTGGCGGGATCGATTCAAATACGAATGCATTGAATGGCCTCTCTTCCTCTATGTTCCAGAGTGATATTTTAGGGATTACGCTCTTTGACCTGAAACGTCTTGGCATTTTCTAGTATTTCATCCGACTTAAGATAATTACTATCTCTAATCTAACGGTTATACACTCCTTATCAAAGTTAAGAATCTCAAAAAAATAGTTCCAGATTTATAACTCATTTTGAACCATGCAAGCTACAGGTGGTTATTCATCATATTTATTGGATTTTGATTATCTTTCTATTGAATAGAAGGATATGCATACCAGAAAAACAACGAAAACAAAAATGGAACAACTGCAAGACTCACTTCAATGGTGGAAGAATTTTCAAATTATTTGGGTACCTGTTATTGCTGTATTAACTGGCGCTTTGCTATACTACTATTCACAAAGAAAAATTGTTGGATTTGATAAAAAAATTAGACAAGAAGAGCAAGCCGAAATTCACGAAAGGGAAGAAAAGGAACGAATTGAAAAGCTATCGAATAAACGAAAGGAAGCTATTGTTGGCAAATTTGTCCCTGAGGAAATAAAATCTTCACCGTCTAAAACAACACCAATCAAACTACCTCCGCTTGTTGTCTCCATTGGAAGCAATACATCTATTCTTACCAATAGGGGAAGCGGATATGTTTTTAAGCCACTTAATTCTTTTGCCAATTCTGATTTTGAACTAACTATCAAATTTGATTCAAATAGGATGCTAATAAGCGCAACATTCAGGAATCTTGAAGGGAATATTGTTTCACGTATGATAGATAATGAATGGAAAGTAAATCCAGGCAAGTATTTTGATAGAAATTATGATGATAAAGCACTTGAGGTTATTGATATTGATGGAATAACTAAATTTCATATTGATTTATTATCACCAAATAAAGTTTTAATAGGAGGACTGATAGTTGATTCTAAACTAGTAATGGAAATAACACCAACTTACTTTACTCCATACGGTTTTCCAAAACCTGAAGAAATGGAAAAGGCAAAAAAGTACCTCAGCAAAGTAAGCGACAACATTCCGAATTTATTTCGCTACCCTTCAGACTTACATTTTGGAGAAAGGACACCAAAAGCAACTATGACCGAAAAGAAAAAAGGAGAGAATCCTCCAGATTTAGTTCTAATTAAAAAAGAACTTCTAACTATAAAGGATGCTTTTATTTTGTTTCAATACGTGTATAGCGATGGCAAAGAAGTTCCAGAAATACCCGTATTCACAACGTTAGATGCTGCTTTAAAAGCAAAAGAAAAATTCCCACTTCTGTCAGGCGTAAAAATTGAATTGGTAAGAAAACTTTATTTTTCACTCACATATAAAAATAATGGCAAGACAGAACCCACACTTGTAGTTTCGGAATATAAATATCGTATTGAGCAAGGGGATTGGTTGAAACCCCTACAAGTCAAACTTACTAAAGATGCAAATGAGGAATATTCAAGAACATTTTCAATAATTCTCAATTCATTGAATGAAGAATTGCCTGAAACGATTGATTTTGATGTATCTCTAGGATATGGTGACATATATAATGAAGTACATCAAAAGGTCAATAGTTTTACTTGGTTACGATCTACTGGGAAGCTCGTTGATTCCGAACCAAGGCAATGGAGATAGAATAAATCCAATTTCGTCATACTGCCCGTTATCCTGTAAAGCAAAAATGCCCTTAAATAAGGGCATTTAAAACGATATTGAGGTTCCGAGCGGATTCGAACCGCTGTAGGAGCTTTTGCAGAGCTCAGCCTAGCCACTCGGCCACGGAACCTTACAGGACAAAATTATAAAAATCAATCCGTATTACAACGGACTAAAAAAAAGAAGGTGACCTTAACAGTCACCTTCTTTAGCTATTCTATCAATTGATTACTTTGATTCGTCTGATGACTTTGCTTTCGCAGCACTCATCTTCTCTTTCAATGCACTCAACGCTTCGATATCGCCCAGAGTTGATTTCTCAGCCTCCTGATTTATTTTATCGATACCTTTTCCTTTAGGAGCAGCTTTTTTCTTAGCTGTTGTTGCAGCAGGTGCCGCTTTCTCTTCTTCAGTTGACCACATTGCCTTCATACTCAAAGCAATTCTTCTGTCATCTTTCGAGAACTCAAGAACTTTATAGTCATCAGCATCGCCTACTTCCGGTTTGCTATCATCTGCTTTCACCAAGTTTTTAGTAGAACAGAATCCTTCAATACCGTAAGGCAATTCTAACACAGCGCCTTTATCATTCTTGCTGATAATGGTGCTCTTGTGTACAGAACCGATAGTAAATACAGTTTCAAAAGTATCCCAAGGATTTTCTTCCAAATGCTTATGGCTAAGTGCCAATCTGCGGTTGGTAGCATCCAATTCTAATACTTGAACATCTAATGAATCACCCACTTTAATGAATTCTGAAGGATGCTTGATTTTCTTAGTCCAGCTCAAATCTGATACGTGAACCAATCCATCAATGCCTTCTTCCAATTCGATGAACAAACCAAAGTTTGTCAAGTTACGGACGATACCGCTATGACGGGTACCTACTGCATACTTGCTCAATACATCTTGTCTAGTCCAAGGATCTTCAGTAAGTTGTTTAATACCTAATGACATCTTGCGCTCATCGCGATCGATTGTCAACACAACGGCTTCCAACTCATCCCCTACTTTAATAAAGTCTTGTGGATTGCGTAAGTGTTGTGACCAGCTCATTTCACTTACATGGATTAAGCCTTCAACGCCAGGTTGCAATTCTAAGAATGCTCCGTAATCGGCTACATTCACAATCTTACCTTTCACTTTTGAACCAACAATGATTTCAGCACCTAATGATTCCCAAGGATGAGGCGTAAGTTGCTTCATACCCAATGAGATTCTCTTCTTATCGCCATCGAAATCAAGTACAACTACTTTCACCACCTGATCAAGTTTCAATAACTCTTCAGGATGGTTGATACGTCCCCATGAAATATCAGTAATGTGTAGTAATCCGTCTACACCACCTAAGTCGATGAATACACCGAAGTTGGTCATGTTCTTGATCACACCTTCCAATACCTGACCTTTCTCAAGGTTTGTAAGGATCACTGCTTTTTGTTGTTCAAGATCTTTCTCGATCAACACTTTGTGTGATACTACTACGTTATCATTTGTGTAGTTGATTTTCACCACCTTCACTTCAATGTTCTTATTTACATAGATATCGAAATCGCGAATCGGCTTCACATCAATTTGTGAACCTGGTAAGAACGCTTCGATGCCAAATACATCTACAATCAAACCACCTTTGGTTCTACGCTTCACGAAACCTTCAATCACCTCATCCTTATCAAGAGCTTTCTGCACATTCTCCCAGCCCTTCAATAGCTTGGCCTTTCTGCGAGAAAGAACTAATTGACCCATTGCATTTTCACGCTCTTCAATAAATAAGTCAACTGAATCACCAATTTTTAAAGCAGGCTGATCTTTAAATTCAGCTAATGGCACAAGACCATCTGATTTAAAACCAATGTTAAGGATTACATCCTTATCGTTAATACCTACTACAATACCCACCACCAGTTCACTTTCATTCACTGAGGTTACGGTGCCTTCATATTTCTTTAATAAAGCATCGCGATCTTTAGAAGAATACCCTTCACCAAAACCTTTGCGATCATATGCATCCCAATCAAAATTCTCGGTTGATACATTTGATTCAGTAGCCGCTCTGCGAGCCGTTACATCTTTAATCATCCGGCTGATGCCTTCTTCTTCTTCAGCCTTTTTTTGCTGTTTAAACTCTGATAACTCATCTTTTTCAAAAAGGTCTTCAGCAGCAGCGCCTTTTACAGTCTTTTTTACCGGAGCATCATCATCCGTCACCAATTTGGCAGCTTTGATCTTCGGCTCTTCTAATTTTTCTTTTTGGACTTTCGCCATAATAATCTGCCCTGTTTACATGCTACAGCCGGGCTTGCTGCAACAAATTTTGTTTGGTTAAACCTGCTTGAAATATTCAAAAAGGCCCCAGTCACTCGAATGGGGTGGCAAAGGTAGCAAAGTTTTGTATTTGAGCCAATTATAATCCAGCCATTTCCTTGGTAATTGGCCGTTTAGATACTTGAATACCAGCTCTATCTGCCCTCCATTTAAGACCAAACAAGGGTCTGAGAAAGCTAATTCTTCGGATCAGTTCATAAGTAGCAAAACACCCAATCCCTGTAAAAGCCAACACCAAAATAAATTTGAGATACACACTCATACTCAGTGGGAATAGTAGCCACGACCCCAGGAAAAGAAATATCATGTGCAGAATGTAAACCGGGTAGGCCGCCTGACTTAAATAAGATAATGTGTTACTGGGCTTGCTCAGGTATTTATATCCGAATGCAAGCACAGCAAATATCCAATTGGCGGATTCAATGGGAATCAGGTAAACAGGAAACTTCATTTGAAGTTGATAGCGAAAGGTAAAAAGAACGGTAGCTATTAGCAGAAACAACCACCGTCCTTTTAAGATCATTTTCAAAAAACCATCGCCACTTAGCACAAAACAAAAGCCGAAGAAGAATGCGATGAACCCCAAATAGAATCCGTGCCATGTCATGGCGTACAATTCATATGGAATTGGTTTTACAAGCAGTGCTTCAACAACCAAAACACCTATCACTAAAAGTAAGCCTAACGGATTGCTGAAAATCCATTTGATTGCACTTGCTATTTTACCTTCAACATTTTTTTTGAGATAGAAAAAAATTGGAGACAGCACTACCACGTACATAAAGATGTTTCCTAAAAACCATAAATGGCCGGGGTTTGGATCGTAGTGTTGACCCCACTGATAGTAATTGCGCCAAATGTAAAGTGAGATTGGAAAGATGATAAACACTCCAAACAGAAATGGAACGAGTATTCGACCAGAGCGCTCTGCGATCAACTGTTTCCAGTTTCTTTTTTGCATAGCGAAGTAAACTCCCATTCCCGAAACAAAAAACAACAAGGGTATTCGCCACACATTCAATAAGGTCATGGGAATCCATAAAGATGCCCACGGTTTTTCGTTTGTTATAAATCCAATCATAATTCCCCACGATTGAAATCCGATCGCAACATGATAGATTAAAAGCAAGCCGATGGCGATCACGCGCAACCAATCAATATCATATCTTCTAATAGAACTCAGCATTTCTCTCTTCTTTTAGCTTTCTGCTTTTTAACTTTCTATTTCAGTATTTCAGCAATCTCGGGTCTTGTCTTTTCTATGTAGGTATAGTCAAGATTCAATCCCATTGGTTGGAGCATTTTACCCATCATCTCATAACTTTCCTTTGCATCAGCAAATGGATAATTAACCGACTGATAAGCTGTGGCTCCATACTTATTCGTGATTGTTTTATCCGCTCCCTTATCCAACAACATTTTTACAATCTCAGGGCGGCAAAAGTAGGCGGCAGAAATAAGTGCCGTTGAACCATCATTGTTCTGAAAGTCAATATCAGCTCCAGCTTCAATTAATAGTTGTGCGGCTTCAGTTTTTCCAAATACAGCAGCACTGATGAGCGGACTGGAACCACCAAACGGATCGGGTTCATTCAGGTTAGACCCAGCCGCAATATGTTGCTTGAGCGCATCAATATTTTCTGTAACTACAGCTGTATGAATATCAATTTCAGGAGCGGAAACTTGAGGCTTATCATTTTGAGTGGAGTCGCTTTTTGTTTGGCAGGCTGATGCGATTAACAGGAGTCCTAAAAAGGCTACAACTGCGAAGTGATTGTTCTTTCTTGTTTTCATGATTTGTTAGTTAAATGGTTTAAAAAATTTGTGAGACAAAGGTGAGTTGAGCATTGAGGTTGGGCTAAATAGCTATGCTCACAAAACCATCAAGAATCAATTAACTAGTATAAATTATGACGAAACGATATAAACTATGACGCAAATGGTCGAAATTCGGCAAAAAACTGAGTGTCATTTAAATGACTGAAACGACTCCATCTGAAAGTGATTTTGTTAGAAAGCTCACGGCTATCGTAGAGGAAAATATTGCCCACGAGCAGTTTGGCGTGTCCGAACTAGCAGATAAAATGTATATGAGCCGCTCTAACCTGCTCCGAAAGGTGAAGAAGGAGACCAACCTATCCGTGAGTCAGTTGATCAACCAGGTTAGGTTGAGGAGGGGGATGGAACTTTTGCAAACAGCTAAACTAAATGTTTCTGAAGTATCTCATCAGGTGGGGTTTAGCAGTACATCCTACTTTATTAAATGCTTCCGCGAATACTATGGCTATCCACCCGGTGAGGTAGGAAAAAGAGATCAGAAGCAAGAACCTATTCCCGGCAATTTGCCAGCCTCAAACACAAACCGAAAAAGAAACTTCATCATCCTTGCATCAGCTTGTTTGATTATTGCGCTAGTGGCTGTTCTGTTTTTTTATAAAAAACTACCAACACCGCAAACCCCTCAGGTTGAAAAATCAATTGCTGTTCTTCCATTCAAAAATGATAGCAACGACTCCTCCAATCTATATTTAATCAATGGATTGATGGAGTCCACACTCATTAACCTGCAGCAGATAAAAGATCTAAGGGTACTTAGCAGAACCTCCACTGAAAAATACCGGAATACAGCGCGATCCATTCGTGAAATGGCAAACGAGTTAAACGTTGTCTATTTTATAGAAGGAAGCGGACAAAAAATCGGTGATCAGATTGTACTAAACATACAGTTAATTGATGGCCCTAACGATAATCACTTGTGGGCGAAACAATACCGAAGGGAGACAAAAGACATTTTTGCCTTACAACAAGAAATTGCAAAAGACGTTGCTGAAGAAATTCAAGCAATTATTACCCCAGAAGAAGTAGAGCGACTTGAAAAAATCCCTACTAAAAACATGGAGGCCTATGATTTTTTCCTGAAAGGAAGGGAGCTTTTGAGTTATCGAACCAATCTGGAATCAGCGGTTGAATTTTTCAATAAGGCGATTGAACTCGACAACCAATTTGCCATGGCCTATGCGGATGCAGCCATTGCATACTATTATATTGATATTTTTAAAGCTGATAAAAAATATACTGCGGAGATTGGAGGCTATTCCGATAAGGCTTTATTATATGACCCAAAGAATGCAGAGAGTTTGATGGCAAAGGCCGTTTACTATATGCAAAGAAAAGAACATGAGCTGGCGATACCTTATCTCGAAAGGGGGTTGGAATACAATCCGAATTCATCTGAAATCATTGCTGTCCTTGCCGATTTATATGGAGGCTATGTACCCAACACAACAAAGCATCTGGAGTATGCACTCAAAGGTTTACGGCTTACCATTGGTTCGACTGATTCCACTACAACAAGTTACACATACTTACGGTTGAGTAACGCGCTGGCGCAGTCAGGCTTCACCGATGAAGCCCTAAAATATATCGACAAATCATTGGCGTATTTTCCTGATAATCCTTTCTCCAGACATTTGAGAGCCTTTATTCTTTATGCCAAAAATGGAGATCTCCAACAAACCCGTGAACTGCTCATTAAAGAATTTAACAAAGACTCTACCCGGTTTGACATTTTACAAGATATCGGAAAAGTTAGCTATTATCTGGGGGACATTGAAGGCGCCTATCAGTACTACAAAGAATTTGTAAATATCAGGGAGCATCAAAACCTCGATGTATATGTGCATGAAAACTTACTCATTGGTGAGGTCTATTCTAAAGCGGGTCAAAAAGAAAAAGCTGAAGAGTTTATTGAAAGTTATAAGCACTATATCGACAACGAAAAATCGATCTACAAATCACTGGGTCTTGCTTCCTATTATATCTATCGCCACGACACAAAAAAAGTAGTAGAGTATATGAAGTTGGCCGCGAAGGAAGAAAACTATATGTATTGGTTGGTTTTGTTTTGTGATATAGACCCCCAACTTGGAGGATCGGCCTCGGATATTCCAGAAGTCAAACAGGCTATGGAAGAAATTAAAAAGAAGTTTTGGGCTAATCATAATAAGATCAAATCGACCTTAGAGGAGAAGGGGTTGTTGGTTGAGAAATAGTTGTGTCTTGATTTAGCCTACTAATATTGAACACCCTCAATCTTAAGTGTTCCTGTAGCGTACTCGAGTAACACCCGTTGGAATATAAGTCTAAACTCAGCCTGGCTTTTATCTGCCTGAGCTTGAACCAATACCCGGTTAGCCTGAGCATAATCCACAAAATTGGTAATTCCTAAATTGTACCGTTCTGACTCTAACTGATAGGCCATTTGAGCCGCCTCCAATTGCGCCACACTTACGGTATAAGACTTTCTACCCACTTCAAAATTCTTGGCGGCACGAAGCACATCCGTCTTCACTTGAATTTCAGCATTATCTTTTAAAAGAGTACTGTTTCGAAACGTGATTTTTTGTTGCATAACGCGAGAGCGAGTTTGGTATCCATTAAGGATAGGAATTGATAAGCCAACACCATAACTTTTATACACGTTGTCCTCTCTAAATTGATCCTGAAAGTCTCGGTTTATACTTGGGTTGTTAGCTAATACCGAATCGGGAATGCCGTGCTGATAATTGTAGGCTGAGCCATAATTAAAAAAGGCGTTTAGGGAGGGAGCATAAAGACCTCTTGTTATTTGTACTCCAAACTTAGCAGCCTCCTCATTTTTAATAGCTCGAAGAAGGTCACCTCTGTTTTCTTTTGCAAGCGCATACATCTCATCAAGCTTCGGATTAACCAAATCCATATCGGAAATAGTCCAACTTGGTTTTGCTACTTCAATCTCTATAAATGGATCCAGTAATAAGGTTTGTGTAAGTAGTGCCTTGTCGTTGGTAAGATTTATCTCTGCTTGCAACATGCGAAGTTCTGCGCCTTTTGTTTGTCCTTGCTGATTGTATTCATCAACCGGAGATCGGCTCCCTAACTTAACTTGCTCCGTAATTTGATTTAACTGAACATTCAGCGCCTCAAAATTTTCAGTGGCAATTTTTAATAACTCCATATCGAGTAACACCGTAAGGAATTGCGCAGCCACCGTGTTGATTACATCTTCCGTAGTTCTTTTTACAAAATAACTTTGTGCATCCAACTGACTATTCGTCATTCTAATGTTATTGATGGTGCTAAATCCATTGAAAAGTGTAAGGTTGGCATTCAATGAACCATTAACCGCATCACGAATACCATTGATTGCCCGCCCCTGTTGTTGGTTAAAAGAATTACCATTAAACTGCTGAGCGTTCGCATTCACGCTAATGCTAGGGGCGACACTTGCAATGCTGGCAGTCTTCTGCATTTGGCTTACTTCCAACTGATTTCTTTGCTGACCTAAGGTGACATTGTTTTTTAACGCAATGCTCACCGCCTCTTCAAACGTTAATTTCTTAGGGGCACTATCCTGGGCCTTAACTGTGTAGGTAATTAAAACTAAGACCAGAATTACAAACTTCTTCATACTACTCAATTATTGTTTATTCATTTTTTCATCTGACTCAATGGCTCCATCTGCAATTCTCACAACACGCTTACTGCGTTGGGCATTTTCTTCTGCATGTGTTACCTGAATGATGGTTATACCCTCTTCATTTAACTTCTGAAAAATATCCATGATATGTTTTCCTTGTTCGGAATGAAGATTGCCTGTAGGCTCATCGGCCAATATTAATTTAGGTTGACCTACAATAGCGCGGGCAATGCCTACTAATTGTTGTTGTCCGCCAGAAAGTTGCTCAGGGAACAAATCTTTTTTAGCCACCATGTTGAAACGATCCAACATTTCGGCCACCATACTTTTACGCTGGCCACCACTAACTCCTTTGTACAAAAGTGGAGTCTCGATGTTTTCATATACCGTAAGCTCATCAATAAGATGATAGGCTTGAAATATAAAACCAATGTAGTTTTTGTGCATCTCCGATTTCTGCTTTTCCCGCATCTTATGCACCGGCTCATCAAAGAAATAATATTCACCGGCAGAGGGTTCATCCAACATGCCAATAATATTCATAAGGGTTGATTTACCCGAACCACTTGGCCCCATAATGGTGAGGAATTCTCCCTGCTGTACTTCAAGGTCAATCCCTTTTAGGATAAATGTGCGCTGAAAGCGCGAATCGATGTACTTATCAATGTTTTTTAGACTGATCATGAAAATGGCTTTAAAAATGAGGCCGCCTTGCCAATTTGCCTTTGCTTTGGCTAAATACATGCCAAGACGTAATAAGGGATTAGACGTGCAAAAAAGGGATTAGTTGCATATCAACTCGTCCGTAAGTGAAAAAAGGTGTCCGATAAAGGACGATTGGGAGGTACGATTTGAAAAAGGACGAATTCGTACTTCGTCATTTGGCTTCGTACCTCTAAAACACGAAGGGGTACAAAATTACATCTACCCTCCTATTCATCCACATGCCCCTTCGGCTTTGGTTGCTGTAAACAGGATTTTCAAAATCCCAATCTTTGATGGAGATGAACCGTTCCGGAATGTCCTTTTCAATTAATATTTCATAGACCGAAAGGCTTCGCATTTTTGAAAGCCACTCATTGAATTCCTTTCCACCAACGGGATCGGTATGACTGATTAACTGGATCTGGTATTTGTCAAGAAGATTGGGTATGGAATCCAACCAATCCGAAAGCATGCTCATTTGATATTCATCTATATCATAGCTACCTCCTCCAAAATAAATGCTTCTGCGAAGTTCTTCCTGCTCGCCCTGCGCATAAGAGGCAGAAGACAAGATCAACACTAAAAATAATGTGATCGGAAACTTCATACTGTAAATGACTCAACGAATTTACTGAATCGGAAGTTCTAACCCAAAATACTAAAACGCTGGTGATGGTTAGTAGTTCAACCAAACCACATTCGCATTCTTTCCTCTCTCCACAACGGAAACAATAATGATGTTTCCATAGTCGCCATCCTCAAACGCCTTGTACGAATCTTTCCCAATTAAATAATTTGCAAGTGCAGGAACGGTGTTTGAATGACCACAAATAATCAATGTTCCACCTTGATACTTCTTGAGAAGAACATCCATCTCTTCAATTTTATTGTATTCCAACACATCAAATCCTTTCTCCTTTGCCAAAGGAGAAACTGTATTGCGGGTTCGCTTATAAGGTGTTGAATAGATTGCATCTACTTTTGTAGCCTGCATTAATTTGGCCAGTGATTGAGCACGCGCCAGTCCTGCTTCACTTAATTCTGGGTCTTTAGTTCCATCATTTCCTTTCTCGGCATGACGCACCAAAATAAAAGTTGTAATTGGTTGCGCGTACGCCAACGATGTTACAATGATGAAAATGAAAATAAGGGTGAGTCGTTTCATGATTATGAAATTAGATTACTATTTAAATTGATTACTTATCGCAACAGGAATATTGCAATCTTCAGTTTGTCGTGTGTCAACCAGATGTAAAATTTTCCATTCTTTTCCATCATAGAATAAATGAAATGCATCCACACCACAATGACTAAATTTCTTACCCAGATAAAATGCATACTTTGTCCAGACCTGAGCCAGGTTTCCATCGATAGAAATTTTTGCATCCCAAATAGGTTCACTCCAAGGTTCAGGATGTGGAGAACCCACTGCTTTTAAAAACCCAGCAAGTTCCGATTTTCTAACGATCGGGTTTCCTGACTTATCCTTCGTGATGGTACCCATGGTTACCTCTTTTGCAAATGCACTTCTAACCATAGCACTGTCACCTAAATTCATTCCCGTAAAAAGTCGGGTGATTGGCTGCATAACTGCGGCATCTTCGGCATCCGATTGAGCTTTGGCCAATGTGCAACACAAAAGAATGATCAAAAAAGGGAGTGCTTTCATACGTAAAAATTTATTCGTGCCTACAAGATTATAATTTTAATCAAAAAGAACTACCTGAATGGTTAAGTCTGTAGAAATTCCATGTTCAGAGATAATATCTTAAATTGACCCATTAAATTCGATTCATGAAGCCTATCCACTTACTTTTTGTTGTTTTAGCATCCTCTACCCTTGCTTTGGCTCAGTCAAAAGTTGATAGCCTTGAACAAGTGCTTACCACCGCCAAAGGCGATCTTAAAGTAAAAACCCTAAACGAACTTTTTCGGGCACATTTAAATTCCGACCCTATCAAAGCTATAGAATACACACGCGAGGCACTTTCTCTGGCATTAGAAATTGAGGATAAAAAGGGTATGGCTGCTTCCTATAATAATTTAGGGATTGCTTATAAAAATCAAGGTGCTCTGGATAAGTCGCTAGAATACTACCTGATTTCACTTCAACTCTATGATGCACTACAAAACAAAGAAGGCATTGCTACTACAAAAAATAATATTGGAAACATTTATTCCTTTAAGAAAGATTACGGGCAAGCAATGAAGTATTTTGAAGAATCGCACACTCAGTTTATGGAGATTAACGATAAACAAAAGATTATTGGCTCAATGAATAACCTGGGCAATCTTCATAACGATCTTCAACTTTATGAACAAGCACTTAAGTATTATTCGGAAGCCTATCAGCTAAGTCAGGAAAGTGGAAAAGTCTATGCCGACCCGCTGAACAACATTGGCAACTTATATTTCAAGCAAGGCAATTATCAACGCGCGGTTGAATACTATAAACGTGCTTTAGCGTTAGCGCGACAAGAGAATGACCAACTTGTGGTGCTAAATGTTCTAAGCAGTATGGGCGAAGTATATGCACGTGCGGGACAATTCAAAAACTCGCAAGCCTACTTAGATAGCGCTATGGAGCTAAGCGCACAAATGCAAGCATTCATTTTTGAGCCCTCAATTTTAAAAAGTATGGCGCTCAATTATTCCAAGCAAGGAAAAATGAAGGAGGCCTATGAAACCATGGTACGCTACGATCTTAAAAAAGAAAAAATCTATGGTGAAGAAAGCAGTCGCAAAATTGCTCAGATGGAAATAGCTCTTGATCTTCAGGAGAAAGAAAAGGAAATGGAGATTATTAAAACGGAAGCGGAAGTAAACGCATTGGAGCTTCAGAAAACCCGCATGATTATCACCATTGTGATTTTAGGAATCGGGATTGTGTTGGGTGGTTTAAATCTTGTGTATTCTAAACGCAAATCTATTACCACTGTTAAGCGAAAATGATCAGTCGCACTGAAGCCCGCAGCCTACTTAGCAGCCTTACACAAAACCAAAGCTTGCTTCGCCACATGCGCACCATCGAATTGGTGATGGAAGAATACGCTAAAAAATATAATGAAGATGCTGATGAATGGGCTGTTGCCGGATTGCTACATGATGCCGATTACGAAGTTTACCCCGAAAAACACCCAAAGATCATTGTTGAAAAGTTAAGAATGCGAGGTGAAGAAAAGATCGCTCATGCCATTTCAGCACACTACACAAAGTGGGGAGTATCATATGATACCTTGCTCGACAAGGCTTTGCTTGCCTGCGATGAGCTAACAGGTTTCATCGTTGCCTGCTGCCAGGTTCGCCCGGATGGTATCTCCTCATTGGAGGTAAAGTCTGTTATTAAAAAGCTGAAAGACAAGGGCTTTGCAGCAAAAGTAGATCGCGATGAGGTGTATAAAGGGGTTGAACTGTTGGGTGTTGACCTCCATGAGCACATCGCATTTATCATTAAAGTGCTTAGAAACAATAAGGAAGAGTTAGGAATTTAGAAGCCAGGTTAGGCTGAATTGACAGAAACCATTACCTTTGACCAGTAACAAAAATTGAATAGTATGTTTGAACAAAATGTAGGAGACGGAGCCAACTTATTTGTAATAATTGTTGCTTGTATTGTTGGCTTTGTAGCAGCCATCGGATACTTAGATTTCAAAAAGACAACCAAGAATCAAAGCAAGGAAGATTAATCTTCTAAGTCTTAAAAAAATAAAAGCCTCTTGTTGAAAAGCGAGAGGCTTTCTTTTGCCTTTTACTTTCCGGAGGTGCCACCCGCTGGCGCTGCTACATACGGGGATTTATATTCCTTTTGATAATCTTGAAAAGCAACGGTTTTATAAAAATCGCCACTCACAAAGTTTACAAAAATGTGAAACTCCTCTGGTTTGCGATAGCCTGGCAATGAGGTGTAGCCTTCAATAATTGGAACGATGCGAAACTCTTCATCCAAAAAAACAAAGTTTGGATAACTCATTTGATTATTAAGTAACGCCATGGCCAATTGGTGAGCACCCTTATTCCCGTAAGGAACAAACTTAAATGTGTTGCCACGAAAGGTAACATCCGCAGTTTGCTCGGCATCGAACTTAACTGCGTAGAATTTCTCATTAAGAAGTTTTGCAATCTTGGGGTCCGTAAACGTGTTTTTATCCATTACTTTACACCAGCCACACCAGTCGGTATATACATCAATAAAGATTTTACGCTTTTCAGTTTCTGATCGCTTAACTGCTTCCTCAAACGTCATCCACTTTACTTCAGCAGCACCTTTTGTGCTAGCTTCTTGTGCCTCAGCTACTGTAGATAAAAGCCCCCCAACTAAGATCAAAAAGAAATATTTTTTCATTTTTCTGTAATTCTATTAGTGACTTGGTAACAAAGTTAGAAAGAAAAGAAGTTCAAACCGATTATTAATAAGCAAACAAGAGGCCACAGTAACCGACTAAACTGTTCGGAAAAGAAGCATTAATCTGTACATAATTGAACATAATATGGAAGCAGAACATAGAAAAAGCTGGAATTCTTTACATTTTGGGCATGGCACCCATTTTGGTATGAGAGGCATTGTGCGAATAAAACTCTCCGATAAAGACCTTGTGCTAATTGCTGGAATTGTGGTAGCAGCCATTATTGCCCTCACTAGCATATGGTTCGATTCAAAGGTACCCCAAAAGGAAAGTAAGGAGCAAGCAAAGCCAACTGTTAAACTTCCGTCCGCTTCAGTGCTAATCGATAAAATTGGAGAAGGCTTTATACAAGGGCTGGCTCAGTAGGATTTTCATAGGTATAGTATTGCATCACCGTTTCAATAGCATGTTTGATTGCTACATTGATGGGATAGTATTTTGCAGTTAGGTTGTAATCGATGCACTGCAATTGCATATAATATTGATTCATTGTAGGCACATCCAGTCCGGCCTCAATCTTAACAAGAGTTTCGGCATACGCTTCGGTTTGTTCCGTTTTGATCACCGAACAAGTCACCAGTTCTTTTTTCGCATACTTGGTTGTGCGTGCTGAATAACCAAACAAGCGGCAAATCAACCCCCGATAGGGATACTCGGTACAAAGTCCCAATCCTTCGCGAACAGGATTTAGTAATAAGCACATGGATGATTCTATTGAATCCAGTTTGTCGAGCCACTGGTTGGCCAGGTTGTTCTTGTATAGGTGAAGGGCAAAGGGAAGAAACTCCAATACAGTTGCCTCGATATCCGGTTTAAAGCAACATTTTCCACAACCCGCTTTGCAATGAAGAGAGGTAGCCCCTTGAAACGTAGCAATTTGCTTATCCAGCTCTTCATAAACCAGATTTACGGCAGCTACCGTTTCTTCCATACGCATGGCGCGAATGTACACATTTGGCTAATCCAAAAAATAGATTCGCCTTTAGTCAGGTTATAATTCTTGCCCTTTTGTACCTTCATTGGGAAATTTAGAAAGCCTATGAAAAAGTCATTGTTGGTGGTGTTCCTCTTAATTTCTCTCAATTCAGCTTTTGGTCAATGGAATCGCGAGTGGTCCTTCGGATATGCTTATTCATCGCCAACAGGCAAAATGAAACAAAATATCAAACAAGGGAATGGAATAATCACAGATTTCCATTTAGTATCGCCCAGCAAAAAGTTTTCACTTGGAGCGGATTTCAATTATTCAATTTATGGGTACGATCAAACCCGTCAACAATATACTTTCCCCGATGGAACTACTGCGGATATGGATGTAGATGTTACAAACGCATTTACAAACTTGATGGCTGTGGGTCGTTATTATCTTCTTACAGACAAAAAAATTCTTCCTTATGTAGAAGGAAAGGTTGGCTATTCGTGGTATAGAACAAACTTAAGCATTTATGATCCGGATGATTTTGATAGTTGCGAGCCAGTAGAAAAAGACATCCTTCAAAAAGACGGTACTGTTGTATATTCTTTTGGAGGTGGGTTGAGGTTCGACCTTTCCCCTGTATTCAAAAAAATAAAAGAGAATCGTTTTTTTGTTAATCTTAGTGCCAACTACACGCAGGGTGGATTGGTAAATTATATGAACACGAATAGCCCTACTTCGCACCATAGCACTGCACCGCCTAATCGCTCAGGCGATGTGGAGGCAGCTTTTATTAATACGCAAACTCAGGTAATCCATAAGCATCATGTTGGTTATGTGTATACTAGTTATGCACAAATGATGGATTATAGATTAACGTTTACGTTTAGGCACTAATGCATTTTAGTTGATTCAATCAGGACGGTACTTCAACGAAACCAATCCCGTTTCATAAACTTTTGAGTCAACTAGCACAAGTTTCTTTCGCTCAGTTATATTTTGGAATAGAGGTTTGCCAGACCCCAACAAAATAGGGTGGACTGACAGCCAATACTCATCAATAAGATTGTGATTAATAAACTGAGTGGTAAGATTGGCCCCACCAAATAACCAGATGTTTTTACCTTGCTGTTGCTTGAGTTGCATCACTGTTTCAACCAGATCTCCATTCAACAATTTAATTCCGGGTGATGAAGCTAGGGTGCGTGAGAACACATAAGTCGTTGCATGACTCCAGGGATTGGAACCTTCGTAACCTTTCATCATATCATAAGTTTTACGCCCCATAATCAATGCATCGATTTGCTTCGAAAATTCAGTAATGCCGTAATCCTGATCTGTGAAACACCAATCGTATTCACCTTGTGGACCTTCAATAAATCCATCGAGGCTAACCGCTAATCCTAAAATAATTTTTCTCATAGTTATTCTAATTCACTACAGTTAAATCCTTGTTTTACCAATAACTCAATAGGTTGATGTGGCTTAATCGAACCAGACATCACGCGCAGAATACGATCGCAATCATCTAACGCAAAATTCCATTTTCCTTTTCCTGCTAAAACATCCAACAAAGGGGTAAGCCTTGAAACATGTTCCGGCTGCACCGAAGTTTTAAAAACGAATACTTCCATTACTCTGTGGATTTAGTATAGGTCACTATATCTACTCCTATTCCATTAGGATCGACAACTGCAAAATGGCGATCTCCCCAGAGTTCATTTTTCATTTCAATGGCAATGGGAAAACCTAAGGATTTAATCCGGTCGTATTCCTGATCAACATTTTCAACATGAATGGTTAAGTACATTCCCTTTCCCATGAAGGAAGGCTTAAAAAGTTGATTTTGAGTTGGATGATTGGGTAGTAGAAAACTAATTTCGTCTTGTTGATTTGGGGTGTGCAGTAAAAGATAAAATTCATTTTCAAATGCAACACCAAAATTCAAGACTTTTGTGTAGAACTCTTTTGTTTCACTAAGTTTAGCCGTAACAATTCCTGCATTGAGTTTCATTGTATTAGATTGTTTATTCGTTTGTGCCTGAATGGTGCTGGCAACCAATGTTGCTATAATAGCGGTTACTATACCGGCCAATAAAATGATACGTTTCATCTTCATTTTGTTAGTGAATTCCCATTTGAACTTCTGTTGTATTTGCTTCCGGAAAATTAAAATCCACGTTTACGTAGAGTTCCCTGTTTACTGCTACAGGTTGAAATTTCTTTGCTTGCACAAATTTCATAAGTGCTTCATAACTAGTGGGCAAGTCCAACCAGTTTCCTTCATGCACTAGTGAAACACATTTGAATTCGTTTGTACGTTTAAAATGAAACTTACCATCATAATCATTCACAACTTCTGATACGGGAAGAGAAATTTCAAGAATGAATGGTTTTTCGAGGTCACCCATAAAATCAAAATAATGCCAGTGAACAGGACCTGTAATGGTTAAATTATTGGTAACAGCTTCCTTAAATAATTCCGGGGCAACCCAAAAAAACTGGCTTAATTCATTTACAGTAGTTTCTACCCGAAAGAATAAAAAGTTAATAGGCTTAACGTGCTTTAAAAGGGGGGCGTTTTTTCTTGGTGTCATAGTCTTAAATTTTACTCTAAGAAACACCTGGGTTATGACAGCCTTATGTCACCAGAAAAAAGAAATATTTAATTATTTCTTCAGAAAGTGACAACCTTATGTCAGCAGGAATGGAAAAATGAAGAGATACGAAGAACGATTTTTAAAATCAGAGGGATGGAGTCTTTGTGTGGTGAAGGAACAGTTCCTCCGCTAATTGAGAAACCCGGTCGCGAAGCTCTTCGGGTTCCTCCACCTCTATTTCGTTACCAAACATGAGCAGCCAGCGGGCAATGTAATCTACACTGTCCATCATGAACTCAGCACGCACACGATCTCCTAAATCGGTTTGTGTTACTGCAGAACGGAGCGGTCGGTTAGCAAGTGCCTTTTTATCAAACACAACAACGGCTTGCACAAGCTCTCTGTTCGACATAAACATGGCCTGAAAATATTCCTTCAGCGAAACGTCACTCCTGCTCTTAAATACTTCTCCGGTATTTGTCAACACTTTAATCCGATCCGAGCGAAAATCGCGATAACCATTTCGTAATCGGCACCAGCCAATTAAATGCCAGGCAAGACTATAATAGAAAATACCTGCTGGCTCTACCAATCGTTGCGACACCTCGCCATTGGCATTGCAATAATCAATTTTTAGCACTTGCTTTTTGGCAACCGCGCGTTGAATCTCCGTCATGAAGTGATCTGGAAAGGATTCGTCATTGCTTGCGCTCCGTCCACGAAAATGAATTTCAATGTTTGAATCCAGTGCTTCAAGGTTGTCTTTATCAGAATCAGCAAGAACCGATTTTATTTTATAAAGGGCAGAATCAAATGCAGTCCGAACAGATTTATCGGCAATCTTCTCCACTAACTTTCCAGCCAACATCATCGAGTTGGCTTCATCCTGAGTGAACATAACAGGCGGAAGATGAAATCCATCGACAATAAAATAGCCTTTACCAGCCTCTGAACCAATAGGCACCCCAGCTTCCATCAATGCTTTTACATCCCGGTAAACGGTTCGTAAACTCATGCCAAAGCGCTCTGCAATTTCATCAGCCTTTACCACTCGCTTCGTTTGAAGGTGGATGAGGATAGCAGTGAGACGATCGATGCGGTTCATACTCAAAAATAAAAAAAGCCCCGATAAGTCGGAGCTTTTAATTATTCCTACAAGATTATATCTACCAGAAAATCGCGTAGAGCAGCGTACAAATAATCAGAATGGTGATTGCCCCGATATTAAAAGCCGGAGTGGTTTTGAATAATTCGGACGTAAGGTTAATTCCCTTTTCATCAATTTTTCCTTTTCCTTCCAGGTAACTAATGAAAAGTATAATGGCGATTGACGCTAATGCAGTAATCATCATTTGATTCATGAATGGAATAGTAACAAACATGGCAGCATCTGACCAACCATTAGGACCCACCTTAAAGTACATCGCAATTGGAATTGAAAGAATTACTCCCCAAATCGCAGCATTGTTAGTAGCACGTCTCCAAAATAATCCCGTGAGGAAAACAGCTAAAATACCTGGACTCACGACACCTGTATACTCCTGAATAAATTGAAACGCTTGCCCAAGATTTCCGAGTGAAGGCGCAATGATCATAGCGATAACCAACGCAACTGCACCACTTATTCTTCCAACTGAAACAGTTTGTTTGTCTGTTGCAGTCTTATTGATGTAAGGCTGATAGATATCCATGGTAAAGATGGTAGAGGTAGAATTTAGCATAGAAGCTAATGAAGAAACAATAGCAGCTGCCAATGCGGCCATAACTAATCCTTTGATACCGGAGGGAACAAAACTTTTAATTAACCACGGCAACGCGTTATCATTTATAACACCTCCTTGTGAATTTATGAAACTTGGATCTAGCGATTCGGTTGTCAATTTTCCAGCATCTGAATTCATTACAAAAGCAATGATACCCGGAATTACTACGATCAATGGAATGATCAATTTCAAAAACGCTGCAAACACAATTCCTTTTTGCGCTTCAGGCAAACTTTTGGCGGCCAATGTGCGCTGAATGATATATTGATTAAAACCCCAATAGTAAATATTAGCGATCCACATACCCCCAATCAACACAGACAAACCAGGAAGATCCCACCAAGCATCTTTACCATCAGGTGTAATGATTTCCCCTTTTGAGAGAATCATGGAAAACTTTTCGGGAACCGTATTGAAGACATGAATCATTCCATCAATAACACCACCGGTAGGCGAAACATGACCTAACGCGATATACGTTGTAACCAAACCACCGAACACAAGCAGAACCACTTGCACTACATCCGTCCAGGCAACAGCAGAAAGTCCACCCCAAAGTGAATAAGCTGCTGCGAAAAGACCTAAGCCGATTACGCTGTACATCATCAAACTTCCATCACCTGTTCCAATTACGGTATCCATCGCACGCGCACCGAGATAGAGCACGGTAGTAAGATTAACAAACACGAACAAAGCGATCCAAAATACCGCCAAAATGGTTTTTAAATTCTTACTAAAACGCTTTTCAACAAAACCCGGAATTGTATAGATGCCTTTGTTGATAAAAATCGGTAAGAAAAATTTACCTACAACCAATAAGGTAATGGCTGCCATCCATTCATAACTGGCAATGGCAAGACCAATGGCGAAACCTGAGCCTGACATTCCAATAAATTGTTCTGCCGAAATGTTAGCCGCAATGAGTGAGGCACCTATCGCCCACCAGGGCAGTGACTTACTAGCGAGGAAATAATCCTCAGCATTTTTTTCATGTCCATCCTTATCGCGCGAAACCCAAAGGCCTATGCCGAGGATTAATGCACAGTAGGATGCGAAGACAATTATATCAAGCGTAGATAAATTCATGGTAGGTGAGAGAGGTTTAGTTAGCTAGTTATACTTCTGCATGAACTCCCTGCATAAGCACAACTGAATAAAAGTCAGGTTCTTTTTTGAAAGAAGCAACATATTCTTCTGTGACTTTAGAAGTATATTTTTGAACGGCATCTTTCTTCACCAAATTGATGGTACAACCACCAAATCCACCTCCCATTTGTCTTGCGCCTAATACATCGGCACCAACATTTTCAGCAATGTTTACCAGAAAGTCAGATTCGGGACAACTTACTTCATATTGTTTGCTCAAACCCCAATGTGTTTCAAACATTTTTTTACCGAAGCTTGCTAAGTCATTCCTTTTTAAAAGTTGAGCCGCTTGTTGGGTACGAGCAATCTCCTCTATTATAAATTGAGATTTAATAAAGACATCGGATGAAACTGAAGGTCTAATCAATTCGAGGTCATTGAGATCCGCATCCCGTAAGGATTGAACGCCAGGTTTATTTTTTTGAATCATTGCAACACCTTCTTCGCACGCAGCCCTGCGTTGATTATAAGCGGATGAAGCAAGCTCATGTTTTACTTTGGTGTCGATCAATAAAATTTCTACATCCTTAAAATTAATCGGGACATATTCATGCACTAAACTTCGGCAATCCAACAACAGTGCAGCATTAGCCTGGCCAAACAAACTTGCATACTGATCCATAATGCCACATCGAACTCCGGCAAACTCATGTTCGGCACGTTGAGCAATCTTTGCTAATTGCAGCCGCGAAAGATTGAACTGAAACAATTCATTGAATGCAAATCCAATTCCACTACAAAGTGCTGCTGAAGAGGACATACCAGCCCCTGTCGGAATATTTCCACCAAACACGCAATCAATTCCTGGCAAGGGTAAGCCTCGACTTATAAATCCATCGGCCACACCCATCATGTAGTTGCTCCAGTGACCACCCGGTTTTAAATCCGAAAGCCGAAAAGAAAAAGATTCGTTAAAGTCGAGCGAATAAAAATTGAATTGATCAGAATCATTTGGAGCAACGGCAAAAGCAATGTGTTTATCCACTGCGGCCGGCATCACAAAACCATTGTTATAGTCTGTATGCTCACCAATCAAATTGATACGACCGGGAGCTATTACAAGCAAGGGTTCTTTTTTGAATTTATCTTTAAATACTAAATCAACAGACTGAAGAGGCGTCATTACAAAACATTAGAAACTTAAAAGTAATGTATTGGATGCGTATCAAAAACTGCATTTAAAAGTCAAATTACTGACCGCTATCGGACGTTGTTACTCGCAACTGGACATCCGGTAAAATGTTAGCTATCCAAACCAGCCTTGAATCGCAGTTATTGGTATTGGTACAGCCTTTGACTTTAAGACAAATCAAATTACAGCGTTATGTGGAAAAACTATCTGGTATTATTCGTTCGGAACCTGACACGGCAAAAATTATTTTCTACCATCAACCTGCTTGGGCTTACGGTAAGCATGGCCAGTACGCTGTTGATCTACCTGTATGTAACTCACGAATTTAGTTACGATCGGTTCCATACAGATTCGGATCGAATCTATCGCGTGAATCAAACTTTTATTTGGGGTGAGAGTGATAATAATCAATTTTCTTCTACCGGACCGGGTGTTGCAACGGCATTGCACGAAGAATTACCCGAAGTTGAATTACAAACCAGCATCTATACCCCAGGCAACTTTGTTATCACCTATGCCAATCCAAAAGGTGAACTCGTTTATTTTGAAGAAGATAAAGTACTCGCTGGTGATTCGAGCTTTTTCAAGATGTTCAATTTTCCTTTGATTGCCGGAAATCCATTAACTGCGCTTCGGCAAGCCAACAGCATCGTGCTAACAGAATCAACGGCTAAGAAATATTTCGGAGCAGATAATGCACTTGGTAAACTTGTTCGATTGGGCAAAGCTGAAAACCAACAGACGTATGAAGTTACTGGCATAGCATCTGACATGCCAGAAAATTCCTACATCGAATTTGATGCACTTCTTTCTATGAACAGCTTTCCGCAGATTAAAAGACTATACTGGAGCTGGATCTGGACACAACTAGAAACTTATATCAAAGTAAAAGAAGGTACGGACATCGAAAATACACGCACCAAGTTAGCACTCATTCCAAAAAAATATGCGGAAGAAACGCTGCAACGCGTAATGAATGTTTCGTATGAAGAATACATAAAGTCAGGAAAGAAATGGGAATTATTTCTTCAACCCTTAACTGCCATTCACCTTCCCGAGGGTATTGTTTATAACAGGTTGAATGAATCCGGCAATAAAAAGATTGTTTATGCTTTAATGGGTGCTGCATTTTTTATTATTCTGTTATCGTGCGTAAACTTCATGAATTTATCTACTGCGCAGTTTACCAAGCGAATTAAGGAAGCAAGCATTCGTAAAATATTAGGACTTGGTAAAAAGCAATTGAGTCTTAATTACTTTTTAGAAGCGTTCGCCTTTTGTTTGATTGCCTTGGTGCTTGCGTTATGCGTTACTCAATTTTTGTTACCCGGTTTTAATCTCATTACTGGCAGAGCCCTTGAGTTTAATTTATTTTCTGAGCCCAAACTAATTCTTATATCAGTAGCCCTCATCCTGGTTATGGCTATTGTATCATGCAGCTATCCTGCTTTCTTCCTTAGCGGATTCAATCCTGTGCAAGGGGTGAAAGGAAAATTGAAGACAGGTGGGGAAGGCAAGACTTTACGAAATGGATTAGTTGTCTTTCAATTCTGTGTTTCTATTGTGCTGATCATTTGCACTGCGGTCGTATATCAGCAACTCAATTATGTATCGAGTAAAGATTTGGGTTTCAATAAAGAAAACCTTTTGGTGATAAAAGATGTGCAAAGTGTAAAGAATGGGGAGACCTTGTTAAACGCCTCCCTTAATTCTAAGGGAGTATTAGGAGCTTCGTTGTGTACCTCATTGCCACCAAAAGTATATGGTGGTGATAAGTTTAGTGCTGAGGGCATGAACAAAGAAACTTTTCCTCTCAACTATACTTCTGCCGATGAGTATTTTATTCCAACACTGGATATTGGAATGAAACTGGGAAGAAATTTTTCGAAGGACATGGCAGGTGATGAAGAACGTGTGATACTCAATGAGGCAGCAGTGCGAAGAATCGGTTGGGACGTGAATGAATCTGCAATTGGAAAATTTATTGAATCACCAGGTGGAGAAATTCGGTTCGAGGTAATTGGCGTGGTGGACGACTTTAATTATTGGTCGCTCGAAAACCCAATTGAACCGATGGCAATCTTTCATATAAAGAGTAAAAACTTATACGGATTGGGAGAAAATCAATTCATTGCATTACGCATTGGTGCGCAAAATGCAGCAGACTGGGAATCTACTATTCAGGAATTAGCTACGCTTTGGAAAACCCATGCTGGTGATTATCCCTTTCAATACGAATTTGTTGATCAGGCTTTTGCCGAAACCTTTAAATCACAACAGCAATTTGGAAGTGTGCTAACCGTGATGGCATCACTAGCAATTTTAATTGCTGGTTTAGGATTGTTGGGGATGATTGTTTACGCGTTGGAACAACGCACAAAAGAAATCGGCATTCGAAAAGTTTCAGGAGCTTCTGTGTTTGATATTTTGAAATTGATATCGAGAGGATATACTCAACTAATAGTAATTGCCTTTGTAATTGCTGCCCCATTGGCTTACTGGATGATGCAACAATGGTTGGGTGATTTCTCTTACAAGATCACGCCTTCCGTTTGGATTTTTGTTTTTACTGGTTTAGGTACGTTGTTAACAGCGATCTTAATAACAAGCTACCACTCTGTAAAAGCTGCCCTCACAAACCCCGTGGATGTGTTGAAGGATGAATAGCTAATCGGGTACGATTTTAAAAGGACTATTTTGCCAATTGGCGTCTGTCCACCAGATTCATTATCTTTATATATTATTTAGCTAATGAGAACACTCACCATTGATAATACGAAGGAATGGACTGTAGACGACTATCTTCTGTTGGGAGAGATTAAAACGCCATGCCAATTAATTAACGGAGAATTAATTATGAGTCCTGCACCACACCCCAACCATCAGCGAGTTCTTAGAGAACTATTTAAAATATTTGATTCAGTTAATTTACCTGGTGAGGTTTTTTTTGCACCTATTGATCTTTATATAGACAATAAAAATGTCTTTCAACCAGATTTAGCTTATGTATCCAATAAGAATAAATCGGTCATAACAAATCGAGGCATTGAAGGACCAATCGAAATTGTGGTTGAAATTATTTCACCCTCTAATAGTTATACCGATAGGAATCAAAAGAAGAGCAGCTATCTAAAATTTGGTATTAACGAATACTGGATAGTGGATCCCGGAAACAAATCCATTGAGATTTATTCTCCAGAAGGTGGTGGTGAAGTTCCTGTATTCTTCCTTTCAGAAGAAGGTTTAGTAATTTCACCCTTAGAAAACAAACTGCAATTTGAATTGAAGGATATTTTTTAGTCCTTCTCTTCCTTCAAACTCCATCCAAAGCATCCAAGCACTACTAACAACAAAACCCAGCCTGAAGCCATGGTTATTTTGTTGCCGACTACATAAGGCTTCGGTTCAAATTTGAATTCTATGGTGTGTTTTCCTGCAGGTACTTCAAGTGCACGAAGAACATAATCTGCACGAAGAATTGGAACTTCTTTTCCATCAATAAATGCATGCCATCCTTTTGGATAATAAATTTCCGAAAACACCACTACCCCATTGCTAGCTGATTCTGATTCATACTTCAAATACGGTGGTTTATGTTCTATAAGAGCTATTCTGGCAGTACTATCAGTCGACTGTCGACTGTCGACTGTTGACTGATAGATCACCGCTACTTCACGCGTATTCACTATTCTCGTCTTAGCAAGCTCCTCGGCTGGTGAATTCACTTTCACAACTTCCTTTACAAACCATGCAGCACCATACGCTTCGGGATTAGGGAACACATCCGTACCATAAACAAAATATTTCGCGTTAAGCATATTTAAAGCGTTATACTTCTCAAATTGCATTGAACCCTGTCGGGCATCCTCATAAATTTGTTCAGTCTCTTTCGAAAGTATTGAATCATACAAATCCTGATAGCGTCTCAGCTTAGCGCCATGATAGCCCCCTAACGAATTATGAAAATAAGAAGTGCGAGCTTCTGTAAACGGACTTTGCAAATTATACACACGATAGTAACTCTTATCCTTTAAAATTTTTTCATCCGCACTGGTTGCAATTGCAAATGAATTATTGCGTTTGGGTTTATAATTTTCCTTTGAGAAATATCTCCTATCAACCAAAGCCAGATCAGCCCACATTAACACAATCAACACTGAATAAATTATTGCAGGTTTCAGATAGTTTTTAAGCAAAGCGAAAATTGCTCCGCTAAAAATCAAAATCATCCAAAGCGCACGCCAGGCATCTGCACGCAACAAGGCTACACGATCTTTTTGCATGGCTTGTCGTAACCAAACAGGTAGTTGAACTTCTTCTGCTTTTAGGAAGTTTCCAAAACTTCCTACTGAGATAAAAAACAAGCAGAGACCCATCGTAATAAAGACTGGCCACATCAGTTTACTTCTGGTCTCTTTATCCCAACCCAGACCAACTAATTTTTCCAAGCCCAACATCCCTAACAAGGGCATAGAAAATAGAATAATCACCAACGCAAAATTGACGGAGCGAAATTTATTGTAACCCGGAAAATAATCAAACATGAAATAATTGAAGGTTGAGAAGCTATCACCCATGCTTAACATCAAGCTGAGTGCGCTTAAGGGAACCAACCACCAAACGTATTTTTTCTCAGCAAACACAATCCCGATAATAAATAAGAAAACAACCAACGCTCCTGCATAATATGGCCCTACAGTAAAATCTTGAGGCCCCCAATAGGCGCGCGCATAATTGGCTAATTGATTTGCCGTTTCATTGTCCCCCGCCTGACTAAGTGATTTATAAGTATTGCTTTCCTGATCTGCTGCCAGCAAATCCATACTACTGCCGCCATAAAAATTTGGAAGGAACAATGTCATTGCTTCCCAAGCTCCATACTTGTATTGAAAGGCATACGACTTTGATAAACCACTTGCATCTTCCCCACTTTTAGTGGTTGCAATTTCAGAAGCACCACGAATAGAATATTTAGTGTATTCAGTGATTGCCCAAAACTGCCCAAAGAAAGTACCTACTGCAATTATAACTGCAGGGATTAAAATCAAAATTGTTTTTAAAAAGTCAGGCACTCGCTTAGCACGAAACGCAAGAATGAGATGAATGAATCCATAAACAAGAACAATCAACACCAGGTAATACGTGATTTGCAAATGATTCTCGCGTAAGTGAAGTGCCAACCCAACAGCGGTGGTAGCAAAACCCAAAATTCTTTTTCCCGAAAAGGCAAGATGGATACCTGCAAACACCAGCGGCATAAATGCAATGGCACCAATGCGCGCATTATGTCCAGCTGATAAGCCAATGATCATATACGATGAAAGACCAAAGGCGAGTGCTCCTGCAATGGCGAACCACGGTCGGATTTTAAAAGAAAGTAAGAGGATGTAATAACAAATAAAGGCCAGAAAAATATTAGAGATGGGATGTGGTAGAAATACAGAGAGTACTTTTTTCATTCCAATCACAACACCATCGCTCCAGCTTAAATTAACAAGATAAGCCGGCATACCCGAAAACATTGCATTTGCCCAGAGACCTTCCTCCCCGGTTTGATCCCGATAGTCACGCAGCTCCTTCGATGAGCCGCTCCACTGTTGAATATCACTTTGCTCAATTGCCTTGTTATCGAAGAAGATAGGATTGAAGAAAAAGACAGTTACTAATAAGAAGACAACTACTGCAACCAAATGCGGAAGAATATCAGAAAACTTTATTTTTTTCATCGGTGGCGTTTAAACGGACACGCAAAATAACAGTTAATTTTTTAACCGCATAAACCTACTTTAAACACATAGGCACATAGAGAAAAAACATAATTAAAACGATGCTCTAAAAAAATCAAAGATTTATAGAAACGTAAACTTTAATAAGTTACGAGCGACCCAATATAAACTATGTGCCTCCTCTATGTTTGATCTTAAAACTTCAAAACGGCATACCCTTTCAATTGATATGTGGTGAGTATGGTTAACATAGAAGTTGCGATCCTTACTTCAGGCACCATCTTGTACCTATCAATATTTCGAGCGATAAGAGACTGGCCGCAGACAAACATCTTAACACCGGCTTGCTCCAATTCCTCATACAATCCAAGATTCGGATTATCAACGCCATATTTTGCTTTGTAAGCCTTTTTATTCATTACTGTATAAGCAGCGCCACCGTGAATCGCTAGCACAACATTCATTTTACTCTTCGGCACTCCGCCCATAACATGTAAGTTTAACAAACGGGCTACATTATGTAACGCCCAGTTTACCGAATCAGGTGTAGCGTTTGCCTTTTCAATTTCTATAACGATGTTATATTCAAGATTTGGATCTGGTTTTTCATCCGCATAGGGAATTTCAAAAATGCCACCGTAGTTTTTAACAACCGGGTTCACGCGTTTTTGAGCAAACACGTTCATTGAAACACATACCAGGACAATTGAAAATGTTACTTTCATAAATGATCTTTTAAAATATTAAGGGCTGCGACTAAAGTAAGGATAGCGGTTATACGCCTGATATAAATTGTATTAAACTTTTTAGCGCTTAATCGCGATCCAATCTGACCCCCGATTAATACAGCTACCAAAAGCGGTAAAATAAACTCCCACTTGAAGTTTTGGAGTCCAGCAGCAAATTGCCCAATGAGTCCGCCAATGGAGTTCACCAAAATAAATACGCTGGCTAACGCGGCAATTCGTTTTGCTTCAAACCAATTTAATAGATGCAGCACGGGCGCTAAGAAAATTCCACCGCCAATGCTTACCAACCCTGACAAGAAACCAATACCGCCTCCTAACAGCACAGGACCTGTTATAGATTTTAAATTACTGTGTTCTTCTGTTTTGGGTTTCAGCCATAAAAAAACTGAAGCCAGCAGTAGTGTAAATCCAAGCAATACAAAAAAAGTATCGTCTTTTAGTTTCCAATACCCACCTACAAAAGCCATTGGCACACTGGCAATTAAGAACGGCCAAATTTCTTTTAGAGATATTTTTCCTTCGCGATAATAAATAATCGTTCCCCCTGTCACAACTATAATGTTACAAAGCAATGCTGTGGGACGAATTGTCTCTGGTAGTAATCCGAAAAATGGTTGCGCCATTAAAGCCAGATAGCTTGATCCGCCACCAAACCCAACCGAAGAATAGACAAGTGCTACAAAAAAAAATGAAACGATTAAAATATAAACCTCCATGCTATTTTGCTCGCTTAACCTCAATGGATGTTAATGACTTTACAAACCTACGTCCGGTTTTAAAATCTTTTGGCGAAATCATTAGAATGGACTCTTCCATTTCCTTCAAGGCTTTTCCACCTTTGCTGGTGACAATGAATACCGAATCGCCTGCTGGTGAGTTGAAGATTTCATTCCATGAATAAACTACTGTATAGTTATCAGCAGCTTTACAAACAAAGTAATACTCGCTTAAGACTTTCGGGTTTTCACTTTTAATTTCAACAAGTTGTAGTACCTCTTTTAGCAGAACTCCTTTCAACGCCTTTTGTTCGCTCTTCTTCTCACCTAAATGGTTCGTAATTGTAACATTACCTATCTGAATTTCCTTTAGTTTAGCCAAATCGCTTAGTGTAATGGTAACGGAATAAACATCATCACCAGAAATCATAAAAGATGTTGTCTGTGTATCCTTCTGCGCAAGCGCAGAGATAGAACTAAAAAACACAACTAGTAAAAGAAATGATTTTATGTAGGCAAGTTTCATAACCTAATACTTCAATTAAATAACTAGCCACCTATTGTTGACATTGATTCCTTCACTGGAGAGCCTTTCATTCGTTTTGCTTCGGCCTCAAATCCATCTTTCGGCCGTTCACTAAATGCTTTCATCAACTCATTTTTTATTTCTGCATCAGTATTTCCAGCGCGCATCAGGTTTCTTATGTTCAACACACCTTCATCATACAAACATGTTTTTAATGTTCCCTGAGCTGTAACCCGAATACGATTACATGTCCCACAAAATGTTCGGCTAAATGCAGCTATTACCCCGATGACTCCTGAGTACCCCGGTACTTTATAATTATAAGAAGTGGAATAAAGTGGATCAACTTCTTTTTGAATGGTTGGATATTCCGATCGAATATGATCCATTATTTTTTTATACGTCCACGTTAACGTTGGATAATGATTGCCTTCGCCATTGAATGGCATCTCCTCAATGAAACGAACAGACACTGGATATTTTTTTGTTAACTCAACCATCGGCAAGATGTCATCGATGTTTTTTCCATCCATCACCACGGCATTGATCTTTACCGGAATATCATGAATAATCAATTGCTCAAATGTCTCCCATGTTTTTGAAAACTCGTCTCTTCGCGTAATCATTTTAAATCGTTCGCGATCCAGCGTATCTAAACTTAAATTTACTGAAGCGATGCCTAGCGATTTTAACTCACTGATATGCGGACCGGTAAGAATACCATTGGTTGTTAAATGGATGTTGGTGATTCCTTCAATTTCAGAGATGGTTCTGATCAGGCTCATTAAATCATTCCTCACAAAAGGCTCGCCTCCGGTTAATCTTATTTTAGAGATGCCCATGGAGGCCAACAGCGTGATCAGGCGTTCTATTTCTTCGAATGTCAGTAGTTCTTTTTTGGGCAGGTATTTTATTCCCTCTTCGGGCATGCAATAAAAACAACGTAGGTTACACCGATCCGTTACTGCAAGGCGCATGTAATTGATCGGGCGACCATGATTATCAAAAAGTTTAGATGCCTGCATTCTTTAAATTGCCATAATCAACACGAAAGATAGATATGATCAACGGAATAATGCGAATGAATTGTGTACGTATATTTGTTAAATGATCGTAAAAGTGAAAACATTTGGCATCTCGCGCGATATTTTAGGCGGTCGTGAGGTGGAATTGGAGATAAGCGGTAATTCAGTGGGTGATTTACGAAAGACTTTGTCATCGCGATTTCCAAAACTGGATAAACTAAACTCTCTCTTTATTGCTGTTAATCAGGAATATGCAGCTGACGATAAAGCAATTTTGGTGTCGGATGAAATCGCTTTAATTCCGCCCGTGAGTGGAGGTTAATTCATAACGCATGATTGAGATTACAGATCAGCCAATAGATGTTCAAAAAATAATTTCTGCTGCTTCACGAAAAGAAGCCGGTGCGATTAACACCTTTATCGGAACGGTTAGAAATAACACTTCGGGCAATAAAGTGATTCGGTTGGAGTATGAAGCCTATGAGCCGATGGCTATTTCTGAAATACAGAAAATAATTGACCAAACTTCGGAACAATGGAAACTTACAGGCTTTGCCGTAAGTCATCGCGTTGGGGTTTTGCAACCAGGTGAGATAGCTGTAGTGGTTGCTGTTTCTACACCCCATAGAAAAGATTCTTTCGCAGCCTGTCAATTTATTATCGACACGCTTAAACAAACAGTACCGATTTGGAAGCGAGAGTTTTTTGAAAATGGAGACGAGTGGGTCTCTGCCCACCCGTAACTCATTTATTAAATCTGACTGATGATCATCACCGTTAGCGTTATGATCGCAATAGCGATCAGCAACCCTGAGGAGATTACGATAAGTAAATCGCGATTAATCGGATTTACTTGAAAACCTGAGAACAGGCTTCTTCCAATTGTTTTCATTTGCCAACTTGTTTATAGACACACAAATTTAACAAAAGGCCATCATAAAAAGTTTGAAGAAACAAACTGCATGAAGAAAAGTAACAATTCACACGATTGATAATCCTAAAATAATTAGAGAAAAGGTTAACCAACCTAATGGTAATGCATTAGTAAACGGGTAGTTATCCCAAAATCATAAAATCTTTAAGGTTTCTTCAAAATTCACAACGATTTAGGGTGGCAATTTCAAATTCATGCAAAATTCGACTACAAAATGATTAAAATATTTACTCGAATTATCTTTTTACTTGTATCTTTTAAAAGATGCTGCATTTTATACTCGAACAACAAAAAGAACTTTGATTCAGGACTCAGTTTTAACAGCCCAACAAAACGAAGATGAGCTTATCAGGGAAGCCCAACGTGATCCAGAAGCTTTTAAGCCGATTTATGAAAAGTATTTTAAAAGGCTGTTTCTTTTTGTTCTTCATCGAATCGGTGAAAAGGAGCTATCAGCAGACCTAACTCAGCAAGTTTTCCTAAAGGCTTTAGGAGGCCTTACAAAGTTTAAAATTCAAGGGGCTCCTTTTTCGGCTTGGTTATATCGCATTGCCATTAACGAATGCAATGATTATTTCAGAAAGAGTAAACATACCCGATTGGTGGTGCTGCAGGATCATCATCTTGACTTGCTCTTCGAAGAACTTACCACAGAGAATACTGTGGATGAATTGAAAAAGAGGTTACCCTCAATTCTATCAAAACTAAGTGCACACGAATTACAATTAATACAACTCAGATTCTTTGAAGAACGGCCCTTCAAAGAGATTGGTAACATTATAGGTAGTACTGAAAATAATTCAAAAGTGAAAACTTATCGAATTCTTGAAAAGATGAAAAAATTATTCTTAGCCAAATGAAAGTAAAAATCATGAATCAGGCACCCGAAGTAGCCGATGAAGAAATCGCACGCTACATGAAATTTGATAGCCTATTGGCACTAAAAAAAGCTGCCGATGTAAGGAGACAATGGCAGGTAAAAATTATCTCAGGAACGATCGCAGTAACAGGAGTTATACTAATGTCATTGTATCTCATAACTGATCAAAAAGTTGAGAGCATTGAGTTTGTTAAACAGGCAAATGAAGTGGAAGTAGTAAAACCAGATAATCAGAACACTCCTTCAATAGCACCTCCTGGTGGTGACGAAAAAGATAAAAGCATTGTTCAAGAAAAACCACAGCCAGTTTCAACGGTTTTAAATGAGAAAGAAAAAAAGAAAGAAGAGAAAACTCAAGTCCAGGCAACGGAGGAAACCCCCGTTATAGAATATCAGGAGGCCGAACCCATTTTGGGCTATGCTCATTTATATGAATATCTGAACCAGGAACTAAAATATCCAGAAGAAGCACTTGCTGATTCCATTCAAGGTATACTAACCGTAAGTTTTATTATCAATAAAGAGGGCAAGCCTGAAAATATTTCTATTCAAAATAGTTTGGGGGAAGCATTTGAAAGAGAGGCCTTACTTCTCATTAATAACATGCCCGCATGGAAACCTGCCACCAGAAATAACATTCCAACGCCAAGCAAAATCTCCGTGCCGCTTACTTTCCAAATAAAGAAAGTTAAAATTAAGAAGCCATGAAAGCGTTTGCTCTAGTCACGTTACTCTTCACAGGACTAACAGCTCAAGCTCAATTGTTTGAAAAGAGATCGTCAATTGATCTCCCCATTCAATTAACTGAGATGCAATCCGCATGGGTGGATTTAGATCGCAATGGACTATTAGATATTTTAATAACAGGAATAGACTCATTGGACAACTTGCGGATTGTGATGATTAAAGATCACTCTTCAAACTTTGAATTTACGGATTTGGGAATTACAGGATTCAAGCAAGGGGTTTTTGAACTGACTGATTTAGATGGCGATAACTTTATTGACCTGATTATTTCTGGCAAGACATTGATCGACACGGACGCCACGTTTGAATTTATTAATCAAGGAAATTTTCAGTTTTTAAAAAAGAATAAGCTAACGAGTTCATATGGAAACATTCTTAGCATAGCCGACTTAAATCAAGATGGTAAAAAAGAAATTATCCAAGCCGGCAACAAAGGCAATACTCACTTCCTTGAAATCTGGTCCTATAAAAACTCAGTTTACGAACTTGTCTGGGACACCACTGGGTTAGAGATAAACTCTATTATACCCGAAGATTTTGATCGCGATGGACAAACAGACTTATGGTTAAGCGGCACACATACTAAGCCTTTCTGTGTAATCCTATATCACAAAAAGAATTTTACATTCGGTTTTAAAGATGTAATAAATCCGATTGCTGGAATTTCAAACAAAGGAGATTTCAATCAAGACGGTTGGTTTGATGTAGCTGTTTCAGGAATTGACTCTACCCAAACAACAAAAAATATTCTATACTTAAATCAAGACGGTTCTTTTGCAGATTCACTTCTGACTCAATCCATAAAAGCAAGCCAGATTTTTGCTGCGGATCTTACTTCAGATGGACTGACTGATTTAAATTTTAATGGAATTGACAGTAACAATAAAAAGTCAAACATTATTTTAACAGAGACCGCATCGACTACGCTTGATACATTAGGCCTAATTCATCAACAATTTGGAGACTTTGATCGTGACGGTGACTTAGATGTTTACCAACTACGAGACTCGTCAGGCATTGTAAAAATTTCGATGTTCGAAAATGTTACGCTCGCGGAAAATAAGTACCCCGATTCTCCATCCATTTCAGGTGCCTTTTCAACGTATAACAAGACTTTTATTTTCTGGGTGCCGCCCAAAGATGATCATACTCCAGACTCCGTTCTTACGTATGATTTATTTCTTTCGAAAGAAAATACCAATTCAACAGTACAACCAAACTTTAGTCTGGAAGACGAAACCAGAATGATAACAGCCTATGGAATTAATGGAACGACTCCAACCGCAGTCATTCAAACCTTAGACGATGACAGGTACAATTATTCTATTCAAGCGATAGACAACTCATTATATGGGGGAGGCACATGCAAAGGCAATGTAATTCCATGCTTTGATTTAAAACGGACTGATCTACAGGCTTGTAAAAATGAGCACATCATATTAACAAGCGATGATGTTGCATTCTGGTTTTCAACAGCAAAGGGGTTTTTAGGAAAATCTACATCACTTAGTTTCGATGCTATTGCTTCCGATACCATTTTCTCTTTTGTGCCGCAAGCCACTGACTGTGCAAAAAATAATGCGTGGGCAATTTCGGTCAATGACTCTGTTGTATTTGAGAAAGAGACTCTAACCGTTTGTTCCAACGAAGAAGTAAAACTTGGTATTGCTCCGGGTTGGTCTTCCGTTCAATGGAAAATTGGAAATAAAGTCATTGGCACACAGGATACTCTTACTTACTCGATCACAAAGGAGGATACCATCCATGTTTTAGCGAGCAATTCTGGAGACTGTACCTATTCAAAAGATTTTATTATCAAAATCAGTGAACCCGTTTTAACAATTGAAAACGATCTGTTCAAAATCATGAAAGGTCAATCGGTTATGCTTTTCGCTAAGGGTGAAGGTGAATATAAATGGTCGCCAGCCGCAAGTCTTGATAATTCTAAAATTGCAAATCCTACGGCTAGTCCAATTGTTACAACCACGTACACCGTCTTTATTAAAGATTCGATTGGTTGCGAAGCCACTGACCAAATTACAGTTGAGGTTACCGAAACAGCTTTTGTTCCTAATTTATTTACTCCTAATCAAGATGGAAAAAATGATGTTCTGAAAGTCTATGGACTCTCCTTTTCGAATGGATTAAAATTTCAAATTTTTAATAGGGAAGGCAGCCTAGTTTATGAAGCGAATGATGAATTGATGGTGACTTCAACAGGTTGGAATGGTATGTCAAACGGAGTAGCGCAGCCGCCTGGGTTGTACTATTGGAAAGTGGAAGGAGAAACAACTCAGGGTGAGAAAATACTTTTAAACGGGAAAAAATCCGGATCCATTTTGCTAATCCGTTAAAATGAAGTCTTGGTTACGAATTGGAATTTTATTACTAATCATACTCTATGCTGGAAAATCGACTGCCCAATATTTCCAATACTCTCAATACAATTTTACAAAACCACGGGTAAACCCAGCCATGATTGGTTTGAATAACTATGCCTCAGCTTCAATTAATTATAGGAATCAAAAGACAGGAAGTGACTTTGCCATTTCGAGTAACTTTCTGGCTCTATCCATGCCGTTTGTTAACCCAAGCACTGGTCGCGCCTGGTCAGGTGTTGGAATTTCATTGATGAGTGATCGAACGTCAGGTGTTTTTACAACACAAGAAGCAACATTTAGCTATGCAGCAAACGTCCAAATCAGCAAGCGTCAACTTCTTTCCATTGGGTTTAAAGGATTGTACCAGGCAAGAAGGATAAATCTAAATGGATTTTATACAGGCGCGCAGTACATTCCTGATCGTGGGTTTGATCAGGGTATTTTTAATGGAGAAAGCTTTTCGCAGTTAACCAATAATTTCTTTACGATCAGCAGTGGACTTTATTGGCAAGAAATGGATCGACACAATAGACCAATAAATTATTTAGGACTCTCCTTTTTTGATATTAACAAACCCAACGAATCATTTCTGGATTCTCCAAACAAACTATCCACCACCTTGGTGTTGAATGGAGGATTTAAAATTTATCAGGAAGGAAACATTTCTGTTTTTCCTGAAATTCTTTATACGCATTCCTCAGCAGATAATTTGGTGAATGCAGGTTTCCGATTTCAATATGATGTAAGGCAAATACCAAATCAAATTGCGGCTCAGGTTGATATCCTGGCAAAGTATGTTCCTGGTCGATCGGGTATTTTAGGTCTTCAATTTCATACAGATAAAGTTTCGTTAGGAGTGAGTTATGACTTTCCAATTTTCAAAAAGAATGTTGGGAATCTAGGTGCATTAGAGATTGCCTTAGAGTTGCGAAAACTCGTTGATCCAAAAAAGAGAATTAAAAACAGAAACTCAAATCAAAAGAAACAACCTCCTGCTAAACCCAAACCAACATTTAAATCTAACACCAGGGCGCTTATTAAAGATTCACTGACAAGCACTAATGCAAATGACTCCACAGAACTTCCTATTTCAACGAATGCAATTGATTCATTAAAAACTGATGCAAGTAGTGGTTTAATAAAGCATGAACCTTTGCTCATCGAAAAGATCATTCTCAACTTTCATTTTGAATACAATTCCGTTGAGCTTGATGATGAAACAAAATCCTTTCTAAATGATTTGGCGGCAACCTTAGAAGCAAATGAAAATCTCAACCTTTCAATAATAGGTCATACAGATAATCTTGGATCTGCAAAATTCAATCAACACCTTTCTCTAAAACGAGCAAATGCTATCAAGCATTTCCTAATGAAAAGAAACATTGATCCCGCAAGGCTAACAACAGACGGAAAAGGATTGGAGGAACCTATTGCTGATAATGAAAGTGATACGGGTAGGGCAAAAAACAGACGGGTTGAATTAAAGATTTATCAACAAAACGATTAACGTTTAAAATTCTTCTTTCCCCCACTCTTCTCCATCAGTTTAATTTCCTCAATTACCATATCGTGCGACAAGGCTTTGCACATGTCGTAAATTGTTAAGGCCGCAACTGAGGCTGCTGTCAACGCTTCCATTTCAACACCTGTTTTAGCTGTGATTACAGATTCTGTTTGAATAATTGCGCGCTCCTTCTTCACCTCAATTTTAATTTTGCAATCCTCCAGATTTAACGCATGGCAAAATGGAATCAACTCATGAGTTTTCTTGGCGGCCATCACTCCGGCAATAATAGCTGTTTGAAACACTGGACCTTTCTTGGTAATCAACTCATTTCCTTGCATTCGACTGATAATCTCTTTTCCTAAAAAAATAGTAGCCTGAGCCCGTGCTACTCGCTTTGTAACCTTTTTATCAGAAACATCAACCATTTGTGGGTTGCCTGTAGCGTCAATATGTGTAAATTGTTTCTTCATAATTTGAATTGAATGAATTCTGCTAAGTCAAAGTTAGTTAAAACATGATACCGGTTTCAGAGGCAGCCTCAATAATTCAATCGCACTCTATTGAAACTTCGAATGAGGAAATAGCGATTCAGCATGCGTGTGGGAGAATTTTGCGTGAAGAGGTAAGAGCCGATCGCGACTTTCCACCCTTTGATCGTGTAACGATGGATGGCATTGCAATAAGTTTTCAAGCCTTCAAAAAAGGAATCCGTAAATTTTCAGTTGAAGGAATTCAGGCTGCTGGAGAACAAATGAAGCAATTAAACAATTCTGATTCTTGCATAGAAGTAATGACAGGTGCTATGCTTCCAGCGGGTACCGATACAATTATTCGGTACGAAGACATTGAATTAAAAGATCAGGTTGCAACACTTAAAGTTCAGGACGTCCAGAAGAATCAAAACATTCATACCCAAGGCCAAGATGCAAAGCGCAATGAAATACTGATTGCTCCTGGTAGTACTCTTTCACCAGCAGAAATTGCGCTTCTTGCTTCGGTTGGAAAAAAGGCCGTAATGGTTTCTTCATTTCCAAAAACTGCTATCATTTCAACAGGTGATGAGCTCGTTCCTGTCGATCTTATTCCGCTTCCTTATCAAATCCGCAGATCAAATAGTTATGCATTGCAAGCCGCCTTACTTGAGTTGGGCTGTCAAGCCGATCAATACCACATTCCTGATCAACCCGAAATTTTAGATACTGAGGTAAAAAAAATTCTAGCGCACTATCAACTTATTATTTTCTCAGGTGGTGTGTCAAAAGGAAAATTTGATTTCGTTCCTCAAACACTAGAACGCAACGGAATTCAAAAACGATTTCATCAGGTGAGTCAAAAGCCTGGCAAGCCACTTTGGTTTGGCACATCGTCCAAGCATGTTGTGTTTGCCCTTCCGGGGAATCCGGTTTCTACGTACATGTGTTTTTATCGTTACATAAAACCATGGCTAATAAAAAGTTTAACAGGAACTGAAAATGTAAAGACTGTTACGCTTGCAAAGGATTTTTCTTTCAAGCCACAGCTTACTTATTTTTTGCAAGTGAGTGTCAAGCACGAACACGGGCAATTAAAAGCATATCCATCCGCTGGTGGCGGTTCGGGTGACTTTGCCAATTTGAAAGAGGTAGATGGATTTATTGAGTTGCCCGCTGATACTTCTGACTTTAAAGCAGGCCAATCTTTCAACTATTATCCCTTTCGTAAGTAATAAAGGCTGTATCCATACTGTGAAAATTCTAATTGCCCCCGATAAGTTTAAAGGATCATTGACGGCTAAAGAAGTATGCGTGGCTATTGAACAGGGATTACTGAAAATTGATCCATCACTCTCTATAAAATCAATTCCGCTGGCAGATGGTGGCGAAGGCACTTGCGAAATACTCACCGAAAACACAAAAGGATCAATCATTTCTTCAGAAGTTTTCGATCCCCTGTTTCGAAAAATAAAAGCTTCATATGGAATTTCTGGTGATGGGGCAACTTCCTTTATTGAAATGGCAAGTGCGTCCGGTTTACAACTTCTTAAAAAAGAAGAACAAAATCCTTTAAAGACTTCAACCTATGGCACCGGTGAATTAATTATGGATGCTATTAGTCGCGGTGTAAAAAAAATCATTCTTGCCATTGGCGGAAGCGCCACGAATGATGCAGGAATTGGAATGGCCGCTGCACTCGGAGTAAAGTTTACCAACAAAAAAGGAGAAACTCTTGAAACAATAGGTGAGAATCTAGTTCATATCCATGCAATTGACTCCGAACAATCCATACTTAAAAAACATAATATAGAAGTAATTGTCCTCTGTGACGTTACTAATGAATTACACGGTTCAAATGGAGCGGCCTATGTGTATGCGCCTCAAAAAGGTGCTAGTGAAAAAGATGTTCAACTTCTAGACAATGGCTTGAGAAATTTTGCTTCAGTTGTCGAACAGACAATAACTAAAGAAATTAATTTCTCTGGAGCCGGAGCGGCCGGGGGATTGGGCGCAGGGGCGAAAATTTTTCTTAACGCATCATTTTCATCCGGTGTTGAGTATTTATTGAAAGAGCTTGATATTGAAACCGAAGTCAAAAATGCTGACCTAATTATTACAGGTGAGGGCAAGATGGATCAGCAAACTCTTTCCGGTAAAGTAGTGATGGGTGTAACTCAGTTAGCCACTCGATATCAAAAGCCGACCATCGCCTTGGTGGGAAAAAATGAGTTGTCTAATGAGGAGGTAACTTCTATTGGATTAAACAAAGTTATCACCCTCATTAACAATCAGACTTCAATCGAAGAAGCAATAAGAAATGCATCTGCATTGCTATCTAAACGCGCTTCGGAAATTAATCTGGCAGATTTGAAATAATTATTTTTCACACTCTTTCTTCAACAAGTCAAGCCAGTTTAGCATTCCTTTCTCAAGCATTTTATTAAAGGCATTACTGAATAGTTTTGCCAGCAAGCCCTCCATACTTTCTTCAACTAAAACAACAGTTTTTCCATCTTGAGAAGTTAAAGTCCAATTATGGATTGCAAAGACTCCGAAAGTTTTACCCGTCCATCCAAATTGAGTGAAAGGCTTAACAGTATGAAGTGTAGACTGAATTTTTGAACCACCCGTTTTCCAAACAAACGAAGTTCCGGACTGCAATGTTCCGTTTAATTTAGAATTACTGATGTCAGTCTGCCAGCTCGGCCAATTATTAATGCTGGTGATGATTTCCCAAACTTTTTCAGGATTGGCGTTGATAGTAATCGACTCGTTGGCAAGAACTGGCGCTTGATGATTAATAGATTTCATTGTTTAATTATTTTGTGAAATAAATATTACCCTTGCTTTGTCTTAATGACATCACAAAGGTGAACACAAAATCTAGGCTTGCTCTTGACAAAAATCAAGAAGTTATTGAATGGCTTTTTTTCTCAATCGACTTAAGGTTTCGGGAGTCATTCCCAGCATGGAGGCTAAATATTGCAGCGGTACCAGATTAAATAATTCTTTATTGAAGTTGAAAAGCTGTTGATATCTTTCCTCAGCGGTCATCGATAAATGCGTAACAATACGATCTTCTAAAACCGTAAAACACTTTGCAATAAATAGTTTTTCCAATTCTGCCCAGCGAGGAATCACCTTCCCTATTTTTTTATAATCGATATGATCAATTACATAGAGTTCACTATCCACTAGTGCCTGAATATTCCAACGTGCCGGTTGATCAAAAACAAAACTCGAAAGATCAACTGCAAAATATCCTTTCGTAGAAATCCATTTCGTTACTTCTTTGTCTTCGATGTAAAGAAATTCGCGAATGATTCCCGATTGAACAAAACCTAATCGATCGGATCGCTTTCCGGTTTTTAAATAATAGTCACCCTTCTTAAGTTGAATCGGTTTAAATAGTAAGCTGATCTCGTTAAGTTCTTGATTGCTTACTCCAAAATAAGTTTGGATGTACTTCTCTAGTTCAGTCACGAGGTGTTATGGATTTATTTTCTCAAAGTAAAAATCAATTGCTTTTCCATTCCCGGAAATAATTGCCTTTAGGTTAGTGCCTTCTCGCTGATATGAAATCACTTTAGGAAAATCATGGTCTTGATTTTCACATACAAAGCTAGTGTCAGTTATCGTTGTTAATTTGAAATGGACCGGTTGTTGATTTTCAGGCACATCAGCTAGATAGTACAGCTCTCCATCCTTAGATAAAATTTTTATTTTTTCCACAAAGGAAGTATCAACACCATTCATGCTCACACCCCACCCTTGCATCATATCACTCTTTCGTTCCCAACGTTCATGACCGCTCCGTCCCGGCTTTACATTGGTTCGATTCCAGGTTCCTTCTAACCATGATAATTTCTCAATGCGAACGGTTTCTTTTGATGCTGGCGTTTGAGAAAAAACTCCTGTTGAAATCAGAAGCAAAAGTAACATGATTCTCATACGCCAGATTTTAAGTAAGTTGCATGGGTTAATCTATTCTTAACAAAGTTAACTATGTCAGTCAGTGATTTAGAAAAATCTGTATTAAAATATCTGACCGAAAAAGGAGGCACCGGCAATATTTTAGAACAATTACCAACCTCATTTGATTTTGACCAAGCATTTGAATTTGCAAACGACCTTCAGAATAAAGACTTCATAAAGTTGCTCTACTCAAATTTCAATAAGAAACTAATTGTTGTTGAGTTGACTTTACTTGGTTTTAGAGAAGGCAAATAGCTATCTCAAAATCAAAATAAATTGCTATCAATAAACTTAATCTCTTCCTTACTAAGTTTTACCTCAATTGCTTTTGCATTTTGAATGGCTTGAGCTGCATTACGCGCACCCACCAATGCAATGGTGATTCCAGCGCGTTCAATTGTCCAACGCAACACCAACTGACTCAGTGTTGCATTCTTCTCTGCTGCCATCGGTTTTAATTTTTCCAAAAAAGCATTGGTCTTTTCAATACTCTCGGCAGTGAAGTATTTATTGGTGGTTCGATGATCGCCCTCCTGAAATTTATAATCCGAAGTTATTTTACCTGTTAACAATCCACGCTCCAGCGGACTATACGCCAACACAGATTTGTTATGTTCAATACAATAAGGCACAGTCCTCTCCTCCACCGCTCTATTCACCATGCTAAACGGAATCTGATTAGAAACCAATGAGATTGTTTTTTCTGCTTCAGCCATTTGGTCCGCATTATAATTACAAACACCGGCATGCCTTACTTTACCTTGTTTAATTAAAGTTGTCACTGCTTCCATGCTTTCAGCGATCGGTGTTGTGGATTCAGGCCAATGAATCTGGTAAAGATCAATGTAATCGGTACCCAATCTTTTTAAGCTGTTCTCGCATTCTTTAATAATGCTTTCCTTACCCGCATATTTATAAATATCGATTTCAACACCGTCATTATTTTTGCTCTTAAAACCGAAATCACCTTTAGCCAAATCCCATCGCATTCCATACTTGGTTAGAATTTGAATTTTATCGCGACTGATTCCTTTAATCGCATCCCCAACAATTTCTTCGCTTTCACCCTGACCATAAATAGGTGCGGTGTCAATAGAGGTTACTCCCAAATCATACGATGCTCTGATTGCTTCAATTGCTTCATCACGATCTGTCTTTCCCCACATCCAACCGCCCGCTGCCCAGGCACCAAACGTAATTACTGAAACTTCTAAATCTGAATTTGCTAGCTTTCTGTATTCCATTAAGTAATCTTTTAATAATTTTCTTTTGAATTTTTTTAAGCCGCCTTTTTATCAATTTCCTGAATAAGAATTTCAGGAGGCAACTTTAGCAGAACATAAAGATTTCGAATCATTCTTAAAGAAAGTAGAACCTTTTTATTAAGTACTTTAGAAACTGTGCCCTTATCTCCGATTGCATCAATCAAATCTGATGGCAACAAATTCAATTCATCCATCCGTAATTTGATCGCCTCTATTGGATCTGGTGCTCCGATGGGATAATGCTCTTCTTCGTACCGTTCAACTAAAAGGAGAAGCAACTTGAGTTCTCGTCCGGCATCAGTTTTGGTACCTGGATTCATTTCCATCAATTTTTCAATTCGCTCAATAGCCAATTCATAATCCTTCTTATTTTCCAATACCAACCACTGTTTCATAATCAATTAATTTTTAAAACATCTACTTCATCATATTGAGCATGGGTTCCAATCCATTTTATCTGCAAGGCTTTATACCTAAAACTAAACCGAGCAATCAGACGATATTTATTTCCCTTAATATTAAAAACAACCCGATCCTCCCCAATCCAATCAGCAGACGGAAAAAACTCTCGAACCTGATTGAAATTTGACCAATCTGCTTTTTTACTGATTTTATACCAGGTTTCCAAAGCATCCCGGCAATCTGAGTGAATCAGATAAAATTCAATTATTTTTTTCCGACTCACTACGTTCACTTAGTAAAGGTAATTAAAAGTTGGTTTTTTACCAACTTTTCCATTTTACGAATCAAAAATACCCATTACCTTTGCTGCCAATTTAATTTACATCATGTTCGATAGTTTAAGTCTCAAGTTGGAAAAGGCCTTTCAAACCCTAAAAGGCCAGGGAAGAATTACAGAAATTAACGTTGCCACTACGGTAAAGGAAATTCGCAAAGCATTGATTGATGCGGATGTTAACTATAAGGTTGCCAAAGAAGTAACAGACGACATCAAAGAAAAAGCAATGGGGCAAAATGTGCTCACTGCAATTTCGCCTGGGCAATTGTTAACAAAAATCACCAATGATGAACTAACTCTTTTAATGGGTGGGGACAGTGAAGATATTTCAATAGAAGGAAATCCAGCCATTATCTTAATTGCCGGCTTACAAGGTTCTGGTAAAACTACATTCTCAGGAAAGTTAGCAAGCTATCTGAAGCGTCAGGGTCGACAAGTGATGTTAACAGCTTGTGACATATACCGCCCCGCTGCAATTGATCAGTTGAAAGTATTAGGTGAGCAGATTGGTGTTGAAGTATATGCTGAGCCTGAAAATAAAGATGCTGTAAAAATCGCGAAAGCTGCGATTGAGCATGCGAAGAAAAATAATTATCGGATTGTTATTGTAGATACAGCCGGTCGCTTGGCGGTTGATGAACAAATGATGAATGAGATCGCAAACTTAAAAGAAGCGATCAAGCCATCCGAAACATTATTTGTAGTTGACTCGATGACGGGTCAGGATGCAGTGAACACAGCCAAGGCTTTTAATGATCGCTTAAATTTTAATGGGGTTGTGTTAACCAAGTTGGATGGTGATACACGCGGGGGTGCTGCTTTATCAATACGCAGGGTAGTTGACAAACCAATTAAGTTCATCAGCTCAGGCGAGAAGATGGAAGCCATTGATCGCTTCTACCCGGATCGCATGGCCAGCCGGATTTTAGGCATGGGTGATGTCGTGAGCTTGGTTGAAAAGGCACAAGAAACTTTTGATGAAGATGAAACGCGCAGGCTCAATGCCAAAATGCGTAAGAACCAGTTCGACTTCAACGACTTTCTTTCACAACTGGAGCAAATCAAGAAGATGGGCAACATGAAAGATTTGTTGGGTATGATCCCAGGCATGGGTAAAGCAATGAAAGGTGTTGACATTGATGATAACTCATTCAAGCCAATTGAAGCAATCATTCGGTCCATGACGATTGATGAGCGTCAAAATCCTGACAAAATAAATGTGAGCCGCAAAGCCAGAATTGCAAAAGGCAGTGGCACCAATGTGCAGCAAGTAAATCAATTGCTCAAGCAATTTGACGATATGCGCAAAATGATGAAGACCATGAATAAAATGGGTGGTGGCAAGCGTGCGTTAAATGCAATGAATCCATTCGGGAAATAATAAAAAATCAACAAATCATATTTAATTCTTATTGCTAAATGAAACTTACTGCCCGTAACACGCATCGCGACATTGCATACTTTTTTTTAGGACTTATCATCGCATTTTCCATTTCAGGAATTTTTCTTAACCATCGCCAGTCATGGCACCCAAGAAGCTACACCTATAATTCGCAAGAGATTCAACTAAAGTCATTAGTTGCCGCTGATTCAGTAAACGATCAGTTTATTGCCGATTTTACCAAAGAATTTAATATTGAAGACAACCTGCGCAGGTTTGCTGTCAATGGAAATAATCTGAACATTTCTTATGTAAGCAATGATGTAAAGATTGACCTAACCACGGGCAAAGGAAAAATTGAAACCTACAGAATAACTCCGCTGCTAGGACAAATGACCCAGCTCCATCAGGACACCAGTAAATGGTGGATTTACTATTCAGATATTTTTGGCGTGGCCATGCTTGTGATTGCATGCACCGGAATGTTCATTCAAAAAGGTGAAAATAGTTTTTGGGGTCGCGGGTGGAAGCTCGCATTGATTGGTTTAATCTTTCCACTTGTCTTTCTATTCTTGCTTTCTTAGTTAAGTACATGGCCTCCTCTGACTCAATTTTCCATTCACTTCTCAAAAATGAAGTTTCTACCTATGGTCAATTAAAGAAATTTCCTGCGGGCTCGGTTATCCAACAAGAAGACAGTTACATAAAAGCAATTCCCCTTGTACTAACTGGGAGTTTAAAGGTAATGCGCACAGACCATGATGGGCATGAAATACTTTTATACTACATCACTCCTGGCGAAAGCTGTATTATGTCATTCCTAGGTGGAATCCATAATGAGACCAGTAAAGTAAAAGCCATTGTGGAAGAAGATGCAGAGATGCTTTTTATCCCTGTAGAGAAAGCCAGTGAATGGATTAAAAAATTTCCCGAGTGGTCGGATTTTATTTTCAAACTGTATCATAAACGATTTGAAGAATTACTTACTGCCGTAAATGCCATTGCCTTTCAAAAACTAGATACCCGGTTGCTTCAACTTATCAAGCAAAAAGTTGCTCTTTATCAATCAAACGAAATTAAAATAACCCACCAACAACTGGCAGAAGAGCTCGGTACAGCCCGTGAAGCCATATCCAGGGTAATTAAACAAATGGAAAACGAAGGTTTGGTTACCCTATCAAGAAATAAAATAACCCTTATGTGACGAAAGTCACAATCTCTCGCAAAGCCCTGCCGTAGTTTTGTATCAACAAAAAACTACTACCAATGAAAAAAAATATGGGTTCAGCTGACCGGATTATCCGAGTGATACTGGCAGCACTTGTTGTAATACTTTATTACACCAATATAATTTCCGGTACAACAGCTATTATTTTACTGGCTCTTGCAGCGGTATTTGTTTTAACCAGCTTAGTTAGTGTGTGCCCGCTATACCTTCCTTTCGGGCTCAGCACATTGAGAAAAAAACTGAATGGTTAAGATTAGAAAACATGTGGGCATAGCAGTTGGCGCTTTAATCGGCCTTGCTGCAGGATACATCTATTGGATGGAAATTGGCTGTGTGAGCGGTTCCTGTCCTATCACTTCCAGTCCACTAAACTCCTCGTTGTATGGAGCCATCATGGGCGGCTTAGGAGCAAGCATTTTAAAAAAAGATAAATAATCAATATGAATCTCGAAAAACTTATTCAAAACAACCAAGGCACGATAATCGATGTGCGCACACCCTCCGAATTTCAGGGCGGGCATATTAACGGTTCGATTAATATACCAGTAAGTGAAATTTTGCAACGGCTTGAAGAACTAAAGGAGCTTAATATGCCTTTAATCTTATGCTGCGCATCGGGCGGACGAAGTGCTATGGCCACGCAATATTTAAAAGAACAAAACATTGAATGCGTAAATGCCGGAAGCTGGCATTCTATAAATTATTTACAAACCCAATTATCAAATTAATATGATTGAACTATTAAAGAGTCTATTCGGGTTTGGGCCTAAAGTTGATTTTGCTGAACTGAAGAAAAGCGGTGCGGTAATAATTGATGTACGTACAAAAGGTGAGTATTCAGGTGGTCACATTCGCGGATCGATCAACATACCCGTTGATCAATTAAATCAAAATACGAATCGCTTTCCTGATAAAAACAAAGTAATCATCACGTGTTGTGCTTCAGGCATGCGCAGCGGAGCTGCCAAAAGCATGTTAAAATCAAAAGGATATACACAGGTAATTAATGGAGGAAGTTGGATCGGCTTACAAAACAAACTTTAACATCATGGAACCTCATTATTATAATGTACAAGTTCAATGGAATTCTGATCGCAAAGGAATGATGTGCTCACCAGAGCTTACCAATCTTTCAGCTGGTGATGGGTGTATCGAAGTGGCCACCCCACCTGAGTTCCCTAAAGGTATTGCCGGCATCTGGTCGCCAGAGCATTTGTTTACTGCAGCGGTAAGCAGTTGTTTAATGACTACCTTTCTATCGATCGCTGAAAACTCGAAATTAGAATTCACTTCCTTTACATGCAATTCTAAAGGAAAACTCGATCAGATTGAAGGAAAGTTTCTAATGACAGAAATTGTGCTGGAACCTACAGTAACGATTAAAGATGAAAAAGAACGCGAACGAGCTGAACGAGTGCTAACCAAGTCGGAGAAAGCTTGTTTGATTTCAAATTCAATTAAGTCAAATGTTATTATGGTTCCTCGTATTATTGTGCAAGGATAAATTTGAGAGTTATGGCGAAAGGAGATTTTTCTGAACTCATTAAAAGTGATGTACCCACATTGGTAGACTTTTCTGCCGAATGGTGTGGCCCGTGCAAAATGATGAAACCTATTCTAGATGAAGTGAAATCAAAAATGGGCGATCAGGTTAAAATTGTGAAGATTGATGTTGACCGTAATCCGGCCATTGCACAAAGTTTTCAAATACAAGGAGTGCCGACTTTAATTGTGTTCAAAAATGGTGAGGTTAAGTGGCGTCAATCAGGCGTGGTGCAACCTGCCAAACTTAAAGAAGTGATAGAAAGTGTTAAATAAAAGGGAATTTTAAAGCTGAATAGAACCAACTAACCATTTAAACCGTTTGAAGTGTATAAAACTATTGCCCTTTTATAAAAATAAGGGCATTTTTATTTTGTTAAAATCACTTACAAACAAACCTCTATGAAAAAATTAAAACTTATTGCGCTAGCTGTTTTTCTAATGACAGCTACGACAGAATTTGCATCAGCTCAAAAATTACCGGGTGTTGATCCGAGCCCTGCCGACATCTCTTATTTTAGACCGGGTGGCAGAAATTCAGAACCAGTCGCCAAAGTAACTTATGGTCGACCAATGAAAAAAGGCAGAACCATGTTGGGTGATGCGGAGGCTTATGGAAAAGTCTGGCGTTTAGGTGCTAATGAAACCACTGAAATTAAACTTTATAAAGATGTTACGTTCGGTGATAAAACATTGAAGGCCGGAACTTATTCAGTGTATGCAATTCCTGATAAAACTGAATGGACTATTATTTTCAATTCGAAGTTAGATACCTGGGGTGCCTATGAATATGATGAATCAAAAGATGTTGCGAGAGTAAAAGTTCCGGCAGGAAAATCGGAGTCGGAGGTTGAAGCATTTACGATCATGTTTGATGGTAAAGATACAACTGCCTCTATGGTAATTGCCTGGGAAAACACGATGGTTAAAGTTCCATTAAAGTACTAACCCATATTAAAAATTATCTGATAGTTCTCACGCTTCGGAAGAGAGAATACTTTTCATTTTCTTTTGGCACGATAAGTGACATCCAAAAACCGATTTTAAACCAAACAAAAAAAACTGTATGAAAAAACAAGCAAGTATATTTCTCACCCTGGTAGCGTTAGTGTTTTCACTAAGTGTAATGGCTCAAGACAAAAAGCCAGCAAGTCCACCTGCTAAAGCAGAAGGCACAATTGATGGAGTAAAAGTTACCGTTGATTATGCTCAACCATCCGCCAAGGGTCGTAAAATTATGAGTGACCTAGTTCCTTATGGAAAAGTGTGGCGCACAGGTGCTAATGCTGTTACCGCCATTGAATTCAGTGCTGACGTAAAAGTTGAAGGCAAACTGCTCCCAAAGGGAAAATATGGATTATTCACAATTCCTGGTGAAAACGAATGGGTTATTATTTTCAGCAAACAAGCAACTGGAAGCCCTTTTGATTACTCTGATAAACAAGATGCATTGAGAGTAAATGTTAAACCCGGAAAAACTGATGTCTTCGTTGAAACCTTCACTATTTCAGTTGAAAAAAATAACGTTGTGTTAAAATGGGAGAATACCCTTGTTCCTTTTAAAGTATCAAAGGGTTAATAGTCTTATATCCTGAAATTTAAAGCCCTTCCGTAGCTATATCGGAAGGGCTTTTTTTATTATAGAATATTCCCTTAGTTGCTGGCCATATTGACTAAAAATGAAAATTCTTGGAAGATCGGATCGGATTGATTTGCCCGGCCTCGGTCTTATTAACATTCACGCTAAAATAGATACAGGTGCTTATTCATGCAGCTTACATTGCTCGCGCGCAGAAATCATTGATGGTAATTTAGAATTTGTTTTGTTGGATGAAGAGCATCCTGAGTTTACCGGAATGAAGTTTGTGTTTTCAAAATTCGAACGAAGAGAAGTGAAAAACTCCTTTGGTGAGGCGGAGATGCGTTTCATTATTAAGACAACAATAAAAATTTATGATCATTTAATTAATGCTGAATTTTCACTTAGCAATCGTGGTAACTTGAAATTTCCTGTGTTATTAGGCCGTAAAATTCTGCGAAAGCGATTTCTAATTGACGTGACTGAAAAAGATTTATCTTTCCAAAGCAAACAAACTACCTTATGAATATCGCCATCCTATCAAGAGACCCCAAACTCTATTCAACCAGGCGATTAAAAGAAGCCGGAGAAAAACGTGGACATAAAGTGGAGATCATCGATCACATGAAATGTGTGTTGTTGATTGAAAAGAAAAATCCAATGGTGTGGTATAACGGACGAAGGCTGGATTATTTTGATGCCATCATTCCACGCATAGGAGCTTCGGTAACTTTTTATGGAGCCGCTGTAGTGCGTCAGTTCGAAATGATGAAAGTATTTACCGCTGTGGAATCACAAGCGCTCATTCGTTCACGCGATAAGCTTCGCAGTCTGCAAATACTTTCGCGTGCCGGGTTGGGCTTGCCCAAAACTATCTTTATGGATTACACAAAAGATACAGAGGGCATTGTAGAGGCCGTTGGTGGTGCTCCTGTAATTATAAAGTTGTTAGAAGGAACACAAGGATTAGGGGTTGTACTTGCTGAAAACAAAAAGGCAGCTCAATCGGTAATTGAAGCTTTTCATGGTGTGAAGACGCGCATCATTGTTCAGGAATTTATAAAAGAAGCGAAGGGTGCCGACATTCGTGCCTTTGTAGTGAATGGTGAAGTGGTTGGAGCCATGAAGAGACAAGCAACACGCGAAGGTGAGTTTCGATCGAATCTGCATAGAGGTGGAACAGCAAGTGTTGTGAAACTAGATAGAAGTGAAAAGCATGCTGCAATCGAAGCCGCAAAAAAAATGGGCTTAGGTGTTGCCGGTGTTGATATGCTGCCATCCAAAAGAGGTCCACTTATTATCGAAGTAAATTCATCACCAGGTTTGGAAGGAATTGAAGGCACAACAAAGAATGACATTGCCGGAAAAATTTTTGAATACATTGAGAAGAATGCAGGAAAAAAGAAAATTCAAAAGGATAAGATTAACGCGTAGCATAAGACCACAGTCGACCGACTACTGTCGACTGTTGACCAATTAATATGAAAGAACTTGTAATAGCCTCTCAGCACATTGAACGAGGCGAGTTTAAGGAAATCAACATCAACATTGCCCGACTCCCTTCGCGCACGATGATTGATACACCAATTTATGTCTATCGCGGATTAGAAGATGGGCCTGTACTAGCTTTGACAGCTTGTATGCATGGCGATGAGATTAACGGGATGGAAATTGTAAGACGCATTCTCGATAATGGATATAATCGCGTAAAGCGAGGGACTGTGTTGTGTATGCCTATTATTAATATGTATGGCTTTCTAAATTACTCGCGCGAAGTACCCGATGGAAAAGATGTGAATCGTTCCTTTCCGGGAAGCAAAACAGGATCATTGGCTTCGCGTGTTGCGTGGCATATCACACATGAAATCATTCCTGCCATTGATTATGGAATTGATTTTCATACCGGTGGCGCTATGCGTACCAACTATCCGCAAATACGATGTGTGATGCAAAATGAAAAAAATGTTGAATTGGCCGCTGCCTTTCATGCACCTTTCACTATCGATTCACCTTTCCGACCACATTCATTAAGGCAAACTGCTTCCAAGCATGAAAAGAATATTATTGTTTACGAGGGAGGAGAATCTATTCGCTACGATCAATTTGCTATTCAAGAAGGTGTGAACGGAACCTTACGGATAATGAAGTATCTAAACATGATTGATGAGGCACCCCAACCAGCTATCGAAAACAAAATTATTTGGAATTCATCGTGGATACGCGCAAAATATGCTGGCTTATTTCAACCGAATATCCAATCTGGCGAATTAATAACTAAAAATCAGATAATAGGAAACATTACAGATCCGTTTGGGAGTTTCAATGAAACATTAAAATCTCCATCAGATGGCTATGTTGTAGGCCTCAATAACAATCCCGTTGTTAATGCTGGTGACGCACTCGTTCATCTGGGACATGATGATGTGTGTAAGATTGGTGGAAGTGGGGAGGACTAATTTGATACAAGATACTCGATTCTGGATTTATGTGATACAAGCTTCAACTTATCGAGAATCATCCAGCAACCAGTAACAAGTATCCAGCTTAGAAATCCGGGCACGGAATAAACAACTTATCCTTTGCAGGCTTGCGCGGATTGCGTGTTGACCAAGAGTACACTAAACTAAATTCGTGAGCACCTCCACTACCGGGTCCTAATTGCGAAATCGTGTAGTCATAACTATAGCCAATATTCAGAATATCTTTTGGCCCCTTCTTTGTGAAGCCCACGAGTAGCACAATGGACTCATTATTATTAAATCCATTTACTTTTTTGAATGGCACACCACGATACCATGTTCCAATGATCAGTGGTTCAAACGTAAAATAAAATCCTACATCCATCTGATCGAACTCCCCCTGATGGCGGTATTGAATGGCCGGTGCAACACTGCGTTCGCGAGGCCGCATATAAAATCCATCCCCCATCTCGCCCGGCTTAAAAAAGAATTTATACCCCGCATGACCTGAAAGTTTTCTTGGCAAGCGGCTTTCCTCTCCTATCAACGATTGATTGGGTTGTGTTAAATGATGCGCTGCAAAGCCCAACCAAGCGCTCTTACTGTAAAGCAATCCGCCTACAGCGATGTCTGGAAAAAATTTTGATTCCCCGGTATTTAGTCCTTCAGCTGATGTTGGGTTAATTATTTGACCCGTAGCAGGATCAAACTGATCTCCAAACGTAAGTTTATCAAAATTGATAGAGCGATTATAAATGGCCGCTTGAAACCCAGGCCGAAACGAAAGTCCTTTAGTAATTCGCAAATCATACGCATATTGAACCGCAAGGCTCATTGACTGCAACCCTAAAATTCCTTCGCGATCGCGGGTTAATAACACGCCAATACCACTGTTCTTGTCTTCAATGTACGTATCGTAAAATGCAGAAATGGTGTTGAAGTTGGCATCAATGGCTGGCCACTGATTGCGGTAATTGATACCCGCACGATGCTGATTAGTGGCACCTGCAAACGCTGGGTTTAAATAAAGTGGTGCAGCATAAAATTGAGAGTATTGTGGATCCTGCGCAGTTACCGACCCCACCACCAACAGCATACAACCACAAACTAAGAGGACAATTCGATGCATTAATTCAGTTTTAACCTAATCTATCAAAGCAAATTAAATTCATTCAGAACATTAAAAAAAACATTTGTCGACAAATAGGCCGCTTTGGTCTGGTTAACGAAATTTTCGGGCAAAATGTATTACTTTAGTGTTATTTGACGTTTTAATTTTTGATTTAACACCCAAGATCAACCAAGACCAGTAGTTATGAGGGATTCAGTAAGTAAACAAAATCTGAATAGTGTGTGGAGAGGAGCAACTGCGGTTTTAATAATCCTTACACTTGCAACTTCACTCGGTGCGCAAGATTTGTCGAAGCACAATTGGTATTTTGGAAATTCTACCAATGGCATTCGGTTTAATCGTGGGAACAATGTAGCTCAGCCCACAACAAATCAAGCACTACCTTTTTCAACAGGAGGTGCAGCAGTGGCCACTGATCCTGCTACAGCCAATTTACTTTTCTATTCAGACGGAGTCCGTGTGTATGATGGTTGTCATCTTCCTATGCCCAATGGTACTGGTTTATTGGGTCAACCCGGAGCTAATCAACCTGTTGCGCTTGCACCCATGCCAGGACAAACCAATCGTTATTATCTGTTTACTAACTCCGCAAATTTTACTACAGGTGGTTCAATAAGCCAGAGCATGATTGATTTAAATCAATTTGGCAATGCGGTTTTCCCTGCACCGGCTTTGGGTGTTGTGGATGCTGTACAAAAAAATATCGCTGTTGCGGGATTATCGAATCGGTCGGAAGGGATGATTGTTGTGCCGCATTCTAACCGTGTAGACTTTTGGTTAATCACACATCAGAATGCATCACAGAATTTTTCAGCTACGTTAATTGATGCAACCGCAACATTTCCAACAACAGTTACATCAGGGTTAGGATTACCTATGTCAGTTGCGAATTTTTCACATCATGAAGCCTCAGGAAAAATTGCAGTGTCCCCACAAAGTGCTAATGCAGATGCTGTCATTTTAAACTTCGATAACGCAACAGGTGTCTTTACCTTCGATCGATTTCTTTTTAACTCTGCCACAGCATCAACAAATAGCCAATCCATTTACGATATCGAATGGGATACACAAGGTCGCTTCTTATATATTTCACGCCACGGTGATACCGGTATTGCCGCCAATGTTCTTCAGTATGATTACTTAAATCCAACTACCACATTGGCACCTGTTTTATCGGCACCAGTATTCAGAAGTTACGGATTACAACTTGCACCGGATAGTGCAATCTATCATTTATACCAGGGTATTTCTGGTGGGCCATTCTTACTAGGTAGGTTTACTAATACAGATACGGTTGCCAGTGCTGTTACCAACGCTCAATCACTTTTTACAGCTGCTAATTTTAACAGTACTCAGTTTTCATCTTTCAAACCGAAAGACAGTGTAATCATGAACGTTACCTTCATTGCACAAGGTACTTGTCAAAATTCTCCTACCAGTTTTTTCCCAACAGTAACACCTAATGCCGATAGTTTGCGTTGGGATTTTGGTGATGGAACAGGTTCAGGCAACTGGAGTCCAATCTATACCTATGAAAACGCTGGTACATTTAACGTAACCTTAAATGCATTTTATCGTGGGCAAACTCAAACCCTTACGCAACCCGTTACTATCAATCCGTTTGCACTTGAACTGACTCTTGTAGAAGATACCACTGCCTGTAAAGATGAGTTTCCGCCTCCACGCGGAACATCTTCACCTACTCAATTTTCGGTGAAGGTTACCATTCAGGGTGGAACTGCGTCTTCCATAGTTTGGTCTAATGGCGATTTAGGTGATACACTCACACCTGATTCAGCAGGCTACTACTATGTTGTGGTAACAGATGCTACAGGTTGTTCGGCCTATGCCGGGGTAAATGTGAAAGAATATGGATTGCAAGATCAACGATTTAACGTCTGGTACTTTGGTAACAAGGCGGGAATAGATTTTAATGAGCAACCACCCGAAGCATTAGATAATAGCATCATGAACGCACCGGAAGGATGTGCGATTGTGTGCGATCGAAATGGTGATGTAATTTTCTATACCGATGGTGACAAAGTCTTTGACCAAACCGATACTGAAATTGATGCGGGAATTGGTGGTGATCCCTTAGCTTCACAATCTTCCATTATTGTGCCCGTTCCCGGGGATGAAACTCTCTATTATATTTTTACCACGCAAGCAATTAATGGAACTGCACCTTACGAGGTTCGATATTCTTTATTTGATTTAAAACTCAATAACGGATTGGGTGCATTGCAACAGAAAAATGTACTACTCTTTTCTAAAAGTACTGAACGCGTTACCGCTACTCCAAACTGGTTGCTTGTTCATGAATATGGGAACAATACATTCAGAGCCTATCCTATTACACCAGAAGGAATAGGTCAACCTGTGTATTCTGAAATTGGCTCGGATCATTCCTTTAAGTTTCAGCAAAATGGCGAAGGCTACATGAAGATTGGCCCCCGAAATAATGTTGCTGTTGCACTCTCAACTCCAGGGGTGCAAAATCTTGTTGAACTCTTTACATTCGATAATGCCAATGGGGAGTTAAGTAACTATCGCAAAATAGATTTGAATGAACCGAATGGCCAGGTATATGGAATTGAATTTTCACCGGGTGGAAATAAATTATTTGCAACCGTAAAAGGATCTCCCTCCCCTTCGCAGGTATTTGAATACTTTCTTGATTCCTTGGATCAACCATTCTTCAAACAACGCATTAATCAAACAACTGAATTAGGTGCCATTCAAATTGGACCCGATGGACAAATTTATGTAGCTGTCAATGGTAGCGGAACATTAGGAACTATTATGGCTAATGAGGATACCACTCAACTTTCAACCTACAATCCTTCAGGATTTACTTTGTTAGGCGGAACCAACAGTCGACTAGGCTTGCCTAACTTTGTTCAGATTCAAAGCAATGCTTTTGGTGGCCCTGGGTTTGATTACACGGGAGTGTGCTTTGGAGATTCTACTCGTTTTGCAGGACAGGCTACTGATGCAATAGATAATTTTCAATGGTTCTTTGGCGATGGCGGAAGTAGTACAGAATCCGATCCCGTCCATTTATATGCGGCTCCAGGACTTTATACAGTATCAATGCGTCTCACCAATCGTTGTAATTTAGATACTACCATAATACAACAAGTACGCATATTCAGTCCACCTCCACCACCCACTATACCAGGAGCTGCAGTGCTTTGTACCGGAGTTGTAACTCTGGATGCGAACACAGGAAATCTTCCGGGGCTTACCTATTTATGGAACACGGGAGAAACAACGCAGGCCATCACGGTTAATACCCAAACAAATATTTTAGTTACGATGACAGATGTAAACGGCTGTTTTTCCAATGGCCAAACCGTTGTTGTTGATAATAGACCGCAAGTTGATTTGGGTCCCGACCTAACAATTTGTGAAGACAATGCAACGCCAACGCTCAATGCACAAAACCCAGGTGCTACTTTCGCATGGACGATTGATGGTGTTAATGCAAGCACCATTCAAACTCAAGCAGTTGATACTTCTACCCCAGGTATTTTCACATACGAGGTTACTGTTACCGATCCTGTAACAACCTGTACTATAACCGATGATAAAGAATTTACAGTGAATGTATCACCAGCATTTACACTTTCCGGCATTGACCCTGCCGGTTGTGGAACAGCAACTGGTTCTATCACCTTACAATTAAATACTTCAGTGCCACCTGCAGGTCCTTACTCTTATTTCCTTACAGGACCAAATAGTTTTAACCAACAAGGAATAGATCAAGTAGTACCTTCTACTATTGGCCCAATTGGTGGACAAATGGCAGGAACGTTTTCTGCGATAGTCTCTGACCAAATTTCAGGATGTACGCTTTCAAGTTCATTCGGATTAACCGATGCTACCTTCACAGCTACTGCATTGGCGCAACCACCTAATTGCGATCCTGTAACGGTACGTGTCACCACAGTAGGTGGATTTACATTACCGCTTCAATATACAGTCACTAATAATGGAACAGGACAAGTTATAGGCCCGACTGCTTCAGCCACCGCAGTATTTGATATTGCTCCGGGATTAGCTGCCGGAACTTACACGATTGAAGTGCGTGACAATACGGGTTGTATTTTTAACATCAACAATTTTGCGGTTATACCTACAGCACCTATTGCGATATCGTTTACTCCAGACTTGTGCGTGTCGCCTCCAACGCTCACTGCATCGGGTGGAACAGGATACACGTGGACGACCAATGTACCCGGTAGCATTGTGAGTGGTGCAAATACAGCAACGATTCAATTATTACCCGGTGCAGGCAATGTAATATATACAGTTACAGCTACGGGGGCGGGTTGCCCGGCCACACAAAGCACAACGGTAAATGTACCCGCTGCAATAGCCGCAACGTTTACACAGAGTGATCCTTGTGCTGATCAGGTACTCTTAACTGCACAACCTTCCGGTAGTTTTACCTACCGATGGTTTAGAAATGGTGTTCAGCAAGGATTGGGTCAGTCTATTGTATTAACTACTGCCGATAATGCAGCCTCATATGAAGTTGAAGTGGTAAGTACGTTAAATGGATGTGTTGTTCGATCGGCTCCACAAGCTGTTGAAGTTTCAGGATTAATTACTGCAGCTGTTACAGGCACCCCAGCCTGCGATGATGATAAACCATTCACACTTACTGCCACCACCAATGCCACGGGTGTTACGTTTGCCTGGTTCTTAAACAACACAGTGATAAGCGGGGCAACAACAGCTACCATTAATCAAACCGCAGCAGGAATTTATAAAGTAGAAATTAATAAGGGAACGTGTACTACTCCTGCGCAAATACAAGTTATTAAAGCACCATTGCCTATGGGCGGATTATTAGATCGCGTTATTATCTGCAATGATCCTGATAATAATGATCCAACTACTTCATCAATTGATTTAGATCCAGGTGTATTTGATTCTTACAATTGGTTTAAAAATCAAGTGACGCTAAACTACACCATGCAAATTCTTAATGCGGATAGCGAAGGGCTGTATGAAGTAGACATCACCAACTCGTTCGGGTGTGTGGCACGTGATCAAACAGAAGTGTTGAATGATTGCGTTCCGAAAATTGTAGCGCCTAATGCATTCCGGCCAACGAGTGCAGTAGGTACCAATCAAAACTTCTTTGTATATAGTTTCTTCATCACCGATAACTTTCAAGTGCTGATTTACAATCGCTGGGGTGAATTGATTTTTACC
>JBGSIM010000021.1:0-29403 GCA_041742535.1 Cyclobacteriaceae bacterium | reverse complement strand
ACTGAATTTTTAGAATCGTTTCCTCAAATAGAAGTGATAGGTGAGTGCAGCAAAGGCACAGAAGCTGTAGAGCAAATCAATAAACTAAAACCCGATCTTATATTTCTGGATGTGCAAATGCCGGGCATGAATGGATTTGATGTGCTTGATGAAATTGAACACGAACCGTATGTAATTTTTACAACTGCTTATGATCAATACGCAATAAAAGCATTTGAGCGAAACGCGGTTGATTATGTATTGAAGCCGCTTGATCAAGAGCGCTTTAAATTAGCGGTGGATCGTGCGTTGAAACAGAAGAAAATGGAAGAAGGTAATTTGGAAGGATTGCTGGACAGCCTCCGAACCGTAAACCCAAGAACCACGTACGATTCACATGTGTTTGTTCAGAAATCAGAAAAGTTATTTAACCTTCCGGTTGAAGATATTATTTATTTGGAAGCATCCGGGGATTATACAGTTATCTCAACCAAGAACGATCAGTTTGTGAGCTCTAGCGGAATTGGCAAGTTGGAGGAACTAATGAATCCTGATACGTTTATTCGTGTGCATCGCTCTACCATCATTAATGTAAATTCATTGAAAGAAATTGAAAGGCATTTTAATGGAGGGATGGTAGTAAAAATGCAAAACGGAAAGAGTTTTCCGGTGAGCCGAACCTATGCAAAGTTGATCCGTAAAAAAGTGGTCTAGTTATAGATAGGTTAGCAGGTCGGTGATTTTGTTAACCTGCTTAAAATTCTCATTTTCTATTGCAGTCTCAACTCGTTCGTGAGCCCATGTTATGTGGTACGGAATGTGAAAACCATAACCTCCTAACGCCAGAACAGGAAGAATATCTGATTTTAATGAATTTCCTACCATGGCAAAGGCAGCAGGTGAAATATCAAGGTGCTTGATTAATTTCTTAAAATCATTCTCTTTCTTTTCAGACATAATTTCAATATGGTGAAAATATTTTTCGAGTCCTGATTTTTGCAATTTTCGCTCTTGATCAAGAAGATCACCTTTGGTTGCCATCACCAGTTTGTACTTATCTTTCAGGTGGCTTAATACATCCTCAGCTCCATCCATAACTTCTACCGGCATGTTTAGCATTTCTTTCCCATAACTAATAATTGTTTCAATCGCTTGATTGGGAATGGTGTTGTTAGTTACACGCATGGCAGTTTCAATCATGGAAAGCATAAAGGCTTTGATGCCATATCCGTAAAGCGGCAGGTTATCGATTTCTGTTTTTAACAATTCGCGGGCGGTTGTGTGTTGGGGAAGGTAGTTTTCGAGTAGTTCAAAAAGCTTCTTTTCCGTTTCCTGAAAGAAGGCTTCGTTGTGCCAAAGTGTATCATCGGCATCAAAGGCAATTACTTTTAACATAAGGATTAAATTGTTTCATTAAGGAGGCAAGCCCAAGAGCAATATACAGAATGACAAAAAATATTTCGATGAAACCAAAATATTTTGACGGTTGTATATTGATTAAATTTATACCTCTTATTTTACACCATCGTTACTCTTAGATTGTAAACAGTTTCCCTAATGAAAATTCACTATAATGATAAGTGGCTTCGAATAATTGGCTATCCCTTGCTGGGATTTATCCTTCGCCACTTTGGCGAGTATGAGCCAATCGGATCCTTAATGAAGCAACCTCTTTATTATGGAGATTTAATTTGGAACACATTAATGGTAAGCCTAAGCTGGGAGGCAAATCGGAAACTAATTCGATATCTGGATACACAATACTCTTGGGTAACACAACGATTTCAGCGATTCATAGTTCAGGTCTTTGGATCCTTACTGATCACAGTTCCTTTAGTAGCCTCTATGATTTATATCTGGAATGAATTGATCATCGAACGACCCAATAATTTTGATACCGGATATTTGCTTGTCTACGACTTCCCGCTTACGCTTGTATTCACCGCAATTGTTCACATGATCTATACCGGTATGTACTTTCAACAATATTATTCGCATACGATAGAGGGCCTAAATAACCGTGTACGTGAATTGGAGACTTCGGTAGCCGGTGTAAAAAATTCTGCTGAGCTTAGTAAACCTTCTGGCTATCGCGATTTACTTATCGTAAACTATGGTACATCTTCCGTGCCTGTGCAAACAAATGACATTGCTTACATCTATAAGCAAAATGAAGTCAGTTTTATTAAAACTGCAGATGCCAAAGAATATACATCCTCCGTATCATTAGAAAACATCGAGGAGCTATTAGATCCCGGATCATTTTTTCGTCTGAACCGTCAGGTAATTGGCAACATAAAAGCCATTAAGCAATTCAAGTCAGATACTACAGGCAAACTTATATTAGAAATGCAGCCACCTTTTTCAGAAGAAGTAACGGTAAGTAAGAAAAAGGCGGCTGAGTTTAAAGCCTGGATTGGGCAAAAAGTTTAGCGTTCATCTAGAAAGGCAGGTCATGATTTTTCATTTCATGATCTGATCCAGCCAACGCTTATCAGATCCATTACCATTATTCTTGTAAAGAACAGAAATTCCACTATTGTTTTCATAGTACAGTGCATTTGCCTCAATGCCCACAAGTCCACCATTATGTCCATAGGCAGTGCCAGCATCTGTCCGCCATATCTCTAATCCGAGACCATATTCGCAATAAGGTGTATTGCAGGTTGGCAATTGAATTTTTTTCATTTCTTCAAGCGTACTAGCGGATACTAATTTTCCGCCAAACAATCCATCCATAAACTTATATAAATCTTGAACTGTGCTTATTAATCCTCCATCAGCCTCTCCATCCCCTTCGGCTTTATCCCATAACGATACATCTAGTAAAACTCCATTGCCATATAAATCAGCATAGCCACGAGCCACATTGCGATCATCACGCTTTTCTATATAGGTTTTGTTGAGTTGCAAGGGAGTAAAGATCAGATCATCCATCAGAAGCTGAAGTGATTTGCCTGAGATATGTTCAGCAATGTCGCCCAGTAGCCAATAGTTTGTATTGCTATATGAATAGCTAGAACCGGGCGCAAAGTTCAAGTCTTTTCCGTAAACATAGGTTTCCAGTATTTCAGAAAGGTTCATGTTGTACATGTGCGTGGGATTGTTGATAATGTCTGTCTGGTAACGCAGGCTTTCATTAGGCGGATCTACAATGCCACTGAGATGTGCAAGCAAATGACGAACAGTAATTTTCTCAGCCTGCGGAATTTCTCCGTTAACCGAAGGAAGAAGAGTGCCTAATTTGTCTTCAAGCGAGAGCTTACCTTGCTCAACAAGTTTCAAAATGATTACAGCCGTAAACATTTTTGTTACACTGCCCGTCCGAAATTGACTGGTTGTATTCATAGGGGCATCATGCTCAAGATTCGATTTCCCCGAGTTTCCAATCCAAAGATCTTCGGTTGGCTTATAGATTAAGAGAATACTTCCAGGGGAATTTGTTTTGTTTCGGTAGTCATCCAATGATTTTTGATAGTCAAGATTTTTTGGATGATCTGTATAGCTGATGTTTTCGCTCACCTCAGGTATGGGCACGACTATTTCGTTGGAGCAGGCAAAAGTAAGTGATAAGCTAAAGAGAAGAATGATAGTGCGTTTCATTATGTTGTTATTTTAAGTTAAATCTTGTTCCTACATGAAGTGCTTTGTGGGGTAATGCTGGCACGCCTTTATAGCCGAAGGGAGTTTCGCCAAACATTTCATAACGACTAAACACGGAGACCTTATCAAATTGATAACCCGCACCGAAACCGAGTGTGGGCATGATGCGTCCAAAAGTATTGCCTATTCGTTCAAAATCGTTTCCTTTTAATTCATAGCGAGGTAGCGCAGAGTTAATCAATAAATATCCAACACCAACAGTTGCATCTACAAAGGCTTTGTTAAAGAATTTTCTATAGCCAAACTCAGAGCTTAGATATAAACCCTTTTGAAAATCCTTATGGTAATAATACCCGAGGTTAATGGTTTGTATCAATTGGTGGTTTTCGTTTCTGGAATAATAGAGTTCTGTACCAACGCGAATGCCTAGGTTTGGATTTTTAAAAATGTTGCGGAAGTTGGGCATACTTACCGATTCGGAAAAAAGGGTAATGGTTAACGGAAGCGTTCCCTTTTGTGATGCTGGATCCTGAGCAAACGCAAATGCGCTTGCCAGCAAGAAAATGGTTAGCAGTAGACTTTTCATATTTTTTAATTTCACCCGTTTGAACGTCCTCCCGTTGGGAAGGATATGGGTGAATCGGCCGAAAAGCCTTTAGAAATGGGCCACGGGAATGTTTTACGGTTTCGAAGGGACTAAAACCTTGGGTGAGAGAAACGCCATCCTGATCGCATTTTTCTTATGAAATTGAAAAGTTTGACCCGGATATATATTTGGAACTCGTCATGAAATGAGGAATTCACTATAGCTTTTTCTCTAACACTACAAACTCCAACTTCATTTTTGGTTGACCAAATCGAGGATCGGTAAAGGCAAAGGGTTTGTGTTCACCTGTTAATTGATAGCCATGACGAACATACCAATCAATTAATTCCTTTCGAACGGAGATTACGGTCATGAAGATAGACGCGCATGATTGTTTCTTTCCTTCAGCTTCCGCAGCTTTTAATAATTCTTTGCCAATTCCTTTGCCTTGCAGATTAGGTCGAACGGTAAGCATTCCTAAGTAAAGTTTCCCTTCGTTCTTTTTTAATTCAACGCAACCCAGTATTTCACCAGCCTCAACATATTTTAAAAGGGTGGTGCCTTGGGTTTGAATTAATTCGGCAATCCCGTTTGCATCAATGCGCGTTCCATCCAACAAATCAGCTTCGGTGGTCCATCCTTGGCGGGATGAATCGCCCCGATAGGCTGAGTTAACCAACGTATTTAATTCAGGAGCATCTTCAACAACGGCTTTAGTGATCATAATAAATTATAAAATAATGGTAGTCGTCAGACCGCTCAAAGCGGTCAAGACGACTAAACTATTGGTATCAATTTCCAGACTTAAATTTCTCGTTGACCTTTTCATATGGATTTTTATCAGCTTTAAAGATAGTTCGGGAAGTCAAAGAATAAAATACGACTCAACATATACAGCCTAAAATCTTAATGGGTTATTAAAAAGGAAACATCAACAATTGCATATATTAGGGTATTGTACGCAATAATTTTTTTTGATGAGATTAGAGTTAGAACTACAGTACGCAGAGTTTCATCCTGACCAAGTTGAAAAAGTTGGGCAGGTTGATTTAGATCAAGCCCTAAAAATTATTCATTCCTACCCCTGGGAAAGAGAATTCGAGAAGATTGAAGAGAGGACAAAAGAGGACTTGACCTCGACCGTTCCAAATGTATCAATAAAGAATCGGGACAAGGAAATATTAATTGTTTCAGCAAGAGATAAGAATAATTTCATTGTTGAGGTTTTAACTCCTACCCATCACGGAGAGAAAATCATACCGATTAACTCCTTCGACAACAAGCAAGGACTAACAACAGAAGACTTTGTCACAAAGTTTTATTACGGAACTATCAAAAAAGCACTTAAACTTAGACCCTTAACACCAACTGTAACAAATGACACTGGCGTTTACAAGTTAAATGAGTATCCATTGTTTGTGTCCGGACTTACAGTTGGAATATTGACTTTAATATTAATCTTTGACTTTTGGGCAAATGGATTCACATCTAGAGCACTACCAGCGATCTATTTTGTTGGTTTGATTATCTTACTGATAGGTTCCCAAGCAATAGTGACAGTACAATATATTCTAAACGACTGGGGTAAAGAAGTTTCATTTGACAACGAAGGTCTGATAATCAAACAAAAAGGAAAGGAAGTTAAAATAAAGAAAAGCGAGATAGAACTAATTGCAGTGGTTGAAAATGATGGTAGTAAGTACTTGAGATATTACAAATATGCAAGAATCAAGACTAAAAACGGTAAAGCGTTTATTGTAACATCTTTCATTATGGAACCAATGGCCATTGTGAATAAATTAAAGGTTAATCACAAAGAAGAGTCTGTTTTTTACCTGCCGACAATTAATCTTGACATTCAATCAGAGAAGAAGAAACAAAAGATAAAACGGGACAGAGAAAAAAAGAAGACTGAGTTTCTTGAGAATTTTAAAGATTACGATGATTCAAAACTCAGACAAATAATTGGGGACAAGAAGAGTTACGCGGACTATGCAATAGAGGCAGCGACCGAGATTTTAAAGAGGAGAAGAAAAATTACAGTGCCCAAATGAAATGTATAAAACATAGCGCTGGTTCAGTGTTGCGTTGTAGTTTTAGTTTCATAATTTCGTTCCTTGTCGTGGGAGAGAACGCGGCAGGCTCTAAAGCCATTCCTTCGTCATTTGGCTTTAGCTCCTAAACTGCGCTACGTTTTATACACCAGCAATAACTCAGCAATTAAGAAATTCTACCTCTATGAAATATATATCCCTCTTAATTGTATTAATACTTCTCATCTCGTGTAGCACCCAAAAAACTGACACACGAACCTGGCAAAGTATTGAGCAACGTTTGCAAACTCAGTTGATCACTATTAACAATGGCGATACACTCGATCTGCCTGAAGGCAACTTTATGTTTACCAAGAGCCTTGCTATGGATGGAAAATCAGATATTGTAATCAGAGGTAAGGGCATTGACAAAACAATTCTTTCTTTTAAAAATCAGACGGAAGGTGCGCAAGGTTTGTTAATCAGCAATGGAAAAAATATTGTGCTGCAGGATTTTTCAATTGAAGATGCCAAAGGTGACAATTTGAAAGTAAGTGAAGTGGTTGGACTTACGCTTTCGCGAATTCGTTCTGTGTGGGCCGATGGACCCAAAACTGAAAATGGTGCTTATGCTCTTTATCCTGTGCTATGTAAACATGTGCTCATTGAAAATTGTATCGCGATGGGTTCATCAGATGCAGGAATTTATGTTGGTCAATCTGATTCGGTAATCATTCGAAGTAGCAAAGCCTATTGGAACGTGGCCGGAATTGAAAGTGAAAACTCGCGCTGGGTTGAGATTTATGAAAACGAAGCCTACGAAAACACGGGCGGCATTCTTGTTTTCGACTTACCCGGCCTAACTCAGTATGGACACTCCACGAAAGTGTATAACAACAAGGTGTATGATAACAATCATGAAAACTTTGCCGCTAAAGGAAATATAGTAGCAAGCATCCCGCCCGGCACGGGCTTTATGATTTTAGCTACACACCAATTAGAATTGACTCAAAATGAAATTCGAGATAATAAGACTGTTGGCATTGGAGTAATAAGCTATGATTTGGTAACGGCTTTGAATGAGGGGGAAGTGGAACAAGAGAGTTCTATTGGTGGTGTGCAGACTGTAAATAATAACTATTTATTAGACACGCTTTATAATCCCTATCCCTACAAGATTCATATACATGATAACACGTATTCAAATAGCCATTGGTTTCCTGCTTTGGGTCATGATATTGGAAAGTTGTTTTTTATGAAGTCGTTCATGAACCCACCAGATATTGCGTATGATGGTATTACTGATCCCAAAAGAAGTAATCCTGAGTTTTGTGTTCAGGAGAGTGGTGAGTTAACGGTAATGAATTTAGATGCGGCTAATGATTTTAAAAATCTTACCAAGGGATTAAAGCAGTTTGAATGTGCGGAGTGAGTTTGGGCAAATGAAAAATCTTTTCCTTTTATTATTGTTAATTCTTTTTTCCTGTGGAAATAAGAAACAAGAAATTGTGGTACTTCCCGAGAATGAAGTTGCCATTGATCTCTCTGCGCTAGGCAAAGAGAAATTATCAGAATACAAATTTTTTGTTGGTGCGCTGAAGAATCTTACTCCAGCCGAAGATGTTGTTCCCTATTCAATTAACGCGGCTTTGTTTTCAGATTATGCTTATAAAAAGCGGTTCATAAAAATACCAGCAGGCAGTAAAGTAAAATACTCCGAAGCTGATGTGTTTGATTTCCCTAAAGGAACTGTGCTCATTAAAAATTTTTATTACCCAGCCGATTTCAATAACCCAGATGCTGAGATACGAATTCTTGAAACCCGATTGTTAATAAACGAAGGTGAAAATTGGAAAGCATTGCCTTATGTATGGAATGACGAGCAAACAGAAGCGTATCTGATGGTGGCCGGAAAAACTGTTCCCGTATCATGGAAGCAACCTGATGGAGTTATTAAAAACATTAACTATTCTATCCCCAATCTAAATCAATGTAGTGGTTGTCACTTACGTGGAGATAAACTGATGCCTATTGGCCCTACAGCCCGACAATTAAATGGAGTTCATGATTCTTCACACGGAAAAAATCAATTGGTAATGTGGAAGGAGAAATCTTTACTGGAGGGTTTACCAGCCCTATCAAAGGTTGCGCAATTGGTTAGCTATGAAAATCAAGATGCGTCTATTGAACTACGTGCCCGTGCCTGGCTTGAAATTAACTGCGCACATTGCCATCGTGCAGATGGCGCTGCAAAGAATAGTGGTCTGCATTTATTGGCCAACGAAAAAGATCTTTCTAAAATAGGAGTTGGAAAAGCACCTGTAGCAGCAGGCAAGGGTTCGGGCGGTTTGCTTTATGACATTGTACCCGGCAAACCAGATGAATCGATTTTACAATTCAGAATTGAATCAACACACCCGGGTATTATGATGCCCGAACTTGGTAGAACAATAACTCACACAGAAGGTGTTGAACTCGTGCGACAGTGGATAAAAGAAATGAGATAGTTGGTTTAGAGAACCTCTAACCCAGCAAACTTATTTGAGAAATACAGCAGCACCGGCTACATCATCAGTGTTGATAATATCTACGCCAAGTTCCATCATAGTACGCCATCCATTTTCAAAATCAGGAATTGCCCAAAAACGAAACGGCTTATCCATGGCATGTGCCGACTCGATCAGGGTTACTAATTTTTTCTTGTCGGTACTGTTGAGATTGTCCTTGCCAGTCCATTTTGAATAGCTCTGAAAACTAGCACTGATTAAACGAATTCGCTTTTGTTGATCAGTTGTATAAGTAACATAAGGGCGACCATCAAAGTGAATAAAACTGGGATAGTTTTTCCAAAGCGCTGGCATGGGTGTATTCCCACTAATAGTAATCAACAAGGTTTTGCAGGAGATAAGAAGTGGGTATTTTTTTAATTTAAATACTAAAACATTTAAGGTAGCAAATGCTTCTGTTTTTAAGTCAATCATTAACGTAAGTGTTTTTTCTTTGGCGGGATAGGCACCTCCATTTTTTTCAATCAGTTCATTAAGCGGATTTAAGTAAAGCGCCTCAATAGTTTTGCTAGGTTGAATCTCGGCAGCTGAGTGTGCAACCATAAGTTCATGACCTTGCAGCAAAACATCAATTTCAATAAAACCCACTTGAGCATTATAGGCTGCCATCAGTGGGGTTGGTTTTTCGTAATCGTTGTGGGCAAAAATGGAAGCAGTTGAGTGTTGTCCATTAGTTGAGAATGAAAGAAAGGAGAGTGTAACAAGGAAAATAAATCGAATCATAAATCGAATCTAAGAAAAAATAAAATTTGACCGAGAGTTATCTAGGGGGATGTTTAATAATAAATAATTAAAGCTACCATTCTATGGTAAATGCACTTTACTTCAGATCGCATGTTGATGACTTTACAAGTACCGGATTGCACTGGCTGTATTTACCATCAAAAACAATTTCGAAGTCTTTGTTTGGACTCAATAACTTTTGGTAATAGTCTGTAGAAATTACCTGTGCACCAGAGCGAATGGCCGCTTCGAACCTACTCTTGTCTCCGGTTCGTGCCTCCCGTGTGTCGGCATCTGAGCGGGTGCGTACCATAAATCCTTGTTTTACATACTCAGCAATTGCTTTCTCCTGCTCAATGGGATTGTTCATGATTAAGAAAGCCGCATGCGGATTGTCTGCATTCGCGTTGACAAACATGGGCGTTGCATAAGCATCATCTCCTTGCATATATAAATCTGTCAGCTCTTTGTCAGCATCTAAAACAAAAAGTATTTTGCCTCTCGCCTGGGCAAGACTAGGCCAACCCTTTTCTACAATTGCTTCTCGTAATGTTTTGTGTTTTCCTTTTACCTGTTTCGGAGTAATTAAGTCGTCACTTGCAAAAACCTCAAAGATCTCTTTGTCCAGAGCATCCAGTACTTTTTTGTCAAAAGGTATAACTTTAGCAAAACCAGGTCGGTCAACTCCTGAACTCTTTGGATTGATAGTAATGATGATTGGCAAGTGATCGATATGTGACCGTGACCAATCTCTGATGTCATACAAACATAGTTTGAATGTAGCACAATGAGTCCTGAAGTCGATGTCTGGTACATGAAGCACTTTGAATCCCGGATCTTTCATGGGCTCAGCATTGTAGGCTTTGGATTGGACTCCCTGAGCGCGCATCATCTCAAGTCCTTTAGGGTTCGCATATCGACCTCCTTCTGGATCATATAGGGCATCGATCTCCAGACTTCTCAAACCCAAATCTAACTGTTGATTGATCGGAATGTGTGTATACTCAAGTCCGATTGCTTTTGGATTTTCAGAAAGAATTAAGTCCATCAATGGTTTTTCAATTCCGATTTTGTAACTGTTGTGACTGCCGATCACCTGCGTCTCGTTCATCTTAAGATCCTGACCACTAAGAGTGACAAATGACACGCCACCGAGTACCGTTGAAATAAAGTATTTATGTAAATTGTTCATAAGTGTCTTATTAGGAAATAGTTTTTTATAAGCTCCTAAAATTTAGTGTTTGTACAAAGTGAAAAAAGTCGAAGACTTAAAGCCTTCGACTTTTAATGATTAGATTATTTTTGGCAACAAGCCAACATTGTTTAGTATCCCTGATTTTGCACCAGAAATCCTTTTACACTAGAAGAACCATCAATTGCTTTTTGGGGAATAGGGAACAATCTCTTATTTACATCACTATCTGTCTTACCAGTCCAACTGCCTTCATATTTGCCAAACCGTATTTGATAATTTCTCCTAAAGCCCTCCCAATAAAGTTCAAACCCGGATTCGCGGAATAGAATATCAAGGGTTATTGAAGTTAGGGCTGCAGGCGTTTGTGCAGGACGGGCATTTCTGGAAGTCCTGAGAGTATTTATGTCTGCCAATGCTCCGGCATTATCCCCGCTTCTCAGCTTAGCCTCGGCACGCATTAGGTAAATCTCACCTAGCCGCATCAAAACAATGTCAACACTACTGAAACTGCAACAATCGGGGGCGGTACTGCTAAACTGATATTTTGAAAACCTGTGCCCCGTGTGATGTAAACTACCTTGGTCAGTAAAATCAACTTGCAATAAATGATCTACATAGGCCCGGTTTGCACCGCTGGTTCTATTATTGATGACAGGATAAATTCGGATTTTACCATCGTCACACGTTAAAATTTTACCTGTCGCATCTTTTCTGGGTCCCCATATATTACCCCGAAGTATTCCCCTATTTATCTGAAAACTTTTGGCATCTACGCAAAAGTAATGATCCGCATCATTTGCTGGAGTAATACCTGTTAGGTCTTTAAGATTTTCAGGTATAATCGTATTTTCTTGGAAGAAACGGGCATCGGCTTCAGCAGGGTCTACACTACCGTAAGCATCAACCCATGTTTGATAAAAATCTGTTGTCATAGCGGCTGCGTCTGTACCGCGTGTATTCGGCCATTCAGGCCTTGGTACAAGGTCACCCGATATGGACCAATAAGCCCATCGACCGTGCTCACTTTGAAGCACTCCCCTTTGGTCAATTGAGAATATGATTTCAGGATTGGTATTGTTATTGTCATTAAATAATTCAAAATATTCGGGAGATAATGAGTACGGCCCAGCGATGATCTCGCTAGTGTACTGTATAACCTTTTGCATATCTTCTGACTTAAAATCCGGTGTTCCGTAAGGATCCCTATAGACAGCAGCATTTAAATATAGTCGCGCCAATAAACCTTTTACCGCATCTTTCGAAAATCTACCAGGCCCTTTGTCATCATTGATTACATTAACGATCGACAAAAGCTCACTCTCAAGATAATCAATGGCTTCCTGGCCCCTTAAAATTTCAGTTAGCTCAATCAATATTGATTTCTTAAAGACGAGACCCCAATTATCTAGCAACTGCATATTAAGATATGCCTTCATCGCTATCATTTCATAAAGTGCATCCTGAGCTTCTGCATTACCTGATTCGACTTCAGACTTAAGTTTTTCCTCTGCTGCCACAGCCCTTGCTAAAGTTAGATTTATATCTGTCCATGGATCCCCAACCAGAGAATTTCCAGGGGTCATTAAATGTTGGTGAACAGCAATAAATTTTCCACCATCAAACCAGTCTCTACCCCCGCGATTGGGCAGAATGGCTTCATCTGAGGCAATCTCTTGAAGCCCGAAGTTACGTGTATGCAGCCATACGTTGCGAAATAGACCATACGTAGGTGCTACGACACCGCTAACAATTTCGGCTTGGCCCGTTCCGGTTAATGACTCATCCAGTATTTCTTCTTCCAAGTCAGTACAACTTAGAAAAGCCATTAAGAAGGCCAGGATCGGAAATGTCTTACTATACTTTATATTTTTCATATCATTCAATTATAATTTTTTAAAAGAATTGTTTGTCCTATTCTCAAAATGTTAGATTAAGACTGAACAAAAATGTTCTCGCTCTCGGATATGTAAAACGATCGATACCAAACGTCTGGATTTCACCTGACGTTGATCCAGTATTTACTTCCGGGTCAAATCCGGAATAATCCGTTATCGTAAACAAGTTTTGGCCGGTTATGGAAAGGCGGATGTTTTGGAATGCATTACCCAAGCCTATCTTATTAGATTTCAAGTTATACCCAAGGGTGGCGTTATTCAATCTCAGGAATGAGCCATTTTCCAAATATCGGGTAGACACGGTATTGGAATTACTGGATGACTCATTGGGGAACTGGATAGCAAAATCGGTAGTATTGTTTGATCTAGTCAATTGCGCCTTATTGAACAGTGTCATTGTGGTGTGGTTATAAATCTCATTGCCTGCAACACCATTAAAGTTGAACCCTAAGTCAAAATTTTTGTAATTAAAGTTCATATTAAACGCATAGATAAAATCAGGAATCGAATTGCCAACAACCGCGCGGTCATTGTCTAACACAACGCCATCTCCGTTAATATCCTTAAACTGGTTAAGTCCGTCCGCACCAATTCCATCAAATTCAAGCATATAAAAAGCGCCTATTGGTTCATTATTTATGTATCCATTAATGGTTGCGCCTGTTTGCCCAGAACCTTGGGCTGCCCCGGTGGTGAGGACGGTATAAGGTGAATCTTTCACCTCATTTCTGATGTAGGTAACGTTACCGCCAATGCTATAAGAAAAGTCGCCTTGTGAATGGCCCTGATAATTTAGTGCTAATTCCACACCACTATTTTGGATGATCATATCCTCGATATTGGTCCATACATTAGGTAAAACCGAGACTGGATCTGGTGTAGGCACCAAAAGGATTAGTTCAGATGATTTTTTAAAAAAATAATCCAAGGTGCCGGTCAACCGGTAATCAAGAAGTGCAAAATCAATTCCGATATCGGTCTGTGTGGATACCTCCCACTGTAGATTAGGGTTTGCCACACGGGTAAATGTAACTCCAAAGGGATAGCCACTAATGGAAGTAGCAGTAGGATCAAGCGGGTATGTATTGACACTTTGGCTGCCAGTTGTCAGCCTGGATTCTGAAAAGCTTTCTCTGGTAATCTTAGATGGTATTTCCTGGTTACCGGTCTGTCCCCAGCTCGCCCGTATTTTTAGGTTTTGAAAGAACGAGTTAGACATGAAGGACTCATTACTAAGGTTCCAGCCTAGAGCAACAGAAGGAAAGTAACCGTATTTATTGTTTTCACCGAATTTTGAGGATCCATCGGCCCGAAGAGTAGCCGTAACTAAATATTTATCCGCAAACCCATAATTCAATCGACCAAAGAATGCCTGTAGCTCGTTTCTCTCAGCGCTTGAGGATAACGAAGTGATAAAATTACCAGTGCCACTCGTTTGATCTTGATACTTAGGCTCAATACCGTTATCAGCAAACCCCCTATAAGTAGTTGTTCTGACTTCATTTAAAAAATTTTGGTATGAGTGCCCGGCCAATAGCACGATCGAATGAACATCCTTTTTCCAATTATAGGTAAGTGTATTCTCAACTAATTCGTTCGTATTTGAACCGATTGTAGTTGTCAAAGAACCATCTGAGATATTAGACTCGTTTACAACTCCAGGAAATGGCACGTATTGCTCATCTCGATTTGTAATGGAATAATCGACTCCCAGATTCAATTTATAGACAAGACCTTTCGCTATTTCAAGCGAAGGTGAAATGGAAGTCAAAATGCGGTTATTGATGGCCAGGTCACTATATAATTCATTTCGCTTAAGGGGATTTAAAGCGTTGGTGGTTAATAGTGTTGGTTCGCCATTAGTATATGCAGGTATGGTCGGGTTCAAAGCGAGCATATCACTAATGGTTGAGGTTATCAGCGGACGTAAATTTTCGGTGTGGGATGCAGTAAGGTTATACTCAATGTTCAATTTGTCATTTAATGCCTTCTGGGTCATGTTCACTTTCCCAGAATAGCGTTTAAGATTGCTATTCTTTAAGATTCCGTCTTGGTCTTGTAATCCGACAGACGCGAAATAGGAAAACTTATCTGCGCCACCACTTAAAGATAAATTAGCACTTGTCGTTACCCCTGCTTGGGTCAATTCATCCTGCCAATCTGTATTTCCACCAAAGTCTTCCAGCAGTCCGCCCTCGGCCACTACCTGAGTGCGGAACTCATCGGCACCGAATACTGGTATCTTCTTAGATATCGAAGACACCCCTGTAGCGATGGAAAAATTCATTTCCGTTTTTCCGGATTTTCCTTTTTTAGTTGTAATCACTACAACACCATTAGATGCCCTTGATCCATAAACTGCCGCAGCACTGGCATCCTTCAGCACATCGATGCTCTCAATATCAGCGGGATTAAGAAAGTTTAAAGGGTTAGTGGCAAAGCCGGTACTCGAATTGTCGAGGAGCAAACCATCTATTACGTAAAGAGGCTGCGTTCCGGAACGCAAGCTACCCATACCTCGGATGATTACGTTTTGTGCCGCTCCAGGTTCTCCGCTATTTCCGGTAATATTTACTCCTGATAATCTGCCCTGCAAAAGTTCACCCGCATTGGCCAACACCCCTTTGTTGAAATCTTCACTTTTCGCGGAAGCGATGGCACCTGTTACATCAGATCTTTTCTGTGTGCCATAACCAATCACAACTAGTTCGGCAAGTGTTTCAGCGCTGCTCCCCAGTGATACAGAAATCTCTGTTTGTTCTCCCACTGTTACTTCCTTTGTTTCAGTTCCCACGAAACTAAAAACCAGAATAGCATTTGAGGATGTCACACTTAATCTGTAATTACCATTTGCGTCAGTTACTGTTCCGTTAGTGGTCCCTTTTTCAATAATGTTTACTCCAGGAAGGGCTGTGCCGGTGTCATCAGTAATTGTTCCACTAACTGAACGCGATTGCAGCTCTAGTGCGAGAGCGATTGGTGCTTTGGCTTCAACATTCTGCGGAGCACCCCCGGCAAAAATGATTAATGTCGCCAAAATAAATTGAAAACACTGGAGTGTTCCCAAGCTTCTTTTTGCGAAGAACAAGTAGTTTTTTTTCATACGATTGAAGTTAAATTGATTTGAAATTCAATCCTGCAAGGTTCTTCTTTAGTAAATCCTGAAAGATTAAAAGACGTTATTCTTTCATTACCATGTTGTTAAAACATGCGTTTGCAATTGAAGAGAACGTTATTGTTGGATGTTGATTTTGTTAAATGTCTTTTACCAGAAGACGGTATAAAGAGCTGTTAATATTCCTAGAATAATGATGGAATAGATTGCAAAGCCCGGAGTTACTCTGAACATTGACTTATCAATTTGTATTTCGTTCACCTCCTCTTTTTTCATCAAACTCATTGCAACCATCACAAAGATGATGAGCACAAACGTGATTGACATTCTATCGAGAAAGGGGTAATCAGGAAAAGCACCCAGTGTTAATGCAGGAAGAAATTTTAGAATTGTAGAGACAGGTATTGTTAGCAGGGCTCCAGCCATGGCAGCAGCAGACGTGGTTCGCTTCCAGAAAATTCCCAATAGAAATATGGCCAGCACTCCAGGTGAAATGAATCCCACATACTCTTGAATGAATTGATAAGCCTGATCTAATGTCTTTAGCGCGGGAGCCACCAGACTTGCTAACAACATACTAATAATAACGGCCCATCGTCCTGTGCGAACAATAGTTGTTTCGCTCGCATTTTTATTAATAAATTTTTTGAAAATATCGAGTGAGAAAATGGTGGAGATGCTATTTGCTTTTCCCGCTAATGAGGCTACTACAGCTGCAGTCAAAGCAGCAAAAGCAACTCCTTTTAATCCCATTGGCAACAAGTTCATAAGTGTGGGGTAAGCATGATCGGGTTTTATTACACCCAACTCATTCACCATCTCTTGCTGAAACATGCCCTCTTGATGGAGTACATACATGGCAATGCCTGGCAGCACTGCAATTACAGGAATTAACAACTTTAGGAAAGCTGCAAAGAGAATTCCGTTACGAGCAGTTTTTAAATCAGCACCTAACGCCCGCTGCACAATGTATTGGTTGCAACCCCAATAACTTAAGTTGTTTATCCACATGCCGCCAATCAGCACCGATAATCCAGGAAGGTCTTTGTAGTAAGCATGATCTTTATCAAAGATCATGTGAAAATGACCAGATGCTTTTTCTTGTAGCAGCGAAAGACCTTTTAATACATCGCTTCCGTACCCAAATTTTTCTGAAAGCAGCGTTAACGAAAGATACGCTGTAATCAATCCGCCTAGCATAAGCACAGCTACTTGAATAACATCTGTGTAGCCAATCACTTTCATTCCCCCAAGGGTAACAACAATTGCAAAAATGCTAAGACCAGCTACACACCAACCAAAACTTATGGGTGTGATTGAAGTGATTGCAATAGCACCGAGATAAATGATTGAAGTAAGGTTTACAAAAATGTATACCAGCAGCCAGAACACGGTCATCACTGTGCTTACTCCGTTACTATACCGCTTTGCAAGGAATTGCGGCATTGTATAAATCTTGTTCTTTAAATAGACAGGAATAAGAAAAACAGCCACTAAGATTAACGTGGCAGCGGCCATCCACTCATAGGTAGAGATAGCAAGCCCTAATGCAAAACCAGAGCCTGACATTCCAATAAAATGTTCGGCTGAAATATTGGAAGCGATTAAAGAGGCACCTATGGCCCACCATGTTAATGAGCCTTCAGCAAGGAAAAAATCTTTCGAATCGGTGGTACCGCTTTTCTTCTTATTATATATATAATAACCATATGCAGAAACTAGCACGAAGTATAAAATGAAAACTATATAATCTGCCGGGTAGAGTTTATGCATCTATGTTTTTTACTTTAACAATGATTCCATGTTACACTAACAAGTAGTGCACTTACAATTCCATTAATAATTCCTCAGCCCTTTTGTTAGAACTTAAGAGTAGAAGGAAGATATTTAGCCACCAAGTCTTCGTAATAAGGCCGCAGTACTTTCCAATCGGGCGGAATAGGATTTTTAGAGTATAGATCATATGGATTGAAAAGTTTCACAGCTTCAAACATTTTATGATCATGATCATCCATCAGGTGATCATAAGCATTCTCTCTATGTTGCGCATAGAAAGAGTGATATCGAAGCATATATAATCCTTCATCAGGAATGAGACCTTTAGCCATATGATAAACGTATTCATCATGACCCCACGACATAGTTACATTGCGTAATCCACAGTTGGGTGAATACACTCCATACTTAGAGTTGTATTCAGGGTTTGTACTGTCAGGATTCTTATCGAAGAATTCTGGGTACACAATTTTATCGGAATGTGCACATCCTACCGGAAACGTATCCCCAACAACAGCCCATTGTGGTTCTCCAAAAAGACAAAGCACCTTGCCCATGTCATGCATCAGTCCCACCAACACCATCCAGTCCGGATGTCCGTCTCTGCGGATGGCCTCTGAGGTTTGGAGTAGATGTTGCCATTGATCGAGATCTGTATCAGGATCGGAATCGTCAACCAATTGATTTAGAAAATCAAAAGCATCCCAGATGGGCATTTCTTTTTTATTGAAGGCAAGAAATTCATCGCGCTTCTTTTTTACAAAATCGTAAGTCTGATAGGTATGATTAAGCCGATAGAATTCACGCACGGTGTCACGCTCTGGGTTATCGTAATTGCGATACTCTTCAGTTGATTTACCTTTTACGATGGTTTCTGGATCGGGATATCTACGCAGCACATCTTCTTCCCACTCATCCAGATTTTTTAAAGGGCCTGATTCCATTTGATTTTTCATGATTATTCTAATCTTAATATTTAGTTGCACTAACTTGGCAAATATTATGACTTGCCTTACTAATAAATTTCTTTTTATTTACGAAACCGGTTTCGTTCAGTTCGACTAACGGTAACATTTTAACCAGCCCAATGAGCGTAACAATTAAAAAAATTGCGAAGGATTTACAACTGGCCGTGTCAACCGTTTCTAAAGCATTAAGTGATAGCTATGAGATTAGTGCCGAGACGAAGCGAAGGGTTTTGGAGTATGCCGAGAAGTTGGATTATGTTCCTAATCTGTACGCAAGCAGGCTAAAGCAACGTAAGTCGAACAACATTGCGGTGGTTGTTCCTGAAGTGGCTGATAGTTTTTTTTCTTCTGCAATTAATGGAATAGAATCTGTTGCTCAAACTAAGGGTTATCATGTTATTGTTTATCTGACTCACGAAGATTTGAAAAAAGAAGAAGCCATTCTTCGTGATTTTCGAGGTGGGCGTGTGGACGGAGTTTTGATTTCGGTATCGGGCGGTGCCAAGCGGAATAGCCCTATTCATGATCTAAGCTCAAAGAAGTTTCCATTAGTTTTTTTTGATCGTGCGTGCGAAGAGGTTGAGGCCGCCAAAGTACTTACCGATGACTTTGAATCGGGCTACAAAGCTACCCAGCATTTGATTGATAAAGGTTGTAAGAAGATTGCATTTTTAGGAACTTCCGAAGATTTGGAGATCATTAATTTACGCAGAATGGGGTATGAAAGTGCGATGTTAGCGAACAAGATTAAATCAAAGAAGAAGTTTGTTCTTAGATGTGGAAATAGTGAAGAAGAAAACTATTCGTTGATTCATAAAATGCTTTGTCGAAAAGATCGACCGGATGGAATTGTAGGTTCTATTGAAAAACTGGCAACACTTTCGTATACACTTTGTTATGATTTAAAGTTGAAAATATCCAGAGACATAAAAATTATTGGATTCTCAAGCTTGCCATTTGCCTCCATACTAAATCCATCACTAACTACTATAACACAGCCTGCATTTGAAATGGGGCGAACTGCTGCAACATTATTGTTTAATATTCTCGAAAATAAAAAGGGGGAGGTTCCTAATCAGCGTATTATCTTGCCATCATCATTGATGGAGAGATCATCTACAAAAAAGTGAATTGTTTAGTTTTCAAAACAACTAACAGAGAGAAATACTTTCAATTCATTGGCCAGGCTAAAGCTGCGACCGCCAATGTTATAGTCGCGTCTATTTAATGGAAACTCTCCTTTAAATAGATATCCTTTATCCTTCTTGGAAGCAGTAAAATCAAATTTAATTTCTTTAGTAGTTTTTTTGATAGTAAGTTTTCCAGTAACAGTAAAATTTTCTGAAGAAACTGACTCAATTTTTGTTGAGACAAAATTAATCTGAGAATACATTTTCACATCAAAGTAATCTTCTTTCTTCAGGTGATTATTTCTAAGTTCAATTCCTGTATCAAGAGAGGTGGCGTCAACTGTAACTTCAAACTTGCTTTCTGAAAGTTGATCGGGATCAAATTGAATAGCTCCAGCTAATCCTGTAAAGGAGCCATCCACCGTAATTCCCAGATTTTTAATTTTGAATGTGACGGATGATTGAGCATCACTGGGAGTATAGGTTTGTGATTGCGCTAAAAAGTTGGTTAGAAATAATAAGTGTGTTAGAATTTTAATCACCTACTTTTTTATTTCAGCACGTCCGAATACAACCGTAAACTGTTCGCACCAAACCATAATGTAATTGTATTCTGCTGCATCAGGATTACCTGGAACTTCATAAGATTGTTTACCTGTAATGGATTTTAATGCACCCAAACTTATGTAGGATGATGCATTTACATCTTTGCTCAGATAAACTTTCAGATCTGGTCCATTTTGTGAATCATAGGGATCGAGTAATACAATTTTCTTTCCACCGCTTTCATAGAGAGATGCTGTTCCGCTTACCGTATGACCTATTCCTACCAAGGTTCCACTTTTTAGCAAAGTAGCTGTTGTTGGATCAAACACATCATTGATTGGGCCTGTTGGGGTAGCATCCTCTTCCTTGCACGAAATCACCGCAGTGATGAACATTAGAATAATAATTTTTTTCATACAGATTAATTTAAGTGGAAACTAACACCAGCACTAAACATGGATGATTTATTCCTGAACCGATCATTGGGCTCTGGAAATTGTTGAACGGCTATTTCTGTGGTGTACTCAGTAAATAAAAATTGAAAAGCAGCTTTCAAAGAAATTTTCTCATTCAGTTTATACTTTCCATAAAACTCTGAATTCAAACTACCCAGATCGTTATCACTAACCAGTAAAAGGTTGAATGCGGTGGGTTTGGCTTCTACAATTTGTCCTTGACTGCCATTGATATAGTTGCCCTGTGTTTTATTGCCAACCGAAAACCCTATAACATCAATGTTGAACCCTAATGAGATTTTTTGAGTGATCTTATAACCGAGATTAATCATTGTATTGAAAGCTACTACTCGCGGCTTTGCAATTAAAAACGTGTCAATATTTTCAACGATATCTTCTTTAAAGAAAACCCCTGGCCCGGTACTACCCGATGTAATATCAGCAGGGGCGGTGCTGTAATACTGGTTTGCCCCCACATAGGTAGTTATACGACCACCTATTCCAAAAATGAATTTTTCCTTTTTACCTAGATTCCAATCATAAACATAGGCTGCAGATAAAGTCCCTTGGCTGCTTGCCACACCCAAGCCTAAATCAATAGATTTAGTTTTTGTTGAAGGAGACTGCTGTGCAACAATCGCCATGGGTATAAATAGAGATAAACATAAGGTTGCAATTCTGATCATGATTACAATAACGTTAATAATCAAAGATTAGCCTGTCGTTAAGGTGACAAATCATAAAATAGAACATTTAATAAGAACCGTTGTTTAATGAAATGCGTTTAATTGAGACGGATTTGCCATTGCTTTGATTAACGCATCCCGTATTATTATTGTTTATTTTTGTATTTCATTAATGTTCAGCACATGAAAATTAAAAATATTTTACTACTTGTAGTTCTTTCAATTGTGTTCACTTCGTGCGAAGCTCAAAAGAAAGGTCAGGATGGCGGTGTTATAAATGGGAAGGTTCAACCGCCTGCAGGTAAAGCTATTGCCGCTTTCGCGGAGGGTTGTTTCTGGTGTTCGGAACATATTTTTGAAGCGGTTGTTGGAGTTGACTCTGCGGTATCAGGATACGCTGGTGGTCATACAAAAAATCCTACGTACGAACTCGTCAATACAGAAACTACAGGCCATGCTGAAACTGTGCTGGTGTATTACGATCCGAAAGTGATTACCTACGAAGAGTTAACGAAAGTTTTTTTTACTTCTCATGATCCCACTACAAAAGATAGGCAAGGACCAGATTTTGGAAATTCATATCGTTCCATTTTGTTTTATATGACCCCTGAGGAAAAATCAATTGCTGAAAAATCGTTGGCGTCTTTTGAGAAATCGGGACTATATAAAAACCCAATTGTCTCTGAGATTAAAAAACTAGATGCTTTTTATCGTGCCGAAGGCTACCATCAGGATTTTATAGAACACAATCCTGATCAGAGTTATGTCCGGAGTGTTTCCATCCCTCGGTATCAATTATTTAAACAGACTTATAAAGGGAAGCTAAAGTAAGAGCGCTTACAACTCTCTAATTTCAAAATCTTTTCCGCGACCAAACTTGACGGTGTCTTTTAACAGATACCGTTCTAATGTATGAATATCTTTTACTTTGAAATCTCCATTGGCTAGAATTCGTTCAATTTCAAATTCGTAGGTATCATTCAAGTTAACCAATCGATATTTTTTTCCTACGCGAAGTACATCAAAAGAAAGTCCGGCCATTACAAATCTTCTTCGCGTTCCAACATAAGGATTGATGCCTGTGAAACAATAAAGTATTTTTCACCCTCGTACATTACTTCAATGGCTCCACGTTGTAAAAAGATGGCAAGGTCGCCATCTTGCGCTTGTAGCGGTAAATACTTTATCTGATCCTCTTTACCTTTCCAAAGATCATCTTCATCAGCAGGCATTGGTAATGGATAGCCCGGTCCTACTTTAATAACAAATCCTTTTTGAATTTTTTCTTTTTCCTGAACACCAGGAGGTAAATACAATCCACTATCCGTTTTATCTGATTCTTTTGCAGGACGAATCAACACCCGATCGCCTACTACGATTAATTTTTTTAATCTATTATCTGAAGTCAATTTCATTTAAAATTATTTTTTGCGCGTAGCCTTAAATGGAAAACTCATTCCGCCCGTTGACATAGAACCAGTAATTTCATCACCAGCCATCAATCCATAAAAAAGCACGAGATTACCGGAGTAATCAAATTCACCTGTCATTTTCATAGTAGCCTTATCGTACGCATATTTTTCAATTGCAAGATCACCGGCCGCATTCGTCATTTTAGCAGTATAGGTATCATTTATTTGCTCGATAACCAGCACGCCACTAAAATTTCCTTCTGGGGTTCCTGTAATTGAGTAATCCCAATTGCCTGCAGGGCTTGGAGCTGTGCTTGCAGATTTGGTTGAAGCACATGAAGACAACACGAGGGCAGATAAAATGAAAAAGAGTAAGTTTTTCAAAGAGTTTATAGTATTAGTTAAATAGGTCGCCTTGATTTTTGTCATCCTCAACATTAGAATAGAGCGGTAATTTATTGATTTCTTTAATCAACAAACTATCCTGAACGGCAATTCCTTTTTGAGTGGCCTCACTTTGTATTTTCTCTGAATCAGCTTCTAGTTCTTTTGTACTTATTTGTCGTGCACGTTTTTCTTGCGGAGGATTTAACTTTTCGGATTTCTCGAATTCAGCTACCTTTTCTAATATCTCTTTTGAGAGATCAGCTTCGCTGCGATAGACTAATTCAAAGAATTGCTTGGCGAAAAATCCATCAATCTGAATTCTTCGTTTTGAGAGATGCACAAACTTCCCAATTACCCGGCAAATGTTTTCTCGCTCTTCCGGACTAAGTTGTTCTGCGAATTCATAATCCTCAATCCGCTTTAGCGTAAGAATAATAGGTTCTACAGAATCCAATGAAACAACATAGACAGTATAGTCACTCAGTTTATATTCAAATGTTTCTAAATGCTCAAGCGTATTAGAAGGAACAACCAGAAACACTTCTCTGCGCACGTCTTCTTCCTTTACATATTTAATAGCACTTTCTGCCTGTGCTTTTACATAATTAGGAAAATTGGAAAGGTCATCGTTGGCGGGACTCTTGGCATCAAAAATGATGTATTCGTCATTAATGCGTAATGTATTATCTGGCTTTCCCTTAAAAGGGACATTATCTAAATAGTCTACTCCATTTCTAATACACACAGTTCGGATTCGGTTTTTAACCCGCTCCTCATGATTTACCCAGGTAGCTTTTAAATTCCTTATCCGTTCAATTTCAGCTTTTGTTCGACTCTCTACTTCATCTTGCCGATCGCGCTGAATTTTTTGCTGAATCTCCTTTAAGGAAGCAATTGAATTAGAATGCTCTTGCTTTCTGAATTCATCGTCCTTTTTCAATCGCGAATTCTCATCTTTCAACTCGCGAATTTCTTTTTCCTGGTTTTCTATTTTTTGCTTTGTAACAATAAGCTCAGAAGATAATTCAGTCCCTCTTTTTAGAAACTGCGTATTTCTTTCCAAAAGAGAAGTACCTTCCTTTTGCAGAGATTCAATTCGTTCAAACTGATTGTTGTAAGAATTTTTGAGAACTTCTAATTCAATTGTCAATCGGTTAGCTGAATCCTGAAAATTCTTTGATGTTGATTTTTCAATTGAAATCGAATTCTCAAGTTTTATGTTTTCGGTCTTGAGAGATTCGTTTATTGAGATTACCCGTTGCAATTCGCCATTTGCCTCAACCAAATTTGATTTAATTCGACCCCATTCAAAAATCCGCTCCCAAAAACTGATTGTCTTTAGGTTTTCAAATAATCGTTTAATTGAATCGAAGGAAAATTCCATACCCCGCTACACTGTTTATTAATCAAGCAAAGTTAATTCATTTCACTGTGGCCACAAGAAACTATTTAGGCACTTTGTTGCCGATTGATTAACTTTGAAACTCACTGAATCTCAGTACTATGATCTCAACAAAAACACTTGGCCTTGAAGCAATCCAACTAGAAGAAAAGTATGGAGCGCATAATTATCATCCACTGGAAGTGGTTTTGCAAAAGGGCGAAGGTGTTTTTTTGTGGGATGTTGCCGGAAAACGATATTACGATTTTCTGTCGGCTTATAGTGCCGTAAACCAAGGTCATTGTCATCCTCGTATTATTAATGCGTTGATTGAACAGGCCAAAGAGCTAACACTTACATCGCGGGCATTTTATAATGATAAGCTAGGCGTTGCGGAGAAATATGTTTGCGAAACTTTTGGGTACGATAAGGCGCTGTTTATGAATAGCGGTGCTGAGGCAAATGAAAGCGCTATCAAACTTGCCCGTAAGTGGGGCTACACAAAAAAAGGTATTCCGGATAATCAGGCAGTCATTGTTGTGGTGAAGAAGAATTTTCATGGCCGCACAACTTCCATTATTTCTGCATCCACAGATCAATTGGCAAGAAAAAACTTTGGGCCTTTTATGCCGGGTTTTGAAATCATTGAATACGATGATGTTCAAGCGCTTGAAAAATCATTGGCCAATCCAAATGTTTGTGCTTTATGGATTGAACCAATTCAAGGTGAAGCAGGCGTGTATGTTCCAAAAGAAGGATATCTGAAATCGGCAGCAGATATATGTAAGCAACATAATGTGTTGTTGATGATGGATGAAATTCAAACCGGCATAGCGCGTACTGGAAAAATGCTAGCTTCCGATCATGAAGGTGTTCGTCCGGACATATTGATTTTGGGAAAAGCACTTTCAGGCGGTGTACTCCCGATTTCTCTCGTTCTTTCTGATGATGAAATTATGCTGGTGATTAAACCAGGTGAACATGGCTCAACATTTGGTGGCAATCCATTAGCAGCCGCAGTTGTGATAGAGGCGTTGGAAGTTGTGAAGGATGAAAAGCTTGCTGAGAATGCAGAGCGGTTGGGAAATATTTTTAGAACCCGCATGAATTCGGTAAAGGCTAAAAATGAGTTGATTACTTTAGTAAGGGGTAAAGGATTGCTTAACGCAATTGTAATCAATGACTCGCCTGAAAGTGAAACTGCCTGGAATCTTTGTTTAAAATTTGCAGAGAATGGATTGCTTGCAAAGCCTACGCATGGAAATATTATTCGTTTAGCACCACCACTTGTAATTACCGAAGAACAATTACATGAGTGCTGTGATATAATAGAGAAATGTGTTGTGGAATTTAAAAAGTAGAATCAATCCACTTTTTTAAATCGGGCACGTTCGCTACTTCCAGCAAAAAGATAAAGGTTGAGATCTTTAATTTTATAGGAAGTAGTCTCTTCAATTGCGCCAAGAAAAAATGTCTCATTGATACCTGGGCATGCCATACGAGTGGATGCAAATGGACCAATCGAAATTTGATTGCCTTCAATGGTAAAAGGTCCAGTTAGCTGATTGCAGCCACTAAATCCCAATACTTTATTGTCGATGTTATGAAATTCAAGGCGTGGTCTTTCTCCACTGAAATTTTCCTTTGTCAATTCATTTTTACGGATTGTTTCCAATACCCAAATATCGTTTAGCAAAGTTTGTTGATTGGAAATTTTACCAGCTCGTTGCAGTACATGAGTCTTAGTGCCATTCGTTTCAATAATCTGAAGTGTTCCATCAGGTCTTACAAAAAGTTTACCTCCTTCTAAAGCCGATTTTGCTGTGAGTATTGAATCCTCAGTTATAGCCCAGTCACCATGTACTTCATAAATACCATCTTCGCGACCAAGATAGGTGACATGCTCTGTAAAAGTTGAATCAGGAAGAATCTCAAGTTGATATTCAATAGAAACACACTCCACACAGGGAAGTGACGCTTCGTAAGTGCCAATAACTTGCTGTGACAATGCTTCCAGATTTACATCTTTGTTTTCCTTAGGATTGCACGAACTAATAAGTACGATTACAATGAGTAATTTAATTTTAGTTCTCATAGCCATTAAAAATAGAATATTTTTTGCGCACAATAACGAGAACGCAGACGAAATCAGAATTTTCCACGCTCAAAAGTAGTTATCGCACTTCAGTGGATTACACCTGCCTTAATGAGTTCTGTTTTTAATTGATCTGGCGATTGAAAATGAATGCCGGGAAGACCGAGGGCTAAACCTCCTTCGATGTTGCGTTTATTGTCATCGATAAATAAAGAGTTTTTTGGATTCACTTGATAGCGATCAAAAAGTATCTGGAAAAAATCGGGGAACGGCTTTCTGGTCTTCTCATGACCGGACACAACAATTCCATCAAACCATTGAAGGAATTCAAATCTTTCTACTGCCCACGGAAATGTTTCGGCCGACCAATTGGTAAGTGCATATAACTTATACTTATCCTGATCTTTAATTTCTTTTAAGAGATCAACCGTTCCCTGAATAGGGCCATTGATGGTTTCCTGCCAGCGGCCATACCAGGCACGAATGGCAAATTCATGTTCAGGAAATTTTTCAAGCAACTCATCGGTTGCTTCCGCAAACGAACGCCCGGCATCTTGCTTTTCATTCCAGTCGTGCGTGCAAATATTTTCGAGAAACCAGGTGATCTCTTCTTCTGTTTTAAAAATTTTTCGATAAAGATGGCGGGGATCCCAATCAATAAGTACTGCGCCTAAATCAAAAATAATTGTATCAATTGAATTGTTCATACTAGTTAGTTTTCGGGAAGGCCCATTTTAAAAATTCTGGCATTGCTTTGCTCCAGGTGGGTAGGTTATGTTCACCATCTTTCAATTCAAGATATTGAATATCATGAAAAGGTCGGTATCCTTTTTTAGTTAACTCAACAATCAGATCGAGCGTATCATCAACGGAATCAATCACGCCATTTTTATCCCGGTCACTCACCTCATCTTTTAATCCGGTTTGAAACCAAAATTTAAGACCCGGTTGAAAGCGACCTCTTCGAATTTGCTGATGAATGATTCGATCGTGTTGATTAGAATAAAAGCGACTAGTAATGTCGCGCTTTCGCCACCAAAATGATCCACTAAAGGCGCCAACCTTTCCAAAATAATTAGTGTGCCATGCAATATCAACGGCAGAAAGTCCACCTAAAGAAAAACCTGCGATGGCTCGTTGCACAGACTCATCTGCAATTACGTACTGATATTCTAAATAGGGAATCAATTCAGTCATAATAAACCGACTGTATTTTTTTGCTTTTGAGCCGCGGTGTTTAAAATCGGGCTTGCGGGCAACTCCATATTCCTGCACGCGGTCGCCAGCATGAACACCTACCACTATTATTTCTTCAATTTCATTGGAAAATAAAAGAGATTCCAAAGTTTCTTTAAGTTGAATGGCTTTGCCGTCCTGCCCATCATTTAAGACAAGCAATGGGTATTTTTTTTTGCCTTTTTTGTATTCCGGGGGTAGAAAAATGTCCACTACAGTGTCCCGATCCAAAAGCTTAGAGTGAATATTGGTTAAGGTTTCGAGTGAATACAGGGCTGTGGCAGGTAGGAACGACAAATAAAATTCTTTAAATAGTTACTATAACAACAATATTTCCCAATTTAAAAGGCAAATGTGATTGCAAAAATAGAAGTTTAATTGAATCATTATGCCACACGAACATTATCATAAATGGTATTCGCCCCGACTTAGCAGAGATATTGAAGTATTGTCCTTTGGTACCCGAGGCTATCCGGTTATTTTATTCCCAACTTCAATGGGTCATTTCAATGAGAACAAAGACTTTAAATTGATTGACAGCGTGTCTTGGTTTTTGGATGAGGGCTTAATAAAAATTTATTGCCCCGATGGAATTGATGAAATGAGTTGGTACAATAAAAATATTCATCCGGCTGACCGGGTGCGTAATCATATATGGTATGATGAAATGTTGCTGCAAGAATTGGTTCCTTTAGCGCAGCGCGAAACAGGGGTAGGAAGAGTGGCCACTGCAGGCTGTAGTTTTGGAGGCTATCATGCTACTAACTTTGGATTTAAGCATCCTGATGTAGTGAAATATATTTTTAACATGGGTGCCGCATTTGATATTAAAGATCAATTGGACGGTTACTATGATGACAATGTGTACTTCAATAACCCATTAGATTTTATTCCCAATTCTCAGAATCCATATTTTGGAGACATGTATGTTGTGTTGGGCACGGGCACACATGATATGTGTTGGGATGCCAATGTTAAGATGGCGAATGTGCTCCAAAATAAGGGAATAAACTATTGGCTAGATGTGCGCCAAAATGCGCAGCATGATTGGCCTGCTTGGCGCGAAATGTTTCCTCACTATTTGTCATTGATCAAGTAAAGTATGACGATACGTGTCTTCGCTCTTTTAATCTTGATAGCACACTCATTGCAGGGTGCAGCTATTAAAGGTGGCGAGGCGATTGAGGTTGGTGGGATTAAGCAATGGATACAATTTGAATGCGAAGATAGCACCGCACCCGTTTTACTTTTTCTGCATGGTGGTCCGGGAAACTCAGCTATTTCTTATTCCAATAAATTTACGAAAGAACTGAAGAAACATTTTGTTGTTGTGTTATGGGATCAGCGGGACAGTGGACAAACGTTATCTTTAAATAAATCACCAAAGCCTCTTACTGTTTCTCTTTTTATTAGTGATGCAATAGAAGTAATTGAGTATCTGTCAAACAAGTACAATCAAAAGAAAATTTACCTGGCAGGGCATTCGTGGGGTGGCTATTTAGTCAGCCCTTAAAAAGCTGAAAGGGTTAAGATTAATGAGAATATGAATTGATTTTAGTTGAAAAAATCTGCAAGAAAGTAGAGTTTTATATCGAAAACCTTGCAGATTTTTATGCTCTCTACAAAAGCCTCTCC
>JBGSIM010000020.1:0-6860 GCA_041742535.1 Cyclobacteriaceae bacterium | reverse complement strand
TATTGAAGTTAAGATCGGGAAAGTAAAATTTCAAACTTCAGAGCTACTTACCCACAGAGTTATTCACAAAATGAATAAGTGATCTTAAATTTTCTGAAATTCATTTCTATGAGAGGTTGTGCAACAGCTACTTTTGTTGTGTGCTGGGCGGTGACGGTCAACTGGTATAGTTAAAGAATCGAATTCTAAACTCAATCAAAGTCGCCCTTTCATTCAATAATATTTGCAAAACCAACGCCCAAAATCTACCAATTGAATGGAAAGTCAGATTCTGCATATCCAATAGCGAAATCAGCTCCAGTCCCGGAGGCAATAACTCCCATGTACCACATTCGTACTTTATCATTCTCTATTAAAATAGAGGGGGCAATCACTGACGTTGATTCCCACTCGTAATCAATCTTCAATATTGGATCAGGATATACTTCGTAGGGTCCCAGTATGTTATTACTTCTCGCTACACCAATAAATTTATCTCCTGAAATAAAAAGATAAAAAATACCATCTGGACCTTTTACAAGAGCTGGTTCTTTTATTACTTGAGCCCACTCTAAATCGAAATCTGTGCCGCTAATAATCGGTTGGGTAAGTTTTGTCCAGGTTTTTCCATCTTGTGAAGTAGCGCCAAGTATTCCGATAAAAGCGGGACTACAATTCTCAATACAATAACCTACATAAAGCATATAGTAAGTATTTCCTTCTTGAATTACAGTAGGTGAGAAGAGTGCGTTAGCATCTTTCGAATTGATACTTCCTAAAGTAAGAATGGGATCACTGAAAGTACGGGTAAAGTTTACGTTGTCGCTTGATATAGCTAATCCAATTTCACCCTCGGCAACAATGGTTCCAGCTACATCTGCTTCTTCGGGATAACCACAATAGTACATCCACGTTTCATTTCCTTGCTTTAGGACGGTTACAGCTTCCAAATGATTGTCCCATTCGTTAGTGTTAATATCAAGGGCAACGCTTTCGCTTCCTAATACATTATTAGATGGAATCCAATTAATCCCATCCCTTGATTTAGCTCCGGCAATTAGAAGTTTCTCTGTCGGACTCACCAGTAGACTTGAGTAATACATACGTAATGTATCCCCATCTCGAATAACACTAGGGTCAGCCGCAGTAAAAACTCCTTCCCATACTGGTTTAGGATGTTTTTTGAATCCAATTTTTTCACTTTTGGGTTCGTCTTTTGTACAAGCCATTAGCAAAATCAACAGGAAAAACACTGCATGTTGCCTCATCATAACTCAATTCAGTTTAAAGAATAGAACCGTCCCTAATCTCATTTTTTAAGCCTTGCACACAACAACCGGATATACGTAGTACGTTTATTTCTTTATGTCAGTATTGCCTTAGACCTTAAAACTAAACTATATTAAGTTTGCGAAGGGTTCTTTACGCCCCTACTTCAAAGCTTTCTGCGGAAGCGCGCTTCATATAATCTTCATAATCAAAAGGAGTATCGCCACCTTCCAACAAGCAGCCATCAGGTAGGGTAGGATAAATTTCTTCGTAGGTTTTTACCAAATTCATAAACACCCTGCGGTACACATGCGTACGATTTATTTTATCAGGATGATCGATGCCACTGGCACCAATTAACTCTACAAAACTTTCTACGGTATTTTTATGGTAGTTGGCAACACGCGTAGTTTTATCTTCTACCACCAAGCCCTTCATAAAGTAAGGATCTTGTGTTGCCACACCGGTAGGGCAGGTGTTCTTGTTACACTCCAATGCTTGTATACAACCTAAGGCCATCATCATAGCGCGTGCGCTGCAACAAACATCTGCGCCAAGCGCCATGGCACGCACCAAATGAAATCCTGTAAGGATGCGGCCCGAAGCCATCAACTTCATTTCAGTACGAATACCAAAACCACGCAGTGCATTATCTACAAATGCAAGTGCATCTAACATAGGCATACCCACTGAGTTGGTGAATTCTGGCGGAGCAGCACCCGTGCCACCTTCGCCACCATCTACGGTTATAAAATCAGGAAAGGTGTTTAGCTGCACCATCGCTTTGCAGATGGAAAGAAACTCGCCTTTACGACCCACGCATAATTTGAAACCAACCGGCTTGCCACCGGATAATTCGCGCAGGCGTTTTATAAAAAGTACTAATTCAATGGGCGTGCTAAACGCACTATGAAACGGAGGTGAGAACACGGTTGTGCCGGGTTCTACCAAACGGATGGCTGCAATCTCAGGTGTATTTTTTTTGCCTGGTAAAATTCCACCATGGCCAGGTTTGGCACCTTGCGATAGTTTGATCTCAATCATCTTTACATTCGGCTTGGTAGCATTTGCTTTAAACGCATCATCCGAAAATTTTCCATCGGGTGTGCGGGCACCAAAATAACCAGTACCAATTTGCCACACGATATCACCACCCGGTTCTAAATGATATGGACTAAGTCCGCCTTCACCCGTGTTGTGTGCAAAGCCACCAATCTTAGCACCACCATTTAATGCGAGTACTGCATTTTTACTAAGTGATCCGAAGCTCATCGCGCTTACATTCAACACACTCATGTCATACGGCTGTGTACAATCTTTTCCACCCATTTTCACGCGTGGATTATGATCCATCTTATGAAAATCTTTGGGTACAATAGAATGGGTCATCCACTCGTAGCCTTCGGCATAGACATTTAGTTGTGTACCAAAAGGGATTGTATCGGTTTGTTTTTTTGCACGTTGATAAATTACAGAGCGTTCGTTACGATTGATGGGTGCTCCATCCGTATCGCTTTCTACAAAGTATTGTTGAATTTTTGGTCGTAGGTCTTCAAACACATACCGCAAGCGCCCTAGCACTGGAAAGTTTTTGCGAATGGATTGCTTCTTTTGCAGTACATCCTGAATGCCTATAATAATTAGGGGGCCAACGATTAGAAAAAGAAAGAGGACATCGATCCAGAAATAAGCCCAAGCTACAATGCCAAGTACTGAAATAACTGAAATAAGGTAGAATAGAGTACGCTTCATAGGTGTTTTGGATTAAAGGTCGGATAAATTAGTAATTCATTTGGAGGTATCAAAAGAATTGAACCATGGAGGCCATTAAGTTTCGTAAAATCCAAAGGATTGAACCGCAGAGGTCGCTAAGTTTCGCGAAGGAATGTGATTAGGCGAGTACTCAGCGCTTCTTTGCGTTCTTTGTGGTTTAAATGTTTTAACTGGACTTACGCACTTGGTAATTCTTTATGTCTTAGTGCCTTTGTGGTTCAAAAAAGAAACGAAAATTGAACCACTAAGGCAGAAAGTCACGATGGTCCACAAAGAAACCGGAACCAAACTTATTCCATACGTAACTCCAGGTTTTAAGAAGGAATTGAACCGCAGAGGCCGCTAAGTTTCGCGAAGGAAAGCCTTAAAATATTGATTCATTGAGTACTCTGTGTTTCTCCGCGTTCTTTGCGGTTAAGCATTTAAGCAACTTTCATTTGTACAATACCCCGGCTCTTATGAATCTTAACCTCAAAATGTTTGAGGGCGAAATGATTCATGCGATTTTCGGCAAGGTCAGCTTTTCTATTCTCAGGTAAGAAGACAGTTAAATCCAGCACAGCCTGAATAAACAATTCGTGTTTACAAAATTCATCCGTCCAGGCAACGAAGGCCTCGCTCCATTCTTCTTTGTACATCTCTGAATGGTCGCGACCATCCCACGCAAACTCGAGTTGATTCTCGCCATACTTATAGCGATACACCCCCGCCAGATTTTGATAGAAGTTATAAAGCGGCTTTAAATTTTTGGATTGATACTTCTTTAGTCGTTGACTAAAAGCATCGTCTAAATTTAATGGATTATGAATTTGTTGATGACAAATTTTAACGTTCTCAATTAGTTTAGTGAGTAGCGTATCCTGAAGAGAAAGCTGAGCTTCTTCGAGGAGGTAATTTTTGTCTAGCGGAAAAAATTTACGGATCACGCTGGGACTGAAGGTTTTGTAAAGCTAAGCAGTAATTAAAAATTGACAATGGATAATTGACATTATTATCAACTATCCATTATCAATTGTAAATTATTTACCGGCTTGCCTGCGAACTAATCATTGGCCCAAAGAATATTGCATTCATCAACATTTTGTTAGTGCCAAACCAAAATGCACGGAAGGCCATATTTTCTGTAAAACCAATTACGCGACCACTACCCATGGCTGCTGTACCCATTACGGAAGAATTTTTGAGCTTATCTAAATTTGGTTTGGTGATGTAGCCACTTAGTAGCGGAGAGTTTCCATACACTAATGGATTTGAATAAGCACCAGTTGCCTTTTGAATGAAGATGTTGTTCCCTTTAAACATGGCCATCTTCGATGATGTATATCCATAAAAGATAGGATGAGTAAGATCAGCTTCCGCTTCAAAGATGGCACCACTGGTTTGCTGAGCGCGGAAAGCATTACCCATATCGGCATAAGGTTTTGCCTTGGCGGGATTTTTATCTTTAGCCTCTTCATCTTTCTTAATCTCAAACTTGCCAAAGTTGTTTGCGGTAAACCAATTCAACGCGCGTTCAAATCCAATCAACACACCGCCTTCTTGCACCCAACCTTTTAATTTCTCCTTAGCACGATCACTGATATCAGAATGATTTCCTTCCGGGAAAATGATGGTATTATATTTATCGATGGATGTACGATTGAAGACACTAATCGGAATCAACGTAACCGGGATTTGAAAACGAGTATCCAATAAATGCCAAAGTTCACCAGCATCCGTTGGTGAAATTCCGTCATCCACTAAAATTGCAATAACCGGTTTGCGGGCAACATCAAATGAACTACTTCCAAGACTTACGCCTGAGTAATCGAGTCCCGTACCAACCGCATATACATCCAAACCATCCTTTTCTGTAATCTCTTTGATGAGGACTTGAATTTGATCGGGAGTCAACAGTTGGTTATCGATTGGAATCATTAACGAACCTCGATCAAACGTTTTACCATTGGCATGAAAAATTTCAGTGGCAACTTTTACGCGCACTTTTTTATCGAGCAAACGATACATTGCGCGTGATGTATAGTATCCATAAGGTTCTATCGCATACGCATAATCGCCTGTGCCAATAATTTTTCCTGCCGGCAATTTTGCTTCGGTGATTTTCTCACCTAACGATGGCGCTGCTTTTATTTCTTCGTAGTCGAGGCCAAAGGCAAGAGGCAGCGTCCAGCTTGAGATGTCATAAAAAATACTGTCTCTAAATTTTAATTGACGGTCAAACATTCCACGAATCAGTTTGTATTGAGTCTGATTCATTGGAATTAAGAAACTCGATTCTTTATCAAATGATTTTCCATTGATGGTTTGATTTGAAGTTGTTTTATAGACATCCACTTTTTGGCGCAATGCCATTTCAGCGAATTCATAAACACGGGCTTTATCTTTTGATCCAATCAAGTATGCTTTTACAGGATCTTTGGCCGCTTCCGCGGAAGCGGTTTTAAAGAAGTCGCGCTGATAGTTTAACACCTCTTCGCGCATTTCATTAATTGCTTTCAATGAACTAAGCATGGTTACAAAATGATTGCGCACGGTAAATGGAAATCGCAAAACGCCATTATCACTTTCTTGTGCATGGCCACGCGAACTGGCCTGCTCAAACAAAATTCCGATAGATCCTTGCACATCCGGAAACGTAGAACCTTTGCCATAATAGAAATCATCATACCCTTCCTGTGTAAAATACAATGAGCCAATCTCATCTAGTGCTTTTGCATGATACTCACCCATCTTTTTGGTTAGCTCTTGGTTTTTAACAGGTGTAAGTGGATTAACACGTGACGGAACACCTGGCATAAAAAAGAAAGTGGCATTGGTGCCTTGCTCATGATGGTCGGTAAGTAAGTTTGGTCGCCATGCCTGAAACTGTTTAGCGCGGGCTTGCGACTCAGGATGTTGAGCTACTAGCCAATCGCGGTTAAGATCGAACCAATAATGATTGAAGCGACCACCCGGCCAGGCTTCGTTATGTTCTGTATCGTTCGGGTCAGCCGAAACTAATTTGCTTTTGCGCGAGTTAACCCAAGCTGAAAAACGCTGTAAGCCATCTGGGTTAAAACTTGGATCAAAAAGTACCACTGTGCTTTCAAGATACTTTTCTATTTCAGGTCCTTGCGCTGCGGCTAAATGATAGGCCATCACAAGTCCCGCATTGGCACCACTGGCTTCGTTACCGTGAATGCTGCAGCCTAAGTAAAACACTGCAGGCATGCTCTTGACATCCAATGAAGCTGACTTGGACGCATCACCCAACTGCAAATGCTGAGTGCGGATGGCTTCAATGTTTTGATGATTTTTGGGTGAAGTAACCGTAAGCAACAGCAAGGGTCGGGCTTCGTGTGTATAGCCTGTAACTTCAAGGGTAATGCGATCGCTGGCCTTATCAAGCGCCATCATGTAACTCACCAATTTATCGTGGCTCACATGCCATTCGCCCACTTCATGCCCAATCACAGATTGTGGGGTAGGGATGGCCGGATCATATTTTACCTGTGGTGGCAGGTAGTAGGAGAGTTCAGTTTGGGCCCTTACCGAGACAACACAGGCAAGGGCTAATAACGCAGAAACAAAGTATTTTTTCATGAATGGGATTTTAAAAAGCGGAATTAATTGTTTTTTAATTCAACCTGCAACCGATAAAGTATGAGTGGTTTACCGGTTTATTAAATTGTTAACAAAATGTGTGGAAGATTTAAAATCCGGTCTAGCAATTTATACCCTCAAAAGGATATTTTTGCGCCTTGAAATAGAAACATTAAACCAACTATTATGAGGAAAATTTTACTTCTTTTGATCTTGGCATTTGCAGCTTCTGGGGCTGTGCTTGCACAGGGTGTAAC
>JBGSIM010000019.1:0-36198 GCA_041742535.1 Cyclobacteriaceae bacterium | reverse complement strand
TTTTTGTGCTGCAAAATGACGAAGCATGCAGGCCTTATTCATTTGCAGGATTTCATACTCAGAGGCTGTGAGATAATATTCGGGCATGTGCATGATTGCCTGAAATATTTTATCACCCGCTTCATCATAAAAAAGCCAGCTCGGAAGTCTTTTAGGGTTTTGTGCAAATCCTTCTTCCACGGCCATGGCTATGTCAGCCAATTGTAGATCGGTTGTTGTCATGTTTTATTTCTTACAAAGTCTTATGCCATTAAACTGCCAGCGCAGATGCGGATGAAAGAAATTTCTGTATGACTTTCGTGAATGCCCTTGCGGAGTTACAACAGAAGCTCCCCTCAATACCATTTGATTGATCATGAACTTACCGTTGTACTCGCCAATGGCGCCATTAGGTTTCGTGAAACCCGGATAAGGAAGGTACGCGCTATTGGTATGTTCCCATCTCTTACCCCAGTTAAGATGAGGGCTTGCGGCTTCCCATTCAAATTCGGTGGGCAGTCGCATCTTTTTCCATTCAGCAAAAGCAGCTGCCTCGTAAAAACTGATGTGTGTTACCGGTTCAAAGAGATCGATGGATTCAAGACCGGCAAGTGAATAACGTTTCCATTCGCTGTCTATAAAATGCCAGAACAATGGAGCGTCAATTCTATTTTCATTTACCCACGCCCATCCGTCACTATGCCAGTAGTGTGGATGAGCATATCCACCCGCTTTCATGAATTCTAAATATTCGCCATTTGTCACGAGACTTTTTCTAATCGAAAATGCAGGAAGAAAAACTTCGTGAGCATTATGTTCATTGTCAAATGAAAAACCCTGGTCTTGAAAGCCGATGGTATACATTCCTTCACAGAGAACAAGAAAGGAATGATCACTGTCATGTAATGGGGTTTTTGCAAATGCAGGTTGATACACCGGAAATAATGGATTGTGTCCAAAGATGTATTTAATGTCGGTGTACAATAACTCCTGATGTTGCTGCTCATGATTGATTCCGAGTTCGATTAAATCATGTAGGCCTTGTGGAATTGATTTTAGCAATTCGTTCATGTGCCCATCCACATAGCCACGGTATTCCAGAATATCGTCCACCGTTGGGCGCGACATATTACCGCGATGGAGGCGGAGAACGCGATCACCTACCGCATTGTAATAACTATTGAACAGGAACGCATAACGCGGATGAAAGCGTTGGTAGTCGGGATAATAATAAGCCAGAACAAATTCTTCCCAAAACCAGGTGATGTGCGCAAGGTGCCATTTGGGCGGACTAACATCTACCACCGGCTGCACCACATAATCCTCTCTTTGAAGTGGCGCGCAAATCTCCACGGAGTATTTACGAACTGCATTGTATTTTTCTATTAACTCCATCAGGCGATTGGTTGTGCTTGTCTTTTCAATAATTGCAGCGAAGCATCAATACCCTCATTAAAAAATGCTTTCACCAAGGCGACCTGATCCGCTTTGACAAGTATGGCGCTGGAGGTAAGAACCAATCCTTTCCAGTCTTTTGTATTCCAGTAACCGTGGCGTGTTTGCGGAAGATGTTCCGGATATTTTATGGGCTCACTGCTCCAATGGTTAATGTAGAAGTAAGGCTCGGACACATACGTATCCGGAATAGCCAATCCTAACCCAATGGAGTTCGTATCATTGCCTGCTTCATCCTTTGCAATAGGCACGTATATTCCCATATCAAAATGATGCGGCCACACGCTTATTGCTGAGGCCCATTTAAACCGTGATTGAATTTCCCCGAGTACCTGTTGCGTAACGTTTAAGTAATTTGACCATTCCGTAAGAAACTCCATGGAAGGTTTTGAAAAGGGCAGTCCTTTATCTACCGGATGTGCAGGAATAGTGAACTGATCAACCGGTTTGAGCAAAGCGGGATTTAAATGTATTTTATTTAATTCATCCTGAAGGTTACCAATGACCTGCTCTTTTGTCCAGCCATCCAGTGAAATGATTTCCAGCGAAAGATAATTGTCAATAATGATCTCGAAATTTCTGACATCAATAAGAATTCTCACCGATGGATTTTTAATCCACCGACCTTCCAGACAGCAAGTTTCAGCGTTCCAGTGAAAACTGTTTTGAGAGTCGTCACTGAGTCTTGGCAGATAACTGTTGCTGATCATCGCGGCAAACTGAGCAGCCTGATGCAGTGCCTGGATGGCGGTAGTTAAATTCCTGCCATCGATAGAAAAAGGTTCTTGGTGTACCATCGCTTTACTTCACCACCTCAACACCTTTCCAGAATGCTACCCTGCCTTTGATTACTTTGGCCATCTCGCTGGGTGTTGCATAATACCACACGGCATCTTTGTTTTCTTTGCCGGCTACGTTTAAGGAATAGTAGTTAGCGGTGCCTTTCCAATGACACACGGTTTCGGTATCGCTTGATTTCAGGAATTCTTTTTTAACGCTTGCCTCAGGGAAGTAGTGATTACCTTCGATGACCACCGTATCATTACTTTCCGCTACTACCTGACCATTCCAGATTGCTTTCATAATATTTTACTTTTAGGTTCTATTTGTAGCTTGTAACCAAAAACTACGTATTAAAATTCGTTCAGATTCCATTGATTCTGTCCTGCCGTTGACAAATCGGGCATTAATGAACAAATCCAAGAGGCTGAGCGCAAAAAGCGAGTATCTTACTATCATAGAATTGTTCTGATTATGCAGGCAACTGATAACCCCGATAAGCCTCAACTCATTGCACAGTGGGTTAATCTTTATAGTGATGAACTTTACAGATGGGCAATTTATAAAGTGACCGATGAAGCTGTCGCGCAGGATTTAATACAAGAAACATTTCTTTCAGCCTTTCAGCATGCGGATAAATTTCAGGGTTCCAGTTCACCCAAGACATGGCTTTTCTCCATACTGAAGAACAAGATTATCGATCACTATCGTCAGAAAGTGAGGAGTTTCGCATCAACAAATCTTGCCCATACCGAACCTGAAAATGATCCATGGTTTGATAGCGACCATCGCTGGAAAGATGCATCGAAGCCGGAACCATGGGATGTGGGAACAGAAAATCTCCTGGATAACCCCGAATTTGAAGCCACCCTCGGTAATTGCCTTAGGAAATTGCCGGTCGCCTGGTCAAGCTGTATCCAGCTAAAATACCTGAATGAAAAAGATAGTGACGAAATTTGTCAGGAGTTGAACATAACCACGTCTAACCTTTGGCAAATTCTTCATAGAGCCAAATTGCATTTGAGGAATTGCCTGGAACTAAACTGGTTTAAACCTTGAATTGATGATGCGCCTGATGAACATACTGATGCTATCTTGCCGGAAGGCAACAGAATTGATGGAAAAGAGATTACACACTCGCCTGAGGTCGATTGAAAAATTTCAACTATTCATGCACTCTCAAATGTGTGACGCGTGTCGATCCTATGAAAAACAGAATCATTTCATGGATGATATGTTGAGAAACCAATCAAAGACGTCCTATCAGCCCAAATCATCTCTCAAAAAACTTCCTGATGAAGTAAAATCGAAGATAATTAAGGAGTTGAACAGCTCTAAAATAAATTAAAGCCTACCTGTCAGGATCACTACATCCCACCGTCTATATCACCGAACTGAAAGTTTAATCTGACAGTTTCTCTAAAATCTAATTTTATGACAAAAAGAAAGGTAATTAAAGTAGTACTCACCATTGTGGTCGTAGGTATTGCCGCTGCTGCAAGCGTTGCTCTTTATCTATTCAATAAACCTCACCGCGATATACAATCAGCATCTGTTGATTTTGCATTAACCGGGCATGCTCTTGTTCAGGAATATCTTACCAGTGCGCATGAGGCGAATCAAAAATACCTGGATGATTCAGGCGACTCAAAAATCATGGCTGTTACCGGAAATGTGCGCTCCATTTCACGCGATATGAACAGCCAGGTGGTTGTGCTGTTGCAAGATGAGGGTGACAAAGCAGGTGTGAGCTGTACTTTTTCAGCAGCCACCAATGCATCGGCAGAAAAATTATCTGTAGGTCAAACCGTAACTATAAAAGGAGTTATCCGCTCCGGAGCAGGATACGATGCCGATCTGGATTTATACGAAGATGTAATCATTGAAAAATCAGATGTCTTTAATCAGTAACAAACAATTAAACAAATAAAAAAAACATGAAAAAGTTAACGTACCTCCTGGTGATTTCAGCAACCCTTCTTGCTTTCACAGCCTTTCGGCCCGTTGCCGGCAAATTAGTAAGCAAAGCAGGGCACATCAGTTTCTTTTCTCACACAGCAGTAGAAGACATTACTGCGAACAATTACAAAGTGGTAAGCACGCTGGAAACAGAGACTGGTAATGTTGCCTTTTCGGTGCCCATGCAAAGCTTCGAATTCGAAAAATCACTGATGCAGGAACACTTTAATGGTAAGGATTTTTTAAATACAAAAGATTTCCCCAAAGCAAAATTTGAAGGAAAAATTGCCAACATCAGTGCGGTTGACTTTACCAGAGATGGTTCGTACGAGGTAAGTGTTTCTGGCAATCTTACAATTAAAGATGTTACTAAGCCGATTACAGAAAAAGGAACTATTACTGTAAAAAGCGGAGTAGTGAATGCCAAAACAAAATTCAATTTAGTGCTGGGCGACTATGGAGTGACCTTTAAAAAAGGAAAGCCCTCCACCAACATTGCCAAAGAAATTGAAGTTACGCTAAATGCGGACTATCAGGGAGAGTAATTATTCAGGTTGTTTGAGATTCCCCAGGAAGGTTGAGTAAAGCTGACCTGGGGAATATTCTGAAGTAGGAAATTTAAATTCAAAGACATGAAAAATCTACTATTGTTCACCTTGTTCACAGGGTCTCTTATGTTTATCTCTGCCAAATGGAATGTGGATGACCCCCATGTGAAAACCAGTATCGAATTTTCAAACTCAAGCTGGGATGAAATCGTAAAGAAAGCTCAGGCCGAAAACAAAGTAATCTTTCTCGATATCTACGCAAGTTGGTGTGGCCCTTGCAAGCAACTAAAGAATACCACCTTTACAGATAAGGAAGTTGGGGCTTACTTCAATGCCAATTTCGTGAACGCCACCTTTGATGCCGAAAAGGGAGAAGGAATAAAATTAGCGCAGCATTATTCCATTACTGCCTATCCTACCATGCTGTTTATTAACCCAGACGGTTCAGTCAGGAAACCTGTAATTGGATACCGAAGTGCTAATCAATTACTACGCGAAGGCAAATCAGTAATCAATTAACGTTCGATATCCATGAGCATTATTAAGCATAACAAAGATAACTTACTTTCTACACGCTTGCTCGTAGACTCATTAAATGACCATACCTATCGCGAGTCGGTTGAAGTTATTTCAGGGGCTACGATAGGAGAACATGTGCGGCATATTCTGGAATTCTATGTTTGCCTTTTTCGTGGTACTGGCGATCAGGTATGCTACGATGATCGCGAGAGAAATCATCGGATCGAAAATGACAGGAATTTTGCATTGACCGTTATTGATAACCTCATCGTAAAGCTACAGGAAGTAAAGCAGGACCGGAGTTTATCATTAAAAGCTGATTATTCCTTTAATGGATCCGATGCGCTTATGCTATCGACCAGTCTGTATAGAGAACTTGCTTATTGTCTGGAGCATAGCGTACACCATCAGGCATTAATAAAAGTGGCGATCAGATTCGTCAGTGAAAATCCTTTAATTGGTAAAGACTTCGGAGTGGCACCTTCCACGATTCGTCACCAAAAAGGATAGCATTCGTTAGTAAACTAAAATCTTTAAAGAGATTAGAATGACAAAATGGTATTTACTTTTTCTCATTCACCTTATCATCCCTTACAACGGATTCTCTCAGACATGCTGCTCAGGAGGTGTGCCCCTTTCTAACAATATAGGCGGGCTTCCTGCTTCCACAAAGAACACCTGGCAATTTTCACTCGCTGGCGACCTGAATACGCTGAGTACTCTAAAAGAGGGAAGCCAGGAATTGGATGATGATTCACGCCAGCGAAAAACATTTTCCGCTCTTCTGAAATCGTCCTATTCATTTACTGATCGATTCTTTGTAGAAGGACTCTTTTCCTGGGTAACGCAAGAAAGAATCATCACCCAACAGGCAGGCTTTACAGATTATGATAAAACACAAGGTATTGGCGATGCCGTGTTGCTTGTGAATTACACCTACCTGAATAAAGGTAGCCTGAAACTAACCGGAGGCATAGGGCCTAAATTACCAACAGGCGCTTCTGATCTTAAAGATGAAAACGGACTTACCCTTAATGCTGATTTACAACCCGGATCTGGAGCCTGGGATGGTATATTCCTACACCGGATTCAATTCACAAATACATTCAGGAAAAGTCAAAATTACTTCATAAACTTTACCTACCGCTATGCAGGTGTCAATAACAAATACCTTGGCAGCGAGCAATATCAATTTGGAAATGAAGTGCAACTTATTTCAGGAATCGCAGATCAGTTTTTGATTGGCTCATCGCTCTTTTCGTTTGGGTTGAACGCCCGGTACAGGTCAGTAAACAAGGATCAGTTCAACAGCCAGACATTACCCAACACGGGAGGACAATGGTTATTTATTATGCCTGTTGCCGGCTGGCATATCCGCTCTAATATAATTCTTGGCATCAACGGAGAACTTCCGTTGTATGCTCATGTTGATGGAACACAGTTATCTCCAACCTATCGCATCAACGGAAGTATCTATTACTCATTTTCCAAAATGAAAAACAAATAAACTATGGCTTCCACTATGAACCATTCAGTAAAATATTTTCTCCTTGCCGTGGTGATCAGCAGTTGTTCTGATCCTGTAAATCCAGGCAATAATGGTACGAATGCAAACTCCAACGATTTACCATGGAGTATTCCAAAAAATGAAGTACGCGATGGTGGTCCCGGAAAAGATGGAATACCATCTCTTACAAATCCCGTTATGATTAGTGCCATTGAAGCAAACTATCTTTCAAATGATGCTCTTGTGGTAGGGTTTAAAAGTGGAAATGATATGCGTGCCTATCCACATTCTATTCTCGACTGGCATGAAATCATAAACGACAAAGTGGGCAACGATGAAATCGCGGTTATATACTGTCCGCTAACCGGAACGGCAACGGGATGGGGAAGAGTAATAAACGGAGTTACAACTACCTTTGGTGTTTCAGGCTTGCTATACAATTCAAATGTTATTCCATATGACAGGCTAACCAACAGTAATTGGTCACAAATAAGACTTGATTGTGTCAACGGTACCTTGCGTGAAGAGAAAGCACAGAATTTCCATTTGGTGGAGACTACATGGAAAACCTGGAAGACCATGTATCCAGAAACCAAAGTAGTTTCTACGCTAACTGGTTTCAATCGGAATTATTCTAATTATCCATATGGAGATTACCGCACAAATAATGGTAGCTTTTTATTTCCATATACACCGGCAGACAATCGGCTTCCGAATAAGGAGCGGGTTTTAGGGGTTATTACTCCAGACAAAATACCGGCTGCGAAAGTATATCGTTTCAATAGTTTTGATGGTGAAATTATTGTAAAGCACGATAACTTTAAAAGTATACCGCTGGTGATCGCAGGTAGCAAAGCGCATAATTTTATCGTAGCCTTTGAACGTAAAACGGAATTATCTGGATTACTTAATTTTACTCCCACGGATATCACTCAAGATCCATTACCTACCATTATGCAAGATAACGAGGGCAACAAATGGAATATTTTTGGAGAAGCGGTGAGTGGCCCGCGACAAGGTCAGAAATTAATTCAGGTTTCGTCTTTCATCGGATATTGGTTTTCATGGGGAGCTTTTTATCCTGATGCTGAGATTTACGAATAGTAGTTATGCACACCGCTGATAACGAAAGAATATTATGGATAATTATGAGTGTTGTAATACTAACCGTGAGTTATTTGAAAGTTGTTGACAATACCTGCCATTGGCAGCCGAACCGATCCAGTATTTTTACCGAACTCAGCAGTGAATTACTTGTATACGACCTTATAGATGGAAGACAAATTTTGCTGTATATCGAATCAATGGTAGTCTTTACGATTCGTATCGTAAAAGTAAATCTGCTAAAAATTAAATCATGAATTACACCGCAAGTATTCTTCTCATATACCTTGTGCTTGCAACAGTAAGTTGTTCCGAGTCACAGGAGATAAATAACACATCTGGTAACAACTTTGATTTGGCGTGGAGTATACCAAAAGAAGAAGTGCGCGATGGAGGCGTGGGCAGAGATGGCATTCCGGCACTGGAAAATCCTGTTATGATTAGCGCAGCGCAAGCATCGTATTTGACTGATAATTCGTTGGTGGTTGGAGTGAAAAGCGGAGATGATACACGCGCTTATCCACACACCATACTGGATTGGCATGAAATTGTAAATGATAAAGTAGGCTTGGCTGAAATGGCGGTTATATATTGTCCATTAACCGGAACAGCAACCGGATGGAATAGAAAAATAAATGGTGGTGTAACCACCTTTGGTGTGTCAGGTCTTTTGTATAACAGTAACATTATTCCGTATGACCGGCTAACCAACAGCAACTGGTCGCAAATCAGATTGGATTGTGTTAATGGCAGCCTTAAAGGCGAGCGGGCTGAAACCTGGCAGGTAGTGGAAACTACCTGGAAAACATGGAAGACCATGTTCCCCGATACAAAGGTTCTTTCTGACCAAACGCAATACAGTAGAAACTATGGTAATTACCCATATGGTGATTACCGAACCAACAACAGTAAGTTTATTTTTCCCTTTAGTCCCGAAGATGCGCGAATACCCAACAAAGAGCGTGTGTTGGGGGTAGTAGCACCCAACAAAGAATTTTGGGCTAAAGTCTATCGCTTTCGTTCATTCAAAAATGCCATTGTTGTGATAGAAGATAACTTTAGCGGAATGGATTTAGTGGTTATCGGCAGTGAGCAACACAATTTTCTGGTAGCATTTGAGCGAAGAACAGAGAACGGGGACCTGATTTCATTTACAGGTGCCGGTTTTACGGCAGATCTATCTGCAAACATGATGCAAGATAATGAAGGCAATACCTGGAATATTTTTGGCGAAGCCGTGAGTGGTGCACGCAAAGGGCAAAAGCTAAGGAAGGTTACCTCTTTTATTGGTTACTGGTTTTCGTGGGGAGCTTTTTATCCTACTGCTGAGATTTACGAAGAATAGATTATGAGTGCCGCTGCACGGATAAGAATAGTATGGATAATTAGTGGTGTGGTCATTCTATCCATCAGCTATTTGATAGGCTATAATTATTTTCGATTACTTGATGCATCCAAACAAAATGTATTAAATAAGTTAAAGGCTATAACATGCACAGCTTCATTACAGATCGATATAAACACTCATAATACTCTCACCAACCTTTGGAGATTTAAAAATGATCCGGTAGAGAACACTGAGGAGTACACCTATTTACAAGCTCAGCTCAAGACTATACATGAGGTAAATAAACTTGAGAGTCCGATGTATACTCTGGTATACGATTCAACAAGTCGTCTTTTTGAATTTATCGTAACCACTTCTGATACTCCGTATTTTCGTCATGATTACGTCCACTTTCCATCTGCATTGATCGATAATTTTGAAGAAGGAAGCGTACTCGATGTTTATGAATCTGAAAATGGAGAATGGTTGTCGGCATTTGCCCCTATAAAAGATACTCATGGAAAAGCTATTGCCTTAATTGAGGCTGATGAAAACTTTAGTGACTTTAAAGCCAGCGTTAACAGGCAACTAATCACGCATTCTGCCTTAGCGCTGATTACGGTTTTTCCATTAGTTATTATATTGTTTTTATACACACGCAAATTCCTGGCAGAGCAAGTGGCCTATGAAGAAGATATTCTAAAAAAGCAACTAGCGATTAGCAATCAAAGTGGTATCATAAAAACTCAAAACGAAAAACTTCTAAAGAAAAACCGGGAGATAGAGCTCATTAATGCTCAACTCGAAACCAGGGTAAAAGAAAGAACCCAATCTCTTGTTAAAAAAAAAGAAGAACTAAAAACCTATTTGTATCGATCATCGCATGATATGCGCGGGCCAGTGATGAGTCTGATTGGCTTGTGTAAATTATTAAAGAAAGAGAGAAAAATTGATCCTTATGCAAATATGATTCTGCAATCCAGTGAGCAGTTGGCTGATCACATTAAGAGCCTGGCGGAGGTTTATGAAATCAACTCAAAGAAAGTTGAATTAACTAAAATAAATGTTAGCCAGTTGATCAAAGAAGTTGACGAATCAATACCTGAATCATGTGCATTAAACTACCTAGTATGCCAGGACGCAAGCGCTTGCTCTACGCTGATTATGGATGAAGAGTGGGCCAGAATTATTATCCGTGAGGCATTATATAACTCTATTTATCATAACCGATCGGGTTAAGGGTGAGATTCGACTTCACTCTATGCCGGGAGAAGGTACGATTTTGCAAATTTCGATTCCCAGGCAATTAGTGATTGCATAGGTATAGTGTATTGATCGCGTAGTTCATTTAAAGCGTACAGCCTGGGTAGGTAACTTAATGACACAACTTTCTGGTAGCATTTGAGCGAAGGACAGAGAACGGGGACCTGATTTCATTTACAGGTGCCGGTTTTACGGCAGATCTCTCTGGCTAAATGAAGAAAGATCAACCCTAATATCGGTGTTGCATATTCACTGGCTTTGAGGCCACTATCCACCCGCAGTTTATCGGCTGCAGACCATAGGTTGTCTTCGAGTTGTTTTTAGTTGTTCGGAGGTCATTTAACGTATTTATAGCTTGGAGTTAACTTCAATAGATTTGTGCCAATAGTAATAAGCTTCCGGATTTATTTTTTTCAACTTGTTGAGTTTGGTCATCGCGTGGTCAGCAATACTCCAGTCTTTTATTTGGTCGGCACTTTCAAAACGAATAATTGTTTCCTTTTTGATTAATAGTAATCTGGTAAGGTGAGCTATTTTAGATGCTTGTGCGATTGCTTTATCAATATTATAGTTCTCCGAAAAGATGTAGGGTTGAATTCGCTTTACTCCTGAGGAGAGCTCTTCAAAATTGCCATTACCTAGCTGACCACGAGATGAAAGGCATAACGAAGCCTGGTAAGTGTCTTGCAATACATCATTAGGAGCTTTCTCAATTTTGCGGTAACTCAATTCGGTTTGAGCAATGTTGTCAAAAGTCTTTTTAACGATGGAGAGATCATTAATCTGATCGAATAGGTAGCCCAAATCATAGAGCTGTTTTATAATTTCCATGCTGGCGCTTTGGCCGCTCTTTGTATACGGGATGCCTGTTGTTTCAGGAGCAAAAGCGGTGAGCTTATCGCCAGTAAGATCTTCAAAGGAAGGAACCGTAACGATTGCAGGCTTATCCGTTAATGAAAGAAAAGTACTTTCAATGGAGATCGATTCAATTTTATGATAGCCCGATTCGCCAAACAAAATATCCAGTAACACATAAGCTTGCTCAGCTTTTTGTGCGCTAGGCTTGTAAAAGAATTTATAGTGAGCTTTTTCAATGGTTGATTTGGTCTCGCGCACCTGCTCCTCCACTTTAGTGAATCCTCTTTCTGTGCCTACTTTGGAGAGCAGGGCTGCGAGACCTTCTTCCTTTTTTGGAATGATGATGTCTATATCTATAGAGAGTCTTCTGGCAGAACCAAGTTTTAGCATCAGCGCTGTACCTCCCTTAAATGTGAAAGGCAGATCATGGATTACAAGACCCTCCAATAGCCAGAGCGCGCGAATAACTTTCTCCACCAGGATGGGGACAGCCTTTTTCTGCTTTGCAATAGCTGAAATCCAGGTGTTATCTAATGATTCAGGTTTAATCATAAATTCTAATTAACGGCAGCAATGCTAGATTGCTGCCGGATTATAGATTTTCCTTAAGTACTCAGTTATCTCTTGCTTCCTTCTTCTTCGATCGGCATATCTGAGAAGCTTATCCTGCTGCACGGTGTATCTATTAAAGGCATTCGCCCAAATATGCTGTAACTCTCTGCCCTGGTAGGCATACAATATCTCTTTATCACAAACGAGGTCCACTAATATTTTTTCAAGTGTTGGGGAGTTAATGCCCTCCACTTTTTGAAGCGGTGCTTCCGATACCATGGGTTTAATAACGATGGGGCTTTTCTCTACTGAGACATAGCGCTCCATGATCTCTACTGTTGGTTCCAGGAACACAGCTTTGTTGCTGTCTTGTAATTTATGAAAAACAGATTCACAAGCCTCCTTCTCTGTTTCTAAAATGGTGACTGATTTATTAGAAAGATGTTGAGTCAGGTCGTTCAGCCAACTGGTTTCCCAAACACATAGTTGAGCATATGGAAACTGGATTGATAAATCGCGGTAGAGCTTTACGATTGATCTTGTTGGAGAATGAGCAAAAACTCTCATTTCACCGAACCGGAACTGCCCCCGGCTCGTGCGCTCAAGTATGCCCATTTGCACAAGTTCATAAATGCGCCAATTAAGTGTTGAGTTTTTAATCTCAGGCTCTAAGCTTCGGTAGAAATTGGCCAAATCATGGCCTGAAATGGCTTTTTTGCCCTTTAATTGCTGTTTTAATTGGTCGATATGGAGCTTCTTGGCTATTGTGGTATTTTCTATAAATCGGCAGCAATATAGAAAAAGTGCCGGAAATTGGGTATTACTAGAAAAGTATAAATGACTTGTATAGGTTGACAAAACAAATTTAATTACTATTTTTGTCAACCATGAAAGAAGAAGATATGAACTCACCAAAGGAAAATACTTTCGGAGCCAGGCTGATTCTAGCCAGAAAGATGGCTGGTATGTCTCTTCAGGATTTAGCCAATGCGTTGGAGAACAAGGTAACTAAGCAGTCCTTAAACAAGTACGAGTTAGGGTTGATGAAGCCCACCGGAGAACTACTGTCCTTGTTGTCCAAGGTGCTTAGTGTGAAACCCGATTTCTTTTTGAGGAAAGGAATTGTTGAGCTGGGCGAAATTTCTTTTAGGAAGCGCACGGACCTATTAAAGAAAGATGAGGAAGCTGTGGTTGAGAAAGCTCGCGACTATGTAGAAAGGTACCTTGAGATTGAAGCCATACTTGGTCAAGATCAAAAATTTGACAACCCTATAAAACTGCGTAACATTCATACTAAGGAACAGGTTGAGGAGGCAGCGCGTCAGCTACGGGAGATCTGGGAACTTGGCAGTAACCCGATACCTAATCTAGTTGAGATGCTCGAACTGAGAGGCATCAAAGTTTTCTTAGTAGATGATGTGGATCAGATTGATGGCTTTGCAACCATTACCGGTAACGGAATTCCTCTCGTTGTGGTCAATGTCAAAGATAAGTCTATTGAGAGAATACGGTTCACTACTATTCATGAGCTCGCCCATCTACTACTACACTTCACTGAGGAAGTTGCTGCTGATAAAAGACAAATAGAAATTTTATGTCATTGCTTTGCAAGCTGTTTTCTTATACCAAGTGAAAAATTAAAAGCAATGCTAGGCGGACAGAAACGAACTTACATTGCGATAAAGGAATTAATTGCCATTAAAGAATACTATGGCATTTCCATTCGGGCAATCCTCCACCGATTAGCTGAGTTGGAAGTAATTACTGACACCTATTATAAGAGATGGGTAATTTATTTGAGTAAAACCTACGGACATAAAGTAGAGCCTGGTAGTTATAAGGGTGATGAGAAGATAAAGATTTTTGAGCAGCTCATAAACCGCGCACTCTCCGAAGGAATTATAAGCATGAGTAAGGCCGCTGCTCTTTGCAATGTTAATATCAATCAATTACGAAAAGACTTTATCAGTGTCAACTAGCAAAGAGATAGTGATTCAGGATGCATGCATCTTATTTGACCTAATTGATTTAGGTCTGATAGATGCATTCTTTGAATTAAATCTTACTGTGTTGACGACACCCCAGGTGATTGGTGAAATTGAAGAAGAGGAACAACTACGAAAGGTGGAGGAATTTACATCAGTTAAAAAACTGATAATTGATAAGGACGGATTGCTGGATCATGTAGATAAGATATTTGACGAGAATAATGGGCTAAGTTATCCGGACTGTTCAGTGTTAGAATTAGCGCAGCGGAAACAAGGAATAGTATTAAGTTCTGATTGGAAACTTAGAACTGCAACAGTGAGGAATAATTTAACGGTAAGGGGGGTGCTGTGGATAATAGATGAATTACACGTGCAAAAGCAATTGACAGCTACTGGGGCTATTGAGAAGTTGAATCTGTATAAGCAGATAAACTCCAGAGCTCCACAGGTTGAAATAAAGGTAATGATCGAAAGACTTACTAATTTGATACAATAAACTATGCCATTATGTTACTTACCGACTCCACGATTCTATTAGCAGTAGCTTCAATATGTTTTGGGGCATTATTGGGTGTTGCAGGGAATAAGCTGAGCCATTCAATGGAAAAGAGCTGGTGGAAGTATTTATTCTACGCTCTTGGCGTCATTACATTTATTTATGGAGTTGTTTTGGCATGGTTAATGCGAACTACGATTCTTGATTTTAGTCGCATTGATTTATATGCAGTAGTCCTGGCCATAGTTTCAGGGATTTTAATGGTTGTCTTCACGAAAAGAAACCTCGAGGTAAAAAATATATTTGCAACTAATGAATTGGATCCAATCATAAATGACTTCACCTCGAAGGCAGACAAAAAAGAGATAAAGTTGTTTGGTGGTGACTTGAATTTTTTCGGAAATTCTGTGACTGAGATAGATGGTAATAAACAGTATATACACCTTAGGGCCCAACACTTTAATCGTATTCTTATATTGTGTGAATCTCCTAAAAATGGTGTAGAGACAAAAATTAGGTATGGCAAAATATTAAAAGATATGCCCAATACTGAATTGAGATTTTACAATCCCGATCGTGCTGATTTAAAAGTCAGAGGACGGATAATAGAAATTCAAGGTGTGCCTAAGTTGTTGATGTATAATAAAATTCAATCACGTGTATATCGAGCACTTGAGACTGATATCGCAAATTCTAATGGTGTTTTATATAACAATATTTGGAATTTGGTATGGGAGCTAGCTCTTAAGCCAGAGCAATCCGAACTTGATTCGTATAAAATACTTGTTCATAGTTAAAGGTAGTATGAAAGTAGTTATCATCAATTCACCATTATTCCGTGATAGGAATAACCTATACGATGAGGATTCGTTACCTCCCATCGGCTTAGGTTATATTGCTACGCATCTTCAGAATAATGGAATTGAAGTTCAATTGATTGATGCTATTGATCAACGAATCCCGCTCAAGGACCTGATTGCAACCATTAACTATCTCCAACCTGAGTTTGTTGCCTCCAACGTATTCACCACTAACTACGAATTAGTAAAGGAGCTTTTTGAATCACTGAATTTTACTACTCATATTATTATTGGAGGTTTATCTACCAAAGAACTTCATAAAAATATCCTTACCTGGAATACGCCCAATAAAGTTGATGTAGTGATTGGTGATGGAGAGCTTATCACGCTTGACATTGTTAATAGTACTGTTCAACAGGAACCCAGTGAGGTAAAGGATAACTTTAGAGTTTTTAGGGTGGATGGAAGTTCAAGCTACTACATTGCAGATATATCAGACACTCCATTAAATAGGAGGTTTTTTTTAAATGAACCGGTTAAGCATCCCTTTGGCTTTATTGAGGCAAACATTATTGCAAGTAGGGGTTGTGTTTATAATTGTACTTTCTGTGCAGCTGCGCGGTCTCTGAATGTAGAATATCCAATACGAGAAAGAAGTGCTGAATCACTCATTGCAGAGTTATTGCAAGTCAGAAACAATTATCCCTTAGTAAATTCTATAAGAGTGTTGGATGATCTGTTTTTGAAAAATAGCCAAATTGTAAAAAAGGCCATCGATGTATTTTCGAATTTCAAGTTTCAGTGGAGATCAATGGCACATGTTATGACCTTTCAAAAGGTTGATGATGCTATGATGACTGCTTTAAAAAACAGCGGATGTAAAGAACTGTTTATTGGCATAGAGTCCGGGTCGCCTAAAATCCTGAGGTCGATTAATAAAACTCATAACATTGAAACCATCGTAAATAACCTAACCAAGGTTTTCAAGGCGGGGATTGATATTAAAGGCTACTTCATTTACGGGTTCCCAGACGAAACCGTTGAAGATATGGAGCTGACCTTTGATCTGGCTAAGACCCTAAATGGGCTGGCCAGCGAGTACGGTGCTAAATTTAGAACCAGTGTTTTCCAATATCGACCCTACCATGCAACTGAAATTTATTACGACTTGGTCGAAAAAGGAAAGGATGTAAACGTTGAGCATGTTTCTGCTAACGAAGCTCTTTCTCACATGGTCGGAAGGATTCAGTTTAACTTTCATAGTGGTAATTACTCGGCAGTTGACTTGAATAGTGTGCATAACTATATTTACCGCACAACTAACCTCAACAACCCTGAATTATACAGCGGACTTAAATCTTAGAATTAATCCCGCCACTAGCCGAGGTTGCAAGGCTTGCGGCCTTTATCTCAACCAATTACCTGCAATTGACAACCAAAGGCATGCAAATGTGTTTTGGGTTGGACTTTCCGCAGTGGCCTTTAGTGATGATGAAGAGAGGTTACCTCTATCACCGTTTACACGTTCCGGGGCTTTAATAGCCGAGATTGAGAAGTCTTCTCCTAAAGATTTGATATTCTATAAAACCAACCTTGTTAAATGCCTTCCCTTAAAAAAGGATAAGATAAGATATCCTCTTCAGCATGAAATGGAGAAGTGCTATCCTAATTTAGAATTAGAAATCAAGGAACTCAGACCCTCCACAGTATTTCTTCTTGGGAAGCAAGTGGCTTCGTTTGTGTTTGAGAAGCTTGGCGGAGAAGATGTGGTTTTTAGCGAAACTTTTAGGTATAAAGGGCTAACCGTGAATGGGGTAATGTATGTCCCTGTCCATCATCCCTCATATATTCTTGTTTACAAGAGGATGCACATAGACAAATACAGAAGGGGCATCCAGTCGTTCTTCAAGAGCAAAGTTAAAGCTAAGAAAAGCCTACAGGCGGCTTAAGAAACGTGCGGCTCAAAAACGCTTATCACCAGATTTCACATGAATTAGGTTCATCATTTCACGGAGGCGCGAACGAATTCGGGTTCCATAGAAAGTTTCAATTTCGCTTGAGGATAGATTAGTGGTAATATGCGTTTTCATCTTTTGTGAGATGAAATAGTCATATCGGCTAAGAAGAATCTCACCCATCACATTGCATTCGTTACCAAAGTATTTTAAGGCCTGCTCCGTGCCCAGGTCATCGAAGCAATAGATCTTAGGACGGTCGTTGCTAAACGACAAGCGACTGTAACGCCAGATCACTTCGTAGCCTTCCTGGATAAATTCAAAGCTCACATCCCTGCACGTTTTCATAATGTGGTTGCGTTCTGGTGGAGGCACAAAGCGCATGAGGTTCATCAGGGAAGTTTTTCCGCAGCCGACAGGACCAGTGAGTAAGATACCTTTATTTAAATCTATTCCGAGCTTTACGGCTTCTGATTGATCCCCGATAAAGTACACGATTAGTTTATAAATGATTTGATGGTCTTCCTTATGGATCCGGAATTTCTCTCCGTACAATTCTTTCCCTCTCTTCTCCAGGAATGAAAGGCACCAGATGAAGCCTTCACCTTTTATGCCGCCATCTAGCGTTGGATGTGTGTTAGAGGGGTTCTCCATAATCTTTTTCTGTTGTGACATGAAGCGAAGATTTTCTTTTTTGCTCGAACTTCTGTGCGTTCAAAAGCCAGTTACGGGCTGCTGCTTGCCAGTCCTTCATGGGAGCGCGGCCACCTACCTTCCAGCCATTGCTCTGGAAGTAGTTAAAGAATTTTTCAGCTTCTAGTTGCGTGCTTTTTTCTTTTTCAAAAAACAGCCACACTTCGGACACCGAGGCTGGTATTGCGCTGGATGCGATTTCGTATTCACCTTTATTTGCGGGCCCGCCCCCCGGTGTGGTTGAATTGTCTTTAGCATGCCCGTTTGCGGCAAGGTTTTTCTTTGATGATTTGACCCTATCATTATTTGAACCAGTATTTTCATCTGAGTGCTCATAAGCAGTTTTATTGTTTAGAGTGTTTTTCTTGTTTATGTATGGCTCCTCCACCTGACCGGAAGCTGTTTCGATTTTGGTATGGCTGCGTTCGTTAAGGGGTTCGTCACCTGATTCGAAATTGAACAAGTAAACAAGGCTTCCCCGGATTGGATTGAAGGAAGGTTGATAACGCAGGTAGCCGTATTCATTCAATTCCTTAATGCATTTGTGATAGGTGGCTTTTGAACAAATCTTACTCACGCGCATGAGCTCGCTTCTGGAAATTGAAATCGGATTTTTGAAGCGGCTTGCGTTCCAGAATTGAAACAGGGACACATACATGCTCACATGTAGTGGTCCGAGCCGGTCGTCTTTGGCTACACGATCAAAGAACCCGGCAAGGTGGCGGATGTAGTTCATACTTCACCTCCTGTTTGATTGGTCTTTCATTCCGGATTCGAGTAATGCTTCGATGTCTTCGTAGCTGTAGTAAATGATGCCACCAATTTTTGTAAACTGGAGGGTACCATTGATGCGCAGGTTCTGGAGTGTGCCTGGTGAAATTTTTAATATCCTCCGCACCTCCTGGCTCTTGAGCCATTGCTTGGGCTTTTCCGGAAGGTGATGGGAGAGTGTTTGTTTGAGATCGTTGAGTAACTCAACACGGAAGTTTCTCAGATCCTCTTTGGTGATGATTTCGACTGCCATAACTTTTGATTGGTTTTGTTATGACTCAAAGGAATTTGTAATGAATTAGTGAAACCAGTCACAGGGGTACCGGTACCCCTACTAAGTACCTGATAATCAATACGAAAAATTTATAAAATTTTACTCCTGCTGCTTCAAACGCAACAGTAACTTATTCAAAACGTCTTTAACATGCCTTACAGACGACTCATCATTTGCAAAATATTTACTCCTAAAACTTTCCGTGGAGATGTTTTCATTGTGTGCTGAACTAAAGTGCTTTGAGAAAAAGCGGAATAGCTCTGCTTTGTTATTGTTGACAATAATTCCTTCCTCCTTAAAGAGCCGGATCATATAGGCTATCTGAGAAACAGAGAGTGTTGTTTTGATTTTAGTGTCACCAAGAGTAACGTTGTTTTGCGCACCGGGTGGCATCATGAGCGAAAGTTGTCTCCGCTTTTCTATGTAGTGTACTTCATCATCCATCCAGTTTAAAAGAAGATTTTTGATAAGAGGTCTTCCTGGCTTCAAGGCATAATCAGGTTTAACCTGTGTCTGACTTAAATTCTTGATAAGCAGTGAAAGATGTTCGAGTTGCGCCTGAAGTGAATCCATTCTTTCCAGCTCAGTCTGAACTTTTGATACTGAATACTGTACAAGATGATGGTTATTAAAATTAAGGTAGATAAGAAATTCATAAATGGTTTGAGAATAGTTCTGCTGGTTATTGTCCTCCAAAATTTTAAAGAGACTCTTTACCAAATGCTTCAGGTAAATAAGGCGCCTGAAGGAGAAAAACTGTTTTTGAGGGATATCCGTGAATTGAATAATAGGATAAAGGACGATTAAGCTTAGTTTTTCCTCCACTTGTTTCGCTTTGAAAAGATTTTGGAGGGTATTAAGATTTTCTTCGAACTCCTTGACTGAAATGAAAATATAAGCATCCGGGATTTTCTGATCCTGATCAAAATACTTGGTAAAGTGGACCTCTATGTAATTGAGCAGGTCTTCAAAAACCAGCAAGAGCACTTTGCATAGATTCAGGCGAGAAGTGCCGGATGTAATATTTTTTAGATTATGGACAGATTCTTGGTCAATAATTGTCGCGACTTTATCAGCCAAACGAATGATATGCGCCTGATGTTGTTGAATGAATTGCTCCATCTTGCGATCATTCTTAGCTTCAAAGAGATGCCGGACAAAGCATTTTTTTATCCGCTCAGATTCTGCTTCGATGACATCGACCTTCTTTTGATAATCAATGATGGAAGAATTGAGTTTTGCATTTTGTCGACATTCCTTGGTTACGAATTCTTCAAAGAATTCCAGTTCAAACTTCATTGAGTTTAGATTAAGACCAACTACCTGCCAGAGACTATTTATAAGATAGTGAAAGCAGTTAAAATTGACCAATAAAGTAAACCGCAGGGTTATGTTGGTGATTGTAAGAAACAATCCAAAATTGTCAGATAAAGGGCTTGATTCAGGATCCTGTTTCTGTTTTATAAGGTGTGCTAATCTTAAACTTTGAGCGAAGGACACCCATGTCCTGACTTACTTTTAGGTCAAGGATTTTCGCATAGTGTTGTGTGGTACGAAGGTTTTTATGACCCAACATTTTACCAACTGTTTCAATGGGCACCCCATTGGTAAGGGTTATCGTAGTTGCAAAAGTATGGCGCGCTGTGTGAAACGTCATTTTCTTATTTATTCCACAGATAGCTGATATCTCGTGCAAATAGGCATTCATTTTCTGATTGCTTAAAACCGGGAGCACACGATTCTTATTAATACATTGCACATGATCTTTGTATTTAGAAAGGATGGCGGCTGCCTGCGGTAGCAATGGAATCCTGGAAGGAGAATCCGTTTTTTGCCGGCTGGTGAATATCCATTTTTCACCATCAATGCCCGTTGAGATTTCAGCATTGGTAAGTTTCTGGGTATCGATATAAGCAAGGCCCGTGTAACAGCTAAACAAAAAGATATCACGAACTTGATTTATCCTTTCACTGGTGGGGGTTTTTAAGCTTATTTTCTCCAACTCTTCATGCGTCAGATAGGGGCGGTCCACCTCATGCTTAGTCATTTTAAAGCCAACAAATGGATCTCTATCTAACCAACCATTTTTTATACAGATGTGAACAATCTTTTTAAAATTGGTTAAGTATTTTATCGTGCTGTTGTGATTACACTTTCTTTTTGTCTTGAGCCAAAACTCATAGTCTGTTATGAATTGATACTTAAGGGTGGTAACAGGAAGATCTGTTTGTTTATAATATTCTGCTATAAACAAACGAGTGTGGTCAAGCGAGGTCTCGTACCTCCTATGTGTGGATATTGAATACTGACTCCCTATTAATTCTTTTACCTGGTCATTGTGGTGTTGGAAAATTTCCAAAAGCATCCGTGGCTTTTCTTTTATGCCATGCCAGTGTTTACTAAATACTTCCGTTGTCACTTCAAGCCCGATGGTGATTAGCTTTTTTTGTATGTCAAAAGCTTTAGCATGCAGCACATCCAGAAATTCATTTAACTCTTTGGTTTCTTTAGTGCCTCCTATTGCCCTACCCGCTTCCTGGGACCATTTAGATACAGCCACGAAACGCGCTGTTGCTGTTTCAAAACGTTGACCATTTACCGTTACTCTCAAATAGACGGGAGTGTGTCCGGTTGAGTTTGTCTTTGATTTTCTGGCATAGAAAAGGACTTTGATCATGTCGCCCATAGTGCACCGGAATTAGGTTTTAAAATTGATTTTTTACCTCTCCGAAATCAAGATGTTCATATTTTGAACTACTTGATTATCAGTGTTTTTTGATGTTATTCGGTGCACTCTGAATGTTGATTTTAAAGTGCACCGAATTTCCACCCTACGGGTTGAAAAAAGATGAATGATTTGGTGAGGTGGGTAAACAAAAAAGCCAGAAATCCTTACGGATTCTGGCTTTTGCATTTGTTTGGTGTTGAAATGGTGGAGCTGCAGGGAATCGAAACATTCGACTATCAACCTGCAAATCAATTTATTGCTGTTGTTGATTTTTTCTGTCCACCGAATTTCCTCCTCTTCAATTTAAATCAAAGGATATCAATCCGTATTAGAATATAAATATAATAAATATCAAGGATAAAATTGTTCAGATGCCGCGACCTTTTCTTTGTATGTTCTTTCTTTCAGCCTTGAAAATCTTCTTATTATCTAGGCTAGCTAGCTGTAACCTTCGTTCTATTATCTTCCAATCTAATTGCTTTTTAATGAGATTAACAGGTATATCAAAGTCAATGTCAGAGAAGTAAATCAATGCCTTTTGGGCTAAGGCAGAATTCGCTTCCGGATATTTACTTTGATAAGCCTTAATTAATCCTTCATTAGAAAGATGTTCCAATAAATAGTAAACATCCACAAAATCTTTCAACCGTGAACCACTTTGAACGATCGCATGTACTTTCATAGCGCCAATATCTTCCAATGATGCCATTCGAATTTCTTCAACCTTATTTACCGGTTGTAGCCATGGATACTGATGCGAAATCAAATCAATTTTAATATCTTCGAATAGTCCAAAGACACCATTTTTTATTGCTCTTAATTTTTCGCCTTTATAACTATTTAGGAGATGGTTGTAAAGTTTAGGTGCATCGAAATCCTGGTTCGTAAACAGATCAATATCAATTGAAATACGGTGACCAATGCATAACGAAAGTGCAGTCCCTCCAACAAGACGAAAATTCTTTAGATTCTCATCTTGCATTAATCGTTTGATCAGATCCAGTGTCCTGGCCTCGACTGTTTCCGAGTATAACATAACAAATCCTCGGGGTTTAGATGATAGTATTTACAAACATCACCGATAGAATAATCCGGAAGGAACACTATTTCATTTCGAAGCGCATTAACGATTTTTTCTTCACCGTAGAAACGGGTGATCTCTTGCCAGTCATTATCATCACCGCGTTCGATGATTCGGGCAATAATAGTTTTATAGCTCTTTCTCCAATCGATCTTTCCAAAATCGAAATCCCAAAACCATCTGGGGTCTACATTAGGTCTGTCAATATGTGTTGGTATTCCCACACTCAAAGGTAAGAATTATTATTAGCCGTTTCAGTCATCCAACTTAAAAAAAGGAAACAGCCGAGTTTAATAAAAAATTTGAAGCAGAGAACGACTACATCATGAAGCAAGCATTCAAGGTTTGCAACGAGTTGATCCTTGAGAAGAAAAAACGAAAAGAGAAATGAGAGGAACTATACAAGTCCCTCGTCAGCGAATGAGTAATATCCCTCACTTGAAATGATGACATGATCGAGGAGTTGAAGCTCCAGGAACTTACCGGCTTCTTTGAGCTTTCGGGTAAGGTCAATGTCTGTCTGACTGGGTTGAAGATTTCCGGAAGGGTGATTGTGACAAACGATGATCCCAGTTGCCATACTTTTGAGTGCGACACTAAAAATGATTTTAGGATCAGCAACTGTTGCCGAAGTACCACCGGATGATATTTCACAAATTCCTAATACTTTGTTAGCCCGGTTGAGGAGCATGACTTTGAACTGCTCCACGAATTCAATCTTGTTGAAATCCCAGGAGTTCTTCAGAATCTGATAAGCATCCCTGGAGTGAGTGATCTTGGGAAGTTGAGAAGGCTTAATCCGAAGTGAGTACGAAAGTTGAATTTCTGAAACTTGTGCATGTTGATTTTCCATAATCGTAAGAATTTAATTATGGAGCCCTCACAGCGTAGGACAGCCGACCTGTCAAAAGGAAACGGAATAAATTTGAGCAAAACGCAAAGCCACAAGGCACCTTGAATTTTATGCCGTAGTCTTTTTACAGGTTGAAGCTGTCCGGAGCATTTTTGTGACAGAATTAAATTCTATGGGAAATGGAAAAACAAGCTAAACCAAAAATTCATAGGAGTTACTCCTATTGTTCTATTGATCAATAATTAAAACGATGTAGTATGCTAAGACATTATGATAGGATATCGGTGTTTTCCTACTCTAACCTAAACCAAAAAAGTTATGAAACTAAAAATGTTATTTGTCCTTATTGCACTCTGTGCTTTTCAGTGTGCCCCAGATTCCGAAATTACTCCGAAAGCTGACCTCGCAGCTATGGATGTGACTTTTAAGGATGACTATGTTGTCATTTCTGATGCTAGCGCGTTGAACCCCTTACTCCAAAAAATGGCGATCCTATCCCCTTCCGATCTTGATTCATGGGAGACGAAGAATCATTTTAGTTCTTTGCGCAGCTTAATGAATCGTGCAGTTGCGGAGGAAACGAAATACTTCGACAAATTGGAGGGGCTGGATAAACAATCTTTAAACCTAGATGAAATCAAGCCGCATGCTGATTTTGTTTTAGAACATGCATCCTATTTTAGATTTGATGATGAAGGTTGGTTTGAATTGAATATTGCGAACCAAAATTTAGCCCCGCTTTTGAATAAAGACGGGATTATCATTATTGCAGGAGAAGCAAGAAAATACACGATGAAATCACTTTTTGTTTCTAAGGTAGCTGATGTGGGTGTTTTGAAATCCATCCACGCTGATCAACACGAGCTTCCGATAGGGGTAAAAAAATATGACATCACCCGGATTCGCAAAGAGCACGATGCCAATTCACGGTATGTAACAGGAAGCTTTTCAGTCAATAGTTGTACGGGTACCGCTGGAAAGTATCGCGTACGGCTTTATGAAGATGTAGTCTCTTACTACATAGGTCCCACTGGAACCTATGCGTTAGATCATGGTTTTAAGGTGAAATCATTCCGGAAAACCATCTTTGGAGACAGGAATTTTGATACGTGGGCTTTAGCCGCGACTGTTTATTATCAGGCGTCCTGGGGTTCGGATGGAATGTCCATTACGGCAGCATCTGCAACCAATGAAATTGGTTGGCCCTTTATTACGAATTATCAATATATTGATTCCAATCCTCCGTCAATTTTTAACAGTCAGGGCCAAGGCTGGGGAAGAGATGGATGTACTTGTACTTATTCCGGCTACTATTAGTTTACTTTGAAGAATGCGAATTCTATTCTGTTGTCTGATCATGCTGGGTTGGGTTCCTGTTGTTTGTCAACAGCGGGTTCCCACTCCTTTTAATTTTAGTCTTGGGGTTAATCTTTCCACTCCTTCTTTCATTTACGCCAATCAAGAAAGTTTTAAAAAAACCATTCCAAATTTTCAGGTAGCGTTTAGCAGGGACTTTTTAGGGAGCAGGCCTTTATCTGGTATTGCTACGTTAAGTATGGCTCTTCATTCTTTTAATGTGGGGCGTCAGGTAGGGACTGTTTATTCCGTCAAGCAGATTAATCTTTCGTATTTAAGTCTGGAGGCGGGACCCGTTTATTCATTGAACCTGGATAAGGTTGGTTTTAAAGGTGGATTGAATTTTCGTGTGAGTCGCCTAATAAAAGAAAATTATAGCAGCTACTATACAGTTCCTTCTTTGAGCAATTCTGATTTAGGATTGAATGGAACGTTGCGTGTTTTGCTTTTATCTCATACCCTTCGTCCTTATTTACAGTTTAATTATTATTATGGTCTTACTGAGGTGGCTTCGAATCATGTGACCTCAGGAACTGGTCAGACACTTGATGATTCGTTACGGATGCGCAGTATTGGTTGTGTAATCGGATTCTATTTATAAAAAAAGTACCGGTCGACTTTTATTAACGGTGGTAGTAGGTTGAAGCCGTTGACCATGTAGAGTTCGACTGTTTATTGTTACTTTCAGATTGTCATCAATTCTTGATAATTAATCAGAAAAGTGTTCTCAAATGAGAAGTAAGTTCTTTGATTACACCACTCAATAATATCAAAGCCTCCTTCGTTTTTTTCTCTTCCTTCTCCTCAACCTATTCTCAACGTCCAAATCAGGGTGGTTAACAGGGTCGATAAGATTCCCCTGAGCATGGCCATCCAGTAGCGTTGCCAGACTGAGGCCTTTTGAGTTTTGTGAAGTGAGCTTGTTGAGCTGAGCAGTTTTTGAATTTGCAGATCGAGTAACGTGTTTGCCTCGCGAACCTGTTTGAGGTTGCCTTCGATCATGCTGTTTAGAATTCTCGCGTTGATGGTTTGCCGTTGATGGCTGTCCTGAGCTTTGAGATAAAGCGATTGGATTTCTTTCAGGATCAAGAGCACCTGTTCGGGTGATAGACTGGCTGGATTTTGTTCTATCATTTGCCTGGTGAATTGCTGCGCGATCTCTTTCTTGTTCATAGTCGATAGTATTTTTTATGGAAGCCCACTTATAATTATGGCCAAGCTTTGCTCCAGTGATGATCATTCCTTCATAGGAATAACTAATCCCACTGACGAAACCCGTGGAAGCTTGATTGAATAAAAGATTGATGCCTTTCTTTTCGAGCGCCTGTATAAATTCTGAACAGGTTAATTTTTTGTTTTTGATGGTGTCTTTGATGAGCACTTGCAAGGTGATCTTGTGTGAAGGTGCGTTGGTGCGCTTCATCATCTCCAGTTCATCTTTGGTGATCGCACGTTCCTGCGCCTGCTTACTGGAGATTATCTCGGTGAGGTTATACTTCTTTTCCAGGTCACGAAGAATTTTCTCGCATCGGGCAAAGTCATTGCTGTCGGAAAGAACCTTGCCATCATAGTTAATTCTATTTACTAGAATGTGAAGGTGCGGATGGTCAGCATCATGGTGACGAAACATGATGTATTGGTTTTGAGTGAAGCCGCTTTCCTGAAGGTAGTCCTTCCCGATCTGAGTCATCCTTTCATTCGTAAGATCTTCTGAAGGTGGAAAGTTGATGGAGGTATGATAGAAATACTTTTGGAGATTGGGACGCAGTACTTTGATCATCTGAATTTCTTTGAGAATACTCTTTTCAGAAACTGCCACAAAAGAATGGTCTAACACTTCAGCAATTCCCTCATTGACTTTCTCCAGGTTATAACGCAACGCACCCTTGAAGCCTTTACCCTTGATCATGTTTGCGGTCATCGAGTAGGAGTTTAAGAATGTTGTTTAATAAAGAATCCAGTTCAATTTGTAGTATGGAAAATTCTTTTGGGAATTCTCCGAGGTTGAGTTTATGTGTGGCTTGATTGAGATTGACTCCGATCTTCTTCAGTTCGCGATAGATGGAAACATCTAAAGGAGATACCTTGGCAGGGGGATTTTTACCGATAAATATTTTATACCGAATCCAATTGGCCGGACTAAGGCCAGCGGTTGTTGCGAGCTCATTTACTTTAGTGTTCTCATCTTGTGTAAGTCGGATGTTCACCTGAATGAGTCGTTTGTTTTCTTCTGATATTTTTGGTCTGCTCATGACGTTAAAATTCGAACGAAGTGGTAGAATTAATTATAGCAGTCTGGGGCAAGCAGGTTGAAGCGTAGCGGAAACATTGCTTGCTCCGAAATTACAAGCATAATTTGATAATTGACCTTTTCTGTATTTACTTATGATAATATGGATCATATTGCCTTCGGTTTTGGTTGTTGATGAATATCTGCCTCTATTTTATTCTAATTTGAACCTACCTGCCACTGATTGCCCCTCATTTAGTTCATGGCTGTCTTTGAACTCCCATTTCCTATTTTGATTCGTTGCAGTAGAGTTATTCTTTTTAAATTTTGCAATGGCATGGGCAAGACTGTGATAGTTAAGATCTACTTTTTCTCCGGCTTCTTTTTCGAGGTCTTCCTTGATTATCTCCAAGGCAAGGGCTATCCCCACTGAAAGAATAACCTCCGCATACAACTTCACCAGCAAAGGGTAAACTCCTCTCTTTTTATCCTTCAGAAATTTTATGATGTGTTTCTTTTCCATGACTGCATTTGTTCGGTGAAGAGAAAACTTATTTAGACTCCTTACCCAAGTATACCCGAACTGTCTGGGAATTTAACTTTTGATACTCTTTAAAATGCTGGATGGAATCTCCTTTGGCTATTGTGAAATCGATGAAGTAGTACCCTTCATTATTTTGTTTTGCGAGTTTCATCAATTCACTCACATTATCGGAACCGTGAATAATTGATCTTGCCTTTTTCACATCACTGGCCATTGACCAACACCAAACACCCAACCATGTGAATAGTAAAACAATCAGGCCGCTAACGATCCACTTGAATACACTCCCAATCTGAAACTTCCAGGCCTCACCCGCTACATTGAAATGAAATACTTGTGGACTTATTTGTGAAGCGGCCTTTTTCACTTGTGAGGAAAGCGCTTTATTGTTCAGAGTGTTCAACTTCATCTCCTTATGTATTATATATAGAGCCGGGATCACAGGATCATTCGGTGAAAAATGAAATCCATACTCTTTCAATAAGAAAGCACAGTATGTGCGTAAATCCTTTTGTTCCTGATCCGTCATCGACATAGCATACCGTTAAGAAGTAGTCAGAGATTCAATTCTTCAATCGGCCTTTTAAAATAGATGGCAGCGAAGGGACTAAGTGCTGAGATACCCTTGCCGTCTTTGAGGACATTCTCCACAGTGCGGAGGGCTATCTCACCCTTGTCTTTGACCAAGTCAAAACTTATCAGGCCAAGTTTATTAGCTGCGACATATTCAATCAACATACTACTTTGTTCGGCAGAGCAGGGATAAAAACCATTATGCGCAACCGTTATTTCAAGAAGGCCTTTGGTGGATTCAACCAACTCGGTTAAATATTCCATAGTGGCTTTGAAAATATTCCCACCACCGATTACACAAACGAGTTGCAGTTGAATCTCACTTGCTTCCAGTATTTCCATAATCGCTTCGATTCCGTTTAATGAAAAGTATTTTGGCAATTGTTCGGCTACACTGGCCCCAAGGTCAGCGATGAATAATTCTTTGTTAGCTGCTATGACACTTTCAAAGAGACTGTTGAATGCTCCGCGATCGATTCGTTTTGTGGTGGGGTCAAGAAATGAAATTTTAACAGGCTTGCGATAAGCAAGTTGCTTCATGGAGGTTGTAGTGGCGTCATCCAGATCAAGGATTACTGCTGCGGGATATTTTTCCGCCAGCATAAATGTCAGCACTGATTTTCCGGAACCGCCTTTCGCTTGTGTGATAAAATGGATTTTCTTTTTCATGGTTTATTTATTTTAATGATGATTGATTGTCTATTTAAAACTATCTCCGCATTCTTCGTGACCTTCTGCGTGGCCTGAGTTTATTGAATGATTGTTCCGGCTCTTCAACGTTTGATTGCTTTACTTTTTTGATGGCCGTGAGGTACTCATTCACATCTTTGTATTCTCGGTAGAGTATGGAGGTATCATTGAACCGGATTCCTTTTTCAGAAAGATTTTTCTTTGCATCCTGACCCGGGGAATCATTATCGAGAAAGAGGTTTACATCTTTGTGAGTCTTTAAAACAGGAATGGCACGATTAAGCAGACGAAGCGAGTTCAGGATCAGGAAATCCGATTTGGCAACCAGCTCCTTAACTTCTTGAGTATCGATTTTCACAATGGATAAGAAATCAATAAACCCTTCCAGTAAGGCTACTTTCTTTTCATTGTTATCGATGAAAGAAAAGTCCTTAGGAGAAGATGAACCTTTGAACCAATGATTGCGAAGTTCGAAAGCACCTTGCTGATTGGGAAAACCAATAGCCGAATAAACCCGTTCTCCAATCAGAAATTCTACCTCCTTACAATATGAACGAGCTGTCTCTAAATCAATACTCCGCGTGGTGAGGTATTGAATCAAGTCGGGATTTGTTAATTCCTTTACAGAAAGAACTTCCAGTTTATTTTCAGGAGTATGAATCTTTAGAGGTTCCTGGTGAAGAGAAAGAGCATGAAGATTTTCATTGGAAAGCTTTTCCAAAAACTCTGACAAGGAACATTGATGAAGCTTGGAACCCAGATCCAGGATGGTTCCTCCATCACCCGTACCATGATCAAACCAAACGTTGCGATGCGTGTTTACTTTAAACGATGGCGTTCGTTCTTCTCTTAATGGTGAATGATACCATGAATCGTTACCACGATTATATGCCGGCTCAAATCCTAAACGAGTCAAGTACTCTGTAATTGGAATTTGTTTGGCTTCGGTGAAGGAAAGTTTCTTCATGGGTTAACAGTTGTTAACTCTGAAACCATGCTGAGTGAAATGGTGCTTCCTCTCTTGGGATGATAGGAGGGTTTATAAATAATGTATCCAAAGGCGTGTAACTCTTTGATTACTTTATGATAGGTTGCAATGGAGCGAATGTGTGAAAGACGCATGAGCTGTCTTCGGGAAACTTGGATAGTAAATGAAGAAGGATTCAAGATCCAGTTGTAACAAATCGCTGTGGTTAATGAAATATGAGTTGCGGTAATTCTGGGATCGGAAGCAATCCGAAAAACAAAGGTTCGATATAAGTAAAGCGGCTCCAACTCACCTTGACTTAGAGCCCCCAAATAATTTCAGAATATCTTCTTGCTTATAGTAAACAATACTTCCAATCTTAGAGAAAGGAAGCGTTCCGTTGACTCGCAAGTTTTGCAACGTACCCGGTGAAATGCCTAACAGTTTACGAACCTCGGACGATTTTAACCACAATTTTGTTTGAGCTTGTTGCGCTGGTTGAATGATACGAACCAGTTCATTTAATAAGTCGGTTTTGAATTGATCGAGATCACCTAGGGTGATAATCTGATCCCGATAGATTTTCTTTTCAGCAGAGATTACAAAATTCTCTTTTCCCATGACGTTCGTATTAGAAAGTCAAAGGTGCTGTTGCTCAGAATCTGATATTCACAACTTGGGGGGAAGGTGGGAAGGAAAAGGATCTATAGGAGTTAATCCCATTAGGTAGTTACCTGTATGCGCTTTCAATCTTACATTCCAGACATAGTTTTAAAACAGTCGTATCGACAAATGTAAGGACACCAAAAGTGATCTGTTTGATAGGATGAACCTGTATGCATTGCGAAGGTTTCAGACAAACACAAAGAGCAATTTTGAAATATGAAAATAAAACTTGCGATAGCGGACGACAGTGAGAAAGTACGAAATGCAATAACAAGGCTTATTCACTTGGAATCAGATTTTGAAATTGTCCTACAAGCTAGTAATGGCCTAAAATTATTGGAATTATTGAAAAAGGTAACTCCCGATATAATTCTCATGGATATTAGGATGCCAAAAATGGATGGATTTGAAGCATCTGAAAAGATTAGAGAGTTATATCCAACTATTAAGATAATAGCCTTCTCGCAGTATGATTTTGAAACCAACATAATAGATATGAATATTCGTGGTGTAAAAAGCTTCGTTGGGAAGGAAGATCCTCCAGAAGAACTGTTTAAAGCAATTCGTATAGTTAAAGATGGAGGTATTTATATGACAAATAATGCAAGTAATATTTTGCAACAGTATTTATGTAAAATTTCAAAGCAATCTGAGAATGAAATTCAAATTAGCGCTAGTGATCTAAACAAATTCAGCAAAATAGAACTAAATATTTTATCTCAGATTGCATGTCACAGGTCCATAAAGGAAATTGCTGAGAACCTCTTCCTCAGCCCAAATACAATAAATAATCATCAAGCTCATTTGCGGAAAAAGCTCAATCTAAATGGAAGAGGAACGCTTTTGCAGTACGCATTATCGATTAAGCAACAAATTTTTAGTTTAACTAAGGAAATGGCCTCTAGGCTAAAATAGGTAGAATTCTACTATTGCCGTGAGCATTCGCAAAAGATATTTTCGATATAAGGTCTTTGCACTAGAGACTGAGTTTAATCTGTCCAAATAAATAAAAAAAATTATGAAGAAAATCCTTTCAGCTCTCCTGTTCCTTATTGCTTTCTCCTGCGCTGAAGAAAGCATTCGCAAAGAAATTGATAGTTCCTCTTTGAACCTCGCTACTTTAAGTTTCAAAGACTCCGAAGAAATGAGTTCTTATGTTCTAAACGTTAACAAGAGCAGAAGTAACGCAGGTGATAGTGAAATCAACAATTCAAAATTTCAGTCGTTTGACAACATTTATAAAAAGGCTATTGATGAACTGAGTGAGGCTCAAACTACTGATGAAGTAGCAAGTCTATTGAAGATTTATGGTGACGTTGTAATTCAGTCTGATGAGACTTTCCTTCCTAAATTGGAAAATAGTTTTTATCGGACGATTTGTAATCGGGAGAAAATTTACGAGTCTGAGGGTTTTTTTCATAAGGTATTAGATAATCAATTCATAGTAATAGCAAGCAAAGAGAAGTTGAGTCAGCTTCGTAAAATTGAATCAATAGAAAATCTAGATACTTCTCTTTTCAAATTAATTCAATATAATAATACAGAACCTAAAGCCGCCATTAGTAGTGGTAGAACTTTATCAGATGCTTGTTCCAATAATATGGAATACTCTTATTATTATGATCCAAGTGGTTGTAAAAGTGACCGCAAGGTTTATGTGAGAGCATACATTTATTGGGCGATTTCAGGAAGTAACTACACCCCTTGGTTGATAAGCGAAACTTGGGGAAGAAGAAGAGCAGGAACGTTATGTTATTGGTACTTCTATGATACTAAATTGAATTCGCGCGATGCGTATTTCGATGTAAAAATCGTAATCAATGGCATAACGAACCACTACATCTTAACTGAAGCTAGTATTCCGGACTATTATGGAACGGTAGATGAAGGTTCCCATACTATTTGGAATAATGCTCTTACTGGTGGTCCAATTACATGGCAAGGTGGCACACCGCCTGCAATAAGTTTTACAAGAGCTTTTGTAGAAGCTTCATCACAAGGCACTAATAATAACTGGGTTTCTGTTGACTGTATAGGAATATAGAAAGACTTTAATTCATATTAACTGCTATCTTTTTAACAAGAATTTTTAAAGTTTGTTATGAGATAGCAGTTTCTGTATAATGCTTTTTTGCCCCGTGGATTATTAGCAAAAATTGATGAACCAACTTCGTGAAAAATGTAATAAAATAATCTACGCCATAAAATCGTTAGTTTCGAAGATTAATTCCTATGAGGTATTGTGGCCTATTTTTTTTATTGATTTTATCAATTTCCGCGATCGCTCAGAAATTCACTATCAGCGGTTATATAAAAGATGTTGAAACGAGTGAGAGCCTTATTGGGGCAACCGTCATTGAGCAAAGAAAATCTTCAGGAACTACCGTCAATAGTCATGGGTTCTATAGTTTGACGCTACCTAAAGATTCTATCACATTACATTTCAGTTTTGTTGGTTATCAACCGAAGATATTGCGATTCTTCCTAGAACGAGATACCATTTTAGACATTAAGATGCAAAGCTCAAATCTATTGAACGAAGTAGTTATCGAAGCCACCAAGGCTGATGCTATTCATGAATCGTCAAAGATGAGTACAATTTCAATTCCGATTGAGCAGATCAAATCACTACCCGCATTATTTGGTGAAACAGATATTCTTAAAATTATACAGTTGATGCCTGGTGTTCAGTCAGGCAATGAGGGTGGTACCGGTTTATACGTTAGAGGTGGAGGTCCTGATCAAAATTTAATTTTACTTGATGGAGTTCCCGTTTATAATGTCTCTCATTTATTTGGTTTCTTTTCTATCTTAAATGCTGACGCAGTAAACCATGTTGAATTGACCAAAGGAGGGTTCCCAGCGCGTTATGGAGGCCGTCTTTCATCTGTGATTGATATCAATATGAAAGATGGGAATATGAAAGAAATCAAAGGAGAAGGTTCAATTGGCCTGATTTCGGCAAAAGTGATGGTAGAAGGTCCAATCATTAAGGATAAAACATCCTTTATCGTTTCGGCAAGGAGGACTTATATTGATGCGCTTGCACAACCAATCATTCGGTTAAAGACAAAGGGTACAAGAACAGGTTATTACTTTTATGATCTGACTTTAAAATTCAATCATATTATAAATCCTAAGAATCGATTGTATGCAAGCACCTACTTTGGCAATGACAAAGCATATGCTAATTCTAAGGATTTTTACAGCGATAATGACACTGAAATTTATTCTGAGAATGATTTCAATTTGAAGTGGGGCAACGTTATTACAGCCTTTAGATGGAACCACGTCATTAACAAGCGAATTTTCAGTAATGTAACTGGCACTTACAGCAGATATCTGTTTGACATATCTCAAAATTATCATGAGAAGCAAACTTCACCCGGGTTGCCAGATGAGTTGATCAATTATGGTAATCACTATTTCTCGGAAATTCGAGATTGGGCTATCAAAACCGATTTTGATTATTTTCCTAATCCTAATCATTTAGTGCGTTTTGGGGTAAACACTATTTGGCACCGTTTTTCCCCTGGTGTTTATGCTTACCAATCTTCGGTAGATGGAAATGGCAAAGCTGGAGCAAGTATTATTAATGCCTCTGAGGCCTACGCTTATATAGAAGATGATTGGAAGTTGGGAGAGAGAGTTAAGGTAAACGTAGGTCTTCATAGTTCTGCATTTTTGGTAGAAGAAAAACTGTACCCTTCTCTTCAACCGCGATTCTCTTCTCGCTACTTATTGACTGATGATCTCTCACTAAAGGCGTCATTTTCTTCGATGACACAATTTATCCATTTGCTGACCAACGCAGGAACAGGTTTGCCTACAGATTTGTGGGTTCCAAGCACAGCTCGAATCAAACCTCAGCAAGCTAACCAAGTTGCAATTGGACTTGCTAAGACATATAAATCACAATATGAGCTAAGTTTAGAAGGGTATTATAAAAAAATGAGGAATCTTATTGAGTATAAGGATGGAGCAAGTTATTTAAATGTAGATCAGGATTGGCAAAATAACGTGGCGACTAATGGTAATGGTAAAAGTTATGGAATTGAATTTCTATTTCAGAAAAAAAGTGGAATCGTAACAGGTTGGATCGGATACACCTTATCAAAAACAACCCGTCAGTTCGATGAAATAAATTTCGGAAAGGAATTTCCATACAAGTATGACAGGCGTCATGATATTAGTGTTGCTATTAGTCATGAATGGAATAAGAGAATGGATTTTTCTATGGTGTGGGTTTATGGAACAGGGAATTCCATTACACTGCCAAGGGCAACCTATGAGGCAGCTAACAATATTGACTTCAATGTCCCTTCTTCCTCGGTTGGCACCTATTTTGGTGAGCGAAATTCGTATCGTATGAAAAGTTACAATCGACTTGATTTTACTTTCAGTTGGTGGAAGGATAAAAAGTGGGGACGCCGTAAATGGACAGTCGGAGTGTATAATGCGTATAGTCGGCTGAATCCTTTCTTCGTAAACTTAGAGCGAGACGAGCGACTTAATTACAGGCTAGTTCAATACTCACTTTTTCCTATAATTCCTTCTATTACATATAGTATTAAATTCTAAGAAATGATTCGAAACTCAATTTTTATCGTGTTAATTGGAGTTCTCACAGCTTGTCAGACGATCATTGAAATTGATACATCTCTTGAAAAACCAATATTAGTTGTCAACTCACTATTTGCGCCAGATAGTACATGGGAATTGAGTTTGACCCAGAGTCGATCTATTTTTGACAATAGTAACAGTCGCAATTTTCCGCCTGTGGGTGATGGGGCGGTGGTGACGATCTTAGATGAAAATAATGCCTTTATCGAAACTCTAACGTTCACACCTGAAAAAGACTTCCATTATACTGGCAAGACAATTCCAAAAATTGGGCGAACTTATAACTTGCACATTGATGTAGAAAATGAAGTTGGTCTTGAAGCTACTAGTCGAATTCCAGCTCCCGCGTCAATTATTTCTATAAAACAAGATTCCTCGCTCTATGAATCAGAGGAGGTAATAAAAGTAGATCTAGTTTTCCATGATCCTCAAAATGAAATAAACTATTATCAAATTAAAATTCTTAAAAAAATTAATAGTTCTTTGGGTGATGAGTCTATTCCCTTTTCACCAATAGATCCAGCGTTGAAAAATGATTATTCTAATGGTAGTTTACTATTATCAGATAAATACTTTAATGGAAAGGATTACCAAGTTATTTTAAGAGTAAATCGTTCTGGCTATCGACAAATTACCTCTCCTGTTAGGCTTGTTCTTGAAACAATAAGTGAAGAGCATTTTAAATATTTTGATACAAAAAATGTACAGGATAGAGCAAATGGAGATCCATTTGCTCAGCCTGTGCAGATCTATAGCAACATTAATAATGGACTTGGAATTTTTGCAGGATATAGCTCAACTGTAGTTCTTTTAAATTAACATTATCAATCTCATTTTTAGCGATATCGGCACGAAGACGCTCGTTTTCTGCTACTGATTTTGAACTCCACTATCGTCACCCATTGTAGTAATAGAATTATAATTAGTCAGCCCTTAAAAAGCTGAAAGGGTTAAGATTAATGAGAATATGAATTGATTTTAGTTGAAAAAATCTGCAAGAAAGTAGAGTTTTATATCGAAAACCTTGCAGATTTTTATGCTCTCTACAAAAGCCTCTCC
>JBGSIM010000018.1:0-82330 GCA_041742535.1 Cyclobacteriaceae bacterium | reverse complement strand
GTTCAATTTTTTGTCAGAGCGTTGGCATAAAAATAGGCTCTTTTGGTTTTTCAGCGTTGCCTCCGTGCGATGGCAAAACCAAATGTGCCTATTTGCGCGTTGGCCTTTTAGCATGTTGCCCAACGTTTGGCTAACCGCATGTCGCATATGTTGCTAAATATAAACGTATGTCGTTTATATTCCTTTTGTCCGTCATTGCTTTGCCATGCTGAATAGCCAAGTTTTTTGTATTTACTAATATCTGCCAAATCTCCTCCATCTCAAAATTGAAGGTTTAATTTCTCAAGTGGACTTTTAATATCCTTTAAACTGCGTGTGGATACTTGGGTATAAAGTTCTGTAGTTTTTGGCGAACTGTGGCCTAATAGGGATTGAATATGCCGTAAATCAGTTCCATTTTCAAGTAAATGTGTGGCAAAGGAATGCCTTAAAGTATGAGGAGATACCCGCTTTGCAATCTTTGCCTTTGCCAGGCTATGCTGCAATATATTTTGAACACTTTTACTGCTATATAGACCTCCACCTTGGCCTTCAAATAAATATTGCTTGGGCTTATACATTAAAAAATACTTACGAAGTAATTGAAGGGTTGTTTCACAGAGAATTGTAGTCCTGTCCTTATTACCCTTAGCATCGCGCACCATAAGCAGATGGCGGTCACTTTGAATGTCTGTCAATTTTAGATTTAATAATTCTGATAGACGAAGACCACAACTATAAATGGTTACCAAGATCGCTTTGTGTTTAATATTTATAGTTTCTGATAGAAGTCTGGTTACTTCTTCTTCACTTAACACAAGAGGTAATTTGCGAACTTTTCTCGGACGGTCAATTTCGTAAAAGCGTTGGGGCATATCTAGAACCTGCTCATAATAAAACTTAATTGCATTGATTGCTTGATTTTGATAGGAGGCCGACTTGCCTTGTTTTACAATCCCATGAATGTAATTCTTGATGTCAAGTTCGTTAATTTCAATCAAGGGCTTACCTTGGTTATGTTTAATAAAATTAGAAAAAAGAGCGGTATATGTTTTTGCGGTATTAAAGCTATACCGTCTGGTTTCCAATAATTGTATGTATTCTTTTGGACAAGCAGCTTCCCCAGCGGAAACCTTATTTTCGTTTTTCTTGGTGATCAATTGAAGATCAGTAGGCAATGCTTGTGTATGGATGGGTCTATTCTTGAAAAAGTATCGACAGTTTATCCAAGCCTCACCTTTAAACGTCTTGAAAATCTGTTCTAGGTTAGCGGGTGTATTTAACACAAAAACCATTTGATATGTAGTTGCCCAACGTGGATTGTTAAGTGTTTTGATAAAGATCTGTATCCTCTTCGAAGGAAAAAACTGAAGACCAATGCACTTATTTCCATCTACCAATATATTACGTAGCGTAATTACAGGCAACTTGCTCGCAGTAAAATCCATGTTGTTTTTAGGCAATTTTAAAAAATAGCTATATCTTATATGTGTTTATACCCGGGTATATCCGGATACAAACGAGTATAAACTTATTTATTATGGCTACCAGAAAATGTCCTGTATGCGGGAATCCTCTCTCAGGAAGGATTGATCGAAAGTATTGCTCAGACCAATGTCGGTATTTGCAAAACAATAAGAATAAGTATGATGCAGAGCGCCCCATCCTCGAAATCAATAGTAGTTTGCGAAGGAATCGCACCATTCTCAAATCCCTGTGCCCGATAGGCAAAGCCACAGTGCGCAAAGAGGTGATGGCGGCAATGGGTTATGATTTCACCATATTCTCCTCTTTATTTTTGACTTCAAAAAAACAAGTTTATTACTTATGCTACGATTATGGGTTTACGCCACTTAAAGAAAAGGGAGTGGAGAAAGCCCTCATTATCACTAAGCAGGAGTATATGAACACTTGGGACCCTTGGAAATTTGTAAATCAAAATATGAAGTGAAAACGACTGAACCACATGATGGATAGTAAATCAGTAAATTGAAAATTAAATCTTGGTTCTAAAATCTCCGTAAACGCTTAAAATAGTTTCTATCAATAGCTTTCTGAGCATAGATCATTGTGGTACGCATATCAGCATGCCTCAATGTCTTTTGTATAATCTCTAATGGTATTTTATTGTCATACATAATTTGCCCTGCTGTATGTCTCAAACTATGAGGCGTGTATTTTCCTTTTACCCTTATTCTTTTAAAGTACTTTGAAATTAAATCATCAAGAATGACCCTTGTTAAATCTGGAAATAAAACTCCCCGCTTTACTTTTGATTTTTTGAGATACTGAATGAGTTCTTTCTTAGCAGCCCCAGATAGCTTAATTACATCTTTTGACTTTTCACTGCGCCCTTTTCCCCATACTGCCAATTTACCTTGATTTAACTTTATGTCAGAATAGGAGAGACGTGTCACTTCCACCGATCTCAGTCCGTTCCAGCCCATTAGCGTAATGATGGCTCTGTCCCTTGGGTTTTTAATAACATCTAACAATCTCTTTCGCTGTTTCTCAGAAAGGCTTTCCTTATGATAGGTAGAAGTAACAGATCTTGGAATGCTCACGCGAATAGTAATAATCTCACGCAAAGATTGGGTACTAATCTTCTTTAAGCCTCGCTTTAATCGTTTCTGATCTTTTGACAATTCATCATTATTAATGGATTGGTAACTTAATACCCATTCACAAAAAGACTTCAAAACCGCCTTATAAAGTCGTTTTGTATAGTCAGATAGGTTAGGGGAGAGGATAAATTTCCCGGCAGTTCGCTTATTAATGCGTGTTACATCATCCTTAATGGATGTGAAATAGGAATTCAAAATAGTTGCATAGATGCTTAAGCTTCCTTTGGATTTTAGCCTATCCTGAACAGATACCAGATAAAGCTTTACGTATAAGTTAGAGATTGGGAGTTTGGTCTCATTGAGATCATTTATTACAAAGGATATCTGCTTATGCTCCAAAAAATAGAAAAAACGATTAAGCATTGATTTGTAGGAGGGAGCTTTCTGATTCAGATAATCTTCCAATTGAGATAAGATGTCTCCGCCTTGCACATAACCTTTCAAGAATGTCTTGGCACTTCCGTAATACGCGCCTTTTACACCATAGTTTCTCTTGAGCCAATACTCATAATCTATCAGAACCTGGGAAGCCTTGAGAATTGCTTTAGAGACTTTTGAATTAATTCTGATTAAATCGGTCATAAAATGTACATGCTGAGAGGTGCATGTTTTCAAAAATGAATTTACTAAATATTATAAATGTACATTTAATAATTAGTAAAGTTTTAAATACTAAACTTACTGATTCTTTTAAAATATTCAAGGCAAATTTTTCCATAGTTGGAATTAGAGAAAATTTCCTTACACGATACTGATCTGTTGACCTTAGCAAATTGGGGCTAGTTTACTTTAAAGGAAGTTCATACTCTGAAGCCTGGTGAATTTGGCCTGAAATTGAAGGAGGGATAAAATTTTGCAAGTGATTTAAGAAATAACAATTTTTATTTAAAAATGGTATCTTTGGTTAAGGCCTAAACAATTGATGTTATGACTATAAAAACGGTTTATTTAAAGTCAATCTCATTTTCATTTTTTCTGATGGTTGTTGTTACCGTGATCTTCTATTTACTTCTAAAGTTCCTGCCATTAGAAAGTGTTAATCCTTTTTTACAATTGGCCTTCTGGTGTATTGGAATTCCCGCTTTAGCATATAATTCATCCTTTTTATGGAAAGATGTTAATCTGGTATCTAGTGCGATTATTTCCTCATTACTATTTTTTGGCTTTGTTTATTTTATGACCTTCAAGCAGTTTGATACTGATTTTCTGTTTCTTTTCAAGTATAGTGCTATTATGACCTTCGTTTCGGTTCCGCTATATTATATTTATAGTAAATGGTATGATCGGAAATTTGTTAATAGATGATTTTGTTAAAGCCAAATTTACTTAACAACCCAAAGGGCAAGAAAGAAGTCTGTGTAGTAAAAGTTTCAACGCTTATGTTGAAATAGGAGTTTTACCCAAATGGCGACCTGAAGCTTTGTCTCTGCAGGTTATGTTCCAGCCAAATAAGTTACAGTCACGTTACAGAAATATTCTCGCGTTAAATGGCCAAATGCTAATTTTAGTCATCTCAATTCCCCATTCGTTTTGTAAAATTCTATAACTGTTTTGCGGCTTATGCGGGCCAGCCAGTTAGCCTAGAAAGAGTTATATAATTTATATTATGTTAAGTAGTAATGCTAAGCTAGAACCTCCTATTGAGGCTTTTTATGGAAATCGGCATCCGCTTAGTCATTCAAGCCCTTTCCCTTTATAATGTCGGGAATTGATTTTTCGATGCGTGATTCACGCGTGGCCGCTTGCTTAGCCGTAGAAAAGAAAAGTAAATAGCCGCGCTGGCGGCCAGGTGTTAATGCAGTAAATGCTTTTTTAAGCGTGGCCGATTTCTCCAGCTTCTTTTTGAATTCCACAGGCATGGCAAACTCTTTCGTCTTTTTAAGCGTCACCTTCAACCCTGCTCTTTCAACCTCAATCGCTTCGTAGATGTAGCTTTTAATACTCCGTTCAAGTTTTACAATTTCTTTTAAGTTTGTAAACCGCATCTGGCGCGCAGCCTGCACATTATCAGTCTGTTGTATAAGAATTCCGTTGGGATCTTTTAATAGTGCGCCTTTGAAAAACAATAGCGCACAATACTCCTTAAAGACATGGATTAAAACGATGTTGCTCTTTCCATCCGTGTAGCAAGGACAACCCCATTTCAGTTCCTCGGTAAGTTCGCAGTCAAGAACAATCGCTCTCAACTTCTTTACTTCCTTTTGCCAGGGTTCCTTACTGAAATAGAAATCAACTTTTGGATTCATTGTTAATGGGTTCCCTTACACTCGTAGCGCGCCACGAAAACCACGCGCTGCATAATATGACTCCGCACCATTATGATACACGAACACCTGCCCATAACGATAGTCGGCAAAGATAGCTCCACCAAGTTTTCGAATGTTGTCTGGTGTTTCTATCCAGCTCGAGGTCTTGTTATCAAACTTGCCGAGTTTCTGTAGCTGCTGATATTGTTCTTCTGTTAAAATCTCTATCCCCATCGCAGCCGCTGCCTCCAGTGCACTGTTCTTGGGTTTGTTTTCCTTGCGGGAGTTCAACGCTTCTTTGTCATAACAAAAACTTCTGCGGCCGGCAGGACTTTCTGCTGAGCAATCATAAAAAATATACTCCCCACTTTTTTTATCATACCCTACTACATCGGGTTCACCGCCTGTGCTTTCCATTTCACTCAACGACCACAACTTTGCTTTGCTCGCTTTTAGTTTTGCTTGCACCCCATTCCACTCAATACCCTTATGGCGGTTCATGTTCTTATTGAAACGTTCTGCTAGCGCAGTCAGTAGCGCTTCACTTTGTTTGGCTGACAATTCCTTTTTCATACTCAAAAACTTTAAGTAAGTTAAATATTAAGTTCAGTCTACAATCCACTGGAGCTAACTGACTTCTTCATTTTCTCAAGGCCTGTTTTGGCAATGGCTAATGGCTCATTCTTCCAATACTCAGGATTAAACAGTTCAAGAGATAGTATTTTAATACCACCCATGCTAGCAAGGTCAGTGAGAATTTGAGTCAATGGTGCAACGCCATCACCAGGGTACATGCGGTCTTTATCTTTTTGCTCCTCTCGGGGAATGTTGCCCGGATAATCATTCATGTGGATGATATCAATCACATTTCCATTAACAAGTTTTAAACTTTCAAATCCCGAATTGCCACGAAACAAATGATACACATCAGGAAGTATTTTTACATCTGGGTCGTTTGCAGCGGCAGACGCCATCAGTGCCTGGCCAAGCGAATAGAAAACCGGTGACGCTCCCCAGAATTCTAGTTGTGGCATCACTCCAGTCTGTCTTCCCAGGTCTAACAATCGCTTATAACGCTCCCCTACTTTTACAAGATTTAAAGGTTCATCGGCTTTTACTCCGGCTGAAGGTGCAGCAATGCGTGTACAACCCAGTTCGGCCATCAGTTCCATCTCCTGTTTCATCTGTTCAAAACCAACCTTGCGTTGCTGTTCATCTTCCACCATCCACGGTGCAAAGCCAATGGCATCATAGGCAATCAGATGACTATCATCCATTAATTTCTTTAAGGTTTTTAATGAACCCCCTTGTGTTATATATTCCTTAACATCTTGCACCCATACTTCTACCCCATCATATCCCGCTTGTGCGGCAACTTCCAAATACTTTTTAATGCCCGACTTCTGGCCGCTGATGGTGCTCGTATTTAGACAATATTTGAAATTGTTCTTTTTACTTTTACTGCGTTCGGAAAATCCAATCTGTGGAATGGCTGCCAGCCCGGTAGCAAGGCCAATGGTTTTAAGTATTTCTCTTCTTTTCATAACAAGAATGAAGATAGTTCAATTACTTTGAAAGCAGCGTACCGGAAGGTGATAAAAAGTTAATCAGGGGTCGTTGTTGCAACGCTTCCGAATAGCTTAAGTACTCGATGTAGCTCAGATAAATTTCCTGTTTCAAACGGGCGGCCATCGTCTTTGATTTAATCAAATTACTTTGAAGACGAACCGTAGTCATTGGATTACTACCTTTTATTTGTTGGAGTGTTATGGCTAACTCATCCACTTTTAAACTTTCCATCAACGTGTTTATATCGTGGTACCGTTTTACTAAACTTTCAACTTTGTTTTGTAACAACGCCCTTCCTGCCAGTTGTTCATTTGTTGCATAAGTAAGATCTCCTTCTGCTTCAATGGCTTCTAATTTTCGTTTTGACATGTCCCCTTTGTTGGGATTAAACACCGGAATAACAACACCTAGCGAAAGACTCCACGGCTGACGGTTTTGATCAATCCGATAGTTCTCATATTTGGTTTGAAGATAGCCGATGTTTATGTTCGACTTTTCTAATTGCCATTCACTATTCGCCAAATCAATTTTCTTTTTTCGGTATGCCACTTCGCCTGCCTGTGAAGTTAGTTCAGCAACACTGTCAACAACATATTTCACCCGATCAATAGATAACACATCCGCCATAGACCATGAAATATTTTTAAGTCGCGCCTGATCATACAAAGCCTCTACCCTTCTTCGCTGGTTGTCTATTTCGAAACGAGTCTCTTCTAATTCAATGGCCTTCTCCACCTGATCCAATTTTAATTCAACATAATCTTTAGCATCAAAAAAACCAGAGTTGCGCTGTGCTTCAAGAATTTGAATTAACGTTTCGGTAGTCTTGGCGTCTTCTTCTTTAAGTTTTTTAATCTCTTCAAAGTAGAGCCAACCGATAATCACTTGATACCGTGTTTGTAATGACTCCTTTAACACACGCTCGCGATCAAGCTGTAACAACTCCTGATATGTTTTAAAGTATTGATTGGTCCGTTTCATCTCCCACGGACTTGCAGGATTTATCCGAAGGGCGTAGTCTTGTCGGTCCGGATCCAATTGATTACTCTCGGTTCGAAACTCAAGTCTACGAATGGGTGCTAACCGATATGGGTTTGTATTCAAATAATCATCTTGATGAGTGAAGGATTGCAGGGCGGGTTCATTCCAGGCTGCAAGTAGAAAATCCTCCATACTCACCTGCGCATTTGCGAGAAGCGGTAAGAAAAAGAAAAGTAAAACTTCTCGCCTCATCGAATCAGTACCTTTTCACCGTTGGCCAATAAATTATCAGCAGCAATTTCAATAAATACTTCTTGTCCAAAAGCTTTAACTGCGGTTGACTTTTGTAGAATCTCAGGCAGTTCATTGAAGGATCCATACCCAATTACTTTCCCGGAAACAAAATTTCTACGTTGATCATACGATGAAACAGTTACTGGCGCGCCAATTGGATAAACATCTGCTTTTTTATTGACGAGGTAAACAATTACAGTGGTTGGCCGCAGTGGATTTATTTCAAGAAGTTGTGTAAAGGCATCTATTTGCTCTCCAGGTTTCACGTACACGTTTTTAACCACACCACTTGCACTGGAATACTTGTTTAGCTTACTCTTTTCATCATTCAACAACTTCAATTCACTTTCCTGTAAGATAATCTGATTTTCAAGCAAGTGCTGGTCTGTCATCATTTCCTGACGCACATCTTTTATTTTAATGTCGAGTGCCTGTAAATGTTTTTGCTTTTGTGCTTTGAGCGAATTGATTTTTATCGCTTGCGGGTTTTCTGTGGTTGGCTTTTGGCCAGAAACAAATTCGCGCGTTATCGTTTCGTTCATATTCATTTCACTGGTGGTCTGCTGAATTTCAGCATCCAACTCTTCCATTACAATGTCATTCTGCGCTTTCAGGTAGGCGATCTCGGAATCAGCAAGTTTAACTTTTTCGGAGCGCTCACTTTTTAGAACTGAAATACGATTTTCAAGTTTAGCGATTTCAATTTCCAATGTCTGGCTCGTGAGTTCAACTAACAAATCACCTTCCTTAACCTGCATGCCGGGCACTACGTTAACCGATTTTACAAGTGCCGATTTCTCAGAATTGATTTTATATTCTGTGCTTTGAGCTATGCCAATAGCGGCCTCTCCGCTTCCTTTAAAATACTTGCCACTGATGTATAGCATCAGCACCAGCAGCACACCAATCAAAAGATAAAACCAATTTATTGCCTTCATGTGGGTGTTACTTCGTTGGATGATAACTTAATCTGCTTCACTCCTTCTAGTTCGCGTAGCAAATTCATAAGTTCTTCTTTGCTGATTGTCTTCTTCAATGAAATAGCATAGTGATAACGCAAGGCATTTTCTTTATTGACAGTCATGGAGATTACACGATGCTCAGCACAATACTGATCTAATAGTTTTAAAACTCCTGCTAACCGATCGGTTTCATCTAATGTAAAGAACAGATGATTGTGATGCGCAAAAATTTTAAAGGGTGACATATGCAGTAAGAATGCTACAAGACAAAACAAAATGGAACCCACGAATGAAATGGTGAAACCATATACACCAATAGCAAGGCCGGTACTCAATGCAGCGAACAGAAATAACACATCGCGTGGGTCGTCAATGCGCGTGCGAAACCGAATGATTGCCATGGCACCAAAAACCCCTAGTCCACGAGCTAAACTATCCCCTATTGCCATCATGACCAACGTGGTTACCACAGCGCCCAACACCAGCGACTGAAAGAAATTTTTTGGGTAGTAGTCTCCGGTAAATGTTAGCTTATGGGTAATGGCAATGATAGAGGCCAACAAAAAAGCCCACACAAATGAATACGTGATATTAATCAGTTGTGGATATTCATAAACAGGTTGATCGGGAAATAATTCAAACATGAAGCAGTTTCAATTTATTGATTTGAGGTTCCGGGGTTGGGTATACTGAATGCTTTCCAGGTTGTGGCTCCATCCGTAGTTCTACCCCAGGAACTATTTTGAGTTTGTGCCCCAAACGTATAAGTATCAATGGTTCGTCCATCAGTATAAAATAATCCAACATCTTCTCCGGCATTGCTCAACCCAAAGTTAAGATGGAGTGGACCCTGGTCAGGCGAATTATCAGCCCATAAAATTAAATGCCCACCGGGTGGTATTGTTGTGAGTGTGGGGTTACCCGTTGGGATTTTACTTTTGAATGGATCACTTTTAGTATCTGATAAGTACATGCCGCCAATGTCTACCGCTACATCACCCTTATTATAAATTTCTATCCAGTCGTCAAACTCATTGGTTCCACTTGAGTTATCCGGGCAGCAGGAACCATTATCAGCCATAAATTCATTTACTACTAATTGAGGCAGCGCATCCGTATTTAATAAATACTCATACACATTGTTTGGAGCCGATGCTGGCTTAAGACTTGTCTTTCCATTCGTACCGGCAACTTCCACATAATATTCAACTTTACCGACAGCAGCTGATTCCGGAATTGAACCTGTAAAAGTAGTTCCAGAAAGAGTCATGTTTACAGTTGTGAAAGAACCACCATTGAAGCGATGAAATAATTTTACAGTACTGATACTTTCATTCGAATAGAGTTTTACAGAAACAGTAACAGCTTGATTAAGCGCAGGCACATTAGGTAGTCGTGTTACAGTTTCAACAGCGGGTGCCTGACTGTTTCCATTCGAAGTACCTTTAGTTGTGTTTCCTGAAATATAAAGATTGGCCGAGCCATCAGGATACCTACCGTATGACTGACCATTATCAAGTTTTGGAAATTCAACGCGATCAATTAAAGTACTCGCAGCGTTTTCAAGGTAAACAGTTTCACCATCCGAAGAAAGTTTAAAGTTTGTATTAAGTCCGGTACCTAAATCGTTGCATACTAGTACCAAAAAACCCTTGGCGGGAATGATGGTTCCTGCGGGAAGTTTATACTTGGTTGCAGCGTTATCATAAATGAAGTAGTCACTGATATCCTTGCTGGTTTCCAGATCGTTATAGAGTTCCAGCCAATCATCGCCTGAGGCATAGAGTTCATTGATAAACAAACCCTCTTCTACCACAGGCGCAACGTCTTCACCGCTTCGATCGCACGAAGAAAAAATCAAAAATTCTGTTACCAACAACAGACAAACCAACACCTTCACAAATCTTATCATAAACTCACAGAAACAATTCCTTAAAGATAAGGTAATAATGGAAATGCTTGCTGAATTTACAATCGGAAGATTAGAATTGCGAAGTTCAAGCTGAGGTTAGCGACCAGTAAATTAAACGCTCTAAAATTTGGTGATTACTTACCTGGCATACTTGGCCGCACTTCAACTTTGCTTGGCAAGGTGCGTGGGTTCATTTTTAATAAATCAACAACGATCTGCCCAATGTCTTCCGGTTGAATTTTCCATGAGTCTTGAGGTGATGGTACGTGACCATTAAAATAGGTAGCTACCGAACCAGGCATAATCGTTGAAACTTTGATTCCATGTTTTCTTAAGTCGAGCATGATGGCTTGGGTAAATCCTACCAATCCAAATTTGCTTGCATTGTATGCGGCTCCGCCTTCGAAAAAGTTAGTGCCTGCTAAACTAGCAATGGTAATGATGTACCCTTGAGATTTTTTCAATTCGGGAATAACGGCTTTCACACCATTAAAAACTCCCGTCAAATTCGTATCGATTGTTTCATTCCATTGTTCTTGCGACAATGTTTCTATCGAACCAAAATGACCAACACCAGCATTGGCAATCAGCACATCCAATCGATCCCATTTCTTTATGATCTCACTAACTGCTTTTTGGTGTGCGGCCGCATCGCGAACATCCAATTCAATTCCTATGGCCTCCCCTTTTCCTATTTTGTTAAGTTGATTAGCGGCATCATCAGCTGCTTTTTGGGTACGACTCGTAATCGCAACCCGCATGTTGTTTTTAACAAGGGCCTCAGCAACACCAAATCCTATTCCTTTATTACCACCCGTTATCAGAGCTACTTTATTTTCAATCGTATGCATAGAGTTACTTTTAGAATTATATAATCACAGAAAAGATGTAAAGGTTCAGATTAGGTAAATAAGGTTTTCAATTCAGGGCGTTTTCAACTCCATTCGAAACGATTTTATTACCTTTGCCGCCTAATTAAAGAAACATCATGATTGCGGCAAATAATCTCACTCTTCAGTTCGGGAAACGAGTACTTTTTGATGAAGTAAACATAAAATTTACGGCAGGTAATTGCTATGGGGTAATTGGTGCTAACGGAGCCGGCAAATCTACTTTTCTGAAAATACTCTCGGGCGATATTGATCCCACTCGTGGTAAAGTAAATATCGACACGGGCAAGCGCATGGCGGTGCTTCGCCAAAATCACTATGAGTTTGATGAAGTGGCTGTGTTAGATACAGTAATGATGGGCTTTTCTAAGTTATGGAATTTAATGCAGGAGAAAGATGCCATCTATGCTAAACCCGATTTCTCGGAAGCGGATGGGATTAAAGCTTCAGAATTAGAAGCGGAATTTGCAGAACTAAATGGATGGAATGCGCAGTCGGATGCTGCCTCCCTATTAAGCGGTCTTGGCATAAAAGAAGAAGACCATTACAAAGCAGTAAAAGAGCTAAGTGGTGCCGAAAAGGTGCGTGTGCTTTTAGCGCAAGCCATTTATGGAAATCCAGATATTCTTATTCTTGATGAACCTACCAACGACCTGGATTTGCAAACCATTACCTGGTTAGAAGACTTTCTGTTAGAATTTAAAAACACGGTAATTGTTGTTTCTCACGATCGTCACTTTTTAGATACGGTATGTACTCACATTGTTGACATCGACTTTAAAGTGATCAGGTTGTTTACCGGTAACTATTCATTCTGGTATCAATCTAGTCAGCTCGCCTTATCACAGCGTGCTTCCGCGAATAAGAAAGCAGAAGAAAAGAAGAAAGAGTTGCAGGAATTCATTGCACGCTTTAGTGCGAATGCTTCTAAATCGCGACAAGCAACTAGCCGCAGAAAATTACTAGATAAAATTGATTTGAACGACATCCAACCTTCCACAAGAAGATATCCGGCAATCATCTTTCAACAGAAGCGAATGGCTGGCGATCAGATTTTACAAGTAGAAGGATTAACACACTCGTTGAACGGAAATGTCCTTTTTAAGGATTTAGATTTCTTTGTTAACAAAGGTGATAAGATTGCCTTCTTAAGCAAAGATAGTTTGGCTCTTACTACTCTGTTTCAAGTTTTAGCTGGTGAGCTAAAGGCATCGGGTGGCAGTTTTAAATTTGGTCAGACAATTACACCAGCGTATTTACCCGTAAACAATGAAGCCTATTTTCAGTCAGATGATAATCTTGTAGACTGGCTCCGTCAATTTTCGGATGAAGAGAATAGAGATGAAGTTTATATCCGTGGCTTTTTAGGTAAGATGTTATTCTCGGGCGAAGAAGTATTTAAAAAGTGTAGCGTGCTATCCGGTGGTGAAAAAGTTCGTTGCATGATTTCGCGTATGATGCTAGCCGGTGCAAACCTGTTGATACTAGATGAGCCGACTAACCACTTAGACTTAGAATCAATCACTGCCTTTAACAATGCCCTAAATGATTTCCCGGGCACGGTGTTGTTCACCTCACACGATCATGAGTTTACACAAACCGTTGCCAATCGTATTATTGAGATCACCCCTAACGGCTACATCGATAAGTTGATTCCTTATGACGAGTATATTGAGAGTGAACAAATCGCAGCACAGAAGGAAGCGCTTTATGCTTAAGACCAAAGTATAATAAGAAAGGCTCCTGATGGAGCCTTTCTTATTTTTAAAATGCGCTGCTAAATCTTAATCCAATAATCCTAAAGTCTTCATTCTTTTCTCGATGCGCGCAACCTGAGCAGTCATTTCAAGATCATTGTAAATGATGTACAAGTTATCTAATACTTTTCCTTCATCAGGGCTAAGCTTTTCACACTTTTCCCAATATGGAAGAGCCACACGGAGTTGTTCCTGATATGCTTTATCCAACTCTACTTTTTTCTTAAAATCTTCTTTTGAGTTACCTAACTGGTTCATTTCAGCCTTTGTTTTCTTAGCATCCAAGTAAACTAGTTCAGCAAGACCCAATTGTGGTTCGAAATATTTGGGGTCTAATTTGATTGCTTCTTCAAACCATTTTTTGGATTCAGCCGGGCTACCAAGTTCATTGCTGATTACACCTAAGAAATAGCGCGATTCTTTATCTGTTGGATCTGCGGCAGCTTGTCTTTCCATAACAGCTTTTGCTTCTGGAAGTCTGTTCATCTTGATATACATATCCAATTCAAACTTTGGATATTCAGGATTTCCCGGAAACTTTTTTACAAGTTCCTGCGCAAGAGCAAGTGCCTTGTCATTGTCTTTTAATTTATCACGATAGATGCTGAATAGCATGATGTATGCATCCGTTGATTGACCCCCCAACTCCTGATATTTTCTTATGTAAGCGATTGATTTTTCATACTCTTCTGCAGCAGGACCAAAGAAAACCCCAGTGTTCATTAAGATCGAAGTATCATTAGGAATAAAGTAGAGCGTTTTCTCAGAAAAGTTAAATGCCTTTTTGTAATCTTTTTCTTCCGAATAAGCATTTATTGCAGTATTGAAATATGCCTGCGCAAAATAAGCATTCACATCTCTATTGAAGAGTGGCAACATACCATCCGCATCTTTTAGAAATGCAAGTTCTTCCTTGTCTATGGCTTTTGCCTTTTCGAATGCTTCTTTAGCGATTGGAAATCCTTCCGGTACCAATGACTTATATTTTTCAACTTTTGTTGTATCAATACCTGCGTAGATAACACCTTTCAAGTACCATGCTTTAGCTGCATTTTTACTTGGGTTTCCCTTTTTGTCCAACATAAAATCATCGCTTGTGGTGGTCACATCAATGATTGCTTTCGCTTCGTCAAACTGTCCGGCACGCAGTGCTTTTTCAGCATTGTTGGTGCTTGGTTTAATTGGCTTCTGCGCCAAAGCAGCAAACGGTATAATCCCGATTAATAAGATGGCAATTTTTTTCATTTTCAAATTAAGTTATGTTCAAGTTTAAGTTTATTCTTCTGTTACCGGGCTCACATTTTCGTCCGGATCACCTTCTATCTTTTGAATTTTCTCCACTGATGAAATGGCATCGTCTTCATTCAATTTAATAAGTCGTACTCCTTGAGTGGCGCGCCCCATTACTCTTAATTCAGCAACACTGATACGAATACTAATTCCCGATTTATTAATAATCATTAAATCATCTTGATCAACAACGCTCTTAATTGCAACAAGCTTGCCAGTTTTTTCAGTAACATTTATTGTTTTTACGCCCTTTCCACCTCTTCGAGTGATTCTATAGTCTTCAACAGCAGATCGTTTACCATATCCTTTTTCGGAAACTACCAACAAATCTGCATTCTCGCGAGCTAAACAAACCATTCCAACAACTTTGTCCAAATCGGACTCCAGTGTTACTCCCCTTACACCAGAAGCCGTTCTGCCCATTGGCCTCACATCGCTTTCATTAAATCGAACAGCCTTACCCTCACTTTTTGCAATAATAATGTCATTGGTACCATTTGTCAAAGCAGCATTCAATAGGCGGTCGCCTTCATTGATGGTAATGGCTGTAATTCCGTTAGCCCGTGGGCGGGAGTATGCTTCCAGTGAAGTTTTCTTGATGGTTCCTTTTTCAGTACACAGAATAACAAAATTGTTATTGATGTATTCTTCATCGGCAAGATCCTTCACATTTAGAACTGCCTTTACTTTATCACCTGGTTCAATGTTGAGCAGGTTTTGGATGGCACGTCCTTTAGACGTTTTATTTCCTTCCGGGATTTCGTACACCTTCTTCCAATACACTTTACCAAATTCCGTAAAGATCAACAGATAGTTGTGTGCCTGCGCGATGAACAAATTCTCTGTAAAATCATCTTCTTTACTGCCGGCAGCCTTAGATCCGATGCCGCCTCTACCTTGTGTCCGGTATTCCGAAAGAGAAGTTCGTTTTATATATCCCTGATTCGAAATGGTAATCACCATCTCTTCATTCGGGATCATATCTTCATGGGTAATGTCATCATCACTATGGACAACTTCGGTTCTGCGCTCATCGCCATAGCGCTCCTTTATTTCGGCAAGTTCATCCTTAATGATTCCCATACGAAGGGCTTCACTTCCTAAGATTTCATTTAAGCGGGCAATCAATATTTTAAGCTCATTATATTCATTCTGAATTTTATCGCGCTCCAGACCAGTAAGTCTTTGCAAACGCATTTCCAAAATGGCTTTCGCCTGAATTTCAGATAAATTGAATTGCTTGATCAAACCTTCTTTAGCAACCTCAGGATCACGGGAATTGCGGATTAAGGTGATTACTTCATCTAAATGATCTAAGGCAATCAGGTAGCCTTCCAAAATATGAGCTCGCTTCTCAGCTTCATTCAATTCAAACTTTGTTCTACGCACCACCACTTCATGTCGGTGATCAACAAAATGAACAATCAAATCCTTCAGATTTAAGATTTGTGGTCTACCCTTAACAAGCGCCACATTGTTTACATTGAAAGATGATTGTAGTTGTGTGTATTTGAATAGGTTGTTAAGAACAATATTTGGAATCGCATCTCTTTTCAAATCATAAACAACACGATATCCATCACGATCGGACTCATCCCTAAGCCCACTAATACCTTCTATTTTCTTTTCATTAATCAATGCTGCAGTCTTCTCAATCATGAGTGCTTTGTTCACCATGTAAGGCACTTCAGTTACAACGATCTGATCTCTTCCGTTGCTACCCGTTACAATCTCTGCTTTAGCGCGAACTACAATACGGCCTCTTCCCGTAAGGAACGCCTGCTGAACACCCTGATACCCATAAATTATCCCTCCTGTTGGAAAGTCTGGGGCGGTAATGTGTTTCATTAATTCAGGTATAGTAATATCCTTATTATCAATATATTCTACTATACCATTTACGATTTCGGTAAGATTGTGCGGAGCCATGTTTGTTGCCATACCCACAGCAATACCTGATGATCCATTCATGAGTAAGTTTGGAACCTTACCCGGCAAAACGGTAGGTTCTGTCAAGGAGTCATCAAAGTTTCCTTGAAAGTCTACGGTCTCTTTGTTGATGTCGGATAGTAACTCTTCAGCCATTCTGCGCAAGCGTGCTTCAGTGTATCGCATCGCAGCAGGACTATCCCCATCGATCGAACCAAAGTTACCTTGCCCATCTACCAGTGTGTAGCGCAAAGACCAATCCTGGGCCATTCGCACCATAGTATCATATACCGATGAATCTCCATGTGGGTGATACTTACCGAGTACTTCCCCTACAATTCTGGCCGACTTCTTATAAGACTTATTGTAGTTAACCCCTAACTCGAGCATTCCGTAGAGCACTCTACGGTGCACAGGCTTTAATCCATCGCGCACATCCGGTAAGGCTCGGGAAACAATAACCGACATGGAATAGTCGATGTATGCACCCCGCATTTCATCTTCAATATTGATTGGGATTATATTCTGTCTTTCGGGTAGATTACCGCTTTCTTCAGCCACGTGTTACTAAGGGTTAAGTGTAATGCTTAAAGGCAATTATTGAGCCTCAAAAACAAGGTTGCAAGATAACTAAAATTGGCCAATTCTAATGCTTTGTGAGCACCCAAGAAGTGTGATTTTAATAGTTAAAAAAGCAGAATTACTGAAGACGAAAAATCGAGCTAATATGGGTTTAGCTTTCGCTTGTTTTTGCCTTTGTATTTGATGAGCGTAGGATGATTTTCACCATACCCCGGGTTTTGTTTTTTAAAGAACGGATGCACCCTACTCCGATACTCTTTGTTGCCATGGGCATGGTTCATTTGAATTTTGCATTCTTTATGAAAGCACTTGGGCAGTTCCGGAATTGAATAAGTAAGGCCGACTTGTAAATAAAGTGCATTCATCCTATGGACAATAGAATTATTCCCACTACCAGGAACACTCAGGGTATATTTTTTAAAATCAAAAGAAGGTCGAGCAAAGACTCTTAAGTTTTCTGAAAACTCTCGCTCGGCTGTAACACCTAAGTTGAAATAGACTCCTTTTTCTATTAACGATTTATCAAAGTTTTTGCCTGGTTTAAAAGCACCAATTTGAAGATCTCCTGTAAACAGGTAATCATTCAATCGATAGAATGAAAAGCCAGCCATACCATAATATTTTTGCATCATACCCGAAGAATTTGAGGGCCTGAAAGATTGTATTTTATCCGTGTAGGTGGTAGGACTAAAAGTTTTCAAATACATGGGTTCAAAGGCAATTCCACCTCCAATACGATATCGTTCTAAAAACTCGTAGTGAATAGTGAAATTGATCGGGATGTTTATACCCTTCCCTTTAAAGCCAAGTTCAGTGGTGTCACCATTTACCATGAAGCTATCAGGTGGCGAACTTAGGGTATCTCTTTTAACTTGGTTAATCCAGTTTGTGTAAGTTGAATCAGTTACGGTGCCATTTGCGAATAGTCGAGGCGCAAACCCGGGTCGCTGGAAGATTCCAAAGCTATCCAACTTATGCTGCATAAACGTTCTGCCATACCCGGTACTAAGGCTAAACTTAAAATGCCGCAGAAATTTTCGGGTGTTGTTTTTCTTCCGCTTGGCATAAATAGTCTCCAGAGGAAAAGTTGGCTTTTCATCATCCTGAGCCAATGAGACCATGGGAAACAGAAACACTGCGGTTAGCAGAAGGCAGAATATGCGAGCGTTGCTTTTCAGGATAGGTCTCAATTAAGCCTTAAAGATAACAGCCTGAAAATGGATGGCAAAAACGGTAGTTTTTTCAATAACCATAGTTTGGATACCCACTCTCTAACGAACTGAAGGTATGAAACAGTATTTGCCCTTTCCTGACTTCATAGGTAAACTCATTTTTATGTGATTCACCACTATTGTTTAGCTGGAGCGAGACTTTATTCTGACCAACAGCCAGCGGAATGCGGGCATAATAGATGCTATGCGGTAACGTTTGCCAATTGCGGGTATCTGCTTTTTCGGTAATCGCATTGATTACTCCCAGTACTGATCCCAACATTTTATCTTCCTGTTTCACCTGATATTCCGTTGCTTTCTTTATGGCAACCCGGATCAAAGCTTTGCTTAACTCTAACGTCATTCGCTCCTGCAAACTTTTAAAAGCAATCTTGTTCACGTCTTCCAATAATTGTAACTCAGTGGTATTTCCTTGCCAACTTACTGTTGCTCCTGAATAATAAGTAGGTCTTTCCAGATACCGTGGCAAGGCAATTCTAAAAATTTCAAGTCGCGACAATCCATTTTTATCTTTTTCATTATATCCATCTAATGAAAAAGGAAAACTTATCCCCAACTCCTGATTATAAAAATAGACAAAGTTGTCTCTCCGATTGACAATGAAATTAATACCCCACTCTGCTTTTATAGGACTCAATCCGTTGTGCCAAAATAAAACGAGCTCCCCTCCTTCTTGCGGTTTATAGACATAGTCCGACATTCCAAATTTCTCTTTGAAGAATTCGAAGTCGCTATTAAATCCACTTAGCCATGCAGTTCGTATCAGATCTAATTTCAGTTGGTCTGGAATTGTCATTTGAAACAACTGCTGATAATCCTCTTCATAAATTTCGACAGCATTGCGATAGGCAATAAATGCATTGTTATAGTCTTTATCGGTTTCATAAATAATACCCATAAGCGTATGAATAAATGCATCGCGTTGAAACTTGCTCTCATTAGTGTATCGATCACTTAGTTGTTGAAGGCGGATATTAAGTCTACGACATTCTACTAATGCTTCCTGGGTTTTACCCATTTTTAAAAAGTTCAAAGCTTTGTAATACAAAAGCATAAGGTGCTCATGATCCTCACCTTTGTAGGTCGTTACATTTGGATTGGTCAAATAAGACGCTGCTTCATTGAGATAATTTATTCTGTAGTCCTCGCCAAAAAGAAAAGCTTTTTCAAAGTACTCGTTGCTTTCAGAATAGCGCCCAAGCATGGACAGCACTAACCCATTGTTTACATAGAAAAGAAGCTCTCGCTTACCGCGAGCTTCCGTTGATTTGGATTGCAGCGTAAGCAATGCGTTGTTTAAATTACCTTGTTCAAAATCTTGATTAAAGTTGGTGTTCGATTGGTAATAGTTGGCACATGAACTCGCCAAAAAAATAATAATGAGTGTTGAAAATTTTAATAAAGATTGTTTCGAACGGCTCAGCATGGTATGGAGCAGTTTAAGAAATTAATTCTTAATGTATTTTTTAATTTCCTGCTGACCGTACCAAACCCGCTTATTGGTTTCCATGTCAGTAAGGAATAATGTAGTAACATAATTTACCACACGGTTTTTATTGTACACATCAGTTTCAGATGTCATCTCTCCAAACAACATTAGGTTTGCACCTAATTCATTGCCCCACTGTGCTACCGTTGCAGGATCGGCAAAGTCTTGTTGTTGTGCGCGCTCCAAACGAAGTTTATCTCGAAATTCATCCGACTCTACTAAATCAGCAACGCCTGAGTTGAAGATTGCCAATTCAAATTTCTTAATGTAATTATTGGCATCGATGTGTTCGCTGGTTCTGTTTTTAATTTCACCAACAATGATGGCTGGTTTTTTACCAAGCGACTTTGCATACTCTTCGAATTTTGGACTACCTAAAAGTTCAGTAGTCATTTTTTCAGCCACTTGGCGTGAATCAGAATCATTCCAACGACCACTTAAATCTATTTGCTGACTGGGATCAACCCGGGAAACGGTTCGGGCACAGGAACTTAAAAGGAGCACACCTGTTGCTAGTAATAAGACTGTTCGCATGACACAATGTTTATGAAAACTATCCAAGATTCAAGCCAAATTTGTCTATTGAATTTCCTTTAACTTTTGAATGACCGTTTTCGGCTCGGAAGAAGAGAAAACAAAGTTGCCAGCAACAAGCACGTGAGCACCTGCATCCAACAATGGTTTTGCATTTTCCTGATTTACTCCCCCGTCAATCTCAATCAACGCGCTTGATTTGGTTTCGGATATCAATTGTTTCAACTCAGCTACTTTTCGGTATGTGTGTTCAATAAATTTTTGTCCGCCAAAGCCGGGATTTACTGACATCATACAAACCAAATCAATATCTGCAAGTACATCCTTAAGTTGAGAAACGGATGTATGCGGATTAACGGCAACCCCTGCTTTCATTCCTGCTGCTTTTATTTGTTCAATGGTGCGATGTAAATGCGTGCTCGTTTCAATGTGCACGGATAACAAATCAGCACCAGCGTCCCGAAAGGTTTCAATGTATCGTTCCGGTTGCACAATCATTAAGTGAACGTCCAACGGTTTCTTTGCATGCTTTTTAATTGCCTTAATAACAGGAATTCCAAAAGAGATATTAGGAACAAATACACCATCCATAACATCAACATGAATCCAGTCGGCCTGGCTTTCGTTGATCATGGTTACTTCGCGTTGCAGGTTTGCAAAGTCAGCAGCTAAAATAGATGGAGCAATAATTGGCTTCATTAGCAATTCGTTTGAATAATTTATGGACGTAAAGATAAGAAGGGTTTACGTCTGTACCGCCTTGTTTGTTACAACTTTGCAATCTTTGCAGTAGTGGATGCTTTGCTGGTTGAAACCTGTACAAAATAAATTCCGGCCTTCAGAAGAGAGATATCATACTCAAATGGATTGTTCAGCCAATTGATTTTTAAATTTGATTCGGCAATACGGCTACCCCGGGTATCATAAATTGTAATATGAACCAGTTCGTCTGTTGGTTCTTTCACCTTGATTTTAAAACTATCTCCAGAAACTGGGTTTGGAAAAATAGAAATCAATTCATTCTCAGATAAACTTTTTAAGTAATTCTCAATCGCACGAAAGTGCGGAAGACCATAACCGTATTGATTATTAGGTTCCGCAGCCAAACTTGCAGTGGTGACTATGGCATTGTAAACATCGCTAGCACTTAAAAGTGGAAACGCTTGCCAAACTCCGGCCGCTAAACTCGCTACCAATGGACTCGCCACGGAAGTACCACTCACTGTTCCTAGCGAACCACTTTGTTTTATCACGCTGGTTCCTGATCCAAGTGCAACCAGATCAGGTTTTGTTCTACCATCAGCTGTTGGGCCTTTAGAGCTGAAACTACTCAATGACCCAACACTGTTTATGGCACCGATTGCCAAAATGCCATTTGCATCAGCGGGAGGTGTTACTAATTTCCATGAATTATTTCCCTCGTTACCAGCACTGCAAACCACAATCATTCCCTTCTCAATAGCCTTGCGTGCTGCTTTTGTAATCACCGCGGTTTTGCCATCCAATTCAGAAATTTCATAATCCATAGTTTGGTCATCAAACTCATTGTAACCCAAGGACGAATTGATAACATCCACCCCGGCACTATCGGCACGTTCAGCCGCAAACGTCCAATTATATTCTTCCACGCGATATTCGTTCGCCACATCTTCAGTGAGATATAGAAAGTAATCAGCTTTATAAACTCCACCTGTATACGTGCCTTGTGAATAAGCAGCCATAACAGACAACACTTCTGTACCGTGATCATCACCTGCATAAACTCCGGTAGTATTGGTAACAAAATTGAACGTTTGCTTCACACGATTTCCTGTAAAGAGATCAGCGAATGGTGTAGTGACATTTACTCCAGTAAATCCACTATCGAAAATTGCGATCGAAATTCCTTCGCCTCTGTAACCCGCATCATGCATTTCATCAATTCCAATTTGTTGAAGTTGATTTTGATTAGCAGGTTGATCGGCAGTAGAATTTTTTCCTTGCTTTACTTTTGAAACCCGACCACCTAAAAGTTTGCTACCGGGAGCAACTAATTCTGATCGTGAGACAAATGGTAATGCATTTACAGTGGCGAGTGTTGCGGCCGTTGTTTCAATCAAAACTCCATTAAACCATTTTGAAGTAAAGAAGGTTTTTGCACCCGTACCTTTTACCTGACTAACATAGTCCGGATTTACGGGTAAGTCTTCTTCAATAAGTGTGATGTTTTGTTTTTGTCTCCGTTCTATACTTTTCGAACTTAAAAATTGCGAAGGGTTTGAAAGTGTAAAGGGTGTGCCTGTTTTGTCTTCAAAAAAAACAAAGTATCGGTTTACCTGGCTCTGTGCAGCAAAAGCAATTAAAATGAAAGAAAGAAACAGCTTACTGCGAAGCATATGATTTTAGTATTTGAACCTGTATAAATCCTTTCTCTACTTTTTGTTGACCGAGACAGTCACCAACCGTGCAATACTCAAGCTGCGTTATCTCTTTATAAATAAGCCCAACATCCCGGGCATAAACTTCTCTACGACTATCTTTGCCAACAATGGCATCGTCAAAATTATTTTGAGTAATTGTTATCGTTTCTGCGAATTCAAGATTTGTCGAAAGGGTTTTAGATTGATCAAACTCGCTAGCCTGATAAACTTCACTTCCGTTGCCATTAAATAAGTTACCATTGTTGGGTAAATTATTAAACTGATTCCCGTTCCAGGTTATGTCATTAGATAGCGGAAAGATCAGTTTCACAAACAGTTCATTTCCTTCATTCTGAATTAATTGATTTAGGCTGACTTCAGCAGTCCAGGTTTCGTAACTCTGCCAGGGGTCAGTGTTCAAAGTTCGCTTATCGCGATTGAATGTATAGGTATAGCCACCCGTTGAATTCTTAACAGAGTCACTAACAACAACCCGAAGTTCGTATGTTTTTGTTTCGCTGATTTGATTAATGATGGTCTCCTCCACTTCATAAATCCAGCTATCCCCAATGCGCAGGGGAAAGTAGTTTAATCCAATATCCGTATTGATAGGATCTTCATCGGAACACCTTACCAGACTGAGTAATAAAATAAAAAAAAGAGATCCTCGCTTCATTCAGACACTAATTCGTTTCAAAGTTATTTTTTCTTTTTGATATTTGAGCCATGTCGTTAAAAACCAAAGTAAAGGCCGGAAACATTACCAATCTGAGTGATGCGCGCTATTGTGCAGGTATGGGCGTTGATTGGCTCGGATTTCCAGCAAACACCATTGATCCCAAAACCTTTGGGGAGATAACCGGTTGGGTAAGCGGACCTCAATTTGTTCTCGAAATAGCTGATCATACTCATCCTGAGGAATATCAAGTTGAATTTATTCAGATCAATTGCCAAGAGTTAGAAAACAGTGCATTCTCAAAGGCTCGCCTGATTGTTACGTTGGCTTTCGCAGATTGGGAAACCTCGAAGGAACTCATAAGAAAAAATAAAGATCGAGTCGAATTCCTGCTCGTCACTCACCTTACAGGAGATCATCAAAATGATTCAGAGAAAGTTAAATCAATGTCTGATCTGGTTGAAGTGTACATTGATCTCGACTCCGCCCCCTACTCGTTGGATGACGTTCTAAAGTTTGGCGTAGCTGGAATTAGTATTTCAGGTAATCAGGAGTTAAAGCCGGGACTAAAAGATTATGCTGAACTAGCAGATGTGCTAGAACAATTGGAAGTTGATTAAATTACTTCGAAAACTTCTCAAGCACTTTTGCTACTGCATCACCGGCAATATCAGGAAATGAAATATTGAGTGGTTTCCCATCCTCCAACCATTGCTCGATTTTTTTTATTGACTTCTTCTTAACTTTTTTCAAGACGGGTACACCCAATCTTTTTAAAGCTGCAGCGTTGCAATGTTGTTCATACTGGCTCTTCATGGGGACTACCAATAATTTCTTATTGAGATGAAGGACTTCTGCCGGTGTTTCAAACCCGGCACCACATAAAACTCCTGAACCCGTCACCACACTCTCAATAAAATCCTGACCACTTATTGGGTATACCGAGATTCTACCCACATGATAGGGAGTTTTTGTATGCTTTGAAAAAATATGCCACCGAACTTTTGAAATCTTGAGCAGCAACTGCACTAACTTTTTATCATCATAAGCCGGAAGGTAAATGGTGTAATGCCCCATGTCTTTCACACTTGCTTCCCGAATGGCAGCTCGAACAACTGGAGTAAAAATATTTTTATCGTACTGCTCGAAATGAAAGCCTACATACTTCTTAACAGGAGCATAGTTTTTTAACATCCACTCACCAAAAGGATCAATTACTTTGGGTCTTGGCGCTTTTTTCGAAAGCAATGCTGATTGATGACTCAACCCTATCATTGGAATTTCTTTTTTGCGACATGCCCATGCTGTAATCGGTTCAAAATCATTCACCACCAAATCATACTTATCAACAGGAAAATTGTTGATCTCTTTGATAACATCTTTCGAACTATTTTTTTGAAACGTTTTGAGGAAGTTGATTCCTCCCTGCTTCCCAAAATAAAAACTTAATCCTTTTGATTTATATTTTACCGGATAGGGTAACACAATCTCGGCTTGCGCCCCACTTACAAACAAATCGAGCTTGCCATGTTTTTTTAATTCGGGAATAATATCGACTGCTCTGCTTAAGTGGCCGTTGCCTGTGCCCTGAATGGCGTATAAGATGTTCATTTTTTAACCGTCAAGAATTCATTGACAAGGTCTTTAAATATCTCGTCATTATCCAGATTATTTTTGGATGATTTAAGTTTAATGGACATGGCTTTCTTGTCCTCATGGTAACGATAAATACTCCATTCACCAGCATTATATTCAAGCGCAGTTAAATTCTCCACCCAGTCGCCTGAATTGAGATAAGTTACTTCGCCTTTATCGGTGGTAATCTTTTTCATTTCCGGATGGTGGATATGACCACAGATCACATAATCATACCCATTAGAGATCGCAATATCAGCAGCTGTTTTTTCAAAATCATTAATAAACTTTACCGCTTGCTTTACACTGTCTTTTACCCGCTTAGAAAGGGAGATCTTACTTCTTCCAACTAGTTTAAGAATGAAATTGACAAAAGAATTTATCAGGATTAAGGTGTCATATCCAATGGCACCAAGTCTAGCAATCCATTTCGAATATTGCATAGTAACATCAAACACATCCCCATGGAAAATCCAGGCTGATTTACCATTGAGTGAGATTACCTTTTTGTTTGCGATGTCAAAAGATCCTAATCGAAAGCTGGCAAATTTGCGCAGCATCTCATCGTGGTTGCCCGTAAGATATGTGACTTTAGTTCCTTTCGTGATGAGTCCTGTAATGTGTTTTATTACTTGCATGTGCGACTTAGGCCAGAATCGCTTGCTGAACTGCCACATATCAATGATGTCGCCATTAAGAATAATGCGCTTGGGTTTAATTGACTTTAGGTAGCGGAGGAGTTCTTCAGAGTGGCAGCCATAAGTTCCCAGATGAACATCTGAGATGATGACGAGTTCGATCTCACGCTTGCGTTTACCCATTCTAGATGGAGCAAAGAACGGAACGTAGCGTTATCCCAACGTCATTGAGATATTACCAAACTGTTAATGACTAAATCGGAAGCGAAGATACTTGATCTTCTCCCCTTTTGCTGCAAACATTTCCTCGTATCGAGTTTTTATGTCGTAACATTCTGGTTGAAGATGTGATTCGTAGAGATCGTGTGTGTATTCGAAATCCAATAGATCATTTCTATAGCCGAGTTCCTCCAACGTAAAGTTGAATAAGTCGGTGTTATCTGTTTTAAAACGGAAATAACCCTCGGGTTTTAACAACTTCTTATACATATCAAGATACCGAGAACTTGATAGTCTTCTTTTTATATCTCGCTTGCGCGGACGAGGATCAGGAAACGTTAACCAGATTTCATCTACTTCACCAGGTTCAAAAAAACTTTCAATAAAAAGAATCTCTGTACGTAAGAATGCAACATTAGGTAATTGTTCTTCTACAGCCCAGGTACTTCCCTTCCATAGTCGATCGCCTTTCTTATCAACACCTATATAATTCCTGTCGGGATGTAAGCGTGCCATGCCTACACTATACTCGCCTCGGCCACAAGCAAGCTCCATAGTAATCGGATTCGAGTTCTTAAAATACTCCTGATTCCAATTTCCTTTTATTTTTTGAAAGATTTCTTTACCGGGCTCAAGAACGTTTTCACGCGAAGCAATTATTTCAAAACGTTTTAGTTTACTCTTCACAAATTTTCAATTTCAGCTACAACAAAAGTACTTCCTCCCACAAAGATCAAGTCATCCGACCTACTATTATTTCGCGCTTCGCTAATCGCTTGATTCACATCTTCAATTATAATTCCGTTCAATCGGACAGCAGCAGCTTTCTCCTGTAGTTCAATAGCCGGTAAGGCACGAGGGATAGAAGCCTGACAAAAGTAATAATAAGCATCCTTGGGTAATAAACTAAGAATAGTGCTTACATCTTTATCCTTTACTACACCCAATACCCAATGAAGTTTATTGAACTTTATTTCAGTAAGCTGATTTACTATTTCAGTAATGCCCGCCTCATTGTGACCCGTGTCACAAATCGTTAACGGGTTATCACCAATCTGTTGCCAACGACCTTTGAGTCCCGTAAGGGTAGTAACATTCTTCAGGCCTTCCTTGATTTGGTGTGATGAAATGTTAACTCCAAGTTTTGCCAACTCATCCACAGTAGTTAAAACTCCTTTGATATTTTTGGATTGATAGATTCCAAGCAAATCTAATTCAATTGAAAACTGTTTTTTATCACTTTTGATTTCGAAGACTCCGCGCTTAATACACCTTGCCTTATAGCGATCAGAGGCAAATACCAATTCGCTTTTGCATTCAATTGCTTTGCTTTCAAATACAGCCTGTACTTCTTCTTGCCGTTCGCTTACAATAACAGGTACAGATGTTTTTATGATCCCTGCTTTTTCACTGGCAATTTTTTGTAATGTATCCCCTAGTAAATCTTTATGATCCCAACTGATATTTGTAATCAAAGACAGTAATGGAGTAATTACGTTCGTTGAATCAAGCCTGCCACCCATGCCAGTTTCGATTATGGCTATGTCAACTTTTTGATGTGCGAAATAATCAAACGCCATCGCAACTGTGATCTCAAAGAAGGATGGTTTTATCTTTTCGATTTCAGGTTTTACTCTTTCAACAAAGTCGATCACAAAATTCTTATCTATTTCTCTTCCATCGATTCGAATTCGTTCTGTAAATTCTTTTAGATGTGGAGAAGTATAGAGTCCTGTTTTATAACCTGCAGTTTGTAAGATAGCCGCAAGCATATGCGATACGCTTCCTTTTCCATTCGTTCCTGCAACATGAATAGATTTGAATTTATGATGAGGATTGCCTAACAACTCACATAACCTTAACGTATTTGTTAAATTAGGTTTGTAGGCAATTGACCCCACGCGCTGGAACATGGGTAGATTTTTATACAGATAAGTAAGAGTTTCTACGTAGTTCATAGACGGCTGCCGCGAAATTAATTCTACTCTGCAAAATAAAAAAAGCCCCTCAACGGGGCTTATACAATGTAATATAACTATCTAACTATTTACCAAACTTGAAAAGTTTGAAACCAGCTGAAATTTGAAATACCTGATTTTTTGATTCAGGGGCATTTGTACCATCATTGATCTCCGATAATCCTAGATTATATCGGGCGTCAAGCGTTAATCCAAGAGGAAGATCCCAGCCTAAACCCAATGCAATGCTAAAGTCGGAGCCCTTGTAAAAATCCTTAGCGTCCCCAGTTGTTGTAATTCCATTGATGGTCTGTTTAACTTCGCCACCCGATAGGAATCCAAATTGTGGACCTGCTTGAATATTAATTCCTGCTACCGTATAAAGCTTCAAAATGATAGGAATATTAATATAATCAAAGTTTGCTTCACCATCACCAGAATTAAATTGAACATTTGAACCTTGCTTGGAAAACAATAACTCTGGTTGAATTCCAACTTTTGTGAATTTAAAAAGAGCAAATGCCCCGCCATGGAAGCCGGTTCGGTTTTTATAATTTGCACTTACGCTGGAGTTAACATCCAGATTTGCAAAATTTGGCCCGCCCTTTATTCCTATGGCAACCTGAGCCTGAGCCAAGGATGTGTGAGCAACACCTATCCCAACTAAGACAATAATAATAGTTAGTATTTTTTTCATATTAGTTTTAGTTTATTTCTTCTCTCTACGCAAAGATAAAGCCAAACTTCTGAATTAACGTTACTGAACAGTCTTTAGTATGATGGTAAAGCCACCCATAATAAAGAGGCCACCCGAGTTTGATATAAAATCATCATTCCAAGTATTGTAATAACCCATCATAGGTTCAAAAAGCACAGATTCACTAATCCTAGCTGCATAACCTACTCCGAAACGGGCGTGCGAAGAATTCCATTTTGATGTTGACTCCACTCCCTGAAAAGTCAACGTTGCTTTGGTAAATCCAAAATTATTCTCGCCATGAAAAAATACGCCTTGCTTTAGATAATAGCGCACAAACGGACCAACGAGAATTGAATTACCGTTTGATTTATCATCAGATGTGGAAGATTTTGATCCAGAATTCTGCCATTCCAAATTGGCTCCAACTACCAAATTGTCAATCACAAGATATCCAGCCCACGGGATTAATGAAAAAGAATAACTTTTTGAATCGTAGTCCTTGTATTTGGTAGTTCGAAAATCGAAACTACCACCCCCGATAATTGATCCTTTTTTAAGGAATTGCGAAAAAGCAGTTGTAGTCAGTCCGCAGATAAATACCATTAAAAGTACCTTCTTCATATACTTATTTTGTCAGTTGGTTTAAATACAAGGTAGGAATTAAATTGAAATCATAATTCAGTGTTGCATGTCAAATTCCTAATTCAGGATTCTTCCCATGAATTGTTTTATAGAAATCTATCAAAATCTGAAAGTCATGATCCGGATTATCTGTGGGATAAAATGGAGTTCCAACTTTTATAATCTTCTTTTCAAAATCAAAACCACATGGAATAATTGGAATGTTGGCGCCTTTGGCAATAAAGTAAAAACCGGTTCTTAACTTATCAACTTTCTTGCGCGTACCCTCAGGCGCCATAGCTATAATGAATTCTTCATGCTTATTAAAGATATTAACAACCTGCTGAACAACTTCATGTCGGTTCGACCGATCTACCGGATAGCCGCCTAGCCAACTAAAGAACCAACCGAAAGGCGGTTTGAATAGTGAGTCTTTTCCTAAAAATTTTGCTTTCTCAATATGCAAAACACTCCGTGCCAACACGCCTATTGGGAAATCCCAATTACTGGTGTGAGGAGCAACCGCTATTATATATTTTTTAAGTTCAGGGGAAAAGCTACCATTCACTTTCCAGCCCATAATTTTAAAAATGAATTTTGCAATTGACCTAAACATTATACCAACGAATCAAGTAATGTATCATCCGCCAAATAAGGAATCGTGATTTGAGTAGAAGATGAAATTTCTTTTCCTATCGTTGAGAGTGCGCCTTCGTTGCGCGCCCAAGCTCTGCGAGCAATTCCATTGTTTACATCGAAGTACAGCATGTTCTTCAATTTTCTCTCAGCATCATCAGAGCCATCGAGTAGCAAACCAAAGCCACCATTGATTACTTCGCCCCAACCTACTCCACCTCCATTGTGTATGGATACCCAGGTTGCACCTCGAAACGAATCACCGATTACATTATGAATAGCCATGTCGGCTGTGTAGCGAGACCCATCATAAATGTTAGAAGTTTCACGATACGGACTATCCGTTCCTGAAACATCATGATGATCGCGACCAAGCACAACGGCTCCTATTTTTCCTTCCTTGATTGCCTGATTAAATGCAGATGCAATTTTTATTCTGCCTTCTGCATTCGCGTATAAGATGCGCGCTTGCGATCCTACAACGAGTTTATTTGTCTTGGCTGCTTTTATCCATTGAATGTTATCATGAAGTTGTGATTGAATTTCTGGTTCAGCATTCAATGCAATTTGTTCTAAAACTTCTTGTGCCAATTGATCGGTAAAGTCTAGATCTTTTTCATCCCCTGATGAACACACCCATCTAAAGGGACCAAATCCATAATCGAAACACATGGGGCCCATGATATCTTGCACATACGATGGATATTTAAAATCAATTTTATTGGCGGCCATCACATCTGCACCTGCACGCGATGCTTCTAATAGAAAAGCATTTCCATAATCGAAAAAATAAGTTCCTTTTGCGGTATGCCTATTGATGACATCCGTTTGCCTACGGAGTGACTCTTGTACTTTGCGTTTGAACTCACCAGGATTATCAGCCATCAATTTATTTGATTCTTCAAAGGAAAGACCAACAGGATAGTACCCTCCTGCCCACGGATTGTGTAGCGAAGTTTGATCAGATCCTAACTCAATGAAAATATTCTCCTGATCAAATTTTTCCCAGACATCAACTACGTTTCCTTGATAAGCAATTGATATAACCTCTTTATTTTCTTTAGCTTTTGCAACTCTTGTTGCTAATTGATTCAAATCATAAATTACTTCATCCACCCACTTTTGCTCAAATCTTTTTTGAGTAACTTTTTCATTTACTTCAGCAATCACAGTAATGCAACCCGCAATGTTTCCTGCTTTTGGTTGCGCTCCACTCATGCCTCCTAATCCCGAGGTAACAAAAATCTTTCCGGCAAGGCCTTCATTTTGTTTCGAGATCTTCCTACCTGCATTTAGGATGGTAATGTTTGTTCCATGTACAATGCCTTGAGGCCCGATGTACATGTAACTACCGGCAGTCATCTGACCGTATTGTGTAACACCCAGCGCATTGTATTTTTCCCAATCATCTGGTTTGGAATAATTAGGAATCATCATGCCATTTGTAACTACAACGCGTGGTGCTTCAGGTGAGGAAGGAAACAATCCCATAGGATGTCCTGAATACATGTGAAGTGTTTGTTCGTCTGTCATCGTGGCCAGATACTTCATAGTCAATAAGTATTGTGCCCAATTTTGAAATACTGCCCCATTGCCGCCATACGTAATTAGTTCGTGGGGATGTTGAGCCACCGCGGGATCAAGATTGTTCTGGATCATCAACATGATGGCGCCAGCTTGCAATGATTTAAATGGATAGTCACTTATTGGGCGAGCATACATTTTATAATCCGGACGAAACCGATACATATAAATTCGCCCGTAGGTTTGAAGTTCATTATAAAACTCAGGAGCGAGAATCTCATGATGATGGGGATGAAAATAGCGGAGTGCGTTTCTTACTGCGAGTTTTTTTTCATCAGGTGTTAAAATGTCTTTTCGCTTGGGTGCATGGTTAACATTCGCCTCAAATAGTTTTGGTTCAGGCAATACATCAGGAATGCCTTGCAGAATTTTATCTTCAAAATTTAATGCGGAATTCATGCGGCTTCGTTCTTTTGAAAATGATGGGGTAAGAAGTTTTCTTTCGTGAACCGATACCCAAAATCAAAAATCTCCTTTGCTTTGCTAAGATTTAAGCTACTAAACCGATCCATCCGTGGGGGTTCGATAAATACATCGCACAAGCTGCGACTTACTTCTGTATTGGCATGAATGGTGATAAGCAAGCTACGCTCAACCACTAACTTAATGTTACTGGTATCAAAATCAGGACTGATGTGATTGCAATGCGAGCCCACAATAAAATCGCATTCCTTCCGAATTGGTTTCACCGGAAGGTTATCAAGTAGCCCTCCATCCACATATAAATTATTCTCTAAGCTTACCGGATTAAAGATAGCAGGAATGCAACATGACGCCATTATAATTTTTGCTAAGTCTCCTTTGGTGAAATATTGAATTTTACCTTTTCGGATATCCGTAGCTGCTACGGTTAATGGAATTTTCAAATCAGAAAAACTATTTCCTGGAATTTCTCTAAGCAACACTTCTTTTAATCCATCCAATGAAAACAAACCAGTCCAGGCAAACGCAGGCCGCACCGATTTGAAGACGCTCAGGTTCTTTATGAGTTCAAAAATTTGATCAGGTTTATGTCCATTGGCATATAAAGCGCCCACGATAGATCCGGCACTCGTACCCGAAATGCAATCGAAGGTGATATCCATTTCATCTAATGCTTTGAGCACACCAATGTGTGCGATACCACGTGCCCCACCCCCTGATAACACTAACCCACGCTTCATAGAATTTCCTTAAGACTAAATGTACGATCTACCCTCACACCTTTTTCAGTATGCTTAACGGTACAACACTCATTAACCGGATCATGTTCTAAAAATAAAATGTACTTGTTGTCAGCTGCTTCCTTCAAAAATGTCGCCTTTTCTTCAAGAGTGAGAAGTGGTCGCGTGTCGTAGCCCATTAGATAGGGTAATGGGATATGACCAACCGATGGCAACAGATCGGCCATAAAGCAAATCGTGTGTTCTTTGTATTTTATTTTTGGAATCATCATCGCATCGGTATGACCCGAAGCATAAAAGATATCCATAAACTCAAACGGAGATTTTTCTTTTTGTGGAATGAATTTCAAGTGACCACTCTCCTGCATAGGTAAAATGTTTTCCAAAAGGAAACTAGCTTTCTCTCGTGGATTTGGTTTGGTTGCCCATTGCCAATGATCTTCATTACTCCAATAGATAGCTTCTTTAAAGGTGAGTGCTAACTTTTCATTCTCTTTTTTAACTCCACCCCCACAATGATCAAAGTGCAGATGGGTGAGAAACATATCCGAGATATCATCTGTACTAAACCCGTGTTGATTTAAAGATTTAAGAAGAGAATCATTTCCATGTAAATAGTAATGACTGAAAAACTTAGCGTCTTGTTTGTCACCAAGCCCATTGTCGATCAACACCAACCGTTCGCCATCTTCAATTAACAGACAACGCATAGCCCACGAACATAAATTGTTTTCATCGGCCGGGTTTGATTTCTGCCAAATAGATTTAGGAACAACACCAAACATGGCACCACCATCCAACTTAAAAAATCCGGTATTGATTACGTGTAAATTCATTTGTAGTAAAAAGAAGTAGAATAAAAAAGGTCGCTTTGCGCGACCTCAATTTATACTTTATATCTTGAAAATTGAACTATTCTTTGACCACTCCCATGGCACAAAACTTTTCGATACGCTGATCAATACGTTCTTGTGGGCTAAGCTTATTCAGTTCCTTAAAACTTTGCAGAATTACTCGCTTTACTTCATCGGCCATTGCCTTCACGTTGGTGTGTGCTCCTCCCAATGGTTCATTAACTATTCCGTCAACCAACTTTAATGCATGCATATCCTTTGAGGAGAGTTTTAACAACTCAGCAGCTTGTTCTTTAAAATCCCAACTTCTCCATAAAATGGCTGAGCAATTCTCAGGTGAGATAACAGAGTACCAGGAGTTCTCTAACATGAAAACACGATCACCAATCCCAATGCCTAAGGCTCCGCCAGAGGCACCTTCACCAACAACAATACATATCACTGGAACCTTGAGCATAAACATCTCTTTCAGGTTGCGCGCAATTGCTTCGCCTTGCCCACGTTCTTCTGCTTCAAGTCCTGGAAAGGCGCCTGGTGTATCAATAAACGTAACGATAGGTTTGTTAAACTTCTCTGCAATCTTCATAAGGCGCAATGCCTTTCTATATCCTTCCGGGTTTGCCATTCCGAAATTTCGCATTTGCCGCTGCTTCGTGTTACGGCCCTTCTGCTGACCGATCAGCATAAACGTTTGACCGTCAATAGTTCCTAAGCCCCCCACCATCGCCTTGTCATCACCAACCGTGCGGTCACCATGAAGTTCAATGAAGTCGGTAGTTATTTCGTAGATATAATCTTGTGTATAAGGTCGATCGGGATGACGTGATAGTTGCACCCGTTGCCAGCCGGTAAGATTTTGGAACGTTTCTTTTTTCAGGTCGGTGATCTTCTTCTCCAACGCTTGAACTGCCTTCTTTACCGAATCATCACTACCATCTGCTAGGTGTTTCATATCGGCAAGCTTTCCTTCTAGTTCCGCGATGGGCTTTTCAAAATCCAACAGATTCATTTGCCCTGGGTTAATTAAATAAGGCTACAAAATTAAGATAATTTTGAAATTATGGCCTTTTATGCAAGAAAGGCTCGTATTTAGAAGAAATTAAATGAGCTTCATAAACAGTTTTAAATGACCTTAAAACAGACACTCCCTTAAGCCTTTTCAGGTTAAGGGAGTGTGATTATGAATGACTTAGGTCTGTTCTATTAAAGTATCAAAAGCACTACAATGATAGCCTCAATCAACAGCGCATTAATCAGTCCTTTCAAGAATAGTGGTTTAATTTCTATGGTTTTTTCCATGGCTTTTCCTTTTTACTTAATCGAAAGTAATTGTTGCTATATGGTTAAGGAATTGATTGCCGATAACCGGATTTTATAGCCGATGTGATGCTTAATTACCCTTTTAATGCAATCGGTTTCAAAGCAATGGCCATTTTTGCCAATTAATTGCTTATGTAAGCCGGGGTTTCAGGATCGCCTTTAAAGAAATCGCCTTTCTTGCCTTGTGATAGTGCCCAGCGATCGATCCAGGAGATGCCCCAGGGGCCGAAGACGGTGATGGGTGTTTGATAGACTTTATCTTGAAGTGCTTTGTCAAGTGAAATGAATGTGTAGCTATTCTTTTTGAGCATGGTCGCGAGTGCCGGGAGGTAGTCGGAATTAAGTGCATTGGCATGCAATAATAATATCTGATTGATGGGTCGGCCAAAAAGAGCATGCGACTGGTGTTCGAAGTAGAGAACTTTTTGTTCCATGTAGGTGATGTAGTCTGTACCAATCTTATTCATCAGTTCTTTATCATTTTTATCGTGAGCGCGCTTATACGCAACTGCAAACAAGTAGTCAGCATTATCGATCGTCACAGGCGCGATGATGTAATCATGGTCTGTTAAAAATTGTGTGAGTGAATCGCTCTTTGCTTTGGTGCTACCCATGTGCAAAAACGGATGACGGAAGTATGTGAGTTGATGTCCGGCTTGTTTCATTAGGGTTCGGGTTACTTGTTCGCCTTTCATAATTTCATTAAAGAAATCGGTTGGAGCAAGTGCGTTATAATCGGGGTGCGAGTAGGTATGATTGCCAAGTTGCAGTCCGGCAGCGAGCCATGTTTTTAATAATTGCACTTGAAAAGGAATGAGCTCGTTGTTGTTATGGAGTTTTACTTCATTAACAAAGCCCATGGCTGGGATGTTGTTTGATGTTAATGCAGCAATGAGTTTGTTCATCATCGCCTTTTGGTAAGTGGTATCTTTGATGCCATAGGTTACAAGTGGCATGTCGTCAATGGTGAAGCAGACTTGCTTTGTTTGAGCAAATGATTGAAGAGTTATTCCGATTGAAAAGACTAGAGTAAGGACCCGCATGCTGATGATTATTCTTTTTGCAAAGATAGTGGCGAATTCTTTGCCGTGTTGATGTTCATCACCAAATAAGTCCCTTACCTGGAATGCTAATATCATGTAACATTCACTACCGAAGTGTTATCTAGCGGCTCACGCAGCCAAATATTATAAATCTACTTCATCAACAATTTACCTTGTTCCATTTTTTTAGAAGATTGGTATCGGTAGATATACAATCTATCTGTACCCGCGGGCGACCAGTCACACCTATAGGAATTTCCTTTCCGCACGGGACCTTTGAATATTACTGATGTTCTCCTACCCAATAAATCCAAAATCTCCATTTGCACATAATCATCTTCATTCGAAGTCCATTCAAAATTAACCCTATCAGTGAAGGGATTTGGATAAGCATTCACTTGAAGCCTTGTAGTCAAACTATCAGCATCTTGAATTTCAACTTCTGTTTTCTCAGGGGTTTCTTCATTTTCGTCAGCTTGTTGCGTAGTTGAAGACGTGGGTGTAGTTGCTACAGGAGTAGTTTCTGTTATAATTTCTTTGGCTAGGGTGGTGCTGTCACTTGCACAAGGATCGTCCGCCAACGGATCGCCACCACCAGTATTATCCTTTTCAATACAACCTGTTGTAGATGTGGTGTAGCTACACGACTTCGTGCAGCCATCTTTTGTAATAGTCAATGTGAAGGTTGCTGAAGTTCCGGCATTGCCAGTAGTATAAACAACTGCTGACGAATTACTTCCTGCTGTAATTGCCCAGCTGTTATCAGAACTCATCACCGTCCATTGATAGGTGGTTGCTTCTTCTATCGAAGTGTTGAGAAGGTTACCAGCTGATTTACATACTGCTTCCGTAGTAGGTGGGTTTATCAGACAACTCCAGCTGGAAGAAACTGGATCGATTGCTACTTCACGGGTAGCACTACAACCATTCGCATCAGTAATCTTAACCATGTATGTTCCTGACTGTAACCCTGACACATCCTGTGTGGTAGCACCAGTTGACCATTCATAGGCATACGGAGACACTCCACCACTTACCGAAAGATCGATCACATACGCACCTTCACTCCCACATTGGTTGTTATTTATTTCACTGGTTGTGCTGATGGCTACCAGTGTAGGCATTACAAAGACCATGGTAACACTACAACCACTGGCATCGGTAATGGTGACTGAATAGATGCCACTACCTATATCAGTTAGTGAATTACCTGTCTCTCCATCCGTCCAGGAATATGTGTAAGGAGAAACACCATCCACGGGTGTAACTGTGATTGAGCCTAAATCGCCAGCACATTTTGGTTGAATAACCTCACTACTTACCGTGAAGGTCTTTTTAAACACGCTAATGTTAATCGAAGAAGAACAGCCACTGAAATCAGTTACTGTTACTTTGTAAAGACCTGACTTCAATCCCGTACGATCTTCAGTGGTAATTCCATCTTGCCAAAGATATGTGTATGGCCCTGTTCCTCCCGTTACAGTTAGATCAATAGCGCCTATGCTATCGTCTGCACAACTGGTTGGCGAAACTATGTACTTCAGTGCCATTGTATTATTAATTCTAAGTGCGTACACCATGTTCACGGAGCAACCAGCAGCATCACTAATTTTAACTGAATATGTGCCAGCACCACCATTCTCAAGATCTTGTGTGGTGGCGCCTGTGTTCCAGGCGTATGTGTATGGCTCCACACCACCAGTCGGTGTAATATCAATTATGCCGTTGCTCTGACTACATGCTGGGTGTGTGAAACTTACACCCACCGTAATGGAAGTGCTGTTTATCAGTGTAAAGTTTTTTTGTGCGGAACAACCAGCACTATCCGAAACCAAAACGGTGTACGATCCACTTCCCAGATTAGTAAGGTTTTGTTGAGTAGTTCCATTGCTCCAGGCAAATGTGTAAGCACCACTTCCTCCTGTAACGTTCAAACTAATTGCACCATTCATATTTCCACATGTGGGTTGTGTGAGTGATTCAGTAATCACGATTGCTTCTGTGGATGCTATATATTCATTCAATGTCATCGTGTTGCCCTTGGCATCCGTTACTGTAACCATATAATTGCCGGCTGTTAAGTTCTGAATAGCTGAGGATGATTCGCCCGTTGACCAGGCGTAGCTATAAGGCTCTTCCCCATCCTCAATTACAACTTGCAATTGACCATTACTGCTGCCTGAACAACTTACATTAGTTTTTTGCAGTTTAGCAATTAGTGTAGAACATGTGCCGGTTGAATCGGAAGGGTTGTCACCGTCACCTGAATCACCATCGTTGTCATCACCATCACCTGAATCACCACCATTATCCCCATCATTGTCATTGCCCGAGTCCTGCAACGTGTCATAGTCTATGCACTGGCCAGCCTTGTATGAAACCACACTTAAGGTTTTATTGCACGAGGCATCACCACACCAGGTAAACTTAATTGTAAAGCTATCAGCTCCTTTTTCACCAAAATTCCGGATGTCATCAATCTTAAGCCCATACACACCCGTTTTGGGATCCTTGCCAAATACCTGTTTCCAGTTTTCTGAGTTGCTAATGTTTTTTACTTCTCCACAAGGAATGCCCACTGTAAAATGAGAAAGTCCAAAGCTACGCGAGCCATCATACGAGACTTTAATCTCATATTCCACACAGGTGTCATTAACTTCATTTTTGCTTACGATGGATGTAGAGTAACTGTTTCCTTCACATGTGGGCTGTTGATTCGAGCCACCCCCATGAGAACCTCCGGTTCCCCCACCGCTTCCATTACCTTTATCTTTACCGTCACAATTTTTGCCTTTGTCTTTATCTTTACTGTGGTCGTGTGAAGTATTACCACACTTTTTTTTATTTTTTCCACCGCCTCCGCCATTACCGGTTGTGCTATGGTGATCATGTAACGTGGTTGTGTTAGAATCTGGATTCGCAAAGCCAAAGGTGTTGTGAATTCCTGAATAGTAAAGCCATCCTGCCAACAAGATTATTACGTAACGTCTTTTCATGGTGCACTATGTTAGGCCATACATAACCGTTCGGGAACCCCAGATTCACTATTTCACTAGAAAGTGCAAGTACAACCGATGAACGTCTCTTAAAAAAAGTTAAGTGGGGATTACTTTTTTAAAGCCTAAAAAACATTGTGTATTAACCTTATAAATCTTACCTCATAGTTACACTATCCAACATGCGTTTTTGAATGGCTGTTAGCTTCAATTAAGCCTGCGACTTCAATTATATTCGCTCTCTCAATTTGAAAATTTATTACTTTCACTTATGTTCATTGTTAACCTCACTTACATTGTGCCGCTTGAGCAAATTGATGCTCACATGAAAGAGCACATGAATTTTTTAAATCACTATTATAAAACGAACATGTTTGTTGCTTCCGGCAGAAAAGTGCCACGCACGGGAGGCATCATTCTCGTGCTCGCTAAATCAAAAGAAGAGGTGGAAGCTATTATGGCGGAAGATCCTTTTTGTATTCAGAGGCTTGCTGAATTCACTATCACCGAGTTTCTTACTTCACAATCTCATCCGGACTTGAAGAAGCTGCTGGCAAAGAAGTAAGTTTGCCCGATTACGTACTATGAAGACACTGTTGATTACCCCAGAAGGTTTAGATAAGTTAAAAGCAGAATTGGATCACCTCTGGCGGGTTGAGCGGCCAGACACAACTCAAAAGGTAAACTGGGCTGCAAGCCTTGGCGATCGTTCTGAAAACGCAGATTATCATTACAATAAAAAAAGACTCAGGGAAATCGACAAGCGGATACTTTATCTACGTAAATGCATTGATGACTTGAAAGTTGTAACCTATTCTCCCTTCCAGGAAGGCAAGGTTATGTTTGGGGCCTGGGTAGAAATTAAAAATAGTAAAGGCTTAACAAAACGTTTACGCGTTGTAGGCGGTGAAGAACTTATTGGAGCAACAGATTACATTTCCATGGATTCGCCCATGGCACTTGCACTGCTGAAAAAAGAAGTGGGTGATGAAGTTATTGTGAAAACAGTTACCGGGCAATTTGTTTGGCGTATAACCAAAATTGAATATCAGAAATAGGTTTTCATGTTGACGGTACTCGTTAAATCAACTAACAAGGTGATAACCGATCACTGACAAAGAAGTCATCTGTTTTCCATAAAAAGCAAAAAGCCCTCAATGTGAGGGCTTTTGCGGTCCGGACGGGACTCGAACCCGCGACCTCCTGCGTGACAGGCAGGCATTCTAACCAGCTGAACTACCAGACCAATTCCTGCTTTTACTACTGCGGTCCGGACGGGACTTGAACCCATCAAAACCAGCGTTCTGTTAAAACAGGGTGCAAATATAGTATTAAGGGTATCCAATACAAAAAACAGGTAAACTATTTCCAGATTTAGTCATTTCAAACTTTAGGAATCTTGTAGCCATTATTATACTTCGCAGCCAAATAGCCATTGGCCTTATCTTCATTAAACTTTGACTTGGCAGGATCCCAACTCACCTTCGCTCCTGTTTTATAAGAGATGTTACCCATCTGGCAAACCAAGGCTACATGCGCTCCGGCTTGTATTGGGCAAGTAAGTTTGTTCAGGCTTCGGCTTTTTACAGCTTCAATAAAATTAACAGTATGTAAATCAAGACCAGAACCTTTGTTGGGTTGATAAGGTACAGCTTCCATTCGTTTTTCATCTGGTATTACTTCCCAACCACCACGCCAAAGAACCAACGTTCCGTTGTTTCCGATGTATGAGATGCCATGATCTTTTCCATAGTTACCATTGCTGATGCTTTGTGCATGTTCCCAAAGCATGTTGTACCCATCAAACTCATACACTGTTGCTAACGTATCCGGTGTATCTTGTGGGCTATCCGGATAGGCATACTTACCTCCCAATGCAACTGCCGATTTTGGGAACGATGCATCCATGCCCAGTAATGCATAGTCAATCAAATGAACGCCCCAGTCTGTCATTAAGCCACCGGCATAATCCCAATACCAACGAAAGTTGAAATGAAACCGGTTTGGATTGAATGGTCTCTTCGTGGCAGGCCCAAGCCACATGTTATAATCAACACCTGCAGGTGGGGCGCTATCGGGTTTTACTTCAATGTTTCTCATCCAACCTTGATACGCCCAGGCTTTCACCGTTCTGATTTTTCCGAGCTTACCGGTTTTAATAAAATTTAAAGCATCCACAAAGTGGGGCATACTGCGCTGCCACTGCCCTACCTGCACAGCCTTATTATATTTCTTTTGGGCCGCTACCATTACATTACATTCTTCAATGGAGTTGCCAATAGGTTTTTCTACATACACATCTTTGCCTGCTTCACAGGCTTCCACCATTTGCAAGCAATGCCAATGATCAGGAGTACCAATGAGGATTACATCAAGATCTTTGTTCTCTAGCATCTTTCGATAGTCGCTATATGTTTTAGTCTCGCGACCATTTTTTGCCAACTCATACTTTCGATAGTTGAGCACGTTATCATCCACATCGCATAAAGCAGCAATGTTTACTTCTGGTATTTTCATAAACGATTGGGTGTCGGACCAGCCCATACCGTTTACTCCGATAACGCCTACATTAATTTTATCATTGGCTGAGATAGCCTTTTTAGCATTAGCAATCGCTTCCCAGGGAAGTGTTGTCGCAATGCCAGCACCTAATGCTGCTTTTGCTGAGGTTGTGATAAATGATCTTCTGTTGGTAGTCATAAAAATTATTTTATTGAGAATTTTAGCGATGTTCGTATTGCGTAAATAATAATTGTTACAAAGAGAAAAAATATAACTGTTACTAGAAACCAGGTACCTAAACTGATTGCATTACCCTGTGCTATTTGAATGGTTGTTAAAATAATATAGCTAAAGATAATCACTACTATCAATTTCATGACACGCATCATTTGAATAGCCAAGGAATATTGTCGAGCTGCATTTGATTCAGTTATCTCAGTAACATAATTAAACTTATGAGGAATTCTGGATACTCCTAACAACAAAAGATACATGGCCATAAGAACACCGAGTAACACAAGGAGTGTTGACTTGCCTCCATATCCATCTGCCTTACCACTAAATCCATAATGGGTAGGAATCGTATCAGGTAGTGCTGAATAGTGAATGGTCGTATAAACTGCAATACCCATTACAATAAACAATGTTATCCCTTCAACAATCCAATCAGCGGGTTTAAATGGAATTTTTAAAATTGGCCTTGACACGGTGATGAATATTAATGTGAAGTATTAGAATCCATGTTAAGCCGCTTTGCCATCTCAGGGCTAATTGTTTCCGCGTAAGCTCCGTAAGCATCAATTAAAAGACCCTTCACTCCTGTGCTGGATTGAATGGCTAAAAGAATAGAACTGTCACCCGGGTTGGTCATTCCCTCAAAACGATGCACTTCATCAACATGAAATTCGGTAGGTCTTAATTGCAAATTGAGTGGCTGACATTCAATCCAATCCGATCGCAAATTAAAATCCTGGGTATAGCCCCGACTTTTCAAATCAGCCATCGCTTCAGTAAGTGTTTCAAATGTTTTCATAGTCTTGCTATTGAAACTCAAGTTACTCGCTCTGTTTTAAAATAAAAAGCTATTTTTAGAGTTCTAACCTAACTAATGAAGAGAGTCCTTCTTTTTTTGTTCTCTGGCCTCCTCCTACTTTCATGCAGCTCTTCTGGCACTAAAGTGGTGAAACCCCGCACGTATAAAATGTGGTCGAAAGGAAACAAATACGTGATTGATATTCCTGTTGGCAATCGTCATATCCGAATGTTCGAACGAAAGCGGACTAAGATGGTGAGGATGAAATAAGTCAGTCGACAGACCACGGTCCTGAATCTATAACGCTTGCTAAATAGTTGAGACCACTCTACCGTGGACTATTGACCGTAGACTGTTGACTTTTAAGAAAGTCCCTTCAACACCATCTCTACATTCTTGCGAAAGAAAAATTTCACAGGACTTATCTGTTGCATGTGAGCGGTTATTACGGAACCATAGAAAACAGTCGTCAACAAATTGCTCAAGTCGCGTGTCGATGCGGATTTCGTAACTTCTTTTTTGAAGATTGCTTCCAACGTTAATTTCTCAAACATCTGATCAAGCGATTGAATTTCCACCAAATGAATATCTGCAATATCAGGGAACAAAAGTCTTTTCTCTTCCACTTTAAGCGGAAAAGGTTTTGGTGGTCTTCTTAGATCTGATAAGTAAGCAAACAAACTCTGGATTATGCCCGGATGTGTTTCACAATCTTCGGCAAGTTTATCAAACAAAAATGTAATGCCAGCAACTCCTTCTTTCGGTTTGTCTCTAAATTCCACGGCACGTTTCAGACACCACACCCTAAAGTAATACAAGAGAATATCTTCTTTCTGCGGAAAATATTTGAACAAGGTTACTTTTGAGATTTTTACTTTCGAACAAATCTCCTCGATGTATAAATCATGGAACGATTTTTTTCCGATCAGTTTTAGTGTGTGATCGAGGACACTTAGTTTTAGCCGCGCGGCTTTTTCTTTTCTCAGGCTCATGGTATTCTTCGCTCGGAAGTAATACATTTAGGTTCACAAAACCAACCCTATTATCTATGAAGCGCGTACTTATTCTTCTATTGGCTTTTACAGTCCTTGCTTGTAATTCAAAGAAAGAAAAAGTAGTTGGTCTGTTGGCTGATTCTGCTATGGTGGTTTCAGCTCATCCACTTGCATCACAAGTTGGGGTAGACATTATGAAGAAAGGTGGCAATGCTGTTGATGCTGCCATCGCAACTCAATTTGCCTTGGCCGTTGTTTTTCCTGCAGCCGGAAATATTGGTGGTGGTGGATTTATGGTTGTGAGATTGAATGATGGCACCGTGGCTTCACTAGACTTTCGCGAGAAAGCTCCGGGCAAGGCAACAACAACTATGTATCTCGATGAAGAAGGAAATGTAATTGAGGGGTTAAGTACTCAAGGTCATCTTGCTTCTGGTGTACCCGGTTCAGTGGATGGTATGGTGGAAGCTCACAAAAAATATGGTACACTTCCGTGGAAAGAATTAGTTCAACCAGCCATTGACCTTGCGCTCAACGGACTTGTACTCACCGAACGTGAATCTACCTGGTTTAATGAAATGAAGGAAGACCTTGTTAAGTACAATACGGTTCAGCCCGAATTTCTTTTAAAGGACAATTGGCAAAGAGGAGATTCTATTCGTTGGACAGAATTAGGCCATACGTTAGAACGTATTCGCGATCAGGGTCGAGCTGGTTTTTATGAAGGAAAGACTGCTGAAGATATTGTTGCTGAGATGGAACGGGGCAAAGGGTTAATCACGCTTGAAGATTTAAAAAACTATTCTTCGGCTTGGCGCGAACCGATTGTGGGCAATTATAAAGAGTATAAAGTAATTTCCATGCCGCCCTCTTCCAGTGGTGGAGTTTGTTTGTTGCAACTCTTAAAATCAGTAGAGCCCTACCCTATTAAATCATGGGGCTTTAACTCTGCTGAAACTATTCACTTAATGACGGAAGCCGAACGCAGAGTGTATGCCGATCGCTCAATTTATTTAGGTGATACTGATTTTTTTAAAGTCCCTATTACACAAATGCTGGACGATCAATATAATGATGAGCGCATGAGCAACTTCGATCCATCGAAAGCAACTCCTAGTGCAGAAATAAAAGAAGGAACCATTTCCGGCTACGAATCAGAAGAGACTACACATTTTTCAATTGTGGATGCAAAAGGAAATGCAGTAGCTGTGACAACAACAATCAACGGTTGGTTTGGTTCGCATGTCGTTGTTCCAGGTTCTGGTTTCTTTTTGAATAATGAAATGGATGATTTTAGTTCAAAGCCGGGTGTACCTAATATGTTTGGAGTATTGGGTGCCGAAGCAAATAAAATTGAGCCCAACAAGCGCATGCTTAGCGCGATGACACCAACCATTCTTGAAAAAGATGGAAAACTTTTTATGGTAGTAGGCACACCGGGGGGTTCCACTATTATTACTTCTGTATTTCAAGTAATCTTAAATGTAACGGAACACGGTATGGGTATGCAGGAAGCAGTGAATGCCAAACGAGTTCATAGCCAATGGTTACCCGATGTTGTTATTCCTGAAACCGGAGCGCTTAGTAAAAAAGACAGTCTGCAATTAGTAAGCCTCGGACATAAACTTACTCCTCGCAGAGCGATTGGTCGCGTGGACGCGATATTAGTCTTGCCTAATGGAAAGCTGGAAGGCGGAGCAGATAATACCAGAGGTGATGATAAGGCGGTGGGGTATTAAAATATTACACTTTGCCAGATAAATTCAACAGTTAGTTACTTATATTGTTATTGGTAAAGTCATGAATTGTGATTGATAGTCACCAACAATCTGAATCTGTTGATAGCTTGAATTTAGGGTTATTCCTTAGAACGATAAGTTATCGTGAATTTCTAACATCAATTTCACTAATACTCTTATTGACCGCAATATTTGCAGTTATGCAATTCTTAGGATTTTGGCTGAATACGGAATATCTAATAATAGTATTTTTATCTATGCCGCTCAACCACATTGTTTATAGGATTGAGCACAAAAGATCTAATAATTTCATAGGAAGAGTAATACATGATTTAATATTTATTATTCTATACTTAATACTCCTATTCATTTCAGTTAAAATTAAAGGTCAACCATTTCTTTTCGATCTAGAAAATATTGTCTTTAACTTTTTCCTATTTATGGTACTTGTCGGGAGCTATGAAATTATAGTTGAATTTGTTAGGCCCGTTTTAGCGCGAAGAGGATGGCAAATCTTTTAAAACCGAAGCTAATTGTAGCAACCGCATCCATCGGAATAGCATTTGCTTTGAGCCTAATGGACAAAAAGTTTTACGATAGCCATATTGCAAAACGTTGGGGATCTCCTCTTCAGTGGAGTGACTTTACCGGAAAAATAGATCCTTTATCCAAATATGATGCCTCAGTCTCAAGTACTATTCAGTTAGAATTTGATTCTTCTTCTTCAACCTATAAAGCATATGCCGTTCAAAAAAATGTCTATTCATGGGTTCGTGAATCAAGTCGATCGGATGACCTCCTGAATCATGAACAATATCACTTTAATATTACTGAATATTTTGCACGCCTAATGAATAAGCATATTCTAGATTCCTTGGGACAAAGTCAGGAACAATTTCAATCAAAACTTAATAGATTATTAATAAGTGAAAATGTTATGCAATCTAAATATGATGAACAGACAAAACATAATAAACACCGCGATCAGCAAGGCTTATGGGAGTATAAAATTGATTCTCTCATAACATCTAATTCAACAGATTCTGGCTGGCTAACAGATCCATTTACTGGAGTCACAATATTCTTTCCGTCAAAACCCACATTTAGTCAAAGAGCGGATTCTAAAACCATAATTAGACTTTATTCATTGGAAAAAAATGATTTCATTTTAACACTTTTATCGATAAAAATTTCTGACTTCAATGCAGATTCAACGATAGCCAAAATCAGTAAAATATATTATTCTAGCTTTGAGGCAAAAAAGTTAAACGTCATTCAATACAATAAGGAAATATTTAAATTAAGAATTGCTAGCGAAGACTCATTAGGAGGAAGAACAGATTTTATTTGGAGATACAACTATCCTTACCTTAATGGAGCAGGAATAAGTTATCATCCCTACAACGATACTGATACAATAGGCTACACTTCTATTTTCAATTCATTTGCTAATAGTTTGTACTTTGATAAAGTAAGAAAATAGTCAATCATGTCCTTCTCCAAATGTTTAAAGGTGGTGCGGATAATACGCGGGGTGATGATAAGGCTGTTGGGTATTAAACCTTAAAAAGTAAAAAAAGCTGTCAGGTTATCAAACCTAACAGCTTAAGTTATTTTCGACTGATCGCTCAAAGCGGTCTTGACGACTTGTATTAAAGAATTTCTCCCGCCTGAATTTTCTTAGCGATTTCCTGAACCTCATCCAACACCCGAAGTAAGTTACCACTCCACAGCGCTCCAATTTGTTCTTCGGTATACCCACGCTTTACAAGTTCTAACGTAACGTTAAAGGTTTCGGAAGCATCGTTCCAACCATCAACACCACCACCGCCATCAAAGTCTGAGCTGATACCTACATGCTCCAATCCAATTTTCTTGACTAAGTAATCAATGTGGTCAACAAAATCGGCAACATCCACAGGAGGCGCCACTGGATTAACTTCTTCTTCAATTCTTGTCTTTGCTTTTTCCCTGATTGCCATATAACCCGCAATGTATTTCTCACGTGCTTCGTCACTCATGTCGCGCATAGCAGAGCGAGGAACAATTTCAAAACCTTCTGCCTTTGCAACTTCTGCGAGCACAGCCTCAGCCTTCTCGCTATTGGCTTTATTTTTTTCAGTATTTACATAGCTTTTAAATGCTACTGCCTGAACAACACCACGATTCTGTTTAAGCATTTCCAATTGCTCATCATCTAAATTTCTACTCACATCATTAAGTGCCCGTGCCGATGAGTGTGAAGCAATTACAGGGGCTTTAGACAATTTCATTGCCTCAATGTTTGCTGCTTTTGATGGGTGCGAAAGGTCAACCATGATTCCCCACTTATTCATCTCAGCAATTGCTTGACGACCTAAGTCACTAAGTCCATTGTGCAACCAAACACTATCACGTTCTCCGGTATTCGAATCACTTAATTGGCTATGACCATTATGAGCTAACGACATGTAGCGGGCACCCCGCTCTTGAAATTCTTTTACTCTACTAATGTCAGTTCCAATTGGGTAAGCATTCTCTACTCCTATCATGGCAACCTTTTTACCAGACCCTGCAATTCTTCTAACATCATCTGATGTTAAAGCCAGTTCAATTTTGTCAGGAGCAATCTCTTCGCACAATCTGTGAATAGCTTTAAACTTATCATCTGCATTTTCATATGCTTTTTTATATCCTTCTTCTGTCAACTCACCCTGACCAGTATAAACAATAAACCAGGCAACATCAAGTCCGCCCTCAATCATTTTAGGAAGGTTTACTTGAGAGGAAAGCCTCTGAGTATAATTAGTTTCAGCAGTAAAGTTGGTGGTGTTGATATCATCATGTGTGTCTAGTGTAATTACACGATCATGGATACCTTTCGCTTTTTCGATCAGCTCAGCCTCCGTAAGTTCGGCCTTTTCTTTTGGGCCGCACGCAGAAAGAGCCAATAATAAAATGTAGGAAAAATAGATTAATCGTTTCATAGTTTTAGGTTACTGAAACACAAAAGTACGCTAATCCGCTCTCAGAGCGATTCAGAATTATGTGAGTGGCAGCAAGTACTGAATTTACTGAATGCCAATTCTTGAAATTAGCTTACTAATTGATTTCAATTTTTATCTTTCCGTCATGAAATTCAACTCCACAACCCTTTCCATTATCCTTGCATCGGCTATTCTCTCTACCCAATGTAAGCGACCTGATCTTACGGCAAATGACATTCTTGAGAAGTCAATAGCCTACCACGATCCTTTGAACGCCTGGCCTAACTTAAAAACTCAATTCAACTTTGAGGAGATTCATATAAAGGATAGTATTGAAGTAACTAGAAATACACAGGTTTGGATTGATAACACGAAGGGATATTTTAAAATTAATCGCGGTGGCGAAGAGATTCATGGAGTATCCATGGATTCATGTTTTATTGAAAGAGGTAATTTTGATTGCGACCGGGCCAAACGAATGCGCAATTACTATCTATACCTGTGGGGATTGCCCATGAAGCTTAACGATTCAGGAACGATCTTAAAAAATGAATTTATAGATACAGTATGGATAGATCAACCCGCCTACCAATTGCGTGTTGACTATGAAGCCGATAATTGGTCCTTCTACTTTGATAAAACAAAGTTTAATTTAATCGGCTATTCTTTCGTTAAGAAAGATGGCTCCGGGGAAAACATATTGTTGGCAGATGAGATTCAGGTTGCAGGAATGACATTACCTCAGAAGCGAAGTTGGTATACACTTAATGAGAATAAATTTTTGGGCACCGATATTTTGAAAGGTGAACAAAAATAAGTTTTAGTGCTAGTCCTTTTTTAGATTCAACAACTCTATATTCCTAAAATCAATCGGTTGTCCTTCACTTTGGAATGCAATATACCCTGTGGTGAGCGGCTTGCCGGGCTGCCAAAGAGTGCTGTCATATCCATTTACTACTCCACCACCCATAGTAGGTTTAGTATATTGAAGTACGGTATCGCCATTGATTACATGCGTGATTAATGAATCACCCAGCACAATAAGTTCTCCACTTATCCATTGATCACTTTCATAGGTTTGTGAGGTTGAGTTTAGGCAATGGCCATCGTACAGTTTCCCTTGATAAAAAATCTCAGTCCCCGGTGAACACATATTACCAGTAGGTCTTGGTTTGCCATCACCCAAGCCCGCCAGCAACTGCATCTCTACTGAGATAGGCCAGTTTTGTTCTTTAGGCATACTGTGTGGATCTTGCGAGTGAAACATCACGCCACTGTTGAGCAATGTAAAGTCAGGTGCTCCTTTTTGGAGTTCGCCTACAAACCGGTATTCAAATTTTAATCGAAAGTGAGATAAGGGGTTCTTGTAATATAAGTGACCAAACTGATCATTGAAATCTTCATACTGATCGTACCGAACTTTTAGAACCCCATCCTCTACCCGAAAGGTGTTTCCGAAATTTTCTTCTACTTCATGATGATGAATCTTAACCACCCAATCATTAATGTCTTTGCCATTGAAGATGCTTACCCATTCTTCCTTTTGTTCTTTGGAGTTAGTGCACCCTAACAGAACTAATGTGAGTACGATAAGTATTTTTCTATTTAAACTCATCTTGGAATTTAGCTTTTTTTTGAACCGCAAAGACGCGAAGTCGCAAAGATAATCAAAGGCCTTCACTTGTTTTGTGAATTACTCTGTGCCTCACGGTTAGCATTTTAACTTCATCGACACTTTTACCACTAAGGCACTCAGGCACAAAGTAAGAACACTCAGGTACAACTTATTGATCTTAACTTCTCTGAGTGCCTCTGTGTCTCAGTGGTTAAAATTCTTTTCCTATTCAGTAAATCAATTCTTCAAAATCCTAAACTCAACGCGCCTATTTAACCTGCGCGCTTCCTCCGAATCATTAGTAGCGATGGGTCGTGATCCACCATACCCCTTCCCTTTTATTCTTCGCTGACTAATTCCTTTTGAGATTAAGTATGACTTAATTTTATCTACCCGTTGTTGTGAAAGTTCCAGATTCTTTTTAATATCACCACGGTTATCCGTGTGCCCTTCCAAGGCAATGACTACTGAGGAATTTGAATTTAGAAAATCAACTACCACATTAAGTTCATTAAATGATTCTTCCAATAGGTCGGTTTTACCTAATTCAAACAGCACACTTTTCAAATTAACAACAGCTCCTACTTCAATGGGTTGAAGTTTGAAGTTCATTTCGAGCGTTTGCATTTCGAACGTGTGAATGTCCAATTTCTCAGATATGTTTACGAAACGTTTTGCTTCCACCTCAATGGAATAGATTTTAGTAGAAGGAACAACCAGCACATAATTGCCATCTGCTTTACTGGTAGCAACATACAGCGAGTCAGTCTTAAAAGTTACTTTGGCAACAATCGGCTCTCCAGTTTTCGAATTAGTAATGCGACCCGCAATTTTTACTTTCTTATCAGGCACATTTATGCTATCGCGCTTTGCTTCAACAATGCGAATCACAGTATCCACTTTAAGAATTGCCTGCAAGCTGTCTTTATAAAGTTTGATGTCACCATATCCATCGCTGTTTTGAGTGGTTGTGTACAGTGCCATTTTTTGTGCATCGCTGCCGCGGAAAAATAACTCACGCCCGTCCGAATTAATTTGAGTTCCAAGGTTTATTGGTGTTGACCAATTCTTCCAACTCTCATCCAATCGATCGGAAACATAAATATCGAAACTGCCGAATCCACCTCGTCTGCCATTAGATGCGAAGTAAAGTTTCTTCCCATCCGCGCTAAGCGTAGGACTAATTTCCTGAAAAACAGTATTGATCGAACTACCAAGATTAATGGGTTCCGTCCACCTGTTCCCTTGCTTCATGGTGATATAAATATCTTCAGTGCCAATCGTGTTATACGATTCAGCTGAGAATACAAAAAGATCAGGCAACCAGTGCCCGCTTAATGTGGAAGATCGATTTAGAAAATAGGGAATTGAAATATTTTGCGGGGTGCTCCAACCTGCACCTGTATTCTGAGAAACCGAAATGCCTTGGGTAGTAATATTTTCATTTCCTTTTGCATAATGACTTAACAGATATAATTCCGAACCATCATAACTTAAACCAGCCACGCCATTATAACCCCGATTGTTTAGTACCGAACCTGCATGCACCGGTGCCGACCAGCCAGTACCCATCCACAAAGCAATCCAGATATCACCGGGATCTTTTTTGCCTCCTATATTATCAGGATGATTGGCAACTGTAAAGTAAAGTGTTTTTCCATCGGGACTGATGACCGGATTTTGCTCATCGTAAGAAGAGTTAATAAGAGCGAGTGGATCGGTACTCTGTGAAAAAGCAGAAAAAGAAACTGTGAGAGAGAAAATTAAAAAATACTTCATGTGTTCAAATCAACTTCAAGATTACAAATAAAATACTAAAATGTGCTTTGACCTCACCCTCTTTCCCTCTCCAAAGGAGAGGGATGACTCCCTCACTAAAATTATGAACCACTCTAGCGTTATTCCCTTTTAATGTTTTATCGATCATAGCTTACTAACCCAAACATTGTCTTTCAAATAAAACCGCCAAGGTAGTTTTGCATCTTCACCTGCATAATCAATGCCAATTCGTTTAGCAGAAACAATTTCATTCTTTGCAACCTTTATTCCTGATTCAATCCAAAGATCGGAGTTCATAAGATTTTTTCCATTATGCGTTCTGTCAATACCCAACGCTTTCGTTAGTTTACCTGGCCCTGAAGTTATTCGTTTTATTGAAGTGGTTTGCATTCGCGCCTTCATCAACTCTTCACCTTCAATAGGTTGCAGCGAACGGATAAGTACTGCCTCGGCTTTATCTTTTTTATTAGTGACTATATTAAATAGATTGTGAATGCCATAACACAAATACACATAGGCAACTCCGCCCTCTTCAAACATTACCCGATTGCGTTCTGTCATTCTATTTAGGTATGCATGACAACCTCGTTCCCGAAATGAATAAGCCTCTGTTTCAACAATTATTCCACTTGTTATCTGGCCATTACATACCGTTGAAACGGTTTTACCAAGAAGTTCTTTTGAAATCTGAATTACATTTTTTCGCTGAAAGAATGATTTTGAGAGTATCATGGGTTTAGTCAGGGTGCTTTTATGGTTGCTTAGCGGACAAAATGGTTCTATTTTTGACGACTAAAATTAAAACTCTACTATGAAGAACACACTATTAATTCTTGTTATGCTTGCAATTGGTCTGGTTGCCAATGCACAAGTTCAAACACCACAGCCAAGTCCTGCTGCCTCAGTATCAACTGTTGTTGGTTTAACGGATGTTAAAATTGATTACTCGCGCCCAAGCGCAAAAGGAAGAAAGATTTTTGGCGAAGGGGCAGTTCTGCTTCCTTACGGAGCAATTTGGAGAACCGGTGCTAATACCGGAACAAAAATCACTTTTAGTGATGATGTGAAAGTAGAAGGAACGGCTGTTCCTAAAGGTGAATATCTAATATTTAGCTGGCCTGGTGCAACAGAGTGGACAGTTTCTTTATATAAGGACATCTCTTTAGGTGGCAACACAGGAGGTTATGACAAAACTAAAGAAGCTGCAAACTTCAAAGTAAAGTCAGAGAAATTGACTGAGAAAGTTGAGACATTGACTATTAACATCGGTGATATTGCTGGTGATAGCAAAACTGCAAAGGTTCAAATTGCATGGGAGAATACTTCCGTAAAGTTTACTATTGCTGTTGATTTTGATGCTAAGGTGATGAAGTCGATTGAAGCATCCACCAAAGTAAATCCAAACAACTATTTAAGTGCAGCTGTATATTATTTAGAGAATGGTAAAGATTTAAAGCAAGCGCTTGAGTGGGTGAATAAAGCCGATGAAGCTAATCCAACTGCGTTCTGGATTAAATATCAAAAAGCAAGAATTCAAAAAGGACTTGGCGATAAGGCTGGTGCACTAGCAACTTCTAAGGCATCCTGGGAAGGAGCAAAAGCAGCTAACAACCGCGACTATCAGACAATGAATGAAGAACTTCAGAAATCATTGAAGTAATTACCTTCGGTAGAAAATCAAAAGCATCCTATTACAGGGATGCTTTTTTTGTGCGCTGATTTTCTATGTATTGAATAATGAAGCCTAACACAACCACTAACAAACAACCAATTATATTGTAGAGAAGAAAAGCCACCTTCGTAAAGAAATAACAATAGAGAATCACTCCTTCAGCAACAATTGCTGCTATGAAAACCGCATTTGATTTAATGTATTTGAGATAGAAGGCAGACAAGAAGATCCCCAGAATGGTTCCATAAAAAATAGAACCTACAATATTCACAAACTGAATCAGGTTCTCGGCCTGATTGGCAATAGAGGCGAATAACATTCCAAAAATAGCCCAGCCCGCAGTAAACCATTTTGATGATTTAACATAGTGATAATCATCGCCATCCTTCTTAATGGAACGTTTGTAAATATCTACTGTAGTGGTTGAAGCCAGCGCATTTAGTTCAGATGCAGTGGATGACATAGCAGCCATAAACACAACCGCCATCAGCAGACCAATAAGTCCATGTGGTAAATAAGCCATCACAAAGGTTATAAACACATAATCTTTATCGAGCGTATTTGATCCCGGCAAAGCAGTTGCAATTTGTTCTTTAACTTTTGTCCGAATTGCTTTTTCAGAACCCTGGATAGTTTCGAATGACTTTCTGGATTGTTCTATAAGAGCTGGATCATCCTGACGAATAGCATCAACCAGGTTTTCTGCTTCAATGCGTTTATCTGTAAATACTTTGTCATACTCACTTTCCAATTCAGCAATGGCTCCGGCATATTCAGTTTGCATTGCCTTGTCTTTAAGCGATTGATTATGGAAAACGGGTGCTTGATGAAACTGATAGAAAACAAAAACAAGAATACCAATGTACAGAATGATGAATTGCATAGGCACTTTCAACAATCCATTGAACAACAGACCTAATCTGCTTTCAGCAACCGACTTGCCGCCTAAATATCTTCCTACTTGCGATTGATCGGCTCCAAAATAAGACATGAATAAAAACAATCCGCCAATTAAACCCGACCAAATATTATATCGCTCTCTTAGATCAAATGAAAGATCTACTAAATTCATTTTGCCCATCACACCCGCTAATTGAAATGCTTCTGAGAATGAAATGTTTTTTGGGAGCTTATAGAAAGCAGTTAGGCCGGCAATGATCATACCTGCCATAATAATAGTGAGTTGATATTTTTGAGTCATACTCACCGCTTTGGTTCCACCACTAACTGTGTAAATCATCACCAACGAGCCAATAAAAATTGTGGTGAGATTGATGTTCCAATCCAAAATGGTAGATAGAATTAATGAAGGTGCATAGATGGTAATTCCCACTGACAACCCACGAAGCATTAAAAAGAAAAATGCCGCAAGCGATCGGGTCTTTAAATCAAACCGGGTTTCTAAATATTCATATGCGGTGTAGACTTTTAATTTATGATAAAGAGGAACCGCAGTAACGCTTAGAATAACCATGGCCAACGGCAAGCCAAAATAGAATTGAAGAAATCGCATTCCATCTTCATAAGCCTGCCCAGGTGTTGATAAGAAAGTAATTGCGCTGGCTTGAGTTGCCATAATGGATAAACAAACATTCCACCAAGGCAAACTTTTGTTACCCAGCAGATACCCATCAATGTTTTTACTTCCTCTGCCTTTCAGCGCACCATAGGTAACGATCATCGCCAAGGTAACAAACAAGATTATCCAGTCGATTGAATTCATCGGAAAGAATTTGTAATGAGTAAGTAAATAATAATTTGTACGGCCAATACAATCATAACAAACCAATACCAGCTACTCCATTTTGAAAAAACTGGCGGCTTTTCTTCCTGATCTTCACCCATCATTTCTTTGTTTTAATTTTTTCGTTTGGCAACGACTTGACTTTTTTTAACGAAACCAGATTGGCAAATAGTTTATATGCACCCGGCACACCATCCGGTAATTCGCGAAAGAAAGAAAGTCCTGTGTACACATAGTGCCCTTCCCCATATTTAGCAACCAACAAACTCCCATCTCGTAAGGGTTCTCCTTTGTCATTCATCGAGAGCAACGCATCATACTTCTCACTCCACTTATTTGGAAAGTATAACCCTCGCTCCTGCACCCATCCTTCAAAATCTTTGCTTGTAATTTTATTTGGATAGTTTAGAGCCGGATGATCAGGTTTTAAAATCCGCACTTCGCTATTCTCTTGTGTTACGCGATCACGCGAAAGCGTGAGTGGATAAGGTGAGAATTTATCCTTGTCCATTTCAATATCGTTGCTGGTATTGTATTGAACTACCAATGTTCCCCCTTCCTTTACATAGTCAAGCAATGTGGGCATGATAAAGCCAATGCGTTCATTCGTGTTCAAAGCACGGATGCCTAACACTACAGCGTCCACTCGCTTGAGGTTTGATGCCGTAACTTCTTCATTTTTCATTTCCCAAACTTCGTAGCCGAGGTTTCTTAGGCTGGCAGGAATGTCATCACCCGCTCCTTTTATGTATCCGATAACTGAACCTTCTCTGTTTATGTTGATGCGCAGTGCTCTTGCCTTTGCTTCGGGCTGAAGAGTTTGAATTGGGATATGATCATAAACAATTTGCTGAATAGAATGTGAGTAAGGCTTACCCCCGATTTCAGCTACAGCTTTAATAGTGGCGTCAATTTCAGTTTTACTACCTGTTACATTGAAGATTAATGATTGCTCTTCGTTCATTTTTGATAACTCAAAGGGAATGGCAGCAGGTTCACACTTCCAACCTGCAGGAAGTTCTAACGTTAAACTACCGGCAATTTGCTTTTGCGATGAAGATTTCAAAAGAACCCGAATAGGTTGTGCGGATTGATCTTTAAAAACATATACCGATTGTGGAAAATTAACAAAGACAAGCGGAACAATTTCAACAGGGCGTGTTAACTCCCCGCGCACAGGATCAGTCCATGAATAAATTACAGGTACGTTTAACACTAACTTTTCACCCATTATGGAAACAGTTACTTCCGCATAAATTGCTGCATCATTTTCAGGTTTACCGATGAGTGACTTATCCTTTACATTAAATAATCCAATTGAGTGGCTATCCTTCAACCAATAAGGTGCCGAGTAATTAGCAGTTGAGGCCAGATTTTTTACTGACTTAAAATTAACAGATGCATTATTTTTTAATGGCAAAGAGAGTGCTGAATCAAGACTAAGAAGTTGACTCTTCACATTTAATAACGAAATGGAAACATCTGACCGATTGATTACCTCAAACGAAACAGTAACTGGCTGATTAGAAGTTGTCATATAGCTATTTGCCCGAACAGCTACATATAATCCAGAGCAATCATACAGCAACTGTTCTACTTCTTTAAGTTTTCGTTGTTTCCATACCGAATTTTCAAGAAGCATAATCTGCTTTCTAACTTCCAATAAAACCGGAACACTCAAGGCTGGGTTATCTTCATTGAACTCAGCAATTGCTTTTTGAACAAGGGGTTGAACTTTATCCCCACCTTTCACACGTGTCCATGTGGTATTCACTTTCTCAAAAAAATCTCTATCTACTTTAGCACCTTTAACAAATTCAAAAAATTCTTGTGAGTCACCTCTGCTGCCTGAAGATCCAAAGCCCTGACTTTTATGAGACGTCCGACTCTCGGCAGCTATTTCAGAATAAGATTTTCCTAACAGAGGACTATACGTCCCCACATTCATTGTGACAATGCCAGGTGTACTCTCATTTATAGTTTGATTCCACCAGCGGCCCGTGTTTGTGTATAGAGTGCTCACTTGCCAGGTTCCGAATGTTTGCACTTGCACTGGAAATATTTTTGGATTGTTACTAATATCAAAGGCCTCCTGTGCAAGGATGGCTGATGAAGTATGATGTCCATGACCAGCACGTTCATCGGGTGGAAACCGTGTGAGAATAACATCGGGTTGAAATTGTCGAATTACCTGAACCACATCAGAAAGGATTTCATCTTTGTTCCAGATCTCCAACGTCTCTTGATAATTTTTAGAAAACCCAAAATCAATGGCACGTGTGAAAAATTGTTGCCCGCCATCAATTCGTCTGGCAGCTAATAATTCTTGCGTACGGATAAGTCCTAGTAACTCACCAATCTCAGGTCCAATTAAATTTTGTCCACCATCTCCACGCGTCATCGAAAGATATGCGGTGGCAGCCAGGCGATCATTTGCCAGAAAAGTTATTGCTCGCGTGTTTTCATCATCAGGATGAGCAGCCACATAGAGTACGGAGCCAAGAAAATTTAATTTCTTTAGTTTAAGTTTTATCTCAGAAGACGATGGTTGACCAGGTTGAGCAAAAGTGATACGACTGACAAATAGTACGAGGATGAAAAGAATACGCATACAGAATATTAGATTGAAACGTGAAATAAAGAAAAAAAAAGTTATCCACCTGAACGGGTGAATGAGCGGACAGATGCAGGTGCTAGCGGAGTCTGTAGGGTTTAGAATTTTCCTTTTTTCACGTCATTGACCAAAAAAGTTCCATCATCTAATATACTGAGGAAAACTCTGCTCAGTGATTTCTTCTTCTCATCATTAAAATAAACGGTAAACTCATGACTTGTTACTTTGTCCTTGATGTCTTCAGTATAACCCCATAACCCCAGTCCAATTTTATCAGCATACCCGGAGCTGCCTTTTTATTATATACTAGATTACCATCACTATTAATAACGCGCACTCGGGTTTCACTCTCGGAAATAGTTAGAACTTTAAGTTCAATTCTCAAATAAGGCATGTCCCCAACAGCATCTATTTGTTTCTTTTCTTTATCAGTTTGGTCAAAATTGATAGTTTGCCTATCAGCAGATGGGCGTTCCTTAAAAATATAATCAATCTTAATTTCAAACTCTTCGGAAGGTTTATACGGAACCTGATCTTGATAAAGGAAACACAGTATAAGAGAGGAAATCAAGTTAGTAATCATTTCAGAATTAGAAGTTTACGCTAATTGCATTCAAGTTATCAATACAGATGTTGATAACCTAATCTTATTGACCCAACCTTTGGAAACCCTTGTGAACATTGGGCTTGGCATAAATAAACTTTCTATCGAAAAAGCAGAAATAATTTTTTTAGATCAAAAAGAATCTAAATTTGCGCCTTGTAATTAAACCCCTATCTAACACTTATGAACAAAGCTGAATTAGTTAGCAAGATTGCCGGTGATGCTGGCATCACTAAAGTACAAGCCACTGCTGCCTTGAGTTCTTTCATGGAAGGCGTAACCAAGACTCTTAAGTCTGGCAACAAACTTATCCTTGTAGGTTTCGGTACTTTCTCTGTTTCGAAAAGAGCTGCTCGTAAAGGTCGCAACCCTCAAACAGGTGAAACGATTAAGATCAAAGCCAAAAAAGTTGCTCGCTTCAAGGCTAGCAAAGAATTATCAGGCAAAATTTAATCACCACTTTCTGACTTTGTCAGATAATTGAATAAAGATAGACTCCGAATATTCAGAGTCTATTTTTATTTTATTCAATCCATCTTTGGATACTAACAGAAACTTGTTTCCTTTGCGCAAAAATTAGTAACCATGCAAACAGCCGAAATCCATACCAATAAAGGAGTAATGAAAGTTAAATTCTTTGAAGCTGACGCTCCTATTGCTGTTAAAAACTTTACTGACCTCGCCAAGAAAGGGTTTTATGATGGATTAACTTTCCATAGAGTAATTCCAAACTTTATGATTCAGGGCGGGTGTCCTAATGGAATTGGCAATGGAGGACCGGGCTACACTATCAAATGTGAACTAACAGGAGATAATCAATATCATGATCGTGGTGTTTTGTCAATGGCGCATGCTGGAAGAAACACAGGCGGTTCGCAATTCTTCATTTGCCACAGTCGTGACAATACAAAGCACTTAGATCGCAATCACACCGTATTTGGAAAAGTGTATGAAGGTATTGATGTGATTGATCAAATCCGTCAGGATGATGTGATGGAGAAAATTGTAATTAAGGAAGAAGAGTAAAATTCTTAGAGTGAATAGGTGATGCTAGCCGCAGCTCTATTTGCTTTCTCTCTCGCTTCTTGTATCGTTTTTCCTTTTGCGAGGCATACTCCCATTCTACGTTCACCATCTACTTCAGGCTTGCCAAATAGACGCACTTGTGTATCCTCTTCGCGAAGAGCAAGTTCCAAACCTGAGTAGGTAATATTCTGTGATTTCCCCTTCACTAAAATCACTGACGATGCTGAAGGTCCCAATTGTCTTATTGCTGGGATGGGCAGCCCAAGAATAGCGCGAACATGCAAGGCAAATTCTGAAAGATCTTGCGAGATCATGGTAACCATACCTGTATCATGAGGTCGAGGCGATAATTCACTGAAATAAACAGTCTCCCCTTTCACAAAAAACTCAACGCCAAAAATCCCATAACCGCCTAATGCATTCACTACAAGCGTGGCAATATGTTGAGCTTCCTGCAGGGCCTTATCGTTCATGGGATGTGGCTGCCATGATTCTTGATAGTCGCCATGTTCTTGCCTATGACCAATCGGATCACAAAAAGAAACACCTTCGCGATGTCGAGTCGTTAACAACGTGATTTCATAATCAAAATCTACGAAACCTTCTATAATCACCTTACCCCCACCACTACGACCACCTTCTTGTGCATAGTGCCAGGAAGAATTAATATCTTCTTTTGATTTCACAACACTTTGCCCTTTACCGGATGAACTCATGATTGGTTTAATAACACATGGATATCCAATGGAATCCACAGCATTTGCAAACTCCTCAAGGGTACTGGCAAACTTATAGAGAGAAGTTTTTACATTTAATTTTTCAGCTGCAAGCGTTCTGATCCCCTCTCTATTCATCGTAAGCCTCGTAGCATTGGCTGTTGGAATTATATGAAATCCTTCCCTCTCCAATTCAACCAACGTGTCGGTGGCAATTGCTTCAACTTCAGGAACGATATAATCTGGCCTTTCTTTTTCAATTACTTCACGAAGCGCCTTTCCATCCAGCATTGAAACTGTATATGACCGATGAGCCACCTGCATAGCCGGTGCGTTATCATATCGATCCACTGCAATCACTTCAACACCATATCGTTGAAATTCGATTACGACTTCTTTACCAAGTTCACCCGACCCCAACATCATTACTTTAACAGCTGACGAAGTTAATGGTGTTCCAATCTTTATCTGTTGATCATTTTCAATTGACATAAAATACTAGCTATTTCTTTCCAGGATGATACGTTCGTTCTGCATGCTTTACAACATCCTTCTTATAAAACCACACCTCCTTAAACTTTCCCTGACTGTATAGTTCCGCCTGATCTTTAAAATGTTTTGATAACGGATTATTATTATTTCCTCCTGCCAGTACAGATTTTGCTCTCACTCCATCTTTACCAAATTCAACCACTGCAACAAAACTATTTCCCACATAGCCATACATTTTATTAGTGCCCAAAAATTTGCGACTGCCAAATGCTGCTAATGAGCCCCAGAAAGATGAAGCAGAACCCACAGGTAAACTTGGCTTTAAATCATTGTAGGTTTCATTAATCTTACCTGTAAGGCGCTGAAACCGGTTTACCTCGCCCCAGCCAACAACCCAGGTTCCATAATCAAGTTGAAGTTCATCTAATATTTTTTCCAGTGCGTCCAATCTTTCTTCATTTGAACTTTGGGTAGCCATGAAGTGAATGATACTTAATTGATCACTTCCTGGTGGGATTCTTGTTGAAATTGCCTGGCGCAATTCCTGCCCCCAATAAATGGCAAGTGTGGTGGGCACCGATTTAATTCCATAATTTTTATCCCAACTACTAAGGAATGCTATCGGCTCTCTCAATTTAGCAACAAGTTGATTATCCGTGCATGCTTCATAAGCTGAGATCAGAGCCGGAATTAACTCTTCAAACCCTGATAGATAAGGATCATTGGCAGCAGCTATTAGTCTACCTAACGTTAAAGATGATTCTCTTTGAAGCACTCGCTCGGCATTAATTCCCCTTGCATTTTGAGCATCGGGTGCCATATAACTTGGGTAATTGCTTTCATCCGGGCTATCCTTTCCCGCCAAGGTAAACGGTGTTGAATTACAATTCTGAATCCAACCATTTGGTGGATTGTATGAGTGTACAATCTCTGAGACTTCATGCAAGCCCTGCCAATCGGTACCAGGGTCGCTCCCATTTAAAGGTTTAGTCCAATCATAATCAGGATTTCTTTTGGGGATAAAGTTGCCATGCCAATAAGCTATGTTTCCCTTGCTATCGGCAAACACTGTGTTATTAGAGGAGTTGGCTTTCAACTCCATTGTTTTTTTATAGTCCTCAAGATCTTGTGATTTGGTGCGCTGATACGATTGTGTGAGTGCTTTCAATGGCTCTACCATCATGGAAACGGTTACCCACTGTTCATCACGCTTTGCAACTACAGGACCGTGGTGGGTATAACGCGCAGTAAATTCTTTATAGCTCTTCTTATCACCATCCTTATAAGCAAGTTTAATTTTTTTAGAGGTAACTGGTTTAGTTGAAACCCCGTGGCGATAAAACAGTGAATCGTTACGGTTTACAATGCTTTCAAGATATTCGTCCATTACATCGGCCTGACTGGACGTGTGCATCCATCCGCAATGTTCATTGAACCCTTGATAAACAAAAAACTGTCCCCACGTTACAGCCCCATAGGCATTTAATCCTTCTTCGCTGTTAACATGAACTTCAGGACGGAAGTAAAACGAAGTATGCGGATTGATTAGCAGCAATGCATTGCCACTGGCACTTCGTGAGGGTGCGATTGCAAAGCCATTAGAACCACGCGGTTCGGGTTCAGGATTATGATCGACCTCTTCAGGTTCTAACTCAACGTCACCTGATCCATAAAATTCTTTCAATCGGTTTACCGAAATAGATTCGATATCACCACCAATACTTCCTTCGCTAAATAAGAAAGGCATCCAGGGTTGAAATCGCGTTAGCAATTTAGGTTTAACATCGGGATGTGTATGTAGATAATAATTAACACCATCGGCAAAGCCATCGCAAAGTCGTTTTAGCCAAGCTGGACTTTCTTTATAAATAGAAATGGCTTGAAGTGTATCATAAAATAATCGGGTACGAAGATCATGATACAACTTTGATTCACCTTCTACTTCTGCCAGTCTAGCTGTTGCTGTGATGTAGTTCATCTCCACCCGCTCAAAATCATCTTCACATTGTGCATACAAAAATCCGAACACAGCATCCGCATCGGTCTTACCATAAACATGCGGTATACCCCAGGTATCACGAATGATGCTAACTTGTTTGGCTTGAGTTTGCCAGCGGGTAATTTCTTCTTTTGTGAATTTTTGCGCGAATGCCGGAGCAGAAAGGAGCAGCAGGAAGAGTATCTTTTTCATGAGTCAGATTCAGATTGAAATTTATTGAAATTTCAACGAGTCCCCTAACCAATTTTTATGTACGGGATTGATGTCATTAAGAATCCTACCTTATTTAAAACTTCTTAAACTTCTCATTCCATCGGCCTGCTTCCTTTTGCTTCTGGATGGTTCCATCGGCTAATAGCTGCGATAATCTGGCGTTAATAACCCCTTGAGAGGTTAGATGATAAGATCCGCATTCATCGCACTTATAAACTCCTTTTGGGCCAGCACCCGATTTATAGTCAAAATGAATATGTGCTTCAATTAATGAATCCTCAGCTAACTGTTCACTTGAATACAAACGCTTACCTGTTGAACACTTTTTCATATTCTTAATTGTAGATTATTCCTTCCAATAACTTATCAAAATCAAAAAACGGCAACGGCTTCTCAAGACATTTTATAAACCCATTTGACTCTGCATGCTCCCTGTCTCCATATTGGATTAGAGTGGTCATAGCAATCAACTTAGTGTTATCAGAAAATGATTTCAACTGTTGCGATAACGGAATGCCACCAAAGCACTCGCCTTTCAAATGCATGTCTATAAATGCAATATCAAAATTTACCTCACTTGCCTTTTCCAGTCCTTCTTCAGGCGAGTTGAAGATATAGAAGGAGGCCTTGTCCATGTGAGGATTCAACATCTTTTGATAAATGAACCGGTTAAGCGGGTCGTTTTCAAAAATTGCAATCACTAGTTTCTTTTCCATGGTATCCCTTAATGGGATAATCATGCCAATGCCTCAAATAAGGCAAATTGGGCCTATAATCAATTGACTTGAAGAATTATTAGTCCTAATATGGGAACCGATTCCCAATTACTTAGATTGTTTTTGACCCTTTTTTATAGAAAATCAAGGCAACGGTAAGCAGGATAAAACCAATGGATAAAGCTATTGCCCAGATATTTAGAGTTCGGGCTTCGCCAATCATTTCATACTCTTTTAATAAGAATTTAGTGGAGCTTGGTTTCCAATAGAGCGTATTTCCGGCTATCGAGTCTGCATTGGAATTGACTATACTGTAAGGCATAGTAACGGTGTGAATGTATTTACCATTGCTAGCAGTAGAAATGAAGTTTGTTAAGGCTTCCATTTCTTGTTCAAGTTTGTAGATCTGTTGATCAGTAACAGGAAGTTTTGGGATGCCTGCTTTCTTTAATAAGTCTGCGAGGTCATTGACATCTTTATCGTCTTGTATGGATTCAAATAACTTCTCCTTGTGATTCTTCAACGTATCCACCCATGCAAGTTGATTTTCTGATTTTAATAAATTTTCAAGGTGCTGATAATACTCTTCAAACAACGCCCGGGTACCATACACATCAAAGGTTTTGTCGTTTAGGCGATTAAGATACAGACTGTCGGCTTTAGAGATGGGATTACCTTCTGCTGGTAATCGATCAATGAAGTTGTAATCCTCCTTCGTGAAATAGTCTGTCATTGGATACTGAAGTCTATTGATAGCTTGATAAGTATCAGAGTATCGAATGTATGTGTAGAACCATCTGAAATTTTTATCAAATTGACTTGTAACCCGAAAGAGTGTATCGTTTGGTGTTCCTAGATCCTGATTGACTTCTTCACTTGAATTGAAATGTTTGTTAAACGTCAAGATAAATTTCCCCTTATCTTCCTTCTTTACCGTATCCTTTTTAACAATGGTAACGACCCATCCTTTTGTTGATCCAACTCCGATAAAGTTATTATTGATATTTGCTGAATCTCCTTCTATGATAATGGTTTTGTCTAGCGAGCCATTTTCATGCACCACTGTATTCATTGCTACTTTGTGATCGCAGGATGTTAGAATAGCTATTGCAAAAACAATTAATGCTAATTTGAAACTCTTCATAAGTTTTTATTGGTTTTAAGATTCTTTAAAAAATCACAATCACTTTGCTTTAAGCAATCATAAAATGATACTTGATTGGTTGCTTCTCGTCTCTTAATATGGTCTTTTAAGAACTTAGGCGTATTTAAACGTATACCACTTGAAGCCGTGTAAGTAGAGTTGAGTGGAGTTCTGGTGTAGTCAGCAGATAACTCTGAGAAAAAGAAAGCGGTAAGTAGTATGGAAGCTACCACCAATGAGGCACGTAACAAGTATTGATTTACAATTAAGATGATCTCATCAAACCAATTTCGTTTAGTACCCACAATAGCTTGCATAATGTTACGCTTAATCCGTTCTGGAGAGGCCGCTAATATTGGCGTTTCGCCAGCCTTACGAATTAATAATTGTTGATTGCTTGTTTGAGTAAAGAGAATTTTACAGGATGAACAACCATCTATATGAATATCAACCTGATGTCTTTCCTGTTCGTCAAGCTCGTTATACAAATAAATTGAGGATACAATTTTTTCACATTTCATAAATACGATGTTCAGGTTCCTTAAATGCCTTTAACTTCACACTCATCGCTACTCTTGCGTAATACAAGTTGCTCTTTAAATTTCCAGCAGATATTGAGAGAATACTACAAACCTCACTAACATCAAGTCCTTCCAGGTCTCGAAGAACAAATACTGCTCGTTGTTTAGGTGTAAGTAATTCTGTTGCTTCATGAACAACTTTCATTAACTCCTTATTTTGTAATTCTATTTCAGGAGTAGTGTAATCTGCCTTAGTATGCGCTAGTTCCATATCAACTCTGTTCTTGTTTTGCTTAACGGATGCTGACTTAAGATAATCTAAACACTTGTTGACAATAATCCGGTAAAGCCAGGTCGTAAGTTTTACTTCTGCACGATACCGATCAAAATTTTTCCAAAGGCTAATAAAACTTTCCTGCACGATATCCTCAGTTTCCATAATTCGCCCTACAAATCTAAATGCCACGCGAAAAGCAAATGCCTGATGATCCTCCACAATAATCTCAAAAGCCTTAGTACTGCCCGCCTTAGCTTGTTTAATTATATCTGGTGTCGTGGACGAAAGCATTTCTTAAGAGGTTATACGAGTTGATCGATACATGGTCAAATAGATATTCGAAGTTTCTTAATGCAATCTCCATCTAGCTGATGAAAATCATATTTAATTAGAGGTGAGATTCTTAGGTTTAGAATATCAAATCTAACAGATTATGAAACGACTGCTTATCACTATTAAGAAAAAGGTTGACCCTACTCACAAATTAATTGCAACCGAATGGATAACAGATGAAGAACTTAAAGCCATTCGAAAAAAATACGGCAATCAATTCGATCCAGAGGAGCCCATCATTCAATATTTGACTGATCAATTAGTCATGATTTCCTTTCTGGTGTGGATTAATGAGTAATCTCATCCTAGAAAATATTTTCTTATACTTTTGTTTTGTGCAACTTAAACTATCAAGTATTCGTTAACATTGCAGTTCGCAGAGAACAAGCAAGTCGCAAGCACGAGAATAAATTTTTTTAAACTAGCACGGCACAATGTTTTGTTCTGACAATCCCACAACTAACGGAATTGACTATGGGTCGCTCTGCGAACTTAATATAGAAAGTATGGCTTGGAGCACATTATACATAACGGGAAAGAAAGATTTTCAAGAAGAGGTTTTACAAAACTTAAGGAACTCTGATGTCTCTTATTTACCAGGAAGTTCAGGGGACACAGATTTGCTCATGTTTTGGGTAGATGAAAAGGCGCCTTTACGGGATATCAAAATGGCAATAGGAAGCAAGGTTGTATTTAAGTTTCGATTGCAATTTTTTACCGATATAGACCAGCACCGTGTTGATAAGAAAAAGGAAAACCTTACCCCCCATGAAGAGGCGATGATCCGTGAGATGAGCAACTGGGAAGCCCGCTACCGCCATAGTGCTTGAACCTAAGATTGCTTAGGTTGATAGCCCCTACTCATAAATTTGATCAACCAGGAAAGAAAGGCTTAGGATTCAAATAAAAAACGATAAATTTAAGTCTCCTAAAACCTCAAATTCTAGTTGACTTAGTTTAGAACCTATGGCTTTACGTTACGCTCGCCCTCTCCTTTTTATTGCAGGATTTTTTCTCATTTTCTCGTCATTTGCCCAACAAGATTCTGTTGCTCTTTCGGAAGAGTATTACCGAATGGGAATGGAGGTATTCGACTATTCGCATCGTAAACAGGCAACAGAAATGTTTAAGCTGGCTGTTAAGGCAAATCCTAAAAGTGCCAAGGCTCAGTTTATGACCGGCCGATCCATAATGCTCACGATTCAAAAAGAGCAGTCCCTTGAGTATTTTAAGGATGCATATACGCTTGACCCTAAAATTGATCAGGATATATTATTCTATTTGGGGCAAGCCTTTCATTACTCTGAGAAATTTGACAGCGCCATTCTTTTATACAACCGATATAATCGATTATTGGCTCGCTCATTGGATTATGAAAAATCAAAAAAAATAAATGAAGTGAATCGAAAAATATTTGAATGTAACAATGCAAAAATAATGATTGCCCAGCCTGTGGATGTTAATCTGGTTCATCTGAGTGATAACGTTAACTCCGAGTGGCCGGATTATGCACCTACCATTAACACGGATGAAACATTTATGGTATTTACTAGCCGGAGACCTGAAGAAAACACTAATAATCGATTAGCAGTAGACAACGAATACTATGAGGAGATTTTTTATAGCCGAAGGGTGGATGACAAATGGCAACCTGCCAAACCCATGCCAGCACCCCTCAATAATAATTATCACAATGCAAGTGTAAACCTTTCGCCTGATGGAAAAGAAATGTTGTTGTATCACGATTCAAATGGTGGCGATATTCTGGCTTCCTTTCTAAAATCAGATGGCACCTGGACAGATCCCGTAGGGCTAGAAATCAATTCGGAGTACATCGAAAACTCAGCCACCATCACTGCCGATGGAACAAAACTATTCTTCTCAAGCAATCGGCCGGGAGGATACGGAGGCACAGACATTTATATGTGTACTAAAAGTGCAAAGGGAAAGTGGGCTAATCCTCAAAACCTGGGTAAGTTGGTAAACTCAGATATGGACGAAGACGGAGTTTTTGTATCTGCCAGTGGTAAGCATTTGTATTTTAGTTCGAATGGACATGCAGGCATGGGTGACCTTGATATTTATCGCTCTACCTACAATGCTGAGAAAGACCTTTGGGAAAGACCTATCAATATGGGATATCCAATAAACTCAGTAGAGAATGATATATACATTGTACTAACCCGTAATGAGGACTTTGCTTATATTACTTCCGTGCGAAAAGAGGGAATTGGTGAACAGGATATTTATAAAGTGGATATTCGCAATTGGAAAGAGCCAGCCTACAACCAACCTGATTTTGCAGATGCAGTGCTTGCCATGGAGGATGAATCACCTGCATTAGTAATGCGTCCAGCTAAAGAAGTTAAGGAGATAACTCCTGCTGCAGGAGGTTATTCTTCCATGAATTTTACCGTGTATGTTGCTGAAGGAGATTCACATAAACCAATCGCGGCAACAGTGAAGCTTACTGCCGCACAAGGTGACGAAATAAAGTTTAATGAAGTTGCTGTGGGCACATACAACACAGAAATAAAAACAGGAGGAAATGCTATTCGCTATAAACTTCTTGTCTCAAGCAATGAGTTTATCCCCTATTCTTCATCTTACTATTTTTATGGATCACCTCTTCAAAGTAATGTGCTTAATGACACTATTTATTTAGATAAGATTGCTGTTAACTACAAGCGGACGTTAAATGTTTATTTTGGTCACGATAGTGATGTGCCAAAATCGTTTGATGATATTTTATATCTTGAACAGATCATGAAAACATCTTCTACTATAAAAGTAGAAGTCAGCGGTCATACTGATAATATGGGTTCCTACCCTTACAATGTTGGCCTGAGCCGGAGACGAGCTGAAGCTGTAAAGAAACATTTAGTACAGGCAGGCATAGACAGTTCACGTATTTCAGTAGCTGGTTTCGGACCTGATAAACCGATTTCGGATAATAAAACCAGAGCTGGACGACAACTTAACCGTAGAACAGAGTTTACCATCATTGAAAAGTAACAATACTCATATCCGATGAAGCGATGGCTTACCTGGCTACTCTCTTTCATCATGGCGCTTGCTGTGATTCTATTTTCTCTGATAGGTCCAATTGATCGTACTCCACTAGCTGATCAGGATTTTTATAAGGAAATGATGAGTGTGCTCGATACTGTTTCGCTGCGAACTCAAGTACCTACCCAAACATTAAAAGCAGGTTGGGGTAAAATTTCAATCACCCCAGATCATTCAATGCCTATGGCTGGGTATCGCATGCGCGATGGTTTCACAAGTGTTCACGATTCCCTATATGCAAGGGTAATTGGACTAAACAACGGAAATATTTCTTGTTACCTTATCAGTGTAGATTTGCTGCTCTTCCCACCTGCTATTAAACAAAAGCTACAGAATAAAATTTCACAGGAATTTACTAACAAACCTTTTTTGTATTTCAGTGCAACACATACCCATAACGGCATTGGTGGTTGGAACAATAGTTTGGCTGGCACCTTTGTGCTTGGCGATTATGAGGATGCATGGGTAAATCAAACAACGGAAAGATTGTTAACCGAGATAAGAAGAATTGATAACTCGATGCAGCCTGCTCGATTATCATATTGGGAAGCAGATGCTGCTGAATACACCGAAAATAGATTAAAGAAAGAAGCACCACACGATGGAACATTACGCGGGATTAAGTTCGAAACAGCTGATAGCGCTTCAGCGCAGCTTGTAACATTTAGTGCTCATGCAACCAGCATTAGCAAAAATAGCAATGCACTTTCTGGTGATTATCCTGCTGCATTAATTTCACAACTAAATGAAAACTCATTTGGCATTTTTATGGCTGGCATGGTGGGCAGTCATCGCCTCTCAGGATTATCCGAAAACGAATTTGAATTAGTAACAAAGGCTGGGGAAGTTCTTTCTCAAAAAATTTCGAAAGCCAACTATGACAATGCTTTCGATTCTGTTCAAATTACAGCCTTGCATATTCCAATTCAATTTGGACCTTCACAATTGCGAATCTCAAAAAATTGGAAACTGAGAGATTGGATGTTTTCATTAGTCCTAAATCCAATACAAGGTGAGTTAACTTATCTACAACTTGGAAATATTGTTATGATTGGAACCCCGTGTGATTTTTCGGGCGAGTTATATGTTACTCACAAACTGAACGAACTTGCTGCCTCGCAAAAAAAACATTTGATCATTACAAGTTTTAATGGCGACTATGCAGGCTACATTACTGAGGACTCTCACTACGAACAATTAGCCAAAGAAGAAGTAATGGGTATGAATTGGGTAGGCCCCTATTACGGAGACTACTTTAGCGAAATGATCTCGATTCTTTTGAAGAAGTAATTTACGGTTTTGGTTTTCGATCAGGACGTTTGCCTCGCCACGGTTTTCTTTTTCCTGAATTGTTTCCATGCTCACCTTTCGGAGAATGATTTTTAACTTCAGGGGTATAAGCTGGTCCTTCTCCAAGCTCAGCGGGCAAGGTCATTTTAGGAACTTCCTTGCCTATTAAACTCTCAATTCTAAAAAACTTTCGTTGATCAAGTTGATTGATGAAGGTAATCGCTGTACCCGTGGTAGCCGCGCGCGCAGTGCGACCAATTCGGTGAATATAATCTTCTGGATCTGGCGGTACATCAAAATTTATAACTAAATCAATTCCTTCTACATCAATTCCACGTGAGAGGACATCCGTACCAATCAAAATAGTAAGTTTCTTATTTTTGAACTCACGTAATACATTTTCACGTTCAACCTGTTCTAGGTCTGAATGAATTGCTTTTGCTTTTAATCCCAACCGCTGAAGATTACGATCCAGTTTTTTCACATTCTCTTTTGTAGATGCAAAGATGAGCACACTATTGAATTGCTTTTCCTTTAAGAGAAAATCAATCAGTTTTTCTTTTTGTTCATTGTGCACCACATAGGCTTGTTGCAAAATGCCTTCGGCCGGTTTTGAAATGGCAATGTTAATCTCTGATGGATTTCTTAAAATTCGATTAGCCAGTGCTCTTATTTTAGGCGGCATAGTTGCCGAAAATAAAAGGGTTTGTCTTGTGGCTGGAAGTTCTTTGATAATTCTTAGGATGTCCTCATAAAAACCCATATCCAACATCCGGTCGGCTTCATCCAGTACCAAATGTTCAACATGGTCGAACTTGATTGTTCCCATGGCGATCTGAGCTATCAGGCGGCCCGGTGTTGCAATAATTAAATCAACCCCCCCTTCCATCGCTCTTTTTTGTTGATCCCAGGTAGCGCCATCTCCACCTCCATAGATTGCAATTGAGCTAACACCCAGAAAATAAGAGAATCCTTCTATTTGCTGATCGATTTGTTGTGCCAGTTCGCGAGTAGGCGCAATAATAACTGTGTTCAAATGCCTCTTTTCTGAAGCCACAATATTGTTAAGTATAGGCAGCACATAGGCTGCGGTTTTGCCCGTACCTGTTTGTGCACAGGCTATCAAATCCTTCTTGGAAAGTATGACGGGAATTGCCTGTTCTTGTATTGGAGTGGGCTTCGAAAAACCCATTGCATCCAACCCATCCAGTAATCGTGGGTTGAAGGTGAAATCGTGGAAAGTCAAATTGTTTGTATTATCGTCTAAAAAATTGAGGCTTACGCTTCTTTGCTCTCGCAAGATACAACAAGTTACCTAAACTATTTCACCACAAGATCTGGTTCAAAATCATTGACTATTCAGTGTAGGAACTTGTATCTTGTACCTGCCTAATCTTAAAGTAATTAATGATGGCAGTAGTTCATCCAAACGAGAACGACTTTTCTATGACTATAACAGTCAGCGATGAAGACATTGATGCAATGAACCATGTCAACAATGTAGTCTATGTAAGATGGGTGCAGGAAGTTGCCGAAGCCCATTGGAATGCTGTAGCAACTGAAGAGATTAAGAAGAACTTTTTGTGGGTTGTTCTTCGGCACGAAATCGACTACCTCACTTCTGCCTTAAAAGACGACTTGCTGGTAGCTACTACCTGGGTAGAAGAAACTACGGGTCCTCGATCGGATCGATTTGTACAGATTTCAAATTCAATAACAAGCAAGACAATCGCGAAAGCAAAGACAGTTTGGTGTATGTTGGATGGCGCAACCCTTCGTCCTAAGCGAGTAGACAAAAACGTAATAGCGTTACTTAAAATAGAAAATGTACATTAAGTCAACTTTAATAAATTCCACAATGAAAAAGTTTTTGGTACTATCCCTATTCTTCATTCCTAGCATGCTTCAAGGCCAAAAGAATGAAGTAACAACCCTTTTCCTTGATGAAAAGCTATTAGAAATAAAACTTGCAATCTCAATTAAAGGGGTAAAAGCGATTACAAATGACACCATCTATACTCCTGCCATGATGCATTTTAAATCGGGAGATAGTTGGGACTCTATTGCGATTTCGGTTCGTGCCCGAGGGAATTACAGGCGGAAGGAATGCTCGTACCCACCTCTTAAAATAAAAATTAAGAAGGATGATGCTAAAGGGACTGTTTTTGAGGGAAACAAAAGTCTTAAGCTTGTACTGCCCTGCAAGGAAGCAAAAGATGACGCATTAATTATGAAAGAGTACATCGCCTATCAAATGGATGAACCCATTACTAAATATACATTCAATACACGGCTACTTACTATTGAGTTCACAGACCAGGCAGGAAAAAAATCAAAGTCATCAACCATTACAGGGTTTTTCATTGAAGATGATGATTTAGTTGCGAAGAGGTTTGACGGAAAAGTAGTTGAAGATTTAAAATTGCATCCCAAATTATTAGAAGAGAAAAACTCCATTCGCCATGACATATTTCAATACATGATAGGGAATACCGATTGGAGCACAACTTTTTCGCATAATGCTAAATTAATTCAATTAACAGAATCTAAAGAGTATATTCCGTTAACGTACGACTTTGATATGTCTGGGTTTGTTGATGCTCCTTATGCCGTAGTTAATGAGTCGTTGAATATTGCTGATGTGAGGGAGCGATTATTCCGCGGATTTTGTAGATCGGAAGATGCCTTCCAATCGGTAAGGAAAGAATTCATTGAAAATGAAGATGCTATTAAGGCTGTATTAATGCGATATCAAAGCGACTTTGATGCGCGGGAATTTAATGGAATGATAAAATACATGGATGATTTTTTTGAAACTATGAAGAGTGATAAGAAATTCAAAACAGAAATAATAGATCAGTGCCGAACAAAATAAATGAATTCTACTTCAACAAAAAGTCATTCAATCTAATATCATCCAATCCTTTCTGATCAAATGGGTTTTCCATTTGATCTTGTACATTGTAGAGCGAAATCAAGATGAACGTTGAAATGGCCGACAGGAAGTAAACAATCCATGATTCATTAAGAGAGATGCCATCATGCAATCTGTTATAAAGCGCAGGGGTGTATATTAGTGGATAGATATAAATAAAAATTAAGCAGTAGGCACGCATGGCAATGGGCGTGCGGTGCTGATTCACAGCAATTATATTTTCAGAACTATAATGCACTTCTTTCATAAATCGAAAGATTTTTAATGCTGTTCCACTGCCTATAAATTCGGTATTCGTTTGAATGAACTCAAACACCTTTTTAATTTTTTGCTGAACATCCTCCTTTGCTATAGTCTTATTACCCAGATAGCTATTCAAAGCAGCACTAATTTCCTTTATAATTACTTGTAACTCTGCCTTTCTTGTTTCGTCAAGTTTTCTGTTTTCTAAAAACGAATCACGAACTGTAATTAAACCTGCTTTGAATCTGCTTAAATATTCTAAAGCTTTCTCTCTTCTTCTAAAGGCACTTCGAATGGTAAAGACCAATGGAAATATGATGGCTATACTTATTAAAGCAAGGTCCTAGTTGTATTGAAAATCAAACTCAAGCGTGATATATGATACCAATACGGAGATACCTATCGCGTAAGCTGTTCGAGCATTGAGGATAGAAAGATACTTATTCATGATTTGGGGATACAACAATTACAATCTTGCGGAATTGAAGGTAAATAAAGACAACCTAAATATTAGTGATTTCTAGCTCAAAAAAAAATCCATAAAAAAAGCCCCACATTGCTGTGGGGCTTTCCCTTGAAAAAATTAGGTGTATTAATTAGTAACGCGAACGTTAACTGCATTCAAACCTTTTTTCCCTTCCTTCAATTCAAAAGTGATTGAATCGTTTTCACGAACCTGGTCTACAAGACCTGAAACGTGTACGAAATACTCTTGACCTGTTGATGTTTCTTTTACAAAACCGAATCCTTTGGTTTCGTTAAAGAATTTTACTGTTCCTTCTTTCATTGTGATTTGTTGTTATAAAAATTTAAGGCGTAAAGGTAGCAATTAAATTTGATTTTGCTAAATCGACCTTATGCGGCCTTCTTTATGCGCTCCATAACTATCTCCTTTTGCTGAGCTATGCGAATAATTCGCAGTTTATCCAGCAGAAGAATAACCATGTAAGTCGGGTCAAGTTCGTGCCAACGAATGCCTCCAAAATTAGCTCGTGAGCCAAATTTGTGATGATTATTATGATAACTCTCGCCCATCATTAGGAAATCGACTGGCAAGAAATTACGTGAAGTATCCCCCACAGGGAAGTTTCTATAACCATATTTATGGGCAAACCAGTTAATAATAGCACCGTGGATTGGGCTCATCAGAAAGTGAACTGGCAAAAGCAACCACAACCACCAATAAGCTGCAAACTGAAAATAGAAGGCAACATATAGAATACCCCAAAACAGCCTTGAAGGCCATGATCTGGCAAATTTGTCAAAAGCTATCCAATCCGGAACTCCGTCAGTAAAGCGCTTTTCGACAGTTATTTTCTTGTTGGCAATATCTGAATAGATGGTTTTTGTCTTCCACATCATGTTCCAGATGGTTTCATCGTATTTCGGTGAATGTGGATCGTTTTCAGTATCCGCAAAAGCGTGGTGCATGCGATGCATAACCCCATATCCATATGGGCTTAGGTAATTCGAACCCTGAAAAATCCAGGTAAGGATGTATACCACTTTTTCGGTAAACTTATTCATTGTGAACGCTTTATGCGCTGCATATCGATGCAGGAAAAACGTTTGGAAAAACAAGGAAAGATACCAATGAGCAACAAAAAAAATCAAAATCTCCATCATAGAGTTAGGTAGGTTAAATCATTAATAACACCTCAATTTGAGGGTCAATAACTGTAAGACCACAAACATGTGACCGTGTGACAAAATCAATGAATTATTTTTTCTTTTGAAGAGCACTCGCAATATCAGACTTCAAATGCTGTACAAAATCACCCGCATTATCCAAATAACAGGCATTTTTGAAGCTTTCGAAGAGATGAGAAGTATCAGGAAGACTTGTTTTAATCTTATCGCTTTCGTCATTTAGTTTCTTACGGGCACGGCTAAATAACTGGCGGCAATGGTCTGCCTTTTTATCAAGCACTTTCTGAATGGCCTCATAATCAAAATCAAAGACCTCTTTCAAAAGATAAGCGGCACGTTCCAATGGCTCCAATTTAGCCTGAATAACCTTAAAAGCAGTAGAAAGCTCTTTTTCAAAGTCGATATGGGCAAAATCAGATTCCTTAAATTTTACAACCAGTTCTGATAATTGAATTGAATCCCAATACTCCTCCTTCTTTTTCTTGAGCGCCTGAAGGTGCTTAAGGCAATTGTTAGTAACAGCCTTAATCAAATAGGCCTTAGTATTTTCAATTTTTTGATGATCAATACTAAGCCATTTTACGAAGGTATCCTGCACGATATCTTCAGCATCAGCCTTACAACGAAGAAGGTTATAAGCTATCTGATGTAGCAGCGGTTGGTAGATAACAATGGCCTGAGCTTGATTCACTTTGTTGACTTAATTAATACCACAAAGATACAGCTAAAAAATCGACTTTTTCGAAAGAATTTTCAGGTTCCACCCTTCGCTTCGCCAAGCTTAATTAGCTGACTTCTGACAGCTCCAACCAACGAAAGGTTTTGCTCTCAATCTGGTCATTTACCTGTTGAATTTGATCTGCAATTTCCTGTAATTTTAGATGGTCTGTTATTCCACTATTTAGACTTATTGTAAGATCAGCCTTCTTCTTTTCGAGAGATTGAATTTCACCCTGCAAGTTTTCAAACTCTTGCTTCTCCTTAAAAGATAACTTCTTGCCTGTCTCTTTTACTTCCTTAGCTGGAGCCGGCATGGAAGCGGGCTTACTTTCTACAACTTCTTCCTTTTCTTCCAACCACGTTCGGTAGTCAGAATAGTTTCCGTTAAAAGGTCGGATAACTCCATCTCCTTCAAATATGAACAACTCTTCCACCAGATGATCCATGAAGTAACGATCGTGCGATACGAGTACGAGACAACCATTGAACTTCTCAAGAAAATCTTCCAACACATTGAGTGTATCGATATCAAAATCGTTGGTGGGTTCATCCAATACTAAGAAGTTAGGATTGCGCACCAGCACCTTTAAAAGCTGAAGACGCTTCTTTTCCCCACCACTTAATTTTTCAATGATGTTGTATTGCTTCTCCGGTGGGAATAAAAATGTATCTAAAAATTTAGAAGCTGATAGTTGAGAGCCATCAGCTAGCGTAATGTATTCAGCAATTTCTTTTACTTCTTCAATAACCCGGTGTGCCGGATTAAGATCTTCAACCTCTTGAGTAAAGTATCCTATCTTAGTTGTTACCCCAGGAATCAATTCTCCTGTATCAGGTTTCGTTGCTCCTGTTAACATATCAAGAAAAGTAGATTTACCTACTCCATTTTTTCCAACAATACCAATGCGATCCTTCTTCTTGAAAATGTATGAAAAGTTGTCAACCATTTTGGAAGCCCCATAACTTTTTGAGACGTTATGAAGTTCAAGAACCTTCCCTCCTTGCCGTGCCTCTTGCACATCCAATTCTAGTCTGTCTCGCTTTAGATTTACGGAAGCTTTGTCCTTCAAATCATAGTAAGCATCAATCCGATATTTGGCCTTTGTTCCTCTTGCTCTGGGCTGTTTACGCATCCACTCAAGTTCCTTCTTTAGCAGGCTTCGGGCCTTCGAAACTTCAGTCTTAAGCATTTCTTCCCGATCAGACTTCTTCTCTAAAAAGTATGCATAGTTGCCTTTATACCTATAAAGTTTACCCCGGTCAAGCTCTAAAATCTCGTTTGCCACGTTGTCCAAGAAGTACCGATCATGGGTAACCATCAACAACGTAATTTGTTGCCCGGCTAGGTAAGACTCAAGCCATTCAATAGCCTCTAAGTCCAAATGGTTGGTGGGTTCATCCATTATTATGAGATCCGGTTCGGCCAGCAGCATCTGAGCTAAAAACACACGCTTACGCTGCCCCCCTGAGAGCTCATCAAACTTTTGATCCAGGTCAATAATACCCAACTTGCTGGTAATCATTTGAACCTTGGCGTCATAATCCCAGGCATTGTATTCTTCCATCAATTCCAGAACACTTTGCATCCGTTCGGGAGATGTGTGCGCATCATGAATACACGCTTCATATTCTTTTACAACAGAAGCAACTTTATTATTCTTATCAAAAATGATTTCAGTTACAGATAGATGACCAGCCACATTTGGCTGTTGAGTCAGGTATCCAAGCTTAATTCCCTCTCGGATACTAATCACACCCTGATCGGCTGCAAGCTGGCCTGTTAGAATTTTGAGTAAGGTAGATTTACCGGTGCCGTTCTCGCCCACGAGCGCCATCTTATCACCTTGAGAGATGCCTAAGGTAATATCTTTAAAAAGCCAACGATCATTGAATGATTTAGCGAGTGATTCTGCAGACAAGTAATTCACGAAAAATGAAAATTAGTCCGCAATTTAGCACAAGCAATTCACCCTAAAGAATCAGGCTGATAAATAATAGAATATTTAATAATTCACTGAAACGGTCAACAACTTTAGGCAGTGCGCGATTGCTTTACTTGATAGCAGAAATAGCACAAACCTAGTTGAAAAAATGCCGTAGCTGTGATGGCAAAAAATAATGACATATCCATCTTTTAATATTAAACATAAAGATAACATAAACTATGTTAATTATCCTAATATTCAGATAGTTATGGAATGCAATTTAATCTAACTAATTGATTATGAATTTGCTAAAAGAAATCCTTCATGAACATAGCAGAGTACTAATGTTGAAGATCGTAACCTACGTTGGCTCTAATCCTAAAAGATTTGGTGAATTAGTTGAGATATTTCTTAATGGACCTTATCGGGTAACGCAACGTGCCGCCTGGCCCTTAAGCAATTGTGTTGAGCTACATCCAGAATTAGTTAACCCTCATCTTAACAAGCTAATTACGTTTTTGGGGAAGGCAGATGAACACGATTCAGTTAAGCGAAACATCTTACGGTTCCTTCAATTCATTTCTATACCTAAATCATTACAAGGCAAAAGCGCTGATTTATGTTTTCAATTTTTTAGGAACTCAAAAGAACCAGTAGCAATTCGGGTATTCGCTATGACAGTTCTTGCAAATCTTGCCAAAGAAAACCCAGAACTCAAAAATGAAATTATTCCAATGATTGAAGATCAAATGCCTTACGGGAGTGCAGGCTTTGTTTCACGAGGCAGAAAAGTACTTAAGGAATTAAAGCGTTAATTTTGAAGCTCAATGAGTGAAGTTACCCACACCTGCAAAAGCTGTCAGAATGTTTTCGCTGGTACCTACTGCAACCTGTGTGGAGAGAAGGTTCTTACAGCCAAAGAACGCTCTTTCAAAACTATATTCAATCAGGTTCTTCTTACTATTACTTTCACCGACAGCAGGCTGATTCGTTCACTTTGGCTTACTATCAAAGCCCCAGGTTCTCTCGCGCGAGATTTTGTAAATGGCAAACGAGTTAATCACATCTCTCCTACTGCACTATTCTTTGTCCTCAACTTATTTTATTTCTTCTTCCCGTTTATCCAGCTCTTCAATGCATCACTGAACACACAACTATTGTCACCCTTCAGTTGGTTCTATCAAACAATTATTGCCCATAAGATTGTGAATTTAAATCTGACATTAGATTCCTTTACGTTAATGTACAACTTGAAAACAACAGGTCTCGCCAAATTAATGGTAATGGTGTTTGTCTTTGTTAGTTCACTCCCCTTAAACCTGTTGTATTGGAAAAAGAATAAATACTTTGCGGATCATGTTTCATATGCGGTAGAACTGGCCTGTTTCAACCTCTTTGTTAACGCCATTCTCCTAACCATTTTTGTGCGGGTATTTGGACTAGGTGGCTACCTGAGTGAAGCTGTACTCACTACTATTTTCATTTCGACTAACCTGTATTTTGTGATTCGATCAGGAAGTAAATTCTATAAAGAACACGGCTGGCGACTTATCCTTAAATCAATAATTCTGATACTGTTTTTAAAGATAGCGCTGGAAGTCTATCGGGCTATCTTGTTCTTTGTTACCGTTGGTATGCTCTGACTTACTGAAGAGATCGCGAAAGACTTCCGATTAAATCATTGACTTGATTATGCTCTTCAAGAGGCACTAAGGCGCGATAGCTTGCCAGAGTTTGGATTGCCGCTTCAAGTTCTTTGTTCATGGCAAGTGTCAAACCAAGATTGAAATACCCATTGGGGAATGAAGGCTCAATCTCAATAGAAATCTGATAGTGAACCTTTGCCAAGGGAAGATTGCCTATTTCGGCATACACGTTTGCAAGATTGTAGTGACTTTCGAAATGGCGAGGGTCTTCTTTTAAGCTTTTTGTAAAACAATCAATGGCTTTGCTGTGGTTCTTTCGTTCAGATTCCAGAATGCCCAAATTACAATAGGCATCTGCTACTGCATCGCCTGCTTTAATTGCTTTTAAGTACTGATCGGCTGCCCGGCTGTCCCCATGCTCATCAAGCATCAATGCTTCTTCAAAAACTGAAAGTCGGTAGAGGCTGACAACTTTGCCACCAGTAAACAAATTCAATTGTCCATGCTTCGGACGGTCGCCTTTCTTTTTGCGAACCGGCTTAAACCCGAACTTCTCAGGATTAGGAGTAGGAAATTGAATGACCTTGCCCATCGCTCAAAGGTAACGAAAATCTCTTTTTAGTCATGACTTAACACGACTACCCTACTTTTCTGCGAGCTGTTTTTTTGGTTGTCTCTTTTTCAATTTTGGCTGACTTGCCTTTTGCTTTCTCCATCGGCTTCTTCTTGGCTGCATCAATACTTGCTTTCAAAGCAGTCATGATATCCACAACCTCCGGCACTTCTTCTGTCATCATTACAATTTCTTTACCTTCAATCTTTGCATCAATGATTGATTTCAGCGCATCGTAATAACGATCCTTCATTTCTATTTTAGAGAACTTTGTCGTCATTGAGTCTACCAGCGTTTTGGCCATCTTCAACTGCTCTTTATCAGTCTTTACATCAATCAGTTGAGGCACTTCACTCATCTTTCTAATTTCACTTGGATACCGAAGTCGGTACATCAAAATTCCACCCTCCATAGGTGAGATTAAGACAGGCGTTTCACGATCACGGAGTACAACTTTCCCAACGCCTACCTTGCCACTATCTTTTAATGTTTGACAAAGTAATCCATACGTCTTTGCAGCAATATCTCCATCAGGACCAACAAAATAAGGTGTTTCAAAAAGTGTATGATGCACTTCTGTTGAAGTTACAAACCCTTCTATCTCAATTACCTTTTCGCTTTTTAGTTTTACTTTATTGAGATCTTCCTGTTCAACAATAACATATTGACCAGGCTCATACTGATATCCTTTAACTATATCTTCAGTCTTTAACGGCTGCCCTGTCACTTTATCTTTTTTCTCGTAGCTAACCGGGTTGTTACCTTCGCGGGTCAGTAAATTAAAACTGATTGTTTGTCCCGTGTCAATGGCATTATAAATCCTTACAGGAATTGTGACTAACGAGAACTGGATGTGTCCTTTCCATATTGCCCTCATAAAAAATATAAGTTAGTTTAAAAAATGAACTATAAGGTGCTAAGTTATTGGTTATGAATGATTTTTCAAAACTCGAATATTAGAAATGTTCCAGAGAGTTGGGGTCTTTAAATATCCTATCAAATAACGGCTTGAAGTACGGATCACAAAATTTAGGAGCACCTGTGGCATAGTCGAGGATTTCTAAATCCTCAAATACCAATTGGTTCCTCTTAATATTACCTGGGCTACCCAAATCAAACTGGTTCAATACTCTTTGAGAAGTCAACTGGGTTTCTCCGGCACTCACCGCTTTTAAATAATTAACTTGATATTTTGTTAAGCTGCGCGTTTGATTTTGGAATAAAGAAAGATGATCATTCAGAAGTTCATTAAAAGATGCAAAGAGTATTTCTTCTGTAACTTTCTTATCAGAATTGTTCCAACAAATGCGAGCCAGGTATTGAACAAAATAAGAATGCGAATCGACTAATTCGGCCAATCTACGGGATGTCTCAGCCGATATTACTTTTCCTGTTTGTTCAAATTCCTTAGTGAGAAACGATGTCCATTCAGCAGCTTCAATCTTAGTAAGAAATAGAATCTCTCCAAATCGGTAAAATGGTTGAGATGAGTGAGCAAATAGACTTGACATTAAATGCCGCTTGCTCCCGTAAAGGCAATAGGACACTTGATTATGATTTTGCCAATAGGAACGAAGCTTTTCAAGTACGACTTTTCCATCTGGCCACTCAGAAATCTTCTGAAATTCATCAATACAGAAAACAAGCTTGGCCTTTCTATCCACTGCGATTCGCTGCGGTAGCTCGAGAATATCCTCTACATCGTATTTTTTATTGGGTAAATCCAGTGAAATCTGGATTTCATCATTCTCACTAACTCCATATTTCACATAAGGGATTAACGATTTTAATGACTTTGCCACCGTGTCTACAACCTGCTGAAGTTTTGAATTGGTTTGCTGAAGGGTGGCCTTTAAAAAGGCAGCGTAAAATTCACGTGAAGAACTTATTCCAAAGCAATCAATCTGAATGCAAATCAATTTTCCCTTGAAGGTAGCCACCGACCTATTTACCAGCGAACTTTTACCCCATCTTCTTGGTGATATGATAACGATACTCTGGCCATCGCGAAAGGCACTTTGCAGCCGCTTTATTTCTTGTTTCCTATTACAGAAATTTTCGCCTGTAGATAACTCACCGTATTTGAATGGGTTCCTCATTACCTAAATTTGGATAATACAAATATAGGTAATTTATATTATCTAGTATTAGGTAGTAATTTTAGGAATATTTGATTTATGGCTCAAAATCAACATAGGAGGTAGTGTCTACTTCAGCTCGTAGTTCATGAAGTAGGTTGTACAAGCCATAATAGGTCCTGTTAATATACAACGCATCCTTTACCCCCCTCGCCTTCTTTGATTCACGGAAGGCTTTCATGTTACCAATCTCTTCGCCAAACTGATACAACGAAGCGAAGTACGTCTTCTCAGCAAAATCAAATCGTGGAGTTCGGAAAGGACGACCTAGAAGCTCCACCAATTGGGTAAATACCTCTTTAAAAAATGCCTTATCTTTGGCCGTATCATCCGGATAAATAAAGCGAAGCTCATGAAAGACTTTGTCCAGCCGAGTTTTGTCACTGAGGATATCTCGATCGAGCAATTGAAAATAAATCTTATAGAAGTCTTTTGGGATTTCCTTTACACAACCAAAGTCAATCACACCGAGTTTTGTTTCTGGAGTGATGATAAAATTGCCGGGATGTGGATCAGCATGCAATGAACGCAGCGAATGAATCTGATAATGATAAAAATCCCAAAGCGCCTGGCCTAATTGGTTTCGCTCGTGTTGCGCTAACAAGCTATTCTTAAAGATTTCCCCTAACGGTTTTCCTTCAATCCAATCCATCGTTAAAATTCTATCCGCGGAAAGCGATGGATAATAA
>JBGSIM010000017.1:0-2652 GCA_041742535.1 Cyclobacteriaceae bacterium | reverse complement strand
TTCACCAAGCAGCAGCAACAGAATGATAAGATGATGGCGCTTGGTAAATTATCAGCAGGCCTTGCTCATGAACTTAATAATCCCTCTGCAGCGGTAGTGCGAAGTGCGCAAGAACTAAAAAAGCATTTATCGAATGTGCCCGAGAATTTTAAGAGAGTAATTAAAATAAAAGCCACAGACGAAATTGTGGATAAGGTAAATAATCTTGTCTTCGATAAGATAAGTTCTTATGGTCATTCTTCCCTCACCCTAATGCAACGATCTGATCTGGAAGATCAGCTTGGAGATTGGCTAGAAGCAAATGAAATTAGCAATGGGTATGAAATGACCGAGACCTTTGCCGAGTTTGGATTGAGCGTGGAGGAATTTGAAGGTTTAAAATCCTGGTTACGGCCAGAAGATAAATTGCCTGTGATTGGTTGGCTAAACCAAATTCTTACTACAGAAAAGCTAGTTCGTGAAATTGAGGAAGCTTCGAAACGGATCAATGCATTGGTTTCTTCCGTGAAGGGCTACACTCACATGGATCAGGCTCCAGAAAAACAGTTAACAGATATTCATATTGGCATTCGGAATACGATTACCATGCTCAATCATAAAATAAAAAAGAACAACATTAAATTAATAGAAAGCTTTGATGCTAACCTTCCAAAAGGACGCATTTTTGTAAGTGAGATGAATCAGGTGTGGACGAATATTATTGATAATGCTATCGATGCCATGGAAGGACGATCGAACAATGAGCTTGAAATTAAAACTCAAAAAGACCAGGACTTTATTGTGGTTTCAATAATTGATAATGGCCCCGGCATACCACCTGATATTCTTGATAAAATATTTGATCCTTTTTTTACGACTAAATCAATTGGAAAAGGAACGGGATTAGGCCTTGAAGTGGTACAGCGCATCATTGCGCAACATAATGGGAAAGTATATGTTAATCCATTATCCGGTAAAACTGAATTTAAAATTTGCTTTCCCTATAATTAAAATTACCATAAGAACTAAATGAAGAAGCCTATACTGCTTGTTGTTGACGATGATCCCCAAGTTTTGCGTGCCGTGGTGCGAGATCTTCGCAATAAATACGCGAATGAGTACCGCATCCTAAGCACAACCTCTGCCAACGAGGCGCTTGAATCTTTAAAGGAGTTAAAAAACAAAAACGAAACGGTTGCGCTCTTTCTTTCAGATCAGCGCATGCCAGAAATGTTGGGAGTTGATTTCTTGCGGCAAGCAAAAACTTTCTTTCCGGATGCAAAACGAATTTTGTTAACAGCTTATTCAGACATTGAGGCGGCTATCCGGGCGATTAACGATGTGCAACTGGATTACTATTTAACAAAACCCTGGGATCCGCCAGAAGAAAAATTATTTCCAGCTATAAATGAACAGCTTGAAGATTGGTTGGCCGGGCACATGCCTACGTTTCAGGGCATTCGAATAGCAGGGTATCAATGGTCTCCAAGATCGCATCAGGTTAAGGATTTTCTTTCGGGCAATCTTATCCCATACCAATGGCTGGATATTGAAACCAGTGAAATCGGTCGTGAGTTAATTGAACTCAACAAGATTGAAAATAAAAGTTTGCCTGCTATCTTTTTTGAGGATGGTTCATTCCTGCTAAACCCAGAGCTACAAGCTGTAGGAGAGAAGACCGGAATGAAATCAAAGGCTACTAAAACCATGTATGATGTAACAATCATAGGCGCGGGGCCTTCAGGTTTGGCAGCTGGAGTGTATGGAGGTTCGGAAGGATTATCAACCGCGTTAATTGAAAAGCGAGCACCTGGTGGACAGGCAGGAACGAGCTCGCGAATTGAAAATTATTTAGGGTTTCCGAATGGGCTTAGTGGCGCGGAGCTTTCCCGTAGAGCAATAACACAAGCTGGAAAATTTGGAGTAGAATTTCTTTCTCCACAAGAAGTAGTTGACATTTCATTAAAGGATAATTATAAAATCATTACACTGAGTGATGGCAGTATATTAAATACACGCAGTGTAATAATAACTACGGGTGTTGACTACCGTGCGTTAGAAGCAACAGATGTTGAAAAATTTACAGGGGCAGGAATTTATTACGGAGCCTCAACAACAGAAGCTCATTCATGCCGCGAGCGTGATGTTTACATAGTAGGTGGAGGAAATTCAGCGGGCCAATCGGCCATGTATCTTTCAAATTTTGCTAAGAATGTTTACATAGTGATTCGTAAAAAGGACTTGTCATCAACGATGTCACACTATCTTATCGATCAAATCAATGCCACGGCTAACATTCAGCTTGTACCAGAAACCATAGTAGGACAAGTTTTTGGAAATGAAAAGCTGGAAGAAATTTGCCTGGAGAACATTCAAACAAAAGATCGTAAGCAGGTAAAGTCAGCGGCTCTTTTTATTTTTATAGGAGCTAAGCCAGTTACAAATTGGATTAAATTAGACATCATTAAAGATGAAAAAGGATTTTTAGAAACCGGTCGCGATTTGTTGAAGTATGATGCTTTTAAAAAATCATGGAAACTGAAACGCGAACCGTTCTTGCTCGAAACCTGTAGTCCGGGAATTTTTGCAGCAGGAGATGTGCGAGCCGGGGCGATGAATCGTGTTGCATCAGCAGTTGGCGAAGGCGCCATGGCCATTAAATTTGTTCACGAA